>JBEITT010000209.1:0-2888 GCA_040374745.1 Planctomycetaceae bacterium | reverse complement strand
GCAATTCTGCCCCTGAACAATCCCAAGAAGTCATTCGGATCGGTGATACCCCATGCCACGGCGTGCCTTCGTACGACACAACGCAATTCAAGACACTAGAATCACTTACAGAAGTTTTGAAAGAAGCGGATGCGTCGGGTACGACACTTGATTCCATCCTGAAAAAGTGTCTGCATATTGTCTGCATTTCGGGCGGCGTGGAGTGTCCTGACCAGTCATTGGATGGCAACGAAGAAAACTTGGGCACCACGCCATTAAAAGCACAAACCCCTGCGGAAGCAGGGGTTGTGTCGTCGTTTGTCGCTCAGTGTCACGAATTGGCGAGCGGTAAAATAGTGGAGGCGGCGGGAATTGCACCCGCGTCCCGAGACCCATCCGTCAGGGCGTCTACGTGTGTGTCCAGTTATTTGGTTTTCGTCGGGAAGCCCCCAACTGGCAGGGTGCCTCTCCGCTTATCCAGTCGTGTTTTCTCACCAGAGCGGCAACCGGCGGTTAGTCTCTGGCCAGCCCGAATTGGCGTCTCCGAACATGACTCTCGGGCCGAAGTCATGCTGCGGAGCTTCGTCACTGCTTAGGCAGCGAGGCGAAGTGAAGGAGTGCTTGTTTTGGCACTTATAGTTTGGTCCGCTTTTTACGAGGCCTGCTGACCAACCTCGACACGCAACCTCTGTCTTCAGCAATCCGGTCGATCCTAGTTCGCCCCCGTCAGGGGAATCCACCTAAGATGGACTCAAAACATCATCAGACAGTTAACAAATCACACCTTGCGATGAAATTCGTTATTAAATTATACGGTATTCACTCGCATAAAGTTCAAGACTCTCTGGAAAATCTCAAAAAATCCCTCGTCAATCGCGGAAGTTTCGTTTCGACATCCTTTCCAGATCTCGCTTCGTTTCCTTGCCCTTAATGGCTTCACGCTTGTCGTGCAACTTCCGCCCACGAGCCAAGCCAATTTCCACCTTGGCCAGTCCCTTGTTGAAATACATTTGCAGAGGTACCAGAGTCAGGCCCTTTTCCTGTACCTTATTGCGGATCTTTTTTATCTCTTCAAAGTGCAGCAGTAACTTTCGGGGTCGTTTGGCCTTATGGTTGAAGCGGTTGGCCTCGACGTACTCCGGAATGTCACAGCCCAGAAGCCAAACCTCGTCGTTGGTCAGGTCAGCGAATGACTGATCAAGACTGCACTTGCCGTTGCGAAGACTTTTGACCTCGGAACCGACCAGAACAATACCAGCCTCCCATTTGTCAAGAATGTCGAACTCGTGATAGGCCCGCTTGTTGCGTGCAATAATCTTGGGAACCAGCTTTTTGTCATCCTTGGACGTTTTGTTCGATTTGCTGCCGGCCATGATCTGCTCGCAAGTGAAACCTGAATTAGCTGATAGCTTCGCTTATCATTATCTATCGACCATCATACGGCAAAAACCAATTCTGTCATCCCCCGACAGGTGGCAATCGCTTGTTTGACCAGCGTTTCCGGGTCGTCAGCCGTCGGATAAAACCGGGGCAGCCGCCAAGGTGAACCATCGGCAAGATCTTTTGAAAAATAGACTTCGAACATGGCATTTGTATTTTGGCGGGTTACTTCCCAACCCGGAGCAAGTTCGGAAAATCGTTTGAATAAATCAAGAGCGGCCGGAATAACACCGATTTCGGCGATCGTTGGCATAAAACAGATCGCTCGGGGGGCGGTTGCAAGGTGGCTTACCAATCTGGATGCCGACCACTGCAGTTGCGGATGTTGCCACTCTGGAAGGATTTGCGCCAGAGGGTCCATCACAAATCTGCGAACACTCATACGCGGGTGAGGTAAAATCAGGAGCGGATCAACTGAGATTATCTTATCGTAACTGAGTATATCAAGATCCAGGCTTCGGGCGGCCCAGGTTTCGGATCGGATCCGGCCCAGTGATTTCTCAATTCTTTGCACTGCAGCGAGAAGTGTCTTCGGTGCAAGCCGGGTTTGAATCTCTGCCACAGCGTTGACGAATAGCGGTTGACCGACTGGACCGCCCACTGGTGTATTGGATATGAACGAACTGACTTGGCAGACGCTGATTTGCGGGTCAGCCTCCAAGTGCTCAAGAGCCAACTGAAGCGTTGCCGAAGCGTCTCCTAAATTGGCTCCAAGTGCTATCAGTGACTGATGTTCTGGCATCTGCTCAGATCTTTAGCTGGCGGATGCGGTCCACGGCTTCTAAAAGTCGAGGGGTTTCAACCGTGAGAGCGGCTCTGATGAATCCATCTGCCGTTCTACCGAAACCAAGACCCGGAGTCATCACAACATCGGCTTCATCCAGCAGGCGACTGGCAAGCTCTGTTGAGGATATTCCAGTTGGGCAGGGGATCCAGACATAGAAAGTGGAATTAGGGGTAGGTACATTCCAGCCGGCTTTGCTCATGGCGTCAACAAAAGTGTCGCGACGATCCTTGTAAAGGGCACGAATCGGTGCAGTCAGTTCATCGTAGTTGTCCAGAGCTGTTTTGGCAGCCATTTGAATGGATGTGAAAATGCCAGAATCGGTGTTGGCTTTTACCTGCCCCAAGGCACCGACTATGGCCGGATTGCCCACGGCGAAACCGACACGCCAGCCAGTCATGTTGAAAGTTTTTGATAGGCTGTGAAATTCGACCGATACGTCTTTGGCTCCATCAATTTCGAGTATCGAGAGGGCTGGTTTCTCGTAGTACATTTCGTTATACGCTGCATCCTGAGCAATCACGAATCCGTATTTGTGTGCCAAAGCGACTACTTTTTCAAAGAACGGGCGATCTGCCATCCCGGCCGTCGGGTTATTCGGATAGTTAATAAACATCAGTCTGGCCCTTGCGTAAACCTCCGTCGGGATGGCGTCGAGGTCTGGCAGGAAGCCAAGTTCTGGGAG
>JBEITT010000035.1:0-48103 GCA_040374745.1 Planctomycetaceae bacterium | reverse complement strand
GGGGCAGCGCTGGGTAGCTAGGTCGGGAAAGAATAAACGCTGAAAGCATCTAAGCGTGAAGTCCACTCTAAGACGAGGTTTCCTTTCGAAAGATGAAGGCTCCTGGAAGACTACCAGGTCGATAGGCCGGGCGTGTAAGGCGAGTGATCGTCTCAGCTTACCGGTCCTAACAGCCAATCGCTTGACCACCCCGACTCGATTCTTTCGAGTCTGGATCAGCGAATGGTTTCTCCAGAGAACTCATAATTCATCGTATGGCAGTTTTCGCATTATCTGCGATTCTGATTAGTTCACGTCCAACAAAACATGATTCGTTATCACAAACCATACACTTGCCTGGCAGGCTGAAAGATGTCCTGCCTGGCAATTTGTCGGCGACCATACCGGCGGAGTCACACCCGTTCCCTTTCCGAACACGGCCGTTAAGCCCGTCGGGCCCATGATAGTGCTTTTAGCGCGAAAGTCGGTCATTGCCGGCATCTTACACTAAGCCCCTGAAGTCTCTTCAGGGGCTTTTTGTTTTATGCAATCAACGGTTTTCTCCGTTGAATAAACTACAAATCATTCTTATATTATTTACCGCGAATTCTTCCCAGCAGTTCTCGCCAGGTGCTTGTCTGTTCGCTTTCAAGCTGACTGACCTTATCCATCAGCCATGCAGCCGTATATTCGGGGCTATCCTGTGCCTCGGCCGACTGTCGCGTTTTGATCTTTTTGAAATTGATCGGTTTGGCTGGCTTCTGGGGCACCGATTCGGCCTGTGTCGGTGGTGCCATGCCAGGCTCTGTAGGAATACGAGAACGTTCGGCTGTTGGTGCAGTTAGTCTTCTCTGACCTTGTTCACCGCCGGCAATCTGGGCCTTTAGTTCAGCAATTTCGCTATCCATCTGCTGAATCCGCCCCAGATGTGTCTCCAGAATGCGTGCTTGCTCGTTCTGAACCTGTCTTAAAAGCTGGGCCATCGCCACCTGAAGCTCGTTCTGGCGGTCCAGCGCAGCATCGTGCTGAGTTTGTATCCGGTTTAACAGAGAAGCCAGAACGGTTGTCACCTCTTCTGATCTACCGGATTGCGTCTCCTGTGATTGATGTCGCGAAGCCAATTCCGGAAGATTGGTCGTCTGGCTTTGATAAATATGGTCTTCCCGCTGCACGACCAGACCCCGGCGACCGATCGAAATCACATCGCTGTGGAATAATTCACAGCAGGTGTTGTGAATATGTTCGCCGTTTACATGAGTTCCACGGCTGATCAGGTCAACAAAGTGAACCTGATTGCTTGAACGTATCAGCACGCCATGAATTCGGCTGGCGGCCGGGTTCGACGAAAGCGAAACCGCACACGAGGCATCCCGCCCCACAAAGGCGATCCGGCTGTTGATAGTCCAGTCGGCCGCACTGCCTGATATGGCTCGCAGCTTTACTCCCACGCAGCCCCGGGCACTTTCACGCGAAAGTGGGCTGGGGCCATAGTCGCCCCGCAGCACAGGCTGGCCGTTTATAATCAGGCCATCAAGCTGAATTCGATAACCGCCGGCTTCAATCACATCGCCAGGATAAATGGCCGAGTGAGTCACGGCCCGACTGTTGACTCGCATCCCGCTGCGGGTGCGCAGGTCAATTGCATAGCAGCCGTTTTCGTCAAAATGCAGGTAAACGTGAGACGTTTCCAGGTCGTTGTGAGCAATCGTGATGTCGCAGCCGGGCTTGCGGCCAATAAGGGCATGCGGGCGATTCAGCTCAACCAGGCTCCAGCTTTCTTCTCCGGGCGGGGCGACGCGCACCATGGCGCGCACCTGCACCCAACCGGCTTGTTTGGAACGAGGCACGCGTATGGCATTTCGATTCGATGAGCCACCGACCGAACGCGAGGCCAGTTCGGGCAACTTGTCAGGCTTCATCTCTGGGAAATCAAAGGGATCCATCGAAACGCCTCAATCATGACCGAATCTAAGCATCTGTCACGGTCATTCCCGGCCTGATTTGAACCAATACAGCCAAGCGTTGTTGCCATCAACAGATACAACCGTATTGAACCGTATCTGCAAGCCCCTGACAAGAGACTGTTGGATTTTTCAAGCCTCACCTGCTGGGAATTTACGTAAAATAATGCAATATGTGACTTAGGCACCGTTTTTCTGACATATGCCCCTATATTGTTTGATATATTCAACATAAATCACAAATCTGATCAGATTGGATCAAATTTCTGTGCCTATATTGGCATACAACCTGTTATATTCTGTAAAAAATTTACTCAAATATTTTTGTGCTAAAATGCGGTGGATCATCTTTCTTGAACAATCGCCGGGGGCAGCTGCGAAACCCATGACACGCCTGATCGCCACCGGCCTGGCCATTTATTGTCTTTTGTTCCTGGTTTATTATCCGCCTGTCTGCGGCATTGAAGATGAGCAGGGCTTTGTTAACCAGGCCATCTTCTGGTCTCGCGGTGCCCTTTCCGCCGAAGGGGCCGGCCTTTCCACCCACCTGGGCGACCTTCTGCCCATCGGCGGCCGCCACCTGCCCATTCGCCATCCCGGCCGATCGCTCGCTGCTTTACCGTTTTACATGGCTGGCGGTTATGAGGCGGTATTTCTATCCGGAATCTTCCTGCATGCTTTGTTGGTTCTAGTGGCATGTGCCACGCTTCGGCGATTGAATCTGCCGCAAAACTATGCTCTGCTGGTGCTGTTTCATCCCACTTTGCTCATCTACAGTCGTACCATCACCGCCGATGCCGCCGCCGGAACGGGGCTTTTGCTGGCAGTATCTGCATTTTGTCGGAATGGGGTCATGGTCACGCGTGACCTTTGCCTCGCTGGGCTGGGTGTGGGTCTGGCCGCCACTATGAGGCACCATGCCGCTGCGGCTGCGCCTGCACTGGCACTGGCGGTTTATCTGAAAAATGGACGGCTGAAATCTTGCCTTGTTTTCGCTCTGGCATGCCTGGTTTCGGCCATGCCACTGATTGCCTTTAATCTGGTGGCTTATGGGTCGCTGCTCGACCCGTTTTCAGCCGGCCGCGGGCTCTTTTCACTGAAATATCTGCCTGAACAAATCCCGTTTTATGCCGAATCGCTCAGCCTTTTCTGGCCGCTCATGTTCTTCTCGCCATTTCTGCTGTTACAACGCGAAAAGGCTGCCATTCCGGCCGTCTGCCTGTCGTTTCTGGCACTCCTGGGGTGCTATTATTTTCATGATTCATCAGCCAGCCGTGTGCAGACCGACGTTATCGGCCTGCGCCTGATGCAGGTGGCCCTGCCATCATGGATTATTGCCTATGGCCTGATGATTCAATCTCAATGTATGCCGTATCTGGCCCGATTTCGGCAATTGCAAAAAAGTGTCGGAATACTATTTCTGGTGATGGGCTCATTGCTCACTTATGCGATCTTCGCCAGGCATCAGACACGGCTTAATGACTATGCCCAGAGGCGGCAGATGCTTTTGATGGCTACACCATCGGGCGGTTTCCTGCTGACAGAGGGATTGGTGCACAAGCTGGTGGGAATTTATCGGCCGGAACAGCCGGATTACGAGCCACATCTGGTTACATTTCAGTCGAACCGAAGCTATGACGAAGGGGTCTTGCAGGAACGCTTGAGAAGCCGCACACCGGTTTATCTGGCCTTCTCGCCCAATACACCCGGCCAGCAGCCTTCACAGATATTCCGCGAATTGCAATTGCGCCTGAAAGCGGTTCAAATTGAAACCGGTAACGCCCTGATGCAGGTCTGGCGGGTGCCGCAATGAATCCGACCCGACCCATTCAGCTTGCTTTAATCGCTGATTTTCCAGAAGAAAACTGGGAAAGCATGAACCTGATTGCCGATATGATTGAAACTCATATCAGGGCTGAGCTTGGCGATTACATTTCGGTTGATCTAATTACACCTGGCTATGTTCCTATATTCTCTTGTCTTTCTGACAGACGTTTTGCATGGAATCTCGACCGGTTTATCAACCGTCGTCTCATATTAAAGCGGGGTATTAAAAGAGCTATTGCAATTAAGAAATATCAGGCTGCTATAGTAATTGATCATTCCTATGCACATGTAGTGCCGTTGCTGAATAAGAATCAAATCAAGTCGGTTGTGATCTGTCACGATACTGACGCGATTAAACCGCTGGGAACCGTTGGGAGATCAATTAAAAGCCGCCTCCATCGCTGGTTTGCCAGGCCTGTCTATGATGGATTGCAATCAGCAGATCAAATTATTACAGTTTCCGACTCTGTTCGTAGTGAGCTAATAAGCAATTGGAAAATCAGCGGTACAAAGATTCAGACATTATATAATGGAACCGCACCTGAATTTCAGTTGAAATGCGATAACGGTATAGTGGCGTTAAAAGCAGATATTCAGGGAAACTGGCCGGTTTTGGTGCATGTTGGCACGAATACGCCGCGAAAACGCATTGATCTGCTAATTGATATTATTGAAAGACTTTCATCACAATATCCCAATCTCACATGCGTTCGGGTGGGCGGTGATTTTATTGAAGCTCAGAATTTAATCATTGCGGAAAAGAGACTTGCAGACGTATTTCAGGTGATGCCTCGCCTGAGCCGTGATGAACTTGCCGCCATTTATCGTGCAGCTACACTTGTTCTGATCACGTCCGACGCCGAAGGCTTTGGCCTGCCGCTTGTTGAGGCACTGAGCTGCGGCGCAAGGGTGCTGGCCAGCGACCTGCCAGTTCTCCGTGAAGTGGGCGACGAATTTGCGGAATACACGCCGCCGGGCGATGTAGAAGGCTTTGTAACGAAGGCCCGCCAGATCATTGATAATAATATTCCTGAATCTGACCAACAGAAAATGCAATTACGTAAAATATTTATCAGTAAATACAGTTGGTCGCATTATGTGCGTGAGCTTTATGGAATCATTAATTCATTATTGAAAGACTGAGATTAAATGAGCCGCATTGCAATTATCACTGCCGATATTGAAATCACGGGCGATGGAGTGGCCGATTATTCGCGGCTTCTTTCCGCAGAAATGGTGAGGCAGGGGCATGAGGTTCTATTAATTGGCCTGATGCAGAAATCAGGCCAATGGATACGATTTCTTCCCGAAAATTCCGAGTATCAAATCAACAGAGAATTGCAATGGAATGATCGAATTGAATCAGTCCGCCAGACGATTGAGCGGTTTAATCCTGATTTTATAAGTTTTCAATATGTCTGTTTCAGCTTCGGGCGATATGGAATGCCGCTGACCATTGGGCGAGATATTCGCAGGATTGCAGGGAAAAGAGCTGTTGAACTGATGTCGCACGAACTTTGGACGGGCATCAGCCGCCCGGCCGATTTCAAAACATATCTTCTCGGCATGCTTCAGCAATGGAATTACCGGCGATTTCTGACCCATCTCAGGCCTGATGTCGTTCATGTGAGTAATCCGGCTTATGTCAGACTGCTGGAGCGAATCGGCCATAAAGCCACGGTTCTGCCATTATTCGGCAATATCCCTGTCAATGAGAAAAAAGACGAATGGCTGGCAAATCAACAGGGAGTGATTGCATTTCTGATCTTTGGCTCGATTCATCCGGAATGGTCGCCGGAACCACTTCTGCCGATGATTATTGCCTTTGCGAGAAGATTAAATCGAAAACCCGTGATTATTTCAGCAGGCAGCCAGGGGCGTGGTGTGGCGGTGTGGCAGGCGATGGTTGTGAAATATCAGAACGAGATTGCATTTCATGCGCTGGGCCGGATGGATGCGGAAAGTGTCTCGGCCCTGATGAATGCGGCTGATTATGGCATTGCAACCTCGCCTCTGAGCCTGATTGGCAAGAGCGGCACGGCGGCGGCGATGCTGGAACATGATATGCCGGTCATTGTCACCCGCGATGAACCCTGTTTTGCTGTGGGAACGGTCGAGCCGACAGAAGGTTTCAGCCGGTTTATCAGGCCCGATAATTCGTTTGCTACACAAATGCAACTGGAAATGCAACGGCCGAGAAAGCCGGCATCGCGGTTGCCTGATGTTGCAAAATCAGTGGTTGAAGAAATGATCGATTGATCGATCACAAACCAAGCAAAAGCCTGATCTCATAAATATTCGCTGTACCGGTGGTACCCAACTGATGTATCACATGGCTTGATGCAGCGGCAGCAATTTCAATGGATTCCTGAAGAGTTGCCGTCGAAGCCAGTGCCGAGGCCAGATTGGCCGTGACACAGTCGCCAGCGCCGACAATATCAATGGGTCCTCGCAGCGGCAGGGCAGGGGTGTGAAAGGCCTGGCCCGAACTTGCAGCCGCCATAATGCCTTTTTCCGATAATGAAATGAATACCGGTCGATGGTTCTTTTTGGCCATTTCCGTTCCGGCCATGCCGATCTCATCCAGTTGCATTTCAGCCTGCTGGCCCAGTAGTGCGGCCAATTCGGCGGCATTCATCTTGTAAGAAACCGGCGGCCAGCCTTTCAGGCTTTGGCGAGAGTCGGCCAGCATTGGTTTATCAGGATATTGGCGTGAAATCTCATCAACAACCTTCAGAAGGCCCTGCGTAATGACGCCGGTTTCCGGCTGATCTACCTGAACCAGAAAAATCAGGGCGTCGGCCTGGCTGGCGACCATGCGCAGCGACTCGGCTAATTGTATTTCAATTTCGGCAGGTGTTTTTGTCCAATTCTTGCTGTCAAGCCGGCTCAGCTCCTCGGGAGGCTGCCCCGGGTGCATCAAAAGCGGCTTGTAATAAGTGAACGTGCGGCGCAGAGGTGTCGTCAGGAAGTGGCTCAGATCAAGCCCCGGCAAGCAGCTTAATGATCGGCGCAGCTCGTAGCCTTCGCCGTCGTCGCCGCAGAATGACACAGGTAAAATGGTGCCGACACCCAGGGCCACCAGATTATTTACAATGGTACCCGCGCCGCCCGGCTGGGCACGCACATTCGTTACATTATAAACCGGCAGACCCGTTTCAATGGAAATTTCATTTCGCGAGGTATCAATCTCAAGATAACGATCGAGACAGAAATCGCCAATTACTGCGATTTTCAGGGAATTGTACCGGGATGTTATTTCGCGAAATCGTTCGGGTGTCATTTTATTTGAATCATCACTTTGTTATTTCAGACGGGCATGCAGGCCGGCGATAAAGGCGGCGTTATCGGCCTGGGCATAGTGCATGGTGCCGCCCATGCGGGCATAGCTCTTGCAGAAGCGGAGATAATAGGCCGGGTTGGTTTTGGGCGGCTCGCCGGTGGTCCAGTCCCAACCGCCGCCGTCCTGCATGTCAACCACATAAATGCTGTGGCCACTGACAATCGGCCGCCCGGCCTGCAATCGCAGGTTATTCACGCAGGAGAGGCTTTTTTCAAAGACCTGCGGGCCCATGATCGCCGACCCGACGGAAAGCACAACGCCGCCATCGAGATTTTCAACCGAACCGGAAAAGAGCTGGAAATCAAGCCCCGCCGCCCGGCCAATCACCGCTCCTGAGAAGATCGGGTGGCAGGTGATGATGTCATAGCCAATGCCTGGGTGCACCGTCATCGGTGTTTTTTGCTGAAATGCTGATGCAATAATTGAAGCATGTTTGTTCGGGTGCCGCACATTCACACGTCCGGCGGGAATCTCAAGCTGAACCATGGCCTGAAGCAGGTCGGCCCGGGCCGGAACCAGCAGGCTGGCAGGCTCGGCGGCAATCAGCCGGGCAAGTTCTTCAGGCGATGGCAAGGTGGTGCCATCTTCGGTGATAAAGCGGCCCAGAGCCTGGCCATAGCCTTCGCCACGCAGGCCGCCGGCCATCAGGGCCAGGTGAATATTGCGGCCGGTTTCGTCCCACGTGCCAAAGGTGCCGGTGGCGACATTTTCACGCACAGATTCGGTTGATCGGCCCAGCCAGGCATATTCCCAGTCGTGAATCGTGCCCGCGCCATTGGTGGCCAGATGCGTAAGCAGGCCACGGCCCATCAGGCGATCAAGTATGTGCGCTGTGCCGTTTCGCAGCAGATGGGCGCCATAAATGAGTATGACAGCCGCACCACGCGACCGGGCCGAGCGGATATCAGCGGCGCAGCGGTCAAGCGTGCGGGCCACGTCATCAGGCACAGCAGGTGGCGGGGCGTCAGGGTCAAGCAGAATGTCGCTGACCTGTGTCAGGCTCTTGCGCTCAGCCAGCGGGAAAACGCGGAGCTTTTTGAGGTCGATCGGCTGGGTGTTCATATGATGATAGATTGACTCTGCAATTACTGCCCGGCTTCAGGCTTGAATCGGCCCGGCTCACGCACGGCCGAGCCCTTCTGGCCGGTGTTGGTGTCGCCCAGTTGGGCCCGCATTTCGTCGGCCCTGACCTTGATCAGCTCGGCAACCGATTCTTCCCTGTCAATCAGGTTGACGGTCTCGCCGATGTCGTTGCGAAGGTTATAAAGGGCCAGCCCCGTCTGTTTTTTGGTGTAACCTACCGGCTTACCGCCAGTGGCCAGCGGGCGACCTTCGATCGATTGATATTCGTGCGGGAAATGCAGTTTCCAGTCGCCCACACGAACGGCCTGAAGCTGGTTGCCCCAGTAGAAATAAAAGGCTTCGTGCGGCGTTTTCACCGAGGTATCGCCAAAGAGCAGGGGGCGAATGTCCAGGCCGTCAATGGGCCGATCGGGGCTGGGCTTCCAGGCGTTATCGACAATCGTCATGATGGTGGGCAGAATGTCGATGGTCATGGCGGGCTGGTTGATCACGCTGCCTGGCTTGATTCTCTGAGGCCATTTGGCCACAAAGGGCACACGCACGCCACCATCAAACGTGGTGCCTTTGCCTTCACGCAGGGGTCTGGCCGAGCCGGCATGGTCGCCATAGGAAAGCCACGGGCCATTATCACTGGTAAAAATGACAAGTGTATTCTCTTCCAGTCCATTAGCCTTCAGTGTGTCAAGAATGCGGCCGATGCCGCGATCAATCTCGGCAATGACATCAGCATGAAGGCCCTTGCCGGTGGCCCCATTGCCTTCAGATGAGACAAATAGCGG
The DNA here is from genome assembly GCA_040374745.1 of Planctomycetaceae bacterium. Classification (GTDB taxonomy): domain Bacteria; phylum Planctomycetota; class Planctomycetia; order Isosphaerales; family Isosphaeraceae; genus QWQI01. The sequence goes on along the minus strand of JBEITT010000035.1, from coordinate 39,131 downwards.
CACATGCGGCATGGAGTGCGGCAGATAGACGAAGAACGGGCCTGATTTGTGCCGATTGATGAAGTCGATGGCGCGGCCGGTGTAAGCGTTGGTCAGAAGCGACTGATCAGGGTTGCGGGCAATGACCGAAAGGCCTTCAACCAGCGGCAATGCTGGATAGGCACCCGGCTTTGAGGAAGGGTGGCGGGGCCACATGTCGTTGGAATAGGGCAGGCCATAGTATTCATCAAAGCCGTGATTGGTCGGCAGAAACTGCGGGTGGTGGCCCAGGTGCCACTTGCCGAAGATGGCCGTGGCATAGCCCTTGTCTTTAAGGCCCTCGGCCAGGGTGGTCTCAGAGGCATTAATACCATTATTGGAATTGGGCCCGAGGGCACCCAGAATGCCAATGCGATTGGGCAGACAGCCGGTGAGAAGGGCCGTGCGGCTGGCCGAACAGACTGCCTGGGCGACATAGAAATCAGTGAATCGCACGCCTTCGCGGGCAATGCGGTCGATATTTGGCGTGGGGATGGAGCCGCCAAAGCAGCCAATATCGGCATAGCCGAGGTCGTCAGCATAAATCAGGATGATATTGGGCGTGTCGGCGGCTGAAAGCGAATTCAGGCCAGATGCGATGCAGAAAAGCCAGAGAAAGCGGCCAAAGAGCGATTTCATGATGCTGAATCCTGACCGGCGAAGATTTGGTGTGTGTCGGAATATTTTAAAGATCATAACGGCAAAGCGGTTTACAGTGAATAAACAAAGTGAAATGACATCGCCCCCGGTCCTCATGAATGCCATTTTGGGGCGGGCACTCACAAAGTCCGGGGGCGTCGAGGTCATCGAGCGATAACCGGCGCGACAGAAGAGGGTGTTTTTTCAGTCACGCCGGATGATTGATGATCAGGCCCCGGTAAAGGGGCGACTGATCTTATTTTTTAACATTCGTGTTGGCAGCAAGCCGTGCAGCAGCACGTTTGGCGGCAGCGGCCTTCTGGGCGGCAAGCCGTGCAGCGGCAGCCGCTTTCTGGGCAGCAAGCCGGGCGGATCTCAGCTGGGCGGCTGTGAGCTTGACAGGCGGATTCGTAGTCGAACTGCCCGTGGTCGTTCCGGTTCCAGTGCCACTTGACGGGGCAAAGTTAGTAGAGGCTCCACCAGAACCGGAGCCGGTTGACCCGCCCGCTGGTCCGCCGTTGCCGGGCGGAGGCGTCGAGGTTCCCGTGCCGGTGCCAGCACCACCATTGCCGCCGACTCCGCCAGTTGAGCCAGTACCACCATTGCCGCCGATGCCGCCGGTTGAGCCAGTACCAGCGTTGCCAGCATTGCCGCCGGCGCCAGCATTTGGCACGGGCACAGGAGCCAGGCGGAACTGCAGCGGGCTGTTCACGGCCACGCCGCCGGTGATGCCGAAGTTACGGGTAACGGTAACAGGCGGTGTCAGCGAGCTGTCGAGGTAGGACCAGACGCCGCCGATAGTAGCATTGGCGTTGTTCTGGTCTTGAACCATCGGTGTATAGACAGCCAGTTCGGCCTTTCCATCGCCGTTATAGTCATCGGGCGTGGGCACATCGGTCGCCAGGCCGAATTCTTTATTCACGGTGATGAACTGGGTCGGGTCAGCGGGATCAACCTGGCGAATTGACCAGATCATCTTGCCGTTGACGGGTTCAGCCACAGCAACATCGGCCTTGAAGTCGAGGTTGTAGTCAGCTGGAACCGGGATGGAATTGGCACCGCCAAGCTGGACGGTTGTCCGGGCATTGGTGGCCGAATCAAGATATTCGAAATAGCGTTTGCCATCGCTTACATAGGTCACGCCAAAGTCAGCCTTGCCGTCGCCGCTGTAATCGGCGGGCAGTGGTTCGGAATTCGGTGCGCCGAATGGTTTGGTGAATACACCGGTTGATGTGCTGAGGACATACGTCCAGAGTTGATTGACCGGGTTATATATAGCCGAGTCGGTGGCTCCGTCGCCGTCGAAATCGGCCGGGTAGGGCAGTTCACCACCCGAGGTATTGGCAAATTGAAGATCGGCCTTCCCAAAGGTTGTCATCTGAAGATGGAAGATACCCTTGGTCTGGTTGTAAATGGCCGGGTCATACTTGCCGTCGCCGTCGAAGTCGCCCGAGACCGGAATGACCTGATCAGCAGCCGGCACGGCGAAAGTTGCCATGACATAAACCGGAGCCGTATCGGTGCTGTTTGAAAGCAGAACCTTCAGCGAACTGGTGCTGCGGTCATAAAGTGGGTAATCTGAGCGGCCGTCGCCATTGTAATCGTCAGGTACGGTGATAATCGTAACCAGGATCGAAGGCGAAGAACCACTGCGATTGCCTGCGGCATCGATCAGACGGGCACTGATCCCGATAGAGCCGTTATAAAGGGCCTGGGCCAGTTGGATGGAATATTGCCCGCTGGCATCAAGAACGCCGGTACCAATGATCTGGCCCTTGCTGTTGAGCAGTTCAACACGCGTTCCGGCAGGCGAGGAAGTGATTGGAGCCGAACTGATAAAGGTCGGGCGTCGATTGGCGGTAATATAATCGCCGGCAATGCCCGTATCATCAGATTCCCTGAGCATCGGGGCAGGCGGGGCAGCCGGGGCCGTGGCGTCAACTGTCAGCGTCAGCTGGTTCGAATTGGCCACATTGCCGGCCACGGTGCGAACCTGTGCCATGACAATATACACACCATCGGCCAATGGTTTGTCGGGTGGCACCTGGATGCTGTAGGTGTTGGTCGAATTGGCCACTGTGGTGGCATAAACCACGAATGTAGCCAGTGGGTTGGCGGTGTCCTTAATCAACAGATCAACCGCCTGGTTCTTCTCGGCATTGCCGTAGAAGCGGGGTCGACGGATATTGGTGATATTATCGCCGACCGAGGCCGAGTCGTCACGCGGATCAAGATTGATCGTCGGAGGCGGAACATTCGGGATCCGGGTGTCAATCGTGATCGTCAGTGTCGGGCTTGGTGCTGACACCGTACCGGCCACATTTTCGACGGTCACAAAGAATGTGTGCGGGCCGTCTGTTAGCGGAGTTGGCACCTGGAAGAGATACTGGCCGGGGTTGGTCAGCGGCGAGTTGTTGCCGAGCGGGTTGGCTCGCTTCGAACCAATCAGCGTGGGCACACCATTGATGATCTCATAGAACCGGACGAGGTAGTTAGCCACTGTCTGGCCCTGAAGCCGCGGCCGAACCACGTTTGTCAGGTTATCGCCAGGCACACCTGAGTCATCAGCCGGATAAAGCACCGGAGCCGAAGGCTGGGCAGGTGTGGTGGTGTCGATGGTGACCGAGATCGACCCGCCAACCGGCGAGACATTGCCCACGGCGTCTATCTGGTTCACGCTGTAGGTATAGGTACCATCAGGAACCGGGCCCGGGTCTTGAATCTGGTCGGTTGTGACCTGGCCTGTCACCACCTTGCGGGCCACTTCGGCACCGTTGCGGTAAAGAATCAGGGTCGGGCCGCCGGCTGCACCGACTGGAATCGGTGTGGTGCCAACATTCTGGTCAAGCCCGTTGGCCGAGAATGTCGGCTTGTTGTTATTGGTGATGTTGTCACCTGCGATACCCGTATCGCTGACAAGCGTCAGGCCGGTCGGAGCAGCTGGCGATGTGGTGTCGACAATGATTGAGAAACCACTTGAGATGGTGCTCAGGTTGCCCGAGACATCACGCTGGGAGGCCGTATAGACATAAGTGCCATCAGCCAGGCCGGTGAAGGTCGGGTCAACTATCACAGCCGATGTGTTCGGGCTGACAACCGCGACCGTGTTGACAAGCACACCGTCACGATAGAGATAAACCGTGGCGCCCTGCTGGCCGGCAGGCACCTGCAGTGTATCAGCGAACTGATCAATGCCGGTGACGGTAAGCTGTGGCGGCGGTGTGTTGGTGCCCGGCAGCGGCGGCACATTTGACGTGTTATTCGACAGGGCCGAAACGGTCGGGGCCGTCGGGGCCTTGGTGTCGATGACAACCGTCAGCGGGGCCGAAAGCGGGCTCACATTGCCGGCAAGGTCTGTCTGGGTAGCGGTGTAGACATACACGCCATCAGCCAGGTTGTTGGTGTCGGTCAGCGTCACAAAAGTGTTGGTGCCCGTCACGCGGTCGCCCGGCGGTGGCGGCGTGAAGGTTGTCACCTGCACACCATCACGATAAATAATGACCTTGTTGCCATAGGTCTTGAAGCCTGGCTTGGGCTCAATTCCCGAAATTGTCAGGGTAGGCGGCGGCGTGTTGGTCACGCTCAGGCCGTTGGCCGGATAAACATCGGTGTTATTCACCAGGGTTATGCCGGTCGGTGCCAGTGGCACTGTGGTATCAACCGTAATTGTCAGCTTCTGGCTGGCTCCAGATGGATTGCCCGAAGCATCAAAAGCCACGGCATAGTAGTCGTAATTACCATCCGGCAGGCCGGTGGGCGAGAGATCAAGGCCCTTGTCCTGCAGGGTAATGGTGTACTTCGTCGGGTCGGTGGCGTCAGGTGTGACCGCACCGGAAGCCACGGCATTAGTGAAGTAGTTAGCCGGGTCAACCGTACCACGATAGAGACGCACGAAAGCGGGCAGCACGGGCAAGGTCACGCCGGGCACGGGGGCGAAGATCGTCTGCGTGCCGTTGATGGTGATGCGGGGCTGCTTGAAGGTAGTGTAGGTATCCGGCGGGTTATCCAGCGAGGTGTTATCCAGCAGGATGGGTTGAGCCGGAGCTGCTTCTGGCGTTGTGTCGAGACGATACTGGATCGTCGCAATGTTGCCAATGGTGCTCGACTGGTTCACCGCCTGCAGGCCAATGGTTTTCAGACCATCAGTTGAACCGTCGGCCTTGAAGTAGCCGGCATTGACCTGCACCGAGAAGAAGCCGCGGGCGTCGGTCGTGCCGGTGCCAATCAGCGGGGCACCCACAGGGATATTTCCATCAACATAATCTGAAGGCTGGAAGGCTGTCAGATCATAAAGGTTGACGGTTACGATGTTACCGAAGGCCGATTGCTCGGAAATGCCGTTGAAGTAAGGCTGAAGGATATTGGTGAAGCGGTCAAGCACCACCACGCCGTTATCAGCCGTGGTTCGGCCCAGCGGGTCAACGGTGGCAACGCCAGAATTGGCGATGAAGCCGGAATCAGACCCACCGATTCCATTCGGGTTAATGCCCGCTGTGGAATACTTCGGATCTATGGCCGACATGGCCACCGACTTCTGGAAGATCACAGGCGACAGGCGAATGGCATATGCACCACGGCCCCAGGTGCTGGCCAAAAGAATGTTCGGGCCTGTTGCCGTGGTCGGTTGGCCGGTGGCAGGATCAATCACCGTGGCCCGCATATTGGCACGGCCGGTGGCAGGATCGATATTGCCCGTGACGATGTCCAGATCCGTCACGATCACGTTCGGCAGATAGCCACCTTCCTTCGAAGCACCGTCGGAAATTGGCGGGAACTGCTCCCAGGTGATGCCCTTATCCATTGAGCGGAAGACACCTGCCTTGCCGGCGACGTAAAGAATCGGGTGATTCGGGCCCGTCGGGTTGGCCAGGTTGTCAGGAATCAGGTATCGCCAGTCAACCACCAGGCCATTCAGTGGGTTCTGTGCAGCCTGCATCAGGTTGAAGTTCATCGTCACGTCGCCATAAGCGTTCGACGTGAGTGAATAGAGATTACCCGTGATATTGGTGAAGGCTGTGGCGCCATCAGCCATGTCAGCCTTCCAGTAGATACCCCGCTGGGTAATGACATAGGCTTCGCGGCTGTTACGCTCGGGGTTCGGCACAATCCGCTGGATCTGTGTACCATCAAGCCCGTTTGTGCGATCAAGCCATGTACCACCACCGTTGTATGTCACCAGCAGTCGGCCGCCGGTTGTTCCGACAAACAGATAAAAGTTTGTATCAGCCGATGAGTCTGCCGTTTGTGGGGCACCATAGGCCAGGGCTGATGCACGGCTGCCGGTCGTGCCGGGCTCGGCTACGGGCAGCCAGTATTGGCCATTATTGGTGGTGGCAAACACGCGGCCGCCGTTGGAACCAATCAAAAGCTGATTGCTGTTGATCGGGTTAATGGCGAACTTGTAGCCGTCCTGAATCGGCCACTGGGGGTCGGGCCAGTTGCCCTGGTTGGTCTGAAACAGACCAAACGTGCGGCCCACGCCCGTGCCATAATTCTGGCCGACCTGGAAGAAGTTGGTCGTCTGGTTCAGGCTGGCCTGTGGCCAATCCCACTGATAGAGCATGCTGGTCGGGTCGATGTTGCCCTGGGCATCATAAACACCACCGTTGGGGTTGGCCTGAACATCAGACCCTCCGCCAAGTTGCTGAACCGGCAGACCCGTCAGCGGATTGAGAGGCACATCCCAGGTGACATTGCCCGTGTCGAGAATGTTCACCGTTGACTGTGGGAAGCCATTACGCTGCGTCTGGGCAAAGAACAGGGCACCCGAAACCTGGGCAGCAATATCTGACTGTTGTGAGGCCACAGCATAAATCTGGGCCGTCTGCAGGTTGCCATTGCGGCTGCCGGTGGGCAGGGCCACATTGCCATCAACACCGCTATTATTCACCTGATTGCCGATTGAGCGGATCAGCGTGCCGTCGCCCTTGTCAACACCGCTGTAAATACCGTTATTGGTCACGGCAATCACACGGGTGCGGCCCGTCAGCGGATCAACTGTTGTAACCAGTTGCTGCAGGCTGGTGGCACCATAAGAATTGCTGCCAAAAGGCGTGGCCAGTGAATTACCCAGCAATGCCACACCCAGGGCAATATCCGAGGGGCTGTTGCCCATTGGCACCCAGCGCGCACCTGTGCCGGCATTGGCCAGTGTCAGCGAGTTCTTGACGTTAATCGTACTGTCGGCGACCAGTGGGCCCGACGGGTTACGATACATGTTGGTGTAGGTGCTGATTCCGTTTAGCCGCGGGTCGAATGGCGGTGGCGGCGGGAAGGTGGATACACCGGTATTGGTCGGGTCTTCCAAGCCAATAATATTGTTCGTGGCCGGGGTAATGGCACCGCCATCCACGCCATAAGTGCCCATGAAGAAGGCGTTGGCGTCGGACATGCGCGATATATCAACCCGGATCATGCTCTCGGGCTGGCCCGTGCCAATCCCGCCAAAAGCACCACCCAAATAAATTACATTGGGATTTGTGGGGTCAATTGTCAGCGACAGGGCATAATCTGACTCGTTAAAGCCGAAATTATAATCCTGCGTATCTGTGGTGCCGCTTTGCGGCTGGGCACGGTTGGCTGAACCACTTACGGGCAGCAGCGTACGAATCTCGATCTTCGTCCAGTTCTGGCCGAAGTCTTTGGTGACATACACGCCCTGAATGCCGTTATTGCCCGTGTTGGCCACCACGGCATAAACCCATCCTGAATAGAGCAGGTCTTGTGTGGCATTTCCAGTGAGGGCAGGCTTCGTCAGCAGAATACGACCAAAACCGCCATTCGGCGAAGGATTATTTGTAACATTCACAGCCTGTGTGCCGGCAGTCGTATCGCGCCAGAGTGGCTTGCCCACTCCACCGTTCATCAGGCTCCACGACACACCACGATTATTCGTGAGGAAAACACCTTCACCCTGGAAGGCAGCATAACCGATTTGCAGGTTACCGGCCGGGTTCGAAATCGCATTGACCACACCCGAGGCCTGGTCAAGCACAATGTCAGTCGCGGCACCAGCCCGCATCAGTGTCCACGATCGACCCGTGTTGATCGACTTCCAGATACCGTTGGCTGATGGTGTGGCCGGGTTGTAAACGGCCATGTAAATGATCGTTTCGCCCGTTGTCGTCGGCCGAGGGTCAACCACGATCTTCTGAATTGTCGTGCCCAGGAAGCGGTGGTCTCGCTGCGGGCTTGTCAGCGGCAGGTAATTGCCGGCTGAGTCGTAATTGACCGTGCTGTCAAGTATCTTCCACGATCTACCACCATCGGGCGAAATCAGCACACCCACGCCAGCTGCCGTGTTAGGCGTGTAAGTCTGGCCATAAGAAGGGGGGTTCAGCATTGCCGGCTCGCCCGTGCCAACCAGCACAATGGACTGGCCAGGATCACTGTTGCGGCCAAAGATCGCAATGGTGCCCGAATTCAGGCTGTTGGTCGGCCCAAAGCCCGTCAAGTCCTGCCAGATTGGCCCGCGCGGGTCATTCGTCAGGAAGTTGGTGGTTTTGAAAACGCCACCCGTGCCGACGCCGATGTAAACCGTGTTGCCCGATGTGTCGCTTGGGTCAAGGGCAACAGTTGAAACACGGCCGGCACCACTGTCAGACGTTGTGCCACCAAGTTCAGGATTGATGGTTGAAGCAGGCTGGGCCCCATTATTAATACCCGCTGGGCCCACCATCACCCACTGGTCGGCAGAAAGCGAGTTATCCACATTCATCGTGAAGATGCGGAAATCAAGCGTTGAGCGATCGGCCACCGGCTCGCCCAGGCCCGTTTCAGGGATCTGCTCGCCCAGATTCAGCGTAAGGGAATTGATCGTACCGACCAGAAGGCCCTTATTTTCAATCTCAAGATACCAGTCGCCCTTGGCATTGATGCCCAGCAGGTTATTTAGTAGCGACTGCTGCGGCTTGAACCGGCCGAAGAACGGCGAGCCACCGTTTTGAATCGGTGTCTGGGCGGTGTCGTCAAAAACTGTTTCGGTAAAGTTCGCACCAGTACCCGCCTGGCCCACACCCGAGAAGAGCAGGGTGCGCGAACCATCAGGTGCCACCAGATAGCCCGTCAGATCCGTATCTTTAGGGAACGTGACATTAATCTTGATATTGGCAAACTGGTTGATAAGGAAGCTGTCGCCCACCGTCAATTTGAGACGGTTGACACTTGGCGTGACAACAAGCGTACCTGAGTCAATTGTCGCGGCCGCGATAGCCGCCGTTGTACCTGTGTTATACGTCTGCGTCACAGTCGGCCCGCTGGGGCTCGCGCCACGCAATACATAAAGACCGGCGTTCCGGTTCGAGTCCATCAAATCGCCAGTGCTCGAGGCGATATTAGCGCCCAGCACCAGTGAATATTGACCGGAAACACGCTGGTTCGGGAATTCGATACGATAAGTACGCGGGAAAGCGGCGTCAGGATCCGTACCATTCGGATTCGGTGTAATGGTGAATGCCGAAGGATCAATCAGCCCAGCCGGACCACGCATCTCCAGAATGTCGGCCGTGGAGAACGTGGTAGCGTCCATATTCCGGTCGAATGTCACATCAATAAACTGGGCCATGAAATTGATCTGGCTCGGATTGACATTCAGCGCCAACAACTCGCCCGTGCTTGTCGGAGTCCAGATCACCGGCTGGGTTTTATCGCCATCGTTGTAGCGGCCAAGTTGGCTGCCAGTCACATATGGGCCGCTCACAATCAGGGGCAGTGTGGCGTTGTCGTAAGGTGGTGAACCCGGCACAAGCGGGTTCAGCGGCGCAGGCGTGGCATAGCTGGTGTCAACACCCACAATGCGGTCAGGAATGTTGTCCTGATCCATCAGGTTGCCGATTTTCACAATACCGCCGGCATCAACCGTGCGAATCGCGTCACGGATGTTACCGGGCCCGATCGAATAGCTGTAGGTGCCCACAGCACTCTGCGGCGCAAATTGGGCGAAGAACTGGGTGGCTTCAGCGTTACCTGTACCCTGGGGGTCGAGAGGAATTACGCTCGTGACCGGAATCTGCGACTGATTGCCATTAACATCCGTATAGGTAATCAAGAAATTCGACGGCAGAAACAGTGAGTCGGTCACGCTGTTAATCACGACGGGGCGGTCAAAGGTGAAGCTAAAACCATCCACCTGCTGCACACCGCTGGTATTGAACGTATTATTGAAGTTCGTCGTGCCGGCCTGCCAGCTCCGCACTGCACCCATGGTGCTTTCAATCACTCGGGGGCCGGCTGATGTGTACATGCGGCCAATCGCCACATTACCACGAATCAGGCCCGTGTTGCCGTTGCCGTAAACATAGCCGGCATTGTAATTAAACGACCATGCCGGGAATATCTGGCCTGCGAACATCTGGATCGACGATCGTACGCCAAAACCCCAGGTCGCATCACGCACCGGGTTGGCTGCACCCTGGTTGTCAGGTACAGGTATGTCAAAAACCGTATCGCCGGTGATCACATCTGTAGGGCTGGCTTCCAGATTGGCGTTATTTGCGCGTGAATAGGTCACGCCACCATCGATGGAAGTCTGCACGCTGTTAACAACGCGAATACGCGAGGAGTCATAACGGGTATCAAGATAGCTCACCCCCACCGTGCCGGTGTACTGATCAACAGCAACGGCCGGCAAAAACTGGGGTCGGCCACCATATGCCGTTACTGGTAAGCCATTACGCAGAACACGACCAGTGGGCGAATCAACATATTGAGCACCCGAATAGCCATCGGCCTCGGCGAGGTCGTCGTTAACAAGAAATGGCCCGGTCCAGGTACTAATGGCCGGATCATAAACCACCATGTAAATATCGGTATTATCAAGCGGGTTTCCGTTGCCAGTGCCATTATCAACACCAGCCTGGAAATCACGATCGACATACGTAACGTAAATCTTGCCCTTGTTCGGGCTGAATGACCCGAGTGTATTGTCAATGGCAATTGAAGGCGCAGGACCAATACCCTGGGCTGTAATGTTCGTGCCAAGCGGGTATTGTCCGGCCGCGTTGGCACCCGCAAGTGACGAGCGTGCGATAAGAGCAGCAGGCCTGACAACCGCCAGACCCGTCACCGAAAGAGCACTGGGCGCATAAGTGGCCGCGCGAATGGTACTCTGGTTGGTGTTACTGCCTGTAGCGCTGGTATAATCATCCCAGACAAATGTCACTGATCCAGGGGTCAGCCCACCACCAGGCCCAACAGCCATGGAGATTCGTGGCATGCTGGTTTGTGTGGCACCGTCATGCGTGGCCAGCGTGCCGATAAGCTGATTGTTTGTTGTCGTAGGCGGTGTGGTGAAGAACGAAGCACCACCATCAAGCGAAGTAATCGCTCGAATCTGCAGCGCAGGCAAAGGTGCAGCCGTGCCTGGAATCTGCTGCACAAATCCAATGTAAACAGCGCCGCTGTTCGGGTCGTTCTGGGTCTGGCCCGTCACAGGGTCGGTGAACGTCGTCGGGTTCGAGTCAACAGCTATATATGGCTTGATCCACGAAGGCTGCTGCGACTGATCAGGAGTGGTAATGGTTCGATTCCACGAATAAATATTCGCGGCGGCTGATGTCGCACCACCCAGAAGAATATTGCCGACTGGGTCGAACTTGCGATATTGCAGATAGCCCGCATTACCATAACCGGTAGGGTTGTTCGTCTGCGACTGTACAACGTGAATGTTGCCAGAACGGTCGAATGCAACCGAAATGTCCTGAACGTAAAGATTCGGAATCGGTGCACTTGTCACGGTTGGGTCAGACTGAGGCCCGGGTAGATTAAGTGGCGTCCACGAGGTGCCACCGTTCTGTGTGACATAACCAATGGTGCGGACAGGTCTGGCCGTCGGAGAACCAAATAGCGGAACCTGATTTAACTGGGCCACTACTACCTGATGATCAGGATTCAGTGGGTCAACACTGAGAATCGGACTACTGACGTTTGTCGAGGCCTCTCCATTGGCAATCGTAATGGCCGTGCCATTTCTTACGGTAGAGCCAATAAGAGCCGTTGGACTGTAGACGTTCTGAATCCCGGCAAATGGATAAGTGCCGGTATTCGGGTCGAACATGTTCTGAAGCTCGCTTGGCTTCAACGGGGCCGGCAGCGTGGCCAGCAGTTGTCGCTCCTCCAGGGCCTCTGGCTGAAGCGATTCGAGACTTACACGGCGTCGCGTCCTCTGCGACTCTTTAATCTGGATTCTCTCGCGGCGTTCCCTCGCGCGGATCCGAGTCCAGCCCTGACCACCCTGAGGCTTCTCACCGTTCGGTTCCAAGCGCATGGCATCTGACCTCGTCGCTAAATTTCAGCTTGATTCTGCACGTCGGGTCACAAGTGTTGGCAAGTCAGTTCCGTTACAGGATTCTACCCGGATACCAACCCGCGCCGCACCCGTGCTTTTCGAAAACTGACACCGGTTGCCCTACGCCCCGTAAGACACCCCGTGCTCGAAAAGAACGTGGCTTCATGGCAACCATGTACCCCCAGGCCCTCTCTGTCAAGAACTTCCCAGTCACCCTGAAATTACCCGATCAATACAATCGATATATCTCGCGGAGACCGACCAGTCTTCTCGACGCTCAGACCCGGGCTGCAGCCACTTGTTAAAACGTGCTTTTGACCTCTGTTCCCAAGTTCATTCACCCAAAGTGCTTCAGCAGCGAACAGCCCCTTTCGCGCCAAGCCACACAAGCCACCCTGAGTCAACTCAGAAATCGCTCAATTGGATGCATGCACTCATGCAGTATTCCATCGTAGTACCGAACCTCTGTTCACGTCAAGATTAACCACACCCGCAAGATCGGAAAAGTTCAAAAACTGACGATCATAGCGGTTTTTTTGCCAGTTGCACCCACAGCCGCATCTTCCGGTTGTAACGCAAAGTTGCCAAAAATAAACAGGACACCCGGGCAATACATCAGCCCCGACGAAAAAAATCAGCCTCATGTGTCATCATTATTCCCTTCGGTAAACTATATTTCAGACATGAGCGGTTTGGTACCTTTTCCGTTCACATCATTCCGGTTTCTACGGAGTGCCTCTTCCGGCCACATTTCTGCCAGGCGCGGCCCTGTGCCACATGACCGCAGATGTTTGACCGGGCTGACTTTATAACGGTATAATGCAGTGGCTGATTGCAAAGCCGTTGCATGTTTCCCCCAGTACCGGCCGTTTTTTTGAGCCTCTGCGTCAAGCCTTGCCTGACCGTCAGACCTTCTCAGAATGCCGCCGCCTGAAGCAGAGATGACCCACGGGATGAGGCCGACCCTGTGAACGCAGAATCAGCGACCCAAGAACCTGAGCACATGCCCCCGGCGGCCACCGCTCATCATTCTGCTTTTGTCAGTGTTCTGCCCAAGGCTCTGCTGGCCATTGCTCTTCTGGTCGGGTCGGCTGTGCTTCGCCACCAGATGGAAGCCGCCGTCGCCGCCAAAATTGATTCCACCCGATTCAGCCCCTTCAAGCTGAGTGAAGTGCCTGGCACACTTGGACCCTGGGTCGGCAAGGATGAAGAGCTTGACCCCTTCATTGCACGAAAAACCGGCAGCACTGATTACATCATGCGCCGATATACCAATTCCCAGACAGGTGCCGTGCTTGAACTACTCATGCTTTATGGCCCGGCCGCTGACATGGGCTATCACAAGCCTGATGCCTGCTACCCCGGTGCAGGATATAAACTGATCGGCGGCGGCGACCTGCGCCCGATTGGCTTCAAGCAGGATAAAGACAGCCGGAATGTCAGTCTCAAGCATCTTGTCTTCCAGCGCGGGGAAGGGGGTCTGGCCGACCGCCAGCAGGTTTATTACACCTGGCGATACAGCGACACCTATGCCACCGAGATTGGCCAGCCTTCCGTTTTTGGTCGCCTGCCCGGCATGTTCAAAATTCAGGTGGCGCGGTCTCTGGCCCCCACCGAGTCAGCCGACGGCCGAGCCAATGCCGCCAACCCGTGCGAAGATTTTCTTTCAAGACTCATGCCCATCTTTGAAAATAAGCTGGGCGGCAACAGCCTGACCACCACAGGCAACACACCGGCCGAGACCGGTTCAATACCGTCAAAGTCATAAATGTCCATATCCAGGGGCACCCAGGTAACTTGGTTGAAAGTTCGAAAATGAATAATCACGGCGACCCAGGCCAACACCACCATGCCAGCCAACTGCCCGCACATGCCAGGGCACAGGGCCATGGCGCTCTTGGCGCCGTCTCGTGGAACGAACCGGCTTACGACTCAGCGGAAAACCAGAACTCCGGCGGTATTGGCCTGGGTGTCATCTGGCGCGCCATCCGCCGGCACTGGTGGCAGGCCGCCACGCTCTGGATCATCGGATCAGCCGGCCTCATGGGTCTGGCCTTCACCAAGGTCAAGCCAACCTATCTCTCCTATGCCCTTCTGCGTGTCGAACCGCCCAAGGCCAATATCTTCGGGTCGTCGATGAACACACTGCCGGTGCAGCAGATCAAGCGCACCCACATGCAGCTTATCAAGGCACCCGACGTCCTTTCCGACGCCGTTTCGGAACACCCTGAAATTGTCCGCCTGCCGGAAATTGAAGAGAGCCCCTCGCCTGAATATGTCATTGAGAAGAAACTGGCCGTTATCGACCGTCTTGACAGCGAACTGATCGAAGTGCAAATGGTCGGAGCCAGTGCCGACAGCACCACCGAGATTGTTAACGCTGTTGTCAACAGCTATCTGAAACAGGCTGGCCGCTGGGCCAACGAAACAACCACCACCCAGATTGGCAAGCTGACCCGAGAGCTGGAAAAACGCCAGAAGGAAGTGGAAGACCTGCGCCGCAACATTCAGCTGTTAGGCACCGAACTGGGCGCGGCCGACCCCGAACTGATCAAGGACCGCACCCGTGTTGACCTGGCCGAATATGACCGCATGAGCGAATCGCTCAGCAGCATTGAATTCGACCGCATATCAGCCGAAAGCAAGGTAGAGCGTCTGCGCGGCGAACTCTCACAGCCCCCCGTTTTCTCGCAACGTCAGAACCTGCAGGAAGCTGTGGTCGAAGCCTTCTACGCTGACCCCTCGGTCGCACGCCTCGCTGATGAACTTGACGACGCCAAGGACCAGCTCGACAAGCTCAACCGAATTTCTCGTGCCCCTGATGCCGCCCATCGCACCATTAACGAACGTATCGACGACATTCAGGCCAAGATCAAACAACTCTGGGAAAACCGCCGCGGCATTCTTGAAAAACAACTGGCCGACCAGGGCGCCGGGCAATCGACATCGACCCTTGAACGTGAACTGCGCAACGCTGAAAACGATTATCAGGACCTTCTCGTCCGCGAGCAGAACCTGAGAAAGCGGCTGGAAGAAAGCAAGCTGACCCTGGGCAATAATGAATCCAAGGAATTGCAGCTGGCCTTCCGCCGCGCTGACCTGGCCCGGTCTGAATCCATTCTCGACAGCGTGCAGCGGGCCCTTGAACAGCTTCAGTTTGAAAGCCAGGGCCAAAGCCAGATCAGCCTGATTCAAACCGCACGGCCGATCGGTCTGCCTTCCAACGACAAACGCTGGAAAATTATGGCTGTCGCCCCCATCGGCATGTTTCTGGCTGTTGCCGGCCTGTGTGTGCTGGTTGAAGTGCGATCGGGCCGAATCTCAAACCCCGACGACCTCATCCACCGGGCACGTCTTGAAGTGCTGGGCGTGGTGCCGCCGCTGCCCAACCCCAAATCGGCACGCAGGATTATGGGCGGTGTTGATGAAACCCGCCTCCGACGGCAGCTTGTCGAATATATTCAGTCCATCGACCACCTGCGCGTGGCCATCTGCGCCAATGCCGAAACCAATGGCCAGAAGATTCGCCAGTCAGTGCTTATCACCAGTGCCTTCGGGGGCGAGGGCAAAACCACCCTCTCAGCCCAGCTAGCCGGCCGCTGCGCCAATGCCGGCCTTTCCACCGTGGTGGTTGATGGCGACCTGCGAAACCCCACCCTCACTCGTACCCTGGAAGCCGAGGGCCAGAAGGGCCTGATGGAAGTGCTGAAAAACAAAGCCCGGCTCGAAGACTGCCTGATCCGAATCGGCGATGGCGGCGGCTTCCACCTGCTGCCCGCAGGGGCCATTTCTGCCGACCCAAGCCGTATTCTGGAAGGGTCGCGACTGGGCAAAGTCCTGAGCCAGCTTAAAGAAAATTACGACATTGTCATTGTTGACACCGCCCCCGTGCTGCCCGTGCCTGATGCCCTTCTGCTGGGCCGCTGGGTCAATGGCATCATTCTGGCCGTGCGATACGACGCCAGCCGCTTCCAGCTTGTGCAGCGCGCCTATAAGCGGCTCAAGCAGCTTAACGTGCCCGTGCTGGGTGCCGTTGTCAATGGCGTGCGCAATGCGTCGTCGAATTATGGCAGCTATGGCTATGGCTACGGTTATGGCTATGGCTATGGCAACGACATGTCAGATTCTGACGACGACAGCAGCGACGACACAACCCCCTCGCCAGTCGCCGGCGACGACGATGTGACAGATGTTGAGCCGATTGTCATTCACCCAGAACCGGCCTGACTCCCTTTTATTCCTGAATTACAGGTCTCCAGCAAGCCATGGCCACCGCCTCTCCAAGCCAGCCCGTCAGTCAGCAGCAGCCAGCCCGGCTATTCTCCGACCCGGCCTCTGTTGCCCTCTCCGTCGTGGTCATGCTCGTCATGGTGGCGTCGTATCTGCCGAACTTTCGCGGCCTGATCGACAAATGGAGCAAAGACCCCAACTATTCTCACGGCTTCTTCGTCATCCCCATCTCGCTTTACATCATGTGGGAGCGACGCGAACTGCTTGATCTCTCACGCATCAAGCCCCGCTGGTATCTCTTCCTGCCTCTCCTGTTCATGCTCTGGACAAGAATTCCCCTGCATCAGCGCAATTTGATGTGGGTCGAAGAAATGACCATCCCTGCCACCGTGGCCGCACTGGCCCTGGCCGTTGGCGGTTGGCACTTCTTCTGGTGGAGCCTGCCGTCCACGCTCTTCCTCGGCTTCATGATTCCCCTGCCGCCCATCATTAACGCCATTCTCTCAACTCCCCTGCAAACCATTGCCACCACCGGCAGCATCTTCCTGCTTCAGGCCACCGGGCTACCCGCCATTAATGAAGGCAATGTCATTCTCGTGGGCGACGGCAAACCGCTTGAAGTGGCTCGCGCCTGTAATGGCCTCTCAATGCTGCTTTCGTTCGCCACGCTCATCACCGCCACGGCGATCCTCTGCAAGCGGCCGCTGCTCGATAAAATTATCCTCATGCTGTCGATCGTGCCCATCGCCATCTTCTCAAACGTCATTCGCATCACCGTCACCGCCTTCTTCTTCCAGATGCCTGAATTTGTTGACAAATTCTCCAAAATCCTCGGCTGGGAACCTGATGACTTCACCCACGACGGTGCCGGCTATCTCATGATGCCACTGGCCCTGATTCTGATCTTCATCGAACTCAAGGTGCTTGATTATCTCCTTGTGCCTGATGAACTTGATAACGCTGATGCCCGTGTCGGCGGCATCAAGCCAGTCAAGGCAGAATCACCTGAAAAACGCACTAAAAGCACTCGCGTGCCCACCAACCCTAACGATTACATCATGGCGGCCACAGGCCTTAAAGCCAAAAAAAAGCCGGATGACCAAAAGCCCTGACCCCCTGAAATCAGGCCTTCAACCTTGAACACCAGGCCTCGGCCGGTCATCATCGTGACCGGCGACTTTGTCCGCACCGGTGGCATGGACAGAGCCAACCTGGCCCTGGCTGAATTTCTCGCAGAAAATCCCCAGGTGGCAAGCCACGTCCACCTGGTCGCTCATCGGGCCGATTCCGGCCTGGCCACCCATCCACGTATCAGCTTCCACCGGGTTCCCAAGCCCCTGGGCAGCTACTGGCTGGCCGGACCACTGCTCGAAAAGGCCGGCCGCAGGCTCGCGCAAGATATATCTGATTCAATACTTGTTGTTAATGGCGGTAACTGCCGCAGCCCACTCGTTTCAGCCAATTGGGTTCACTATGTGCATGCCGCCTGGAACCCTGGCGACTCCGCCGGAACCTGTCGCCCCAGCTTGCCAAGGCACATTAAAAACCACCTGGCCTGGAAGGCATTCCTGCGCCAGGAACGTCAGGCCTTTGAGCAGGCCCCGCTGCTCATTGCCAATAGCCACCTGACTGCCCGGCAGCTTAACCAGTTCTATCAAGTGCCTGAATCAAAAATTCAGGTGGTCTATTACGGCATAGACACGAACATTTTCAAACAAATCACTCCTGAAGAGCGCAAAGCTGCACGTTCTGGTCTGAATATTTTGTCAGACCGCCCCACTGCCGTCTTTGTCGGCTCGCTGGGCGATGCCCGTAAGGGTTTCGACATTCTTTTCAAAGCCTGGTCGCAGATGGTAGCCCGACATGGTGCCGCCAACCCGCTTCTGCTGGTTGTCGGAGCCGGCGCTGGCCTTGAAGAATACCGGCAGAAAGCAGCCCACTTTGTTGAATCTGATTCAATCCGGTTTCTCGGCTTCCGCTCTGATGTACCACAAGTTCTCGCAGCCGGCGATATTCTTATAAGCCCAACACGTTACGAGGCTTATGGCCTTGGTGTGCACGAGGCACTCTGTCGTGGTTTGCCAGTACTTGTCAGTCGCTCGGCTGGCGTTTCAGAACGCCTTCCAATTGTCGACAGCCAGTGCAACAATTTGTTCACATTGCCGGATGTCAATATCTGCGAACATGTTACAAATAGTCTTTCGCAGTGGCTTACCTCACCTTTGGTGTTTCAAAACAGTGCCCGTAAAGTGGGTGATGTTTTGAGAAAACAGTCATGGACCGATCAAATGAGCCGGTTGTCAGCATTTTTAAGCCATTGAAACAGATTCTTAATTAATATTGTTGATTAATGTGAACACCGTGAGTTTTTCTGGCATTTATCACCAGATATTCATTGACTGATGTCATCCGGTTGAGGTATTTTATGCAAAGATTGTTCATATTCGGTTGCTTTCCCGCAACCAACTACCATGAATGCAAGGGTATGCTGCAATGTTTCTCCTTCGACCACTTAAATTACTGGTCTGCTTAACAGTCCTGTCTGTTTTTGCAACATCTGCCTCTGCGGATTTTACTTCGATCAGTCAGCCTGATTCCGCTTACACATCAAGCACCACCGTGCTGAACATGACCGGCATCTCCAGCGGGTCCTCAGGCACCAGCTTCACTCAGGGTGCCCAGACCATTACGTCAAATACCCTGCTGACCAAGTGGACTGTAGGCATCCCTCTTGGCTACAGCTTCTGGGGTTCACCACCCAACACCGAAACCAGCCAGCCCGAGCAACTGATCACAGGCGGCAGCACAACCAGCGTCACCCTTTCGCTGGCCACACCGCAGAACACCTTCGGCTTCGAAGTTCAGGGCAGCCCCTCGAACCCGATCACCACAACATTCACCGTCAATTTCTTTGACGCTTCGAACAACCTGGTCGGATCAATCGCCCGCGCTGTCGATGCCAATCAGCTGAATGTTGCAACCGGTGCCGGTGCACTGCTCTTTGCAGCCACCTCGAACTCAAATCCATTCATCCGTGCCACCATCGTGGCTCCCGGTGGCTTCACCGGCGGCTTCGGCGTCGCCCAGATTCGCTGGGGCACAACCGCCGTTCCCGAGCCAGCCAGTGTTGCCCTTATGGCTCAGGCCGCCCTCGGCTTCGGCTACATGGCCTATCGCCGCCGCCGCAAAGTCTGACCCTTCAACTCAATCTTACCTTTGCATTCAGCCCTGGATTATGATCCAGGGCTTTTTTATTACCCACAATTGCTTTTCAAAGAACATCTAATCAGGCCTAAAAATATTTTATAGCCGGTTTATGCCAGTATTAACAAGAAATAGTGTAGATCAAGGATCACATATCCCGATATAAAAGATGCGATCCTCGAGATGGGATACGGGATTGGAGAAGGGGATGGAGGCCTGTGACCAAGTCCGGGCCTCCATTTCTTTTAATAAGTAATTCAACGACGTTTATCTGCAATAAACTGATGACCTTTCACCCACACTCATCTCCATTTTACTTTAATATGTATAAATCACCTTTAAAAGATCATGTAAAATATTACCCAAATTATGAATTCAGTATTTTCATTACATATTGACAACTCATTGCCATTTTTTACTTCTGTTTTATGATCGGGACATTAGAAATCGGCCGAATCTCCCTTATGTAGGATTTTGTGCTTTTGGGGAGTGGTGGCACAGGTTGGTTCAAGGGTCTAAAGGGAGAGATGTAGATCGTCATGGAAAACCAGATCATGCAAAACTACATTGCGACCCGCCTGGAAAGCAGCGCAACCGAATTTAAAGAGTTGCAATCGCGTGAACAGGCTCTCTCTGCGATCATGCGTGACCAGGTAACTCTCATTCTCAATCGCGAGGCCATGAAATCATTCGAGGAAAGCCATAAATCGTGGCGCAAGAACCCCCAGTTTGGTCTTTGCCTGCTTATTGGAACTCATTTTGGTACCAATTTTATCTTTAATACATGGTATGGCCTCTATGAAGATCTTATGACTTCCACCGGCCCTTCGCTGGAACGCATGATCGACATTGTCATGATTGAGGGCCACGACCCACGCTTTCAATACATCAACCTTAATGCCCGCTGGCTCATGACCCGCTACATCTGCATGCAGAAGGACCGCCGGGCGGCTGTCGAAAGCTGGATGCAATACTCACGCATGCTCTGCGACAGCAATTCCCTGCGTCGTTTCGACTATTATCTGAACGCTCCGGTCACTGAGATTGAGGCCCGTAAGGAACTTGGCGAACTGTTGCGGATCCAGACCGAGAAATGGCAGAAAATCAATAACCTTAAACTTGAAAAGTTCAGGTTGCTGGCTGATCAGATCGCTTCTGCCTCTGAGCATTTCTCGTTCGGTCGTTCCTCAGTCTCCTCGCTCCATCGCCAGATACGACAGCGGCTCTCCAAAGTTCAGGCCGAATCCTCAAGGCTTGAAATGAGCCAGATCCGCACCCATTCTCATGAAGATCAAAGCAATTACACGCCCACCGACTTCCTCGACCTGAGAATGCCGCTGGCCAAGACTTTACCAACCATCGTTAACCAGCCGGAACCGGCAAATTCGCAAGTCATCAATTCTGAAAAACCAATTCCTGATTCGGCGGCACCAAGGCCAGAGACTCCAGGCCCTGAAGCCGCCAGTGCTTTCAGCAGCCGTTCTGAACAATCGGCCGATACATCAGCAGCACTGGCAACACCGGAAATCATTGTCGCGGAAAAAACCATTGTAGAGATTCCAGTTGTTGCCCTGCAAACACCTTCTGAATTCGTCGATAAGTTGCCTCCCCCCACCCCGTCAAACAAACCGGGTCAAGTGCCTGTGACATCTGTCTTAGCCAACGATCCTCGTGGCCCCATTCCCGAATTCATTGAAGAGATGAAGCGGATTTCAATGGCCAAGTGGGAACGGCGGCGACAGCAGGAACGGGAAAAACAGGAACGCGAAAATCAGGTCTTAATCAAAAAAGCCGCCTCAATTCTTGGTGAATCTGGCAGCACCGACCATGCCGCAACTACCAGAGAGAATACGACCTGGGCCCAGCAGATTTCCATCGGAAAACGACCTGTCGGAAAAGGAGCTGTTAATGCGAGCAGTGAAAATGTCAGAAGGCCTGAAAAAGGTCATGTTGGTCCGACTGGACACCATTCAGCCGTCAAAAGTGCTCCTTCCGAAGCCAAAACTCCATCTTCAGCCTCAAAAGCCGAATCGGTCAGTCAAAGTCAGACTTCAGGTGTCAATCGACAAGTAACTGACACCAACCGGCCGCCGCCAATTCCGAAAAATTAGTGGTCGGCAAAAATCCGGACATCTGGGTTTATTCACGACCCGGTGAATTTTCGAAAAAATTCGAAATATTTATCGGGTGACCTTAGAATAAGATCATAGACTTGGTTTCCGGGCATCCAGATCGACTCACCAAAGGCCGGCCAATGAACAACGCACCACCCGACAGCACCCCGGTAAGCAACCTGGGCAGCAGTGCCGAACGCAAAAACGGCGGCCGTGGCTGCTTCTTTTATGGCTGCCTTTTTTCCGTGCTGGGCCTTTTTTTAATGGTCGGTGGTGGCGGATTAATGGTCTTTCTGGGGGTGCGGCAGGTTGTTAATGCTGTAGCCAGCATCGCAGAAGATAGTCCTCGCAAATTTCCAGAAGTGCCTGATGCCAGGGAAGATGAAATTACTGCCCTGCAGAAAAGGCTGGAAGAATACAGCGAGGCGATGAAAACGGAAAACCCACCCACTGAAGCACTTGAACTGACTGAAACGGAAATCAACCAGCTACTGAACAGCAAGCCCGAACTTAAGGGCATGCTCTATATTGACTTCGAGCCCGATCTGATCAAGGGCGAAGTCTCCATTCCGCTGGACAGGTTCACCTCCCAGTTCCAAAAGTTGCGTGGCAAATATATCAATGGCGAGGTGGAATTGACGGCCGAAATCACGTCCCAGGGTCTGCTCGATGTTCACCTGAAAAAGCTGACGGCCGGCAACGGCAAGGAAGTTGATGCTAAAGTGATGGCCCAACTTGGCAAAGAGAATCTGGCACGCGACGTAAATAACAATACCGACACAGTGAATCTGCTGAAGAAAATCGAAAAACTCGAAATTCTCAGGGACAAAGTTCGCCTCGTGCCCAAAAAGGCCAAATCAGCAACCGCGCCTGACACCAGCCAAATACCGCCTGAGAAAGAATTTAACGAAGCGGTTGACGACTTCCGCAACAATGCCGGCAAAAACGAAGAAAACCAGAACTGACCATATAAGTATATATATTCAATAGACTTAAATATTACCAGCAAGTTTGGTTCCAGATAATGTTGGTGGTTCGAAGCAACATATTTTGGCCTTCACTAGTCATATTCCGGATTTAAGTCGTAGAATACCAAGGGAGGTCGTATCATGACTGATAGCCAAAGTCTATACGTGGCTGTCAATCAAGCGAGAATCCGCATCACCGACAACGCCTTTTTGTGAATCATGGTGCGACCCTGCCAGGCAATATCTCTAACTAATTGCCTGGCATATATTTGCCGTATATTTTCAGAGGTTTCTGGCCGATGAGTTCCAAGAATCCCAGCCCGACGCCAAAAGCCGAGACTGACAAAAGCAGTAAGCCACGACAGCATAGACGTTTAAACGTCAAAGGGCTGATTCTTCTCTGTCTCATTCTGGGCGTGACCGTACCAGGAATCGTCGCGCTTCGGTACTGGCAGACAACCACCCAGCGATCAACCCTGCTGAAGCAGGCCCGGGAGTACTACGAGAAAAAGGATGCCGCCCGGGCTCTGACCTATATCAACCGCTATCTGGAACAGGTTCCGAATTCTTCCGATGGCCTGACTCTGAAGGCCGAGATTCTGACAGCCACGGCAGTTACGCCCGAGCTTGCGGGCGATGCCCTGCAGGTGAACGAACAGGCGATCCGGGCTCTGGGCAGCAAGGCTACATTGCCGATGAAGCGGCGGAGTGTCGAGCTGAACCTGCGAATGGGCAAATATCAGACAGTGATAACGCAGGCCCGAGAAATCCTGGGCGATGCCGTGAACGCCATTCCGGGCAAAGGCGAACCAGGCGACGCAGCCACTCACCGCATGTTGGCCCTGGCTCTTTACATGAGCGACAACCTTGGCACTGATCAGAAGAACTCGCAGGAAGTGGTGCGGCAACTGGAACTGGCATGGGCGGCCGACCCTTCAGATATAGCTACAGCTCTTGATCTGGCAATGGTTTATAACACGCGATCAGGGCTATCGAAGGAAGAGTCGCTGGCCAAGAGCAACGAGATACTGGAACGCATCGTCAGCCTGCACCCGAAGTCGCTGGAAGTGCGTCTGACCCGCTATAAGCTCTTTATAGAAAACAACCTGCTTGACAAGGCCATAGCCGACGCCAAAGAGGCCGTGAAACTGGCCCCGCAGAATATGAACGCACGTCTGGCCTACTCCGAAGCCCTTCGGTTGTCGGGAGATAACCCGGGTGCCATTCAGCAGATCGACATGATTGCCGAAGCTGATCGCAATCGTCCCGAAGTGCGTCTGGCGCGTGGTCTTGCAGAAATGACATCGAACAAGATCGACCGTGCCGTGGAAGAATGGCGACAGGGGCTGGTGCTTTCTGGCGGTAACGATGCGGAAACCACCTGGCGTCTTGCCTTTGTGCTTTTGAATCTGGGCCGCATCAGCGAAGCTGAACCGCTGATTGAGCAATTCAAGCGTCTTTCGGGCACTCCCGATGGAACGCCAGAATCTATGATGCTTGATGCCGTCCGACTGATGCGCCAGGGGCAGTTTGACCCGGCAATTACACAGTTTGAGGCGATTCGCTCCAAGGTGGCGGCATCGCTCATTCCGCAGGCCAATTTCATGCTGGGCCAGTGCTATCAGGCCAAGGGTAACGCCGTTCAGGCCACCGACGCCTACCGCCGGGCCGCAAAATCAGCGAATCGCTGGGCGACACCATGGCTGGCGCTTGCCGAGCAGGCTTCAGCCAACGGCAATCTTGATAATGCCATAAATGAACTGAGCCAGGGCCTGACCGACATGCCCGGCGACCCGACCCTGCTTCTGGCACAGGCTCGGATGGTGTGGCGTTCACAACTTGCAAGGCCAATGGCACAAAGAGATTATGGCATTATTGAGCGTATCATAAGAAAGCTGGAGGAAGTTGCCCCGAACGACCCCGGCCTGGCCATTTTCAAAGCCGATTTTGTAGCGGCCCGCTCAAATCTGGCTGATGCTGTGACATCGCTGGCTGAATCAGCCAGGAAGCAGCCAAATAATATCCCACTGTGGATCGCCTGGGCCTCAGGCCTTTCAAGATCAGGCAATTTCGCTGAGGCTCGCAAAACTCTGGAAAAATGCCGCGAGACTGCAGGTGATCGATCTGAGATTCGCCTTGCGATGAGCCAGCTTGCCATGGCCCAGGGTGACGAAAGTTATGCCCGCGAGGCACTTTCCAACAAGATTGAATCTCTGCCGGAAGGTGAGCGGCCGGCAGTTTACAAGGCACTGGGCGACCTTCTTTTACAACAGAAAGACTTGCGTGGTGCCACCAAGGCTTACGAAGCCTGGCAGGCACTTAAGCCAAGTGACCCGGCACCTTCATTATCGCTTGTACAGGTGGCTTTGACAGGTGCCGATGACGAGCTGATCCGCCGCCGTGTTGATGCCGTGAAGGGTAAGGATCCGCGTGATGTTTACTGGCGTCTGGCACGTATTCAGGAACTTCTCCGCATTCCGCCACAGGAGATTCAGGAGCCTGAAAAGCTTGAAGGTCGCCTGACGGAAGCCCTGAACTTTTCCAACGAGATTATTGAAAGTGGCACGGCCCAGTCTCAGGGCCTGGTGCTTCGGGCAGCGGTGCAGGAACGTCGCGGCAAACTGGACGAAGCCGTGACTGACCTTCGCAAGGCCATTGACCTTGAAGGTGGTGCTGCCGCCCTGCGGCCATTGTGCCAGATTCTGGCTCGCACCAGTCGATTTAATGAAATTGAGCAACTTCGGGTTAAGCTGGGTGGCCTTTCTCTGCCGGTTGAACAAATGATTGCGGAAATCGCCGTGCAAACTGGCAAGGCTGATATTGCCCGCCAGGTAGGTGACCGGCTTCTGGAACAGAACCCCGAGAATCTTTCGACAAACGTCTGGTTTGCACGTCTGCTTTCCAGCCTTGGTCAGAAGGTGGCCGCCGAAGAGAGTTTAAGAAAATATGCCGAGCGAAGGGGCATAGAACCAGCCCCATGGATGGCTTTGCTTGTCTTTCAGACGCAGAATCTGAACAAGGCCGGAGCCGGAGCCACGCTCAAGGTAATTAATGAGCGTGTCAAAAGCGATAAACCCGAGCTGTTGCTGGCACAGGCCTATGAAGTGGCCGGACTTCCGACAGAGGCCGATACTCATTACCGTGCCGCCCTGAAGCTCTATCTTGACGACCCGATGACCACACAGTCGGCACTGAACTTCTATTCCCGATATGGCCGCAAGCCCGAGATGGAAGCGATCCTGCGGGATATTGTGCGTCGTAGCCCGAACCTGAACTGGGCACGACGCCAGCTGGCCCTGATTCTTTCCGACCGTGTGGGCGATGAGAAGGCGTGGAAAGAGGCTTATGACCTGATTTCAACCGTGTCGCCAGCAGTAAGTGATGAACCGATTTCCGACCGGCTTGTTCGATCAATCGTCCTGGCCCGTGGGGGTGAACTTTCTCGCCGGGCTGCAGCGATAACTGAGCTTGAAAAGCTGATTCCGACACTTGCCGACCCTTCACTGGCACACGAAGTGCTGGCCCGCATCTATTCAGACGATTCGACAAAACTGGCTGAAGCCCGCAAACACGCCGAGGCGGCAGTGGCACAGAACCAGGATTCGCCCTCTCTGACAGAATTTTGCGTGGAACTGGCTGTGCGGGCTAACGATATGGCCGCAGCCGAGAAATATCTGGCCGTACTAGATGTAATGGATCCGGGCGGGCTCAAGGTGCTTCAAATGAGGGCCCGCGTGCTGGCACGCTCGGGCAAGGCCGGAGAAGGTGCTGCCGTGATCGAGCGTCATATTGAACGCCTGAAAGTGGCTGCACAGCTAGATTCCCAGCGTGAGGCAGAATCTGTGAACCAGGCTCGGAACCTGCTGGTTTTCATGATCGGCCTGGGGCCTTTTGACCAGATTGAAACTTCAGCCCGTAAAGTGGCGGGGCTTTGGCCACGACTGACACATGTCATGGCACCTTCGGTTATTGCACTTGGCCGGCTTGATGAAGGCCTTGCCATGGTGAGGAAGGGAGCTGAAAACGGCGACTGGCGTGAAGCCACGATAAACATTGTGAATGTTGCCACAAATAACCTTAAAGAGACAAAGATTCAGGCCCTGGCTGATGAAATGATTGACGAAAGCCTGAAACGGCTGCCAAACCAGATCGATGTACTGCAGGCAAAGGCTTTTCTGAAGCATAAACAGGGCAAGTTTGAAGACGAACTGAGCACTTATGCGTTGATCCGAAAGATTAATCCAACGGATGTCAGGTTCCTTAATAATCTTGCCTGGACACTGGCGGAGAATCTTCAGCGATATGACGATGCGATGAAGGTGATTGATGAAGCCATTGGCCGGATAGGCAAACGCCCGTCATTCCTCGATACCCGCGGCGTCATTCTGACCCGGATGGGCCGTTATAAAGATGCAATTGCAGACCTGGAAGCTGCCCGCGAGGCTGCCACAATTATCTCGGATGGTCAGCCAGTGGGTGCCATTCACTTCCACCTGGCCAGGGCTTATCTCCTTAACGGGCAGTCAGATAAAGCCAAAGAGATGATGACAGCCGGCAAGGCTCTGGGCCTGAACGATGGCCAGCTTGAACCATCAGAAATAGATGATTACCGGAAACTTACAGCAAGCCGTTAATCTCTCCACTGAAAGATCTTACGATCGATCGAAAGCCAGATGCGGACCCATGCCTGGTAAGAAGTCAAAAAAGAACGACGGTTTGCTGGCAGCACTGAATATGGCGGCGGATATTCCGCCACCGCCAACACTCGAGCCCAAGGTGCAAAAGGCCCGTAAGGCACCGGGTCCGATAAAACTCAAGCCTTTACCGGAAGAGGCGGTGGGCGGCAAGCCTGTTGAGCCAATGAACCTGACAGAGCTCAACCAGGCACTGTTTCAGGTGAAGTTGCCTGTTGAAAACCTTTCCAGGGCAGCTGCGGATTCAATGATGACCGACCGGTTTGACCGGTCATCCAGATTAAATCGGGATCGGTCGGCCCGGATCTTCCGCGACTGGGGCATTCCGGAGTGGTTTGTTATCTCGCAGGCGATGCTGCTGGCCCTGATGTTTGTACCAGGCCTTTCGAGCATACGGTTTTTCACTAAAATGGCGTCGTTTTTCACGAGTCTCGTGGCGCTGTGTCTGGTGATTAGAGATGGCCGCATTCACAAGGTCAGTTCTAGTGTTTATAAACCCAGGAACTGGCTGATTGCCATGTGCCTGCTGCTGGGTGTCATGATGATGCATCCAGGCACGTTCTCGGTAATGGGTGGGCTGGCCCACTGCGTGCTTTATTTCTCAAATTATGCGGTTGCATTCTGGGGCATGGCCAGCCTGCGATATGGCTATCAGCTGCAGCGGGTTTTTGTGCTGATCTTTCTCGTCAACAGTTTCAGCGCCCTTTTGGGAATTGGTCAGTTTTATAAACCCGACCTTTTTTTCCCGCCCAATATGCCTGTATTTCAGCAGGGTGGCCTCGCGGCACTGATCCCGATTTATACACTTGACGATGGTACTAAAGTCATTCGTCCGAGTGGTCTGGGCGACACACCGGGCCAGGCATCGTTTGCCGGAGCCATGGCTGCCTCAATGGGCCTTATCCTTCTGACTTCACGCCTGCCCCGCTGGCAGCGTCTGGCTGGTCTGGCACTGGCAATTCCGGGAGCTACCGTTATTTATCTGACACAGGTTAGAACCGCTATCCTGATGGTGATTGTGTCAATGATGTCGCTGGTTTTTGTGATGATGCTGCAGAAACGCTGGAAGTCGATAACTCAGTTGGTCGTCGCTGGTCTGATTGTTGTCATTGGTGGGTTTTCGTGGGCGGCACGAGAGGGTGGGGCATCGATCATTAACCGATTTTATACACTGCTGGAAGACAATCCGGCTAACGTGCTGATGTCAAGCTCACGCGCTGGACTGATTTCGCAGTCACTTACCGACCAGCTTTGGGAACAGCCTGTTGGTGCGGGTCTGGGTCGATATGGTCAGGTTTATGTCTATTTCGGTTCGGGCCGGCTAGAGGATCTGACATTTGCCGAAACACAGATCTCAGCGTGGATCATCGATGGCGGCATAGCCATGCTGCTGCTGGGCGTGGGGGCGGTGGTGCTGGCCTTGGCTGATACACTGCGCATTGCCAGGAAGTGCCCGCACCCTGTGATTCGAGAATGGGCGGCAGGGGTTTTTGCAATCAACGTCAGTCTATTTTTTATCTGCTTCGGCCAAATGCCGTTCCTCACCAATACTGGCCAGCAGTTCTGGCTCCTGGCTGCACTTACCCACGGGGCCGATACCTGGGCCAGGTATCAGATAAGAATATACAGAAGCCGAATGTCCGCCGCCTGACATATTCCTGCAAGTAATTGCTGTGTATTATTTTAGAAACAGTATAACTGGTCATATTTACCATAACGCCGATTATCGGACGTTGCTTTTCTGCTCTGAAAACCTGTTGGCCAAGGCTTATTCCATATTGGCTTTAGATCTCCTGCCAATTACATCTGCTCGCCTGGGGCCATCCTTCCCTGCGAGATTGCTGGCTAAAGGGGTCCTGAACGCAGGCCGCCGGCTCGACTTCAGGGAAAAAGGCTTCGCCCACCCCATTTTTCATGAAAAAGGCATTGAACCCATAGCGATGAGTGCCAATAAGCCTGTAGCCTTTCTCCCTGCCCAGCTTGCACATGGCTGCCAGCGAGGCACCCCTGAACAGAGGCGTTTCAAAGGCAAAATCAGCCTTATAAGGAACTGTCAGAGCTTTCTCTGGCGGTATGCAATTATGTGTTTCGCACACAACCACCTGCGGGTCTATCACTGAAATGGCCTTCCAGACCCAGTAATCCATGCCGTCAATATCCAGACTCAGTAGATCAATCCGCCCCGACACCCCGGACTGGCTGATCAGGTCGTTGATGTTCTCGGCCGTTATCCATGCATGTGTATAACGCGGCGGATATTGAAAAGTATTTTTATTTTGAGCATAAAACGCCCTGCCCCTGTTTACCTCCTGTTCGCTGCCATCAAAAAGATGCCCCCACCAGCCATGATTGATTATCAGGTTGGCTGTGTTACATTCGCGTCCATTACCGGCGCAAACTTCAACACAGGTTCGATTTACAGGCTCAATCAGCGAAAAGATGTAAAGCAGGATGCCATCTTCTTCAAATTGAGAGTATTTCCGAAAACCGACATCGGCGAAACCCGGCAAAACTCCCCTGCCCCCGGCGGCCATCTGCCGATACTGCATCATTAACTGCTTCTGGGCTGCTGCTTCGTTACCAAGCCGCAGCTCCATCTCGCTGATCATGGGCGAAGCAAGCCGGCTGATGAGCTTCCTGAGCATGCGTTTCATTGTGGTTCACCCTTGATCAGAGAATCATCATAAAGCTGTAAAGATAGCCACCAGAGGATCTTGCATTATGACTCATTCAGGCTGACATGATTAAATCATAGCACCTTCCTGATTCATTCGCGGTTTTTCAGGCCAGGACAAAGCCACAGCAAAAAAGCACAACATTCAAACAGCTGGCCAGAATCAACCAGCTGAATGACTGGAAATCGTGATTTGTGAAACTTTTCCAGAAAGGCCGTTAGAATCGCCTGTGAAGGAACTTTTTAGAATTCAGGTAGATTTTACCTAAAGTTTCATGAAAATCGCGCCACGAGCGTGCCAAGGCCCTTTAAAACTATCCCCCGAAGAGCGATCTGGTAACAAATTACCGATCATCACTCTATTGATTAATTCAGGTGGCAATAAGTGGCCAGGTTAAGTGAAAATGTTTTTTTCAGCCACCTGGCAAAGCCGGCCACCTGATAAAATATACATTTGTATATTTAACGTGATTTCGGGCATAGTTGGCGACCTGATTTTCTGGAACGGTTTAATCGTCAGTACCGGAATTGCAGGCCTTTATACTAAACACTTGTATATTAACGAGAATTCGGGCATAGTTTCAGGTTTGCATGCAATGTGTAGATTTGTTCATAACGTGATTTCGGGCATAGTTGGCCATGGCCCAACAGGACTCAATTCTCGGATGTCACCCCCTTTGGCCCCCTGCCCTTTTCCCATTACCGTGAAACCGGGCATAGTTCGTCTGTGTGGACATACCAAGACTACCGTGAAACCGGGCATAGTTAGGCCACCGGTCTAGTTTCTTTAGAGGTTAAAGCCTGCCGGTCTAAAATTTTATAGTGATTCCGGGCATAGTTGGGGGGTACTGTTCTAATTTCCTTAAAGTGAAACCGGGCATAGTTCACTATTCTGTACACGTGAAACCGGGCATACTGACTACCGTGAAACCGGGCATAGTTGCATATCGTAAAGTATTGTGGTGTAAAGAAAATCCTCGCACGCGCGCGATATGTTTAAAATATGTTTTAAATACAAAACAACAAACAAGTAATACTGATAGTCAGAGAGCGGACGACTACGGACGGTTTGTTGTTGTTTTTTTTGTTTTTCATGAGAGAATAAAGCTTAAAAACCATTAGAGTGTAATGGTTTGAAGAAGGAATCCAGGCCGTTTTCAGGAAAGCGTTTGTCAAAAGGCCTTTTTTATGGGCAAATCGGAGAATCAGGAAAAACTGTGGGGGCTAGAGGCCGAAACTGAAGTGAATTCAGGTTCGGAACAGCCAGGCCCTGAACAGACGGAATCAAAGCCTGCCGGCGAGTATAAAGACGAGCTGAACCTGGCCGAATTCCCGATAGCCGCCCTGACCGACCGTGTACCTGATGGCACAACAACGCTGGTATTTGAAGACCAGATTGAGCATGAGGGTGATTCAATTGTCAGACGCCTGTCAATATCGGGACATGGCAAGCTGGGCCTGCCTGCCGCTCTTGATGACCAGGTGATTGTCGGGCTGATACAATTGACAAAGCGACAGAATAATTTCACGAATTCGCGGGTGCATTTCAGTCGTTATGAGCTGATAGAGCTTCTGGGCTGGCCACAGGATGGCCACAGCTACCGCCGTATTGAAGATGCCCTGAACCGCTGGGTGGGGGTAGTGCTTTCGTATGAGAATGCCTGGTGGGATAATGCGGAAAAGAGCTGGGTTGACGAGACATTTCACATCATTGACAACGTCACCCTTTACGACCGCGAAAAAGCGATGAGCAAGGCCAGGGCAGGCCGTACCAAGCCGCCCAAGCCGATGTCGAGCTTCAAGTGGAACGACGTGATGTTCCGGAGT
The DNA here is from genome assembly GCA_040374745.1 of Planctomycetaceae bacterium. Lineage (GTDB taxonomy): Bacteria > Planctomycetota > Planctomycetia > Isosphaerales > Isosphaeraceae > QWQI01. The sequence goes on along the minus strand of JBEITT010000035.1, from coordinate 7,479 downwards.
TTTCAATCAGGAAACTTAAAACAGCTTGACCTGGAATATTATCTGAGCCTGCGGCTGCCGACATCCAAAAGGCTCTACCGATTTCTTGACAAGCGGTTTTATCATTGCGAGCGGGTTGATTTTGACTTAAGAACATTGGCATGTGAGCATGTAGGCATGAGTCGGGAATATGCTCCGACCGAGTTGAAACGCAAGCTGCGAACAGCCTTTGATGAACTGGAAAAGAGCGGTTTTCTCGAGCCCCTGAATGATAATGAACGCTATATCAGCCAGGAAAAAGGCCGCTGGCGGGTGCTATTTGTACGAGGGCCCAAGCGTCGGGCTGAAGAGGATGCAGCCCGCGAGCTGAACACGGCCGATGCACTTTATGAAGAGCTTTTGAAGCGGGGCGTGCATCACCAGGTGGCCCGGGATATTGTGGAACGACACGAGACGGACAGGATCAGGGCCAAAATTGAAGTTTTTGACTGGCTCATGACCAACGAGCAGGAAATGGTTCTGCACAACCCGGCAGGCTATCTTGTGGCGTCAATTCGCGACGATTATAACCTGCCTGATGATTATGTACCGAAGATGAAAAAAGCCGTCAAAAAGAAGTCAAAAAGCGATGACGAGCCAGCTGAATCTACTCAGGACGAAATGCAACCGGAAATAAAAAAGACACCGGTATCAGCAAAAAATAAAGATCAGGCCGACCAAAACCGAACGGAGGCTGAGGAAGCGAAGCTGCAAGCCCAATGGAATGGCCTGCCGGAATCGGTTCGAGATGAGATAATCGCCATTGTGAACAAGCAGCACAAGGGGCTTTTGCAGTGGCCTGCAATGCGTATGCCGATGTATCTTGATGAAATGCTGCGGCGTTTCGGAGAGAATCCACCAGTGGCCCCCCTGCCCTCAGGCATTTCCATCACGGAAAAGCTGATTGGTGAAGAAGAATCAAAAGCCAAAAAAACCGGGTTGGATGAAAAGAGTTAAACATGAATCGAAATAAAATCATCAATATCCTGATGATTGTATTTCTTCTGAGTACATACATATTTACGGCAATTGTATTTCGGCAATTGCCGGATAAAGTGCCCATGCACTGGAATATCAGAGGCGAAGCCGATGGTTTTGGACCCAGGGGTAGTGTGTGGATAACCCCCGGAATTCAAGTGCTGATTACGCTTTTATTTCAGGGTCTGACATATGCCCTGGCAAAGGACGAAAAACAGCGGTTTTCGTTTATTCTCATGGGTTTTGGTCTGTCTGCGTTCTTTTTTTCGCTGCAGTGCATGATTCTGGCAGCGGGCCTGAACTACCGTGTGGACATGACTCGCTGGATGGGGTTGGGAATTTCATTAATGTTCATGCTTTTTGGTTATGCCATGAAGGATTTGCCACGTAATGGCCTGGCGGGAATCAGGTTACCTTGGACAATGAAATCTGACGAAGCATGGGCGATAACTCACCAGCGGGCTGCCCGATTTGTGACAATTGGCAGTGGCCTGGGTGCGATAGTCAGCTTCATTAATGGTTTTGCCGGAATCCTGATCAGTATGCTGGCCATGCTCTATACGTTACCCGACAGTTATTTTGCGACAAAGAAAATAGATTAGTATATGATTATTAGTTACTGACTAAGAGTTTATCCGGACAGATGAATTATGAAAGTGTCATGAATTATGTGTTGCAATGGCTGTCTGTTGAGCCCGCTAACCAGGCTTTCAGATAGAGTTGAAACATGTCAGGAACAGTCTGCAGGGGGCTTTTCAACCGGTTTGTCGCTGATACATAATGATGTGACTGGTTAGAACTGAAAATTCCGTCGGATGCCGGATACGTCAACCTGGGTGGGACTACGATGTCAGACAGATATAGAACAAAGGGTTTCACGCTGATTGAGCTTCTGGTGGTGATTGCGATCATCGCCGTGCTGATTTCGCTTTTGCTGCCGGCCGTGCAGTCGGCGCGAGAATCAGCCCGGCGGGCACAGTGTATCAACAATCTGAAACAGATGGGTCTGGCAATTCATAATTATCTTTCGACAAACAACACTTTCCCGCCATTTTCGGTGATGCCGCAGGGTTATACTTCGCAACCGTGGTCGGCCCATGCCCGACTTTTGCCTTATATGGAGCAGGCCAACCTTTTCAACCTGATTAACTGGAATGTGCAGCACCAGTTTACTTCAGGTCCGACAGTGGCGGCCATGCGAATTGCCATGTATATGTGCCCCAGTGAAGTCAACGACCGGGCCCGCCCTACGGCTACACTCACTTATTACCCCTGTAATTACAGCCTGAATCAGGGTACGTGGTTCATTTATGACCCGGTCAGTGGCAATGTGGGCGACGGAGCTTTCATGCCGAACCGGGCTTATACGCCGGCGAATATTACTGATGGCCTTTCAAACACGATGGCCGCCACTGAAAACAAGGCTTATCAGCCGAATGTGTGGGATACGTGCAAACCGGCCACGTTGGGTGTGCTGCCGCCTGTGGTGCCGACCGACCTGTTAAGCCAGCTTGGCAGCGGAACGTATGATTCTAACGGCCATACGGAATGGGTGGAAGGAGACGTGCACGAAACAGGAATAACGACAACTTTTACACCTAATACGAAATTTCTTTACAAGCCGCCTGCAGTGGTGGCACCGCAGGATATTGATTTTACATCAATGAGAGATGGTGAATCGATCACACTGCCGACTTATGGTGCCGTGACGGCACGCAGTTATCACCCTGGCGGTGTGAATGCCCAGATGATGGACGGATCGGTTCGGTATATCAAGAATTCAATCTCTCAGCTGATCTGGCGTGGAATTGGGACAAGGGCCGGCAATGAAGTGATCAGTGGCGATTCTTATTGACAGAAAACAGATGAAACAGGATCAGGTGATGAAGAAAGCCCAACTTTACAGCTTGTTTACATTGTTATTGCTGATGCCGGGCTGTGGTGGTGGGCAGGCCTCGCTGCCGGCCGACCAGGGGCGAAGCATTGCCGAGATGTTTCTGGCCGAGATAAGGGCGGGCAAGGCAGACGACGCCTGGCAGGGCACAACAGCGGAATTTAAGTCGCTGATGGGCCGGGAATCGTTTCTGAATTATGTAAAAAAACAACCATCGTTGAAGTCGGAAGCGACATTCCAGGCGGCCAAACCGATTGAAAATGGCAAAATGAAACTGGTGGAATGCAGTTTTGGGGCTGAAAAGCCAAAGTCAGCCATTATAAAAGTGATGTTGGCCGCCGGTCCTGAAAAATGGCAGGTGGAACGATTGAGCGTGGAATGAAATTCGCTTAGAATGGATCGAAACCCGCAATTCAAGGCCAATCACAGACATAAAGGCGGAATGACCCGCCTTTTTGCATTTAAATATGAAAAGAAAAATCATCTTTCTGGCTCCGACGGGACAGCTTGGCGGGGCTGAGCGATGCCTGGTTGATGCCCTGTGGAGTATGCAGCAGGATTATCCGCAATTTGAAAAGACATTGATTATCGGATCAGATGGCCTGCTGGCCGAGCAGGCTCGTAATGAAAAAACAGAAGTGATTATCCTGCCATTTCCTCAGGGATTTGCCGCAATCGGAGATTCAGGTCTGCGGCGTAATCCTGTAAATGTCATTAAACTTCTGATTAAAATGCTATTAGCCGGTCCGGCGATGCTGATTTATCTGTTTCGTCTCAGGCGAGAGATAACAAGGCAAAAACCGGATGTGGTGCATGTGCTGGGGCTGAAGATGCAGATTCTCAGTCTTCTGGCAGTGCCAAAAAGGGTGCAGATTGTGTGGAACGTGCAGGATTATATCAGCATGCGTCCGATGGTACGTCGCGTGATGAAAATCGCCATGAAAACCCATGGTCGGCGAAGGAAAATATCGGCAGGATGTTGCTCTGAGGATGTTTGTAAAGACCTGGAAATTGTATTTCCAGATAATGAAATAAAAAGGATCGCAACTGTTTATAATACAATCGACACTGAAACTTTTCTGCCAGATCTTGAAAAACCTGCTGTAGTTCAAGGGGATAGTGTTATACAGATTGGACTTGTAGCGACTTATGCACGCTGGAAAGGGCAGGATCTTTTTATTGAATCGCTGGCGAAACTTGATAAGGCCCCTGCCCTGCCCGCCTGGCATGGCTGGATTATCGGCGGGCCGATTTATGCCACGTCGGCCAGCCAGTGGACACGTGACGAGTTGCAGGAATTGCTGAATAAAAACAATCTGGCCGATAAAGTGAGCTTGCTGAACTTTCAGGCGAATCCGGCGAGCGTGATGCGTGGGCTTGATATTCTGGTTCATGCCAGCATAAAGCCAGAGCCATTCGGCCGGGTGATTGCCGAGGGTCAGGCGTGCGGCTGTGCTGTGGTTGCCGTGAACACGGGTGGATCAGCCGAAGTGTTTGAAGAAAATATCAGCGGGTTTGGTTTTACCATGGGCAGTGCCTCATCACTGGCTGATGTATTGCAAAGCCTTCTGAAAAACCCTGACAGAATTAACATGATAAGAAAGTCATCGTTAAACTTTTCTCGCTCGCGATATGATCGACGAGGTTTATCAAATAAATGGATACAATTATATTATTTAAAATAGACATGGATGTTGAATTTAAATCAACTCCGCCGGGGCTTTCGCTTCCGACGGAGTTGGAACAGAGAAGAGGCCGATGCCAAGTCGATGATAGCAAGCAGTTTGGATGAATTCATCGTGGCTGGCAAAATAAAGACGAGCAATTATTGCGCCAATTTCTGTTGCAATTAAATTTTCTGCTGTGACGTTTTATTATTTGAAAAACTTCTTTAATTGGTATCAATTACACTTCAGTATTGGAGTGATAGTCGATAGACTTTCAGGCGAGTGCCGCCGCCAGGCATACAGGCTGGTTGAGTCAGACAGCCGGAAACAGGTTTTACGAATGCCACACAGACAACAACAAGCAGCATCAGGCAGCCGCCCGAATGCGACAAAGGGTGGTGCTGTGGTCTCGCCGTGCTGTAAGAAATGCCGATTGATGCCTGATAACACATGCGATGGCTGTGGCCGGAGCCTTATGGAAATTGCCATGTGGGGCAGCATGACTGATGAGCAGCGGCTGGCGGTGCGTGCCCGGATTGAGGCACGACGCGGGCAGGAGGTGTGAGTGGTGGTGGGCGTTAAATTCAAATCTGAATCGGATGTGAGCGATTAAATACAGGTTACAATTAGTTAAAAACGTGCGGAGCAAAGGCGAAGTTGACAATTCAGGAAGCTCAGGCCAGTCTGCTTGAGCTGGTGAAATCAGAATCTGGACTGAACATATTATTGTTTTTAAAACTATCAGCTAGGGATTTACCAGCCCCCCTGCCCTGAGAAACGCCAACTTATTGACGATTCAACCCAGTGCGGCCATCAGTGCGGCGTGGGCGGGTTCGGGCTGGCCGGTGGGCTGATTTGTATCGCCGGCGGGAATCTGGTGATTCTTGCCAAGCACGTTTGAATAAAGCATATTCAGGCGGCTGACCATTACGCGGATATCAAATTCAGCCATGGCACGCTGGCGGGCACCAGCGGCGTAGTGGTCGCGCAGGCTGTGGTCGGTGGCCAGAAGGTCGGCACAGCGGGCCAGTTCGGTCGAGTTGCCCACGGGCACTGTCAGGCCTGAAACGCCGTGCTGGCTGACCCACGAAACGCCGCTGTTGGGTATGGCCGTGTTAATGACCGGGCAGCCGCTGGCCATGGCCTCAACCTGAGCCAGGCCGAATGATTCGCTGCGAGCATTCGATGGGAACCAGAACGAATTGGCTGCCTGATAATAAGGTACGGTGCGCTTGACATGCCCCAGGAATCGCACGCGGTCGGCTACGCCCAGGCGGCGGGCTTCAGCTTCAAGCGAATCACGGTCGGGGCCGGTTCCGATGATCCAGAGTTGGCCATCTCGGGTGCGCGACTGACTTAAAGCGGCAATGGCTGTGGCAAAGCCCTTGTAATAGACGAGCCGGCCACAGGCCAGCCAGATTGGCCCAGGGGCACTCTGGCGAAGGCGATCCGCTTCAGCCATGTCGGCGGCGGTGGGGTTCAGGTATTCGTCAAGTTTCAGGGCCAGTGGCACGCTGTGCAGGCGATTTTTGTAGGGTCGAAGGAATTCAGAGCTTTCAATGTGCACGGGGCTGGGTGCGGTGATGGCGGCCACGTGGCGATAAAAGCGACGCTCCAGTGGACGGAAGAGAAGCGAGCGGAGCTTTTGACGAACGACATCGGCATGATAGCCGACAACTACCGGTGCCTTGGCCAGCACCCCCCTGCTTGCCAGCAGGGCCAGAATCATTGAGGGATTCGGCACGTGCACATGAATGACGTCGGGCTGGCAATTGCGAATATGATCAAGCAGGCCCGGACTGATGTCGAGCTTGGCCACACTGGCCTTGCGCTGGTGGCGGAAGACCTGCACGCCATTTTCGGTTTCGTGCGAGGTGGGCTGGCCCTTGTGATGCTGAAAGGCGTGAACCGTCACATTCATGCCGTCGGCGGCCTGGGCCACGGCCATGTCGCGCACCAGCGATTCAATACCCCCCGGAGCCGGTGGGTAGTATTTGCCAAGATGGACGACGCGCAGAGGCTCTGCCATTTGCTGACTCTGTCTGGAGATTGGTTCAGGCAGTCCGACGAACCTTTTGAAGCGAAACCGCACCGGTCAAAAACCGAGTCAGGCCCAACTTCCTTACAAAATTAAACCTGACGCATCAAAATTATAGCATCCAGATTTGGCGGAGTTACCAGCATTTTTCGACTACTCATGGAAAACCTTTTCTCATCAGTTGATTATTTGCATCATGCAATGCGTGCCAGACCATCAGCCCCAATACCTTCACCCCCCTGCCCCTGTGACACTCATCAGGATTTTTTTTGCTCCCCTGCCCCATCAAAATACCCGCCCTGCCATGTTGCGAAAAAACCATCTGCCCATTCCGACAAGTTCCCAATAAAGCAATGTTCCAAGCTGCCATGGTTCCAAGTGAACCAAGTTTCAAGCTGCCCACTTTTCAAGGTACCAAGTTACCAAGCCACCAACAAACCAATTTATCAAGCTGACTTGATACCTATAAACCCATTAACCAAGTCACCAATATACCAAGGCGCCTTATTACCAAGTTATCTATTTAGCATCTTTTCAATGAATCAATAAAATCATGTGTCTATATGTCAATTGACCAATTGACCAAGTTACCGATATATCAATTCATCAATCTGGCAATGTTTCAAGAGAACAAGCGACCAATAAACCCATATATCTTATATATCTTGATCCCCATGGTTCCAATATATCAATATAACTTGATTTCAATTCACCAGGGTTTCAAGTTTTCAAGTGATCATGCGATTGCATTTTCTGGCGCAGGTGTAGCAACATGCGACACCCCCTGGCCACGAATTGACGGCCCGTTTTTTCCGCTGGTTTTGTGGTCGACAGGTCGGGGCGGTAAATCGACAAATTTACCAATAAACCAAGGCATCAATCCG
>JBEITT010000191.1:0-4099 GCA_040374745.1 Planctomycetaceae bacterium | reverse complement strand
CAGTCTGGCTGGGCTTTGTGCCATTGACCCAATAATAGGGACCCCATAAAACAACTGGCATTTTCTCTCTGGCTGAATTCGTCAAAATGGATTTACCAGATGCAGTTTGTCTTCCGATCAGTTCCTTTATGGCGAAGGCTGATTCATATGCATACGGTTCAGGCGTTGTACGTCGCTCGGTGTAGCCCGCATAATAGCGAGACGAGCAATAAACGACCTGAACGTTGGGAAATTCCGTTTTTAATCGACTGATTACTGTTTCCATCAGGTCAGCATTGACTTTAATATGTTCAACCCCGGTGCCATAATTGCCCGGATAAATCAGTGCAGATTCAATCCACACCACCTGGATTTGCTTGTTGGATAATCCATTCTTGCTGATAGTCGAAAGTGTCTTCGTCCATGGCGATTCATCATTTGCCCAGTTTTGTAGAATCACACCATCCTGAGCAGCATTCACCAGTTTCACTCGCGGGGACTTCAAACTTTTAGCTAGACCTTGAAAATCTTCAAAACACATTCGGGTAGTAGATTGCCCAATCGCCAGAAAGCCGATTGAGCCACTCTTCAGATTCACAGCCCCGTTTTTGGTCAGCGGTTGTATCTTCCTTGTGGCTTGATCAGCCATTCTGGCCAGTTCTCCAGTTGGAATGTTTGCCCCATCAGGATACAGGCCACCTTTCAGGCTTTTGTAATTTCCTTTGAGTTCATCAAGAGGAATAAAGACATGTGGATCCGATGCCGCAACCAGCTGCTTTTCAGTCCGAATTTTATATGTTTCTGTTGTAAAGAAATGACCAGAGTGCCCTGCCAAAGGCAGGACACTCGAAAGAACATTTCTTGACTCCAGAAGATCCTGAATCTGAGGAGAATAATCGTTACGGATCCGTCTTGATGCCATTGAATCTTACTTCCGTGAGAGATCTAAGATGCTTTAAACGCGGTATGTCAAACCATTACTTCAAAGGGAAGCTGAAGTGATGGTTCCCCCCTTTCTAGAGAGCAGGTATCTTGCCTGGCCACCTGGGGTGCCATTGCGATCGCCATCGATCGCCCTGCCATAGTTATCGAAGATTTTCGAGCCTTCAATTCGCAGTTGATAAACTCCACTCAAGGCGAACCTCTTGGTAGGCGTCAGTGTCAACTGGCCAGTTTTTGATTCAAAAACAGCAGATTTCAAGCTCATGTTCGTTTCTGTCGTTATCACTTTCTTGCCAACTTTTCTGGTGGTTATCTTCACAACCTTGTAGTTGGCAACAGAATTGGCCGACTTTGTATCGACCATAGTGCCCAGGGCAATTTTCAGGAGCGACAACTGACTGCCAGCCATAGTGACTGTGACTCCACCAATCTGCACGGGGGGCGGCAGCACGTCAATTGTAACAGTAAGAAGCGATTTCTTGACCGGGATGCCATTGTCGCTTGCCTGTACAATAATTGATGAACTTCCGACAGCGGATGGCATGAAGCTGAGAACACCAGTGGCCGAGTCAATTTTCGTACCAGCCGGTGCCCCCGAGAGAATTTCATACGTTAATTTCTGTCCGGTATCCACGTCACTCGCGACAACCGTCATTGAGAAAAACTGGCCAACCGTTGCCATCTGTTTCGATACAGCACCGAAAACGGGAGCATGGTTTACTGGCAGCACTGAAACATTGATTTGCGTTGAGACCGATCTAACGGGCACACCGTTATCAGCGACTTTTAGTTCGATTACATAAACGCCAGTGGCAGTTGGAGTGAATTCAAGTTGGCCTGAAGTGTCGATCTTTAAACCGGATGGCGGATTATCGCCGAGGCTGTAAGTGAGAATCTGGCCGGAATCCGAATCAATGGCATCAACTTGTAATTTCAGTGTTTCACCCAGGATCACAGTCTGGGGCGAGATCTGGCTGATCACAGGTTCGTGATTTACCGGAAGGACAGATATGTTTACAGTCGTCGTTGAACTGGCGACAGGCGAGCCATTGTCAGTCACTTTAACGACCAACGGGTAATCGGCACCGGCCTTTGCTTCTGTGGGCGTCCAAGAAATCAGACCAGTCTGGCTGTTGATCAAAACACCATCGGGAACGCTTCCAACAAGGGAGTAAACCAGCGATTGGATTGGCTGATCGGAATCGGTCGCGATGATTTTGTAAGACCACGACTGGCCTGGAATCAGCGTTTGTTTGGGCACCGTGGTGATGACTGGAGCCGTATTGATCTCAAGCACCTTGATGAGGAAAGTCGATTGCAATTTGACCGAGGCGTCAGCAGCGTCTTCTACGGTGATAGTAACATTTTGTTCAGTTCCGCCATCGGTTTCGGTGGGTGTCCAGGTAATTAATCCAGTGTCTGGATTGATTGCAATTCCGTTGTTGTCTGATGCAATTGAGTAACTCACCTTGGAAGGTGAATTACGAAGCAGAGCCTGGTATTTCCAGGCTGAAAGTTCATCGATTGTCTGATTGGCAATTGGCTGAATTGCGAATTGGTCAGAACCGTTTATGGGTAAAGCAAACAATTCTTCACCCTTGATCGGGTCTTTTGAACTCAAAAGGAACGAATCATTAATCACACCAAGTAGCGTGCGACCACCGTAAAAGCTAGAAGATCCATACCCGTTCGTTGATCCGCTGAAACCGGGGTTAAGTGTAATTAGTTTCCCATCAGGCATGACTTGAAAAACAAATGAACTGCTGTCTGTTACGATAACCGTTTCTCCGTCTCTGAAAACCTGAAACGAAGTAACATCTTTAATACCATCGGTTGGACCAACCAGTCGGCTGGTGCCTGCTATCGTTCCATTAGAACGCCAAAGTTCGCGGTGTTTGCTTTGTCCGTCATCAAACATAACCTGGAAATAAATATATTCGCCGTCGTTTTTCTGTGGAAGCTGAATCGTGCCACCACTCAGGTAATTATTAATTCGAAAACCTTTCAGTGTGTTCGTTCCGCTGGCCATCACAACCCAGGTTGGATCATCGGATTCTGGATAAAGGATCAGTTGATCCTGACTTCCAACCGCACGGAAATAATCATCTACCGGCAAAGCGATAGTCGTTGTCCCATCGACAGTGCCATCTGTCATTACCAGACGGGATGTGCCGTATTCTTGAAAACAGGCTTTGCCATTGAAATCTTGGAGGTAGTTGAGAGTATCAAAACTACCGAGATTTAATTTCTCACCTGTCTTCAGGTTAATTGAATAAAGCAAATCTTTGTAATTGTCGTAATCCCGTTTTTTATAAATTACATTTCCATTTACAACTGACATTGCTACTGAGTTATCAATAGGTTGAAGCCTTACAGTACCATCTGAAGTTCCATCGCTCACAATTTTTATTGAATCAGTTTCGGAATAATAATTGTATTCTGAGAGTACAAGATAGTTATTGATTCCATCGTTATGAATTTTCATTCGGCTGACGTTATCAACACCAAAAAGTCTGGTTATAAGAATTGTACTACTTGGTGTACCGTCTGATTTCCATATACTTAATTCAGGAGTGAGATCGTTAGTTTTCAAAACAAAGTACAAGCTGTTGTTCATCACCTGAAAAGATGAAATCTGGTAAAGAGGAGCCTTAAAAGCAATCGTAGTGCCAGATTCTGTACCATCAGAAAGGTACAGGTAATCATTTAAGCTATCGCTGGCCTTGAATACGACTTTGTCACCAAGGCGAGTATAAGTTCTTCCGTACCAATCGTTTGTCTTCGGAGCGCTGCCTTGTGTTGCAGGAAGCATTTCCAGTTCAGTTTTTACCAATTTGTTTATCGTGTCATACTGAAAACGTTGCGTTTTACCATCCGGACCGACGGCAACAAAATCGAAACTGTTAAGGTTAGCCCGGAATGCCTTGGGATCAGAACTCTCTGGTCCAGGAACCAGATCCACAAGTATGCGTGTTCCTGCCAGTGTACCATCCGAAATCCATGGGATATTGTCCCACCCGTAGTGGAAGGTTCGGCGGGGAGAATTTCACTCTACCCCACTCTGATTTCGGATTCAATTGCCTCCTGACTCGAATTCGTGTTCAGATTCGTCTTCAGGATCCAAAGTGATTGATATCCCATCACTCTGCGAAACCCCTTCGATGACGCTTCAAACGCT
>JBEITT010000066.1:0-29136 GCA_040374745.1 Planctomycetaceae bacterium | reverse complement strand
GCCACTGTTGACAACTGCAGAACCCGTGATATTACCGCCTGTCTGAACATTGGCCGAGGCATTGTTAATTGTCACATTGGTTGTCATGAGAGAATTAACAACCAGTGTGCCATTGCTGACAACTGTGTTGGCCGCCGTATAGCTGCCACTGACAGAAACCACATCAGCCGCAGTGATATTCACTGTGCCGCTGATCACCGTGTTATTCAAAGTGAGATTGCTTGACTCAGCCAACGTCAGATTCGTGCCGGAGACTGTAACTGTATTGAAATTATTGGTTGAGTTACCGAGTGTGATATTACCATTGAGGCCAATACCCCCTGACACTATATTTGCAATCCCTGACACGATCACATTACCAGTCGTTTGATTTATTGATCCGTTTCCAGTTTGAATGATTAAGTTGCCCGAGGCTCTGATCAGTCCCAACTGAACATTGTCCAGGTCACGTAAATTAATATCGGAGCCAGATGCAATAACTTCTCCAGAAAAGTTATTAGTTGGTGAAGAGAGAACTATTGAGTTACCAGTAGCTGTGAGATTAGTAATTCCGGAAATTAACAATGTTGAATTGGATATCTGGCTAATCATGCCTCCTGCTGAGACGATCTGAAAATTAATGGACGAGACATTTCCGAGCACGGTAGCATTACTATTATAGATTTCAATATTGAATGTGGCGTTGGCATGAATGGCACCAACAAAATCATTGGTAATATTGTTCAGTATGATACTTCCACCATTAGCGGTCAGATAAGTGGTATTACTTCCGGTTATGTCCCAGTTTCCCGTTTGGAAAATACTGCCCTGGCTATTAAAATTGATTGTATTTGCCGAGATGTCCGTAAGATTCATACTACCATTGCTTGTGATGATTGCAATATTTGCAGACAGACTGGTGTTATTGATAGATGTTACATTTCCGATGGAATTGAAACTGACATTATTACCGTCGATATTACCAAGAAGTGTTGAATTACTATTGTATATGGAGATGTCATAACTTGCATTTGCATAAATACCACCAGCAAAATCGTTTGAAGGATCTGTTAGAATAATACTTCCACCATTTGCTGTCAGATAGGTTGTGTTGCTACCTGTAATATCCCAGCTACCTGCTTGAGTGATGGAACCCTGTGCTGAGAAATTGATAGTATTCGCTGAAATATCTGTCAGATTCATACTCCCATTACCAGTAATAAATGCTAAGTTCGCTGATATGCTTGTATTCCCAATTGATATGACGTTTCCAGAAGAATTGAAACTGACTGAATTTCCCGATATATTTCCAAGTGACGTGGAATTATTATTATAAATAGAAATATCAGCACTTGCACTTGCATAGATACCGCCTGCAAAATCATTTAGTGGATCGATTAAAACGATACTACCGCCGTTAGCTGACAGATAGGTTGTATTGCTGCCTGTAATATCCCAGCTACCAGTTTGACTGATTGAGCCCTGAGCAGAGAAAATAATGGTGTTGGCAGTTATATCTGTCAGGACCATACTTCCATTGCCGCTAATCGTTGCCATGTTTGCGGTCAGGCTCGTATTGCTAATGGATGTGATGCTTCCGTTTGAGTTAAAAATCACCGAATTTCCAGAAACGTTTCCAAGAGTAGTCTGATTATTATTATAAACGGAAATATCATTACTTGCAGTGGCATAGATACCACCATAGAAATCATTACTGGTATTATTCAGAATTATACTTCCTGCATTCGCGGTCAGATAAGTTGTGTTGGCTCCGCTGATTCGCCACGGACCGGACTGAGTGATATTACCGCTCTGGTTACGAACTCGCACGCTGTTAGCAGTAAGATTCGTAAAGTTCATCGTTCCGGTACCATTCACAGTTGCGGTGTTCGCAACTAAAATAATTGGGCCGCTGAATTGATTATTAGCACTACCCAAGTTGAGATTTCCATTTACTGTCAAATTTGTTGTTCCGCTCACCACAATACTGGTGCCTGGAGATTGAATCAGCGTTCCGTTGCCAATGATTGTCAGATTCGAAGCCTGGGCTGACCCAATTGTGCCGTTCCCGCTGATATCAATAAAAGACTGCGGCGTGGTAAGTGTGAGATTACCAAAGCTGTTTGTCGAATTTGTCAGGTTGATGGAATTACTGGATATTAAATTAGCCCGCCCGGAAATGACCAGGTTTGTTGAACTTATCTGAGTGATACCACCCCCTGTGGAATTAATTATCAGATTGTCGCCGGTAAATCTGCCTAGTAGAGTTGCATTACTGTTTGTAATTGAGATATTAGTTCCACTTGCACTGACATAACCACTGACGTAGAAATCATTCGAAGCGTTATTCAGAGTAATGTTACCGTTAGAATCTGTACCGTAAGAAATAAATCGGGATAATCCTGCAATAGTCAGATTTCCTCCAGATTGGATTATTCGCTCACTTGAAACCAATGTGAGATTCGTACCAAGAATTGTATCTGTTCGACTTAATGATGAAGTTAATATAATAGAACCAGTTGAGTTACTTTCAATAATTAGTCTGCCGGCTATAATACTATTCAAATCGGCTTGTGACAGTCCGAGATTAGCAATTGTATCCACACTATTGCCAAGATTAATTCCTGCGCCCAGCGTCTGTATAATCACGGACCCATTTGTTGTTGCATTAACACTGCCCGCAAGATTGACTGAATTCGCTGAAACTGTTATTGATCCACCGTTCGAATAAATTAGATTTGTGAGAACATTCACTCCAACTCCAGCTGATTGATTGACAGGAGTCGAACCTGTCAGTGTTATATTCACCGATCCCGCCGCTGAAATATTTGCTGAGCTCATGAGATTAATGCCAGTGGCGTTTGAACCACTTGCCGACGATGTTCCGTTAAAACTGACTTTGCCAGAAGTAGTCTTTACATTTGAACCCGTTACATAAATACCAAACCCATCATCCGTTCCTCTTGTTACGATACCTTCAATATCAATATTGCCGGTGCCAGTGGCCGCGATTTCAGGAGAAGATTCAAGAAATGCCCCAATTAATGTATTTCCAGATCCATTGGCAATACCATTAATAATCAGATTGCCATTAACGACAGTTATTTTACTCGAGAAGCTCTTAACTCCTGAACAATTGTTCGTTCCATTACCACTGATCCCGGTTAAATACAGATTTCCCGCACCACCTATACTGATACAGGCTCGATTTACATAGACACCAGAACCCCGAGACTGAAATGCTCCACGTCCATTCAAAATAATATTTCCTGATATTGTATTAAGATTTACATTTGAAGCGAAATCATCACCGATTACAATTCCATTCAATGAGCCCGGTCGATAAAAACCTCCTCCATTTCCATAAATTATGATATCGCCTGTATCGGAAGTAATATTACCAGAAACAGCGACATTCTTCGCAACTAGTCTGACAAAGCCGGAACCTATTGCACTGAGCCCGGAATTTGCAATCAGAAATATCTGGTTGTTCGATTCGTTTGCAACAATCGAGAGATTCATATTCACTGGTAAACTTATCTGAGATGTAACAGTAACATTTTGCCCAGTGCTATTCCCTGTCACAAGCGTTCCAGCTGTAATTCGAGATATTTCGGAGTTTGATAAGCCTAGATTACTGTTGTTATCAACCCCGCCAAGGTCAATCGAACTTCCAAGCGTCTGGATTGTGACATTGCCTGCCATTGTTGCATTAACGGTGGCACTAGAGCTGATCCGAAGAGAATTTGATGTCAGTGTGACTGGCCCTCCGCTGGAAGAGAGATTGCCAGTGTCGAGATAAATTCCATATGCACCCGGATTGGATGTTATTCCAGTCAGGTTAATGCTTCCCTGAAAGCCACTGGCTGTGATTCCAGTAATTCCTGGATCGGAATAATAGATGCCATGACTCGAACTTCCTGTCCCACGGGATGTTGCATTAACCACAATCGAACCATTTGAAGTTGAAATACCACCACCTGATTTTATCAATAAGGCATATTCATTATTAAGACCATATCCTGATATTGCCTGAACATTAATAGACCCATTACCTGATGAAACTACATTCGATGATTCAATCCGCAGACCGTGGCTATCCTGGCCAGAACCATTTGAAAATGCATTAATATTAATCAATCCATTGAAGGATCTTACCGAAGAGGATTTAATCCATACTCCAAAATTGACTTCAGAAGAACTTCCGTTACTACTGATTCCATTAATTACAAGAGATCCGCTTCCGCCGGTTGCTACCAATGATTGATCAATTGCGACTCCACTGAATGTACTGTTAGATGATCCTCGACCATCAATCGTGATATTCCCGCCATTTGTATTAATTTGAACACCGGAACCACTGATGCAAACTCCATCAAATGAGCCTGATTGATAAAAGCCCCCACCATTTCCATAGATTCTTATATCCCCTGATCCAGTTGTAATATTATTAGAAATAATTATGTTTCTGCCGATAAGCGAAACGCTGCCCGTGCCACCAGATGTTGTGATGGGACCTGTGGATGAAATAAAACCATTTGTCGCACTTGTATTTAATGAAAACCCGCCGCTCGCCGTAACAGATGACAAATTTATTCCATTTATTTCATTAATGGATATCGACCCGCCTGAAGCAGTAAAGTTTGTGAAATTATTGTTGGTGTTGTTAAGCGTAATTGAATTTGCATTGGTAACGAAACTGACACTATCGGTCACGGTAATATTTGAAACAGTCGTCTGTGTGATATTTCCCGCGATTAACTGCAGGGCAAGATTTCTTGAAGAGATCTGACCGAGTTGCAGTGACTGCCCGTAATTTGAAATAGAAACATCATTTCCTCCAGCAATATCAAGGGGTCCCGCTAAAAGTCCGCCAATGATATGAAAATTTGCCATTCCCGTAATTTCGAGACTGTTGCCAAGGATTGTATTGACCAGGCTCGCGCTTGAACCATTCTGCGTGATTGAATTGCTTAACGGTACAGTCACTCCAATGATTGAAACATTCTGAAGATTTAACGGACCGCTACTATAAATAATACTTCCCCCTGTAAAATTTGAACTTATGTTTGTCAGTGTAACATTTGAAAATGTCGCCCCTGAATATATGTTGAAGAGGCTCACGCCATTGTTCGTACTTATTGAGAGATTGCCTGCACCCAGCCCTGAAATTGTGATATTTCCAGATTGATCACTGACTGTGATTGCCGAATCAAGCTGGATTGTTGAATTGAGAAGCGTTGTTGCGAATGTAATCACGTTGTCGCCTGGTTGACCGGCAGCAAAGTTGATTGCATTCCGAAGTGTGCCGGGTCCATTATTGCCTGGGTTTGTGACAACCAGAGGGTCAATGTATTCAATCCTGATGCTCCCGTTCACGGTGATATTACTGGAGCCCTGCTGGAAGGTCTTGTTGGAATTTGTCAAATTTCCACTAATGGGATACTGCGAAATCAGTGTCAGATTAGATTGCCATGTCAGATTTGAGTCAATTGAAATAAAAGCTGTCGTTGGTCCACCGAGTGTCAATGAACCGGCCGACATTCGGCTGAGTTCCAATTGTGTCAGTCCAAGATTCGCTGTGTTGTCTGCGCCACCCAGATTAATACCTGTCCCCTGAGTTTCAATAATAATATTACCATTCAGCCCCGAATCAATCGTTGACGCTGTACCGATATTAATACTATTAGCAAAGATGGCAATTGGCCTGTTAATTGTTGTAAGCAGTCCGCTGATGATATTAATACCGGGCCCAACAGCATTCTGCGATGAACCAGAGATGACAATTGTTCCCAGTGGTCCGTTAGCAATCAATTTAGACTGATTTTCTATTTTTACTCCTGAGCCAGTATTATCAGATCGCCTGAATTGACCATTAACGTTTATCGAGTTGTTGTTTGTTGATATTATACTACCTGACAATATAACTCCAGATTGGTTCGCACCACTACTGTTGCCACTTGTCCCTGTTATGCTTACAGAGCCCTTTCCGGTCGCTGTGATGGCAATCGAAGTGATTACACCTACATCGGATTGGTTATTCCCAAAAGAATTACCTATAATGTTGACTGATCCGTCATCTGTTGTAATATTGCCGGATGTAAGCCATACTCCGTATTCATTGCCACCGCTGCCACCGCCGCTGATTCCCGTAATATTAACATTGCCATTTCTTCCCGCAGAAATGAATGTGCCTGACCTGACACCTACATCGAACTGGTTGGTACCGAGTGAAGCACCGCGAATTGAAATCGTCCCATTATTTGTGATAATCTTTTCATTATCGAGAAAAACACCTGTCTGTGACCCTGTAGTGCTCGGTGCGCTGGTGCCATTTATGCTCAGTTGGCCATTTCCACCGATACTGATTATCGAGTTACCTGTCAGATAAACACCATATACACCAGCAGTGCTTCCACCAACTGCTTTGCCGACGATATTAATGTCACCTCCAGCAGTCGAAATATTTGCTGCAGCCCCCCTTATGTCAATACCTGAAAAACTGCCGGTAGTTGTCGGATTACTATCGGCCAGTAAATCGATGCCACCGGATTGGGTTGTAATCGGGGCATTATCGACGATTATATTCCTTGCAATTAAAGAAACAAAACCATTATTTAATGTACTTATCGAGTTGGAAATGATTATCTGATTACTGCTAGTGGAAAGTGAAACATTTGATCCACCAATAAATTGAATGGGATTTGAAATCGTGATTTGACCAGTATTTGTATGATTGAAATTAACAATGAGACTATTGATGTAATAATTAGACCCAGGATCGAGAAATGATAGTGACGAACCGGAATTTGCAGGATTATTGGTGATCTGTATTCTTGTTAGGCCATTGAGATTGCTGTCGATGAAAAGTGACCCGGGTGTGCTGTTGTTAAGACCTGTGATCGTGCCGGTTGTACTGATGAAATTGGCAGAAGAACTAACTGCATAATTACCTGTGGTCGAGGTGGGCCGAATGGTGAATGCTTCGTTATCCGAGTCGGTGATAATAGAGAGCAGGCCGGATACACTTGAGTAAGAATACAAGGCGAGTAATTGCCGTTCTTCAAGCAACTCGAGGATCGCATTTTGAAGCAGGCGTTTGCCTTGACGTGAATTGGCACTACTGCGGTTAAGGAGTGAGCCCAGACTTTTCCAGAAAAATATGGTGTCGAAATTGTTTTTCAGAGACACGGGCTGGTCCTTATTATGGGCTGACACAGTTCCGGGAATGGTTACTGGTGATAAAATCTACTAATCTATCAGATTTTTTAGTAGAACTGACAGAAAAAAACTTCAATATCATTAAAGATAATTGATCTGCCGACGATTCAATGCAACATCAACCCAGAAACTCCGGCAATGCTGGCATTTTCAGATGCCGGATTAAGCTCTCTTTTTAATTCTCGTAACAGAGATTTACGCTGGTTTATGAAAAGCAGATAAATTAAGAATAATAAAATAGCCATGTTGATTTCAATCAACATCCTTTAAAAGCCTGTTCGGATTCATCTGATATAGATGATTTATTTATTTGGGTTTGCCGTCAGTCTTGATCATCGACGACGCCTCGTCAAAAAGTCTGGCTTCCAGTTTATTACGAGGTTGATGCTTCAGTTCTGCCAGTCGGTTGAAAAGTGTGCTTGCTTCGGACTTACGATTCAGTTGCCAATATGTCATGGCCAGAATTGCGATATCGGTAAGCTGTTCTTTCCCACCATTCATCATTTTAAATAATACGAGCGACTTTTCCAGATTCATTGCAGCATCCGCAAACTGCCCTGAGCGAAATTGGGCTGTGCCCACGGCACGAATCGCCATAGGAATCTCAGGGCCTGATTTCAGTGCATCTTGCGCCTTTTCGAGAGATTTTTTATATTCATCTGCATTCCGATTCGCCAACGATGCTGTCAAAAAGGCACGGCTTGCATTAAGTCGGGGTAAAAGGCTGGCCAGAATCTGAGCGTATTGAGGAAAATGCTCATTAAGCGAGTTTAACCGGGCCAATGCTGTATCAAACGAATCAGCATCGCCAAGTGCTGGCAAAAGGTCGAAATAGTTAACCAAGTGCCTGATTAACTGCCTGATATATTGAGGATTAGATGGATTGATTCGCAACGCCCTGGTTTGCAGATCAATAGATTTTGTGAGCATTTCAACAGACTTTTCCACGTCGGGTGCGATTATTGCAATATTATTGTAGGTTCCTGCCAGATCAGAGAGATTATCTGGAATGTCGGGATTCTTGCTGATTATAGATTCGCGAATTTCAATTGCGCGGGTGTAGGAAGCCAGAGCGGCCTCTACTGAAGATTCAACCCCTGCGATGTTATTGAGTGCGGCAGCAAGACTGTTCTGAAACTCGACAACCGTCGGGCTAGTCTTCACCAGCAATTCATAATTTTCAATAGATCTCGCATAGTAAACTCGGGCTGTTGCCGGATTACCGGTTGCCTTCTCAAGATTTCCGAGATTATTCATTGCGAAGGCAAGCCCGCGGCGAAATTCGGTTGACGCCGGATTAGCCTTGATCAGGGATTCGAGCATCTCAATGGCCTGACTGAAGCTGGATCGCGATTCAGCTGGTTTTCCGCTGCCGGCATCTATGATTCCAAGTTGAACCAACACCGCCGCCCGGCGAAGCTGGAATTGGGTCATTGTCGGGTTATCTTTGAGAATCATCTGAAAAGTCTCATTTGCACGATTGAGATGCTCTCGGGCCGCTTCGGATTTGCCTGAGGCCGACTCAAGCGTTGCAAGATTTATCAGGCTAATTGCAAGATCATTTCGATATTCAATTCTTCGGGGCGACAAAGCGACAAGTGAATCGCTGATCGCAATAGCGCGGTTATAGTTGCTACGGGCTGCTTCAGCGTTGCCGGCGTTTTTCTCAAGCACACTCAGATTATTCAATACCCTCGCCAGCGAACTTTTTACATCAGTGTTTTCTGGGTTGCTTTTAGAAAGATCTTCTCGGAGAAAAATCGCTCGATTGTAATGGTCACGGGCGGCAACCAGATTTCCGGATTCACGCTCAAGATTACCAAGGCTGTTGAGTGCACCCGCCAAGGCTGATATAAGCCCTGCATCTTTGGGGCTGGCTTTCACTAGCTTTTCAAATTCTTCAATGGCAGCTTGCTGGTTCTGGCGTCCGGCCTGCTGATTGCCCATGAATGATTCGGCCAGACCAAGATTTGTCAGAGACTTGCCAAGCTCTATGCGATATGTTGCATTCTCAGGTTGCTTCCGGCTAAGTTCACGTAATAATTTCACAGATTCAAAATAAGAATCCCTGGCATCGGCCCTGTTGCCGATCGAGTCTGTCAGGTGGGCAAGCTCAAATAGCCCCTGCGAAAGTGATAATAGCGATTCCGGTCGAGTGTCATTAGACGAGCGGAAATCATCATTGAGCCGGCGGAAAAATTCAATTGGCGATTTCAACAGGTTTTTTCTAAGCTCTTCAAGCTCTGGCCGATTTTTCAGTTGCTCGTTCTCTGATACGGCATCGGCGTATTCCCTGACGGCTTCCACTGCCATTCTTTCCCGACGTTCAGCCAGTTTTTCGTTAGCTTCAGCGATCAAAGCCTGTTCCTCTGCACGGTTGCGCTCTCTTCCAATTTCAACATTCTGTCGCTGAATTTCCGAATTCTGTCGGCCAAGTTCATTTAATTGCTGATCAATCAGGTTGTTTTTCTGAGCAAGTTCTACATTCTTCCGGCCCAGAAGGCCGGCAGTAATTAACGAAAAGAAGGTCACCACAAATAATGTCGCAGCAATCGCCACGACAGTTGTCCGGTTTCTCCTTGCCCAGCGAATGGAACGCTCCTGCCAGTTTTCAGGGTAGGCGGATACCGGTTCGCCTGCCTGCCATCTCTCAAGGTCGTCGGCAAGTGCCTTCGCTGATTCGTAACGATCTCCGGGCTCCTTGGCGATCGCCTTCAGGCAAATGGCCTCCAGAGACTTGGATAAACCCGGCTTTAATGTGCGGGGATTAATGTAATCAGCCAGACGCATGCGTGCAAATCGACGCGGATAGCCTTCCTCGGTAACTGCATTTACAGGTACGACACCTGTGATAATCTGATAAAGTGTGGCTCCCAGGCTGAAGATGTCGCAGGCCGGCGTCATTTCCGTCAGCTTTCGGTCGGCCGTGCACTGATGGTGCTCGGGTGACATGTAAGCAGGCGAGCCGCCAATATAGTCTCGGCTTCCGCCCTGGTCCCTGTGCAGTGCGGCTCGGCTCTCGCCTCGCCGAGGCGATACTGGATGAATCGTTGTTCCGGTGCCTGTCTGCTGGGTCAAAACTCCATCCTGCATGGGACCCACCAGCAGAGCCAGCCCCCAGTCAACGACGTATGTCTCACCATACTCACCAGTCATAATATTGTCAGGTTTTATATCGCAGTGCAGCACGCCATTATCATGAGCATATTGAATGGTGAGGCATGCAGATCGAAGATGATTCAGCAGATGGCGAAGTTCCTGATTAGACTGGCCCGGGTCGCGTCCAGGCCTCGCTTCTGCCTCATGATAATCATCGATCAGTTTGGTAAACTTGGGTGAACCAATAAACTTCATGGCGTAAAACGGCAATCCGTCGGGAGTACGGCCCAGGCCGTACATGGGCAGCACACCCGGATGGTCAAGCCTTCCAGTGACTTCTCCCTCAAGGAAAAATGAAGACTGAATACTTTCGTTTTGCTGTACCCGGCGATTATTCTTGACTTGTTTTAATGCAACACGTCTGCCAAATTCACGGTCTTCTGCCCTGAACACTGCTCCCATCGCACCTTCTGCCAGATAATCTATCTTTGGTAGAAACTCGAACGCCGTTTCATAACGAAATTCAACTTTCATTTCCGCACTGCCGGATGGTCGCGAATGGGATTTCTGCTCAGGTACCTCTGTATTGGTCAAGTCGGTTTCGCAAATGTCTCTGGTCTCGAGTGTTGTGTCCAGAGTCTTGATTGCTGAAATCGAACCATCAAGATTTAAATCTGTCGCTGATTCCAGCTGCCGGGTTGCCATGGCATCTGTTGATTCAATGTTAATTAGCGTCTGCCGGCCGATACTTGCTTCAAGCTGGTTCTGAGTATGAGTAAAAATACCGGTAATCATGCCGACAGACTGCATCAGGTCGGTGTCCTGAGTCGTTACGGCAAGCTGAAAAAGCACTCCATCGTTGGCTGGCAGTGTTTTAATCAAATTTGTCTGATCACCCACTTTTTCAATTTGTAAATCGATTATCCCATGCAGATCCAAAACCTGCTCAGATGTCAACCAGCCCTTATCAATAAAAATTTCACCAATTGAACGCTGCTTGTCAGAAATCCAGAATCTGAATGCCTGAATCAGTTGTTCCTGGTTAATGTCCTGCCGCTGCAGGGCCAAAATGCCCAGTAATAAATTTCTATCGGCAACACGTTTATCCATGATTAACTCCGATCCGGCACATACGTGACACAACCAGGTCGATTGTTCATATGATTTCTACCGAGCAATAATTTATGGTATGTGTCAGGAAAAAACAACTGCGTCAAAATTAATTCTAATATCATGGAGCCCGCAAGTAACTATAGAAATTTAATAAGCGTAATCATATTGGTGTATTCGGTTCAGATCAGGGTAATTGTTCGTTGAATCATCTTGCGTTATGCTGAAGTTCCCCTGCTGATCGATGCCGTGCGATAATCAGTTTGTTGAAGTAAAAGCACCTGCAACATATCAACAAAGAGATTTAATGAGCATGCGGTCTATCGTGGGGATTAAACGATCCTGATACTTACGGGTAACCCGATCAGCCACGATTCTACTCTGATCATTTTTATGGTTGAACTTTTCAAATGTAATGGTCTGATGAACTTTTGAAAGTAAATTCAATAAAAATATTTGATTGATTTTAATTTGTTCTTATACGAATCTGTAACAAGACTTTTAAAAATCTCTTCAAGTGACTGCACATCGGTATCACTATCATGTAACCAGTTTAAAATATCAGCCGCTTTTTTTGTAAGTCGGCTTCGACGGCTTCACGCTTTAAAAAATAGGAGCCCGTAAGGATCAAATGATAATAAAAATTGTCGCCTTGGTCTTTCCAGAAGTTTTCCAGGTTCTGTTGACAATGAATCTCAGAGTGGCATTAACGAAACTAAAATATGAATACCAATAACTTAGACTCACTCATTTCATTACAGGTTGCATTTTTGCGAAATTGCTTAAGTTGGTTGGAAGTCCGTGCTGTGATTTTTCGCTCTATATAAAGATGATGATCCTAATCAATCACGTTCTAAAGTTTGATCTTGGTGGAATTACCTGTCGGGCTCCCACCGTCAATGATCGCTTGTCTGAAATCATTACAGTGATTGACTTTGTCAGCAATCATATTTCCAGCAGGAACTCCTGCAATTAATGACATTGATTGTTGAGGATCGTGAACTTCGTCACCATTCAATACAAGTCGAACAGGATTGCGAAAAAAAGCGACTGCAAGGTGGATCTTGGTTCTGAAACAGCCTTTGGAACGGCTTAACACCTGATTCTTTTGCCCCCTTTTGCTCCAACGGCAGAAAGATGATCCCGAAGAACGGACGAGTCGACCATAAACCATTCAAAATCGCTTTCGCTTATCAGAATATTCAGGATGTTGTTCAGGACAACTGATTTGCCCCGTCGGTCAAATCGCTTAAAAACAGTGTTCCAATTGCCCAATTTTATATCAATCAAAGCATCAAAAACAACTGATTGTCCTTTGCAGTCAATCATTTTGTTCTATATTTGATTGAATTAGCCGCAAAATGCCTGATGCCTTCAATCTGTCAAGATTAATGTCAATAGAGCCTAATTTTTCGGTCTCATTTTTATCAACCGATTCGCGTAGATAATCACCCAACGCAAATTCTTCAATCATTTAAATCTTTTTGCTCATATACAAGTTCCCATAGTTAACTTTCTCGCGGAGGAATCGACATGTCTGATTCTCGACTATTTTCGCCAGGAATCCACGAAAACTCTTTTGAATCGCGGTATCGCACAGGCTGATAAAACTGACCAGGCAAAGCATGAGTTGTGCTTTTAACTGCTTGCCTTTATGCTCATTCAACTTGAGATGTTGTATGCATTTAAGAATTATTGGTCGATTCATGTTCGTGAAAGTAATCCAGATAAATTGCTCGACAATATTGAGTAACTTATTGATCAGTTTCGTGTCCGCACTTCCAATTTCCTGAAAAGTATTCGTCGATGACCCTTAACACCTGATTTCTAAAATTTCGAGTGCTTACAGGCGATTAGTAATGTCATCAGAGGAATGTTCACTTGATTCAAAACACCTTCCGCGCCGATCAGAAGAATAATATCAGCCCCCCATCTCAATTTTTTTGGGGATTCTATGTCCTCTCATATCATATGCTTAATGATTCCTTGTTCTGTAATTTCTCGCTCAGGTGTCCACAGGTTTTCGTCTATTGTTTAGAGAGATAGTGGATCGTGTCAACATGATAATGCATCAACTCTGATGATCACCTACTTAACAGGAACTTCCGTTGGCTATCATAAGACACAACATACACTTCTGGAGCCAGAAATACGAGGAATTCACTCAGTTGATTGTCAGTTTCATCGCACTGTTAACAGTTTTGTTTTCACAAAACTCACTCAAGGCGGTTGATCTGATTTATTTCCCCCTTGGTACAAATGACATTATCACTGCAGCCGTTTTAGTTCCAAATGTGAAAGCGATTGTCAGTTCAAAACAGGTATTCACGAATGGCATTACTGGCCTAACTGGAACAGCATTTGATTTATATAATAATTTCTATAGAGCAGATACTTAGGGAAATGCCTTATCCAAATTTAATTCATCTGGTGTTCTGCAGTTTGCACATATGCTCTCCAATCTGGTGGTGTGAGTCATGATTTACAACGAAATATGCCTACAACGAATACAGGTGGAATAAATACATTTTTTTCAGATAGTGCTCTTTTCTTATCTTCGTGTACTGGCTCGAATGCTAATACAACAGGAATGTTTTTCGATTCTACAAAAAATTGATATGAATGTTTTTTATGAATTCTAGTTAAACTAAAATCATCTGGTAGTTTCGACTCATAATTTGTAACTTCGCGAATATAATCCTAACCTTGGTCTGGCTTTTAAGAGTTGAAAAAAATCGATGTTACCAATGAATCTGCTGACACTGAATGGAAATATGATTCAACGGTTAATTTCCACACGGATTTATATTTGACTGTTTTGATCATATGTCTGTCTCAGTTTACAGAGACAAATCGAGTTCTAAACTCTGTGCTAAAAGCGATTTGCAGTTTTCTTGAAGCACGGGAACAAGCATAGCCCATGTCCGCAGTCGCTGTCCCCGAACTATCTAGATAGGCCAAGGGCCTGCAGGCAACCTGTTATAATGTAGTCATTACACGTTGTGAGAAGACTTATTCCACTAATTGAAGGACCCGGTTACTTTTATTTCTCAAAATCAATACCCTGCAACACCAGGATTAAGTGTCAAGGCGAAACTGTATCAGGAGCTCGTGATTGATATTATTTTCTTTGACAATGATCTTTGATTGTGCTTCGCAGTCTGAAATTAATCAGACAGCAACCGAACCATAATCCTGCAAATTAACCGGGTATGCTGGAAATCATCCAGTACTTGGGCTCATGAATTTGCGTGATAATTTCTGATTGTCTTCAATTGATATTTCTCATGGAATTGAGCTGAGTGGATAACACAATGTTTTGATGCCGTCGTTCAAAATGAAAGTGGGCTATTCCAAGCGTTATGCACTTACACTGATGGCTGATCCTTCCTGACGAGAATACAGAATACATAATTCGTAATGAGGCTGTTTATTGGCGGACTTGATGTTCCGAAACGGAACCTTGTGATTGATGGCAGAATCTTGGTATTTAGATTAAACGTGACGAGTGCTCAAAAAACTGAATTGTTTAGGGTACTGAGGGGTTTAAACCGGATGAATTTTACGATAGGATATTGAAAGGTTCGGCGAAGATATTATTCAATTGGGGAGACTTAGGTGATGAAGTTTGTTTCTACAGATCGAAATCTGTTGTTTGGTATGTATGCATTGAATAATGAATTTATTACGCAGGATGAGCTGATAAAGGCATTTCAAATCTGGGTCCATGATAAGAGCAGGCCGCTGGGAGATATTCTTTTTGAGAGTGGCTGGATGAAATTAGAGTCGATTAACGATATAAACAGATTTCTGGATCAGCGTATTGCTGAATCAGGCGGTGAATTAAATCTCCTGGAAAACATGCCTGATGACCTTTGTGTTCTGCACTCTCTTGCCGAAACAGTAAAAGACGAAGACATTCTGCGTGCATCGGCCAGTGCCAATGCTTATTTTACACAGACTTTGAAGAGCGATCCTGCCAAAAGTCCCGAAAGTGATGCCTTTTTTAAAATATCAGTTGATGTCGAAAAAACGATCGCCTCCGCGGCATCTGACTCGATGATCAAGCAAACACCTGTCGATGTCGAAAAAACGATCGCCACCGCGGCTTCAGTCAATGTGGCGGAACAGAATCTGCCTGCGGAGATTCAGAAGACTGAGCAAAGTTCAACCGGTGCGGTGAACGCAGAGATTCAACCAACGCTTGTCAATTCTGGTCCTCTTACTCCGGTCGATGCAACGGTGCCTAGTTCGCCCGTCATCAGCAGGACTGAGCAACCTGCGGTTGATCCATCGCCTAAATCTGTAGAAAAACGAATTGAATATAGAACGGAATATGTTTTCAGATCTCCTGTCGATTTGTTGGGCTCGGGCTCGTTCGGTATCGTTTACAAATCGGAAGACAGTGAGTTCAAACGCAAGGTTGCCTTGAAATGTTTGAAGCCGGCGCACCTGTATCACTCGCTGACACCGACCAGCTTCCTGCTTGAAGCAGAGATTAACGGAAAACTTGACCATCCAGGTGTGTTGCCCATGTATGGTCTGGGCTACACAGATGATGGCGTTCCGTTTTATGTGATGAAGATGCTCGAATCGCCGGATCTGGGCAAGGTCATCAAGGAATATCATTCCGATGCCGTGCAAAAGTCCGATGATTCGAGTGACAGAATTTTGAAATTTCGCAAGCTGATTGAGCATCTCAAATCTGTTTGCCTGACCATGCATTATGCCCACATTAATGGAGTTTTGCATTGTGATTTGAAGCCCCAGAATATTATGACCGGTGAGCATGGCGAGACATATGTAGTCGACTGGGGTTCAGCCCTGCTGATTGATCCCGATGAAAATGTGGCGGAGAAAAGCAGCGACCAAAAAGAGCGAAAACACCCATTGGGAGAAATACACGAATCCAGGAGATCGGCATTTCATGAGAGTCAGGGTGGTCTGAGAAATTTCATAGGTGGGTCGCTGGCTTACATGGCTCCGGAGCATCGAGAAGCTCATGAGAGCCGAAATGTGAAAATGATGACACCCGGCTGTGACGTTTTCAGCCTTGGGGTCGTGTTTTATCAGATCCTGACTGGAAAACTGCCATGTCGGCCGATGGATAACGAGGACCGTGTTATCCAGGATCAACGCATGAAAACTGCGGACTATATTCCTCCCCGGCAATTGAGGCCGGATATTTCAAAAGTGCTCAATTCCATCTGTATGAAAGCACTCTCGCCTGATGCAAAGAATCGCTATGCTTCCGCCTTGGAATTTGCTACTGACCTCGAAAGGTGGCAGGCCGGCGAGCCCGTCAGTGCATATCAGGAAAATTTAAGGGAACGTGCAGTGAGATGGGCAAGACGCCACCGCACCACCGTTTCTGTAATTGCTTCATCGCTGGGCATGATCACGATTTTTTCTCTGGTTTTGGCAGGCGTACTCAGTCAGAAGAATTCGGAACTTGCCCGTAAAAATATTATTATCGAACGCCGGGAAAAAATGGCCATCGAAGCAGTGAAAGAATTTGCTGACGCTGTTTCTGAAAATGAACAGCTGAAAAATCGGGAAGAACTGGAAGAACTTCGCAAGAATTTATTGAAATCGCCGATTAAATTTTTTGAAAACCTTAATAACGAATTGCGTTCTTATAATGACACACGCCCTGAATCAGTTTTTTCACTCTCGGAAGGAATCATTGAGCTTGCTCACCTGACAGATGCAATCAGCGACAGGGTTGACGCTCGCAATTCCTATTCGGAGGCGGCCAGTCTTTTACAGGAACTCTCTGATCAAAACCCTGCGATCATTTTATATCGAAGTCGTCTGGCCTCGGCACTCACGAGTCTGGGCCTGGCAGAAGCGGCACTGGGCAATAATTCAGCTGCCGGACTGAATCATAGAAAATCCATTGAAGAATTTGATAAATTGATCAGTGCTAATCCGAATGAGAGTGGTTATCAGAATGGTCTGGCAGGGGTTTACAACAGTCTGGGAAATCTTGAAAGGGATATGGGTAACCAGGCAGAAGCACGAAATTATTATCAGCAATCGATTGCTCTGCGTGAATCTCTGGTCGAAATGAATCCTGGTAATTTTGAAATGCAGAATGCACTGACGCGGTCGCTGACGAATCTGAGTTACATTGACATAAATCAGGGTAAAGTTAAAGAAGCACGAGAATCATATAAAAAAGCAATTGAAATGTGCAAAGCGATCGTAAAAGCACAGCCTGAAGTTATTCAATACCGCGATGATCTTGCTTTGGCGATTATAAATACAGTAGCGCGTGATCTTGAAAAGAGTGAACCGGCCCTTGCCCGCGAGCAGATGAAGGATGCCATATTAAATTTCAGGTCAATTCTTGAGAAGAATCCGACCATGACGAAGTTCCAGATGAGGCTTGCAAAAGCACTTATTCAACAGGGGCTTGTTGAACTGAAACTGGGTGATATTCCCGGCTCACGCACTAGTTTCAGTGAGTCTTCCGTAATTCTTGAAGAATTGGTTAAGGGTAATCCAAATTCGATCGAATTCCTGGCGGGCCTGGCCTTTTCATTGAATAACATAGGCCAACTGGAAATGGCGACGAACAGCCAGGCCCATGCGCGTGTTTTTTACGAGAGAGCCATCGAGAAATATGAAACTCTTTTAAAACTCAATCCGGAAAGCAATGAGTTTAAAGAGAATCTTGCATCCGTTCTGACAAACCTGGGAGAAACATTAAAATCTGATCTGGCTGCATCGGTTTCCGTATTTACCAGATCCATTAAATTAAGGGAAGAGATTCTTGCCAAACCACCGGTAATGCCTGATACATTATCAGACCTTGCAGGCACGTATGATAATCTGGCAAGGGTCACCCCAGAACCGGTCAAAAAAAGAGAACTTATTGAGAAGGCAATTGCATTACAGTCAAAAGCAATAGATATTCATCCGGATAATAACGATTACCTGCACAATATGAGTACGCATATGTCAGGACTGATTGATATTCTGTCTAGTCTCAAACAGCTTTCTGCTTTTGACGAAACAAGAACTCAGTTTAATTCACTTTCATTGAAATATCCACAGAATCAACAGATTGTAATGCTGAAGATCAGGCTTGAACTCGAATTTGCCTCGTTCCTCGTGGCAAGTCCTGACCGCACTGCAGATGAATATAAAAAGGCTGAACAAATAGCCAAATCGCTTTATGAACTCAACTCGAACACCGGTTTGATTGCCCGTGTATATGGTGCTGCGAAATATCGAACTTCGCAGTATATGGAAGCAAAGAACGTCCTTGAGAAATCACTGCAACTGAACAAGGCTGATGCCAGTGGTGTTGAACAGAGTACAGATCTTGCCTTTCTGGCCATGACAAATTGGAAATTAAATCAGAAAGCGGAGGCAGAATCTCTCATGAAAAGAATTGATTTGATTATGCCGAACTTGCAACTGATTTTAAATAAAGATCTGATCGAGGAAGCAAAGTCGATGATCAGACATGAAAAATAACAGACTAAAAAACTAGCCAGAGTGTTTTAATATAGATTCAGAAGTGCGATACCCAGTCATACTGTTCGGATTTTCAATCTCACATCGTTCTGGGAAATCTAGGATATGGTCTTGGGTGAATTAATTCAACGCATGATTGATGCGTTAATGATGATACATTTCTGATATTCTCAAATAAAATCAACTCCCGCAGTGGGAAGAAATATAGATCGCTTTTTGGGTATAAGAGATAAAGATTTAATAATAAAATGACATTCAGCATCAGTATCTATCGGTTCATTGCTCCATGATCTATAAATTCCTCATACTTCAACATCAAGTTTTGCTCAATCTGCTTTGCCTGCTATTTTCTGTTGAATTTTTTCAACACATTACTCAGCATACTTGACAGAGATAACGATTTCTTGAGAGGCATCTTGTATAACAGGTCAAGGGAAATTAAACTTTTATTAATGATCATCGACATATTAAAGGAAGTCTCCAAAAAGAAACGGGATTCTCAATCATGAAGCGTTCTTTTTCGCTTTTTAGCCATCTCATAAAAATCAATAGAGCAATTCTGCGACATCAAAGAAATGGATCAACGAAACGTCGTAAGAAATGGTTGCAGAATATCCTGCTCGATCTGCTCGAAGAACGTCAACTTCCTGCCAGCTTTATCGTTACCAATACTTCGGATGATGTTCTTACATCCGGTTCATTGCGATGGGCAATTGCACAGGCAAATTCCAACACAACAGATTCAACTGACTTCATTACATTTGATCCATCCCTTAATGGTCAGACCATAACTCTTTCGGCGTCCAATGGCCCAATAATTATTTCTGATTCGTCCGGAAAAAGTACTAATATCAATGGTCTGGGGCAAAGTAATCTGACCATTTCAGGCGGTAACCAGACCGGTATCTTTGATATTAGAACATTGTCTGGCATTTCAAATCTTTCAATCAGATATGCAAACGGTGCGAATCTGGCTTATGGCGGCGCAATTTATAGTAATAAAACCTCTCTTTCAATAAATTGTATCACTTTTTCAAATAATACGGCCTCTCGCGGCGGTTCCATTTTCATTGATGGCACAAATGGTTCCCTGGCCAATGTGTCAATCAATAATTGCACATTTTCATATAACAATGCTTCCAATGGTGGTGCAATCTCGGGCAATGGATTTAATGGTACTTCAATACTTTCAATATCCAACTCAACCTTTCGATTCAACACGGCCAATTTCGGTGGTGGAGTAAGCGTAGAGGGTACCACGGGACTTTCATTAGTCAATATCTCTGATTCGGTCTTCACAAACCATACTGCTACAACTAATGGTGGCGGTATTTATATTAATCTATCCACCAATAGCACCATATATATCGAAAGAACAAGGCTTGGTCATTCGCAGGCTTCTAACTGGGGTTCTGCAATCTACACGAAATCCAATCTGACATTTATTGATTCCTATCTACACAATTCCAATTCTTCCAAAGGCGGAATATTTCAGGACTCTAACACGGCCCTGCTTACTGTCAGCCGTTCGACATTCGCATTTAATACTGCGGTTTCCCCGGATGGAACATCGATTTTCTTTCTTGGAAATTTACGATTCAGTCAATCCACGGTATCCAACGATACTGCAATTGGAATTTTTTCAATTGGTGGTAATGCAGATATTTCATCATCCACTTTTGCATATAATCAGACTGGACTCGTAAACCAGATTGGATATTCAAATATTACTAATACAATTTTTGTAAGAAATAATGGGTGGGATATTGATGCGTTTGCAAATAAGACCAATATCAATTACTCACTCTATAATACAAGTCGATTCTCATTCTCTGCCAACAGTGCAAACAACATTCAGTCAAACAATCCGAAAGTCGGCACACTTGGATATTATGGTGGACCAACACAAACAGTGCCTCTACTTTTTGGAAGTCCGGCAATCGGGGCTTCCAACCTTTCGTCAAGTAATATCGTCGATCAGCGGGGATATGCTCCTCCCGGACTTTCGGCCATTGCCGACATGGGCGCATTTCAGACCGGAGGCCAGCTTAATGGTTATATCACAATCAATACCACTGGCGAATCTACCAGTTACGGCCAGATATCGTTGCGGCAGTCTGTGAATCTGGCTAACCAATGGGCTGGATACGCAACTACTATTAACTTTGCCAACAGCCTGACAGCTTCTGGAAATGCAATAATTACCCTTCAGAGTGCGGCAAGTGGCTATGGGCCAATATCCATCAATGCAGCAGGAAATACAACGACCATAGCTGGCCCAACAGGTGCTGCAACCATTTCTGTTTCAGGTGGGGGTAACACGGGGCTTTTCAATGTGTTAAGTAACACAATAATGTCAAATCTCATTCTGACTTCAGCAAATGGGTCGGGGCTCACAGCAGGCGGAGCGATTTATAGTAACCAGACTCTGCGGTTGGATAATTTGACAGTCAGTAATTCAACAGCTGCACTTGGGGCTGCTTTCTATCAGAATGGTGGTTCGGCAAATTTAAATAACACGACTCTTGCGAATTCAATTTACGTCACGGGGGCAGCAAGTTTAATAGTAAATAGCGGATCGCTCACTTTGCCTCTTGCCATCAACAATGGAAATGCAATTACGGTCACAAATTATGGATCATCTCTGCAACTTGGTCAGGTTACGGCGAACTCGCTTACAGTGCAGTTAACTTCAGGCTCAATTACCCAGGCTGCGGCAATTGCAGTCAGCGGCACATCGAATTTTGTGGCTGCGGGGAATATTACGCTGAATAATTCAACTAATAACTTTGGTACAATCACGGCCTGTGGATCAACAATTACAGTTTATGAAACAAATGATATTACCGTTGGTAACATCACGGCATCGGGCGATTTCACATTGATTGCCAGTCAATCGGCCAGTGCCGTTACCATTTCCGGAAGTGCGAACGTGACTGGAAACGGACAGGTCAATCTGGTTGGACGTTCATTTACAATTACCGGCAGAGTGAATACAACCAGCGGCAACCTTTCGATCACTGCCGATAATGGTTCGCAGCAGTCAGGCAGCTTTTATGGTGTGCTTCTTACGGATTCATCGGTTGTGAGCACTGTTGATGGGACAATTACTATTTCAGGCCGTGGGGGAAACACCGGTACAAATCAAGTAGGATTTCTTGGCACAACCTATTCACAGGTAAAATCCACCGGTTACGGTTCGATCAACATTTATGCCAATGCGGGTAATGCTCCAACAAGTAGAGGCTTCTATGCCGATGGCGATTTTCGTATTTCTGCTAATAATGGCTCTATCTCGATTATTGCCACCGGCAATTTATCAAGTAATTCAACTTATGAAGTCTTTCATATCAGAAATAATGCAATTGTTGAAAGAAACGGGACAGACGGATCAAATCAAATATTGATCAGGGCTATCAGTGCAAATGCAGCTTCAGGAATGAGCATCGGTACGACTGGATCTATTTATAATAACAATGCACCGATCGTGATTGAATCAAATGCATTGACGATGGACACCACCTATACCTCAATTAATGCCGGCACCAATGGCAACGTGACGATTCTGCCCAGGGGTGTGGGAATTGATCTTGGTGAACAGAGTGGAAATGTGGGATTAGCAATCAGCCAGGCCGAACTTGACCGGATTTTTGCCCGCACACTGATACTGGGCAACAGTTCCAGCGGAGCAATTACAGTCTCTTCAAATATCAGCCGGGCAAATGCCACCAAAGGCACCAACCTTACTCTGATCTCAGGAAATTCAATAACTCAGACAGGGGGCAATATTACCGTCTCTGGTGTTGCGAATCTGGTTTCCACTGGATCAGGAAACAATGGTAATATCACATTCAATAATTCAACCAATAATTTTGGTACTGTGCTTTTAACAGGTACAAATATAAAGATATATGATAAAGACAATATTGTAATTGGTAACTCTGTCGCGACAGGAAGTTTATTCATCAGTGGCAACACAGCCATCAGTTGCATTTCAATATCCGGGTTTGTATCTGCAACAAGCAACGCTCCAGCCACGGTCAGCGGACGCAACATATACGTGACCGGCCGACTCAGCACTATTTCTGGCGATCTCAGTCTGTATGGGAATGGTGGCGGTAGTTCTCAGGCAGGATCGTATGTTGGCGTGCAACTCAATTGCCATGTTTCAACTGTCGATGGCAATCTGACAATAAGGGGCAAAGGTGGAAGTTCTGGAGGATCGGGTTATTACGCTTTTAATTCTCAGGCAATTTCCACTGGAAACGGTTCAATAACAATTTCTGGCGAGGCAGGGAATGGTTCTGGGGATGATCAGGGCGTCACACTGGATGGAGAATCGATTGTTTCTACTGCAAACTCTACGATAAGCATCTATGCAGTAGGGGATTTGACGAATCCACAGAGTTCAGATACAGGATTGTTATTGAGAAATAGAGCAAAAGTCCAGAGTTCAGGGGGGCTTGTAAGAAATAATATCACGATCACTGCGATTTCAGCCTCAAATGCAAATGGCATAGCCTTTGGAGGAGAATCATATCCAGAGATTACGTCAAATGGAGCTCCAGTCTATCTTAATGCAAACACAGTTTATTTTGACACAATTCTCACATGCTTAAGTTCAGGATTGAACGCTGATATTTATCTGTCAACACTTGGAGCAAACATAGATCTTGGCGGCAATGACACTACCTCTAATCTAGGCCTCAATGATATTGAGTTAAGTCGATTTACAGCACGTAACCTGATCCTAAACTCCAACTCGGGCAGTATTTTTAATTCAGGGAGCTTTACGCGAAATGATGCAAACCTCGGTACAAATATAACATTTATTTCAAGTAGATCGATCACACAATCCACCGGAAACCTGACGGTTGCCGGCACTGCAAACTTCATTTCAACTGGAGTGGGAATCAGTGGTAATATTACACTAAATAACCCAACTAATAATTTTTACTCAAATGGGTGTATATGTACGACAGGTACAAATATCTCAATTTACAACTCAAATGCAACCATGCTTGGCTCGATAGTCGCAAGCGGTTGTCTGACAGTCATTTCAACAGCCGGCTCGATCAGCCAGGCAAACACTTCTAATCTTTTTGTTTTAGATACCGCTAATTTCACTTCGTATGGAAATGGTTCGAACGGAAATATAATCCTGAATAATTTATCAAATAACTTTTCATTAATCACAGCAAATGGCACAAATATAACAATTTACGAAGCGGATGCGTTGACTGTAGGTGACATGAAAGCCAGCGGGAATGTCAATATTTTTGGGAATAGCACCAGTAACCGTTTCACCGCCACTGGGGTAATAAACACGTCACCTGGTTCTGGATCAGTCAACCTTACGGCAATGTCGATCAATCTGAGCAATTCGACTATTATTACCAGCTCAGGAAATGTCAATATTACTGGCGATCTTGGTAGCTATATTGTATTTAATTATGATGGAATCTCAACAAGTGGTTCCTATGCAAATATATCAACGACTGGTGGAAATATTCAACTTAAAGGCAGGTCGGGACTTAATGGTGGCAATGGAATTAATACTTCCGGACTTTTCCTGACAACTGGTGGAAACGGCTCAGTTTCCATAACAGGATGCAGCCCCTTTAATAACAATTCAGAACGAGGAATCTGGCTGTCGGGCGGAGGAGTGGCGACAAATAATGGTTCAATTATATTATCTGGTGACTCCTGGTATAATGGTACCTCCGTTGGCCTTGCTTCGTTAACGGCCTCTGCCGGTGGCACCGGATCA
This sequence comes from Planctomycetaceae bacterium, assembly GCA_040374745.1. Classification (GTDB taxonomy): domain Bacteria; phylum Planctomycetota; class Planctomycetia; order Isosphaerales; family Isosphaeraceae; genus QWQI01. Next base: position 4,469 of record JBEITT010000066.1, on the reverse strand, counting down.
ATTAATATCTCTGGTACTGCAACAAACTCAGCAAATGGAATCTTCCTGAATGCCGGTTTAATAACACAGGGTGGCGATATAATTCTTACATCGAATACTATCGACCTGCTTGGACCGGGTGTCAATGCAACATCAAGTGGTAATGTCTCAATTAGGACAAACGGTTCCCGCATCAGTCTTGGCAGTTTTACAGATCGGGCAAACCTGAGTATTCTGCAATCAAACCTGAACTTAATCAATGCCGGTCTGTTGACGATCGGTAGTTCCACTTCAAATGCAATTGAAATCTCAGATCCGATCTTCTGGAATTCAAATCTTCAAATTATCTCCAGAGACAGAATTACTGAAACCGGTTCTGGGAATCTGGTTGTAATGGGTGCTGTAACATTTATCTCGACTGGTGCGAATTCCAGTGGTAATATTACACTTGCAAGTGCTACAAATAACTTCTCCTCGATCGGGAGTATATCGGCCAGCGGAACCAATATTACGATATTCAACTCAAATACAACAATTCTTGGCCTTATAACAGCTACTGGTAATCTTAATATAAACTCAACAGGTTCCATTACTCAGTTATCCGGTAAATCTATCACTTCGGCTGGATCTTCAGTATTTTTAACAAACGGGCAAGGCTCACTTGGCAATATCACGCTCAGTAATCTCTCTAATAATTTCTATTCAACCGGTCGTGTCGTAACTTCCGGAACGAATATTACACTTTATAATTCGAATTCTACGGTGTTGGCTCAGACTACAGCCACTGATTCCCTTACAGTAGTGTCTGTCGGACCAATTTCCCAGTTTCAGAATTCGTCAATTGTTTCTGCTGGAAAGGCAAACTTTGTATCCTCAGGGTCAGGCATCAATGGAAACATCACACTCAATAATCAGACAAATATCTTTACATCATTAACAGGTTTTCATTCCAGTGGAACAAATATCACTCTCATTAATTCAAATGCAACTGTTCTTGGATCTGTTTCTGCAAGCGGTGGTCTGACGGTTCATTCTTCAGGTGGAAATATCACGCAACTCAGCGGATCAAGTATCTTTAGTGGGGGTTTATCCAATTTTATCGCGTCTGGCAACATCATATCACTAAATCAGAATAATAATGATTTTCAGAGCATCTCGACAATTGGTTTTGCGACAGAAATATCTGATTTAAACTCAATCGTGCTTTTGCAAAGCAGCGTTGGGAATGGAGGGCTTATAGTTAATGCCAATCGGATTTCCGGTCAGATTACTGTCGGTAATGATGTTGTCGCATCTGGAACGGGCAATATTGCCCTGACTGGTCGAAATGTATATATAACATCACGGGTTCAGTCAGGGACCGGAAATATTTCGATCATTGCTGACAACGGTTCACAGCAATCTGGAAATTTTATTGGCGTACATATCGGGTCGGCAACAGGAAATATTTCAACGGATGGAAATATCATTATTCTCGGGCGTGGCGGCAATGGAACAAATGAACTCAATGGTATACACATTGAAAGCTCAGTTGTCATAAATGGTGGTACTGCTGGAAGAACAGTCAACCTTACGGGATACTCAAATGGTTCAATTAACTCAAAGGGAATCTACTATCTGGGTACAACTTCGACTTCGGGTGCTGATATATTGCTAACAGGAGTTACATCAAATTCCGGTGGTGGATATTCATTCGGAGTCGATTGGTCGGGTGGTAATATTACTGCATCAGGTAATGGATCGATAATAATAAATGCCAATGGCGGAAATGAAGGTTTCATCAATCGAAGCTCAGGTAGACGGATGCAGGTTGCCGGAACTGGCAATATTACCATTAACGGCTTCTCTCAGGAACAATTATATAAAGGTGGTATTAGCTTCGGTTCAACATCAGGCTTTATTTCGGATCGTGGAAATATCACCTTTACCGGAGAGAATCAACGTGGAATTTATTCAAGTCCGGGCGATTCAACGACTTTCTTCAGTAATGGTGGCAGTATTTCTTTTATTGGAAATTGTATTACGTTCAGTAATATGTCAGTTGTTAATGCAACAGCATCAGGTAATGTGGCAATTCGAGCTCTATCTGCTGGTGGGGATATTTATCTTGGTGGAATGACTGGTATTTCGCTCCCATCATCCATGCTTGCGAACATGACTACAGGAAACCTGCTTATAGGAGATGGAAGCACCAGTTCGATTACGGTCAATGCCAGCGTTAATTTGCCATCTGTTTCGAATCTGTTCCTGATGAGTAATGGATGTATTAGTTTTAACAATACCTTATCAATCGCTGGAAATCTGATCATCAACAGTGCAAATACTATCGGTCAGACATCAGGAAGTCTGGTTGTTACCGGGAATACGACAATCACTAACTCCGGTATTGGAAATAGGGGAAATATTACGCTCGGTAATCTCACTAATAACTTTTATTCATCGGGTATTATCAGTTTCATCGGCACAAATATAACCATTAATAATTCGAATACAACAATCCTGGGGCGCTTAAATGCGAACGGATTTCTTATTCTCAACAGCACTGGCGGCAATATTGTTCAGTCCATCGGCTCAAATATCGTTGTCAACGGATTTGCCAATCTTATCTCGGTTGGTGATATTGTTTTGAATAATCAAACGAATGATTTTGTATCCATCACTGCGAATGCATCAAATATTTCAATTGCAGATGTTAACAATCTAACATTTGGTACTCTTAGCAGTTTGGGTTCAATTTCACTCTCGGCCCAGAATATGACATTTTCCAGTACAGTGAACACCACGACTGCAGGTTGCCTGACAATTATTCCGACCATGGGAACAACTGTTGATGTCGGTACCAAATCTCCCGGTAGCTTTAGTCTTTCACAGTCAGAACTTAATAACATTATCGCCGGATGTCTTACAATTGGCGGTAACACCACCGGTGCAGTTGTTATATCTGCAGCTGTTGATCGCAGTAATGCATCAACTGGCACTCGCATATCATTTGTTTCCGGCTCTCGAATTGACGTAAATAATACAGTCTCTGCTGGGAATACTATTGGTCTGACTGCAAATCTTATAAACCTAAACGCATTTGTGAATGCAACCGTTTCAGGCAGTGTCGATATTGCGACAACAGGCTTTGGAATCGATCTGGGAAACAGCACTGACACAAATTCAACACTGGGGTTGAACCAGATAGATCTGAATAATATTACAGCAGGTTATCTGACAATTGGAAGTGCCGCAACGGGTGCAATTCTGATCTCAGCACCTATCAGCCGAACAGACATGGCCAAAGGGACAAACATCGGTCTCTATTCCGGCAACACCATCCTGCAGTCCGACGGCAACCTTACAGTTGCCGGCTCTGCTTATTTTTATTCTGCCGGGTCTGGAATCAATGGAAATATTACGATCAATAATGCAAATAATAACTTTTATTCAAACGGCTCTGTCGGAGCATGTGGAACAAACATCAGCATTGTAAATAATAACGCAACTGCTCTCGGACGTTTTGCCGGTTCCACACTTCGGGTAATTTCTGCCGGCGGAGGCATTACCCAGAAAAGTGGCACAAATATGGTGGTGGCTGGTCTTGCCAACCTTGTATCCAGCACCAGCATTACTCTTTCCAATTTTACAAATAACATAGGTAACCTAATTCTTACATCCCCCGAGGCAATTATTGATGTAAACGGAAATGGTATTATTTCATCAGCCACAGCTGCCAACCTGACTATCACAGGTAACGGGATCCTGAATCAGACACCAGGTAGCAATATTATCGTAACCGGGCTGGCCAATCTCGTGATGAGCGGCAATCTGATTCTTGACAGTGGAAGTAATCAGTTTAACGGACCGATTGTTGTCAACTCGACCAAGGTGGTTGTCAATGGCACGGGGGCGATGAACTTTACGAATGTCACTGCTGATACTGTCGCGTTTCTTACCGGTAATGGAGACATCATTCAAAGTGGACCCTGGGTTGTTTCTGGCAGCAATACAACTTTTCTTACAGCGACCAGCGGTAATATTATTCTGAATCATCCCGGTAATAATTTTTACGGCGGTATTTATGCCAACGCCACCGAGAATGTTCAAATCTTTAACAATAATTCCACCCTTTTGGGTGACATTTCCGGTAAGAATATTACATTTAATTCCACGGGTAATATCAGCCAGATTGGCAACACCAGCCTGCGGGCCAATTCGGCCATCGTCACAGGCAATGGCAGCATGAACCTGACGCAGGTGACTGCGAACTCGATAAATTTCCGGGTCACAGGCACCATCCGTCAGGCCGGTAGGTGGACAGTCACGGGCAGTAATACGACCTTCCTTAACGCCACAGGTGGCAGCATCTTGCTGACCGATACTACCAACGACTTCTACGGCGGCATTTATGCCAATGCCACTGAAGACATCCAGATTTACAACAGCAACACCACGGTGCTGGGTAATGTGGAAGGTCGTAACATCAATTTCAACTCGACAGGCAATAT
>JBEITT010000110.1:0-16580 GCA_040374745.1 Planctomycetaceae bacterium | reverse complement strand
CCTGAGAGGCCTCCTTTGTTTTAGGTGGCCATAGAATGCCTAACTCCTTCAATTTGTCAAGATTAATGTCAACAGAACCTAATAATTTACAGCAAATATAGTTGTTGGTGGGCAGGTCACTGTTTCGGAGCACGATTCTGGATTGACAGCACACCCATCTTTGCCAGCCTCTTTGCTCTCATGCTGGAATCTAGTCAAACGAGGAGTTTCAAAAAATCAGCTTTTACCAGGCGGGTTTCTTATTGTTTGATAATTCTCTCTGTTTTGATTCACTTAACTGGCTATTTAACATATCCTTCGACTTGGCACTCCTCACCGTCAAATGCCGACCGTGACCATGATCGACTCTGGGACTGGGAGGACAATGAAATTACACGAGGTTTAAAAGAAGGCGTGCATGCTCGACAATGGAATGGCTTTTGATCAAGAATTGCAAATATGTCAATAAACGGTGATATGTAACCTTTTGCTGTCAATACCGGGTAATCGCTGAAGGTCTTCGCTCAATTGTCGTTTCTGCCAGAACCAGTTGGGGCGTGCTTTGATAAACACTTCCCGATTGATCACTTCCACTGTGAAATCATTAGTTTTCGTACCAAATTCTTCACGAATGATCCGGTCAACACGTTTCTGAATCTCTGAATCAGTTCGATCTGACCGATTAATCTGTCCCGAAGCATCATCTTCAACAAGTGCATCGCCGGGGCCAACTGCTTTTTGAACCAGAGGCGGCTCTGGCTTGTCTAAACGCATTGGATTAAATCGATTGAGCAATCGCAGCGGGTTATATTTCGCCAGTCCGGTAGGCGGTTTGGTTTCGGGCAATCCTGTTATGGGTCTGTCATTCGCGGAGGCTCCGCCACGTTCAGCCTGTACCAATTCGGGAAATTGTTTGCGAGCCTCTGATTCGTTTCGAACATCGCCAAACCTGACGATTTTCGGCTGGTCAGTAGCCTGTCCCAAATTGCCAATTCGTGTTGCACGCCCTTGATTCTGCTGATTACGCACTGGTTCAGGCAATTGTGGCGTGTAGGTACGTGCCGCAGGATTATTACCTGAGACACCCACGGGTGGAAGATTATCGAGTGTGCTGAGTAACCCGCCTGCAGGTGGGATTAGGTTAACCTGACCACCATTTAACGCTGGCGCTGAGGTCTCGGGCACTACAGTTACTGAAGGCACATCAGGTAGATCAGGTGGATTCTCAAGTCCATAATTCTCTTTAACTTGTGGTAGTCCAACCACGTTTGTCTGCTGGGCATTTGTATCAGCACAAAATGACAAACAGGCGAACATGCCTGCCATTAAGAAAGTATGGATTGTTCGAAGTCCCAACATCGGATGCCTCGTTTCGGCCTCCTGGAAAGATTGAGGCGATGATCCCTCTCGCCCGTATCTGAATAAATCGTCACGTTAGATCCAGCCAAAAAGTTTTATGTCGCCTTCTCAATGTGTTTCGCCTGATAAAATCATTAGAATTATTATATCCGGCAATCTTTCTCTACAGCTTATCCACTCTAAGCATATAACCTTACGTAAAAATCACATCCCGGCTTATCGGCTTATTGCTTTTTTTAAAACCTTTTGATCATAATATTATTGAGATAAGAACGGAATCAAACGGGGAAGGATCTCTCCCGATGTCAACGGCTGATGGAAGGCCAGATTTAATAAAGCGACTGAATCAACATGAGGCTGTTCAGCCTTGTGATGAATCTTTATCCGACTTGCTGCGCCGGCTTAAAAGCGGCGATGACACGGCTGCGACATTGATCCTAGAGCGTTATGAATCCCAGGTACGGCTTGTTGTTCGTCGATGCCTGCCACGTGTATTAAGGTCGCGATTTGATTCCCAGGACATTATGCAGAGTGTCTGGCGAAGTTTTTTTCAAAGGCTTCGGGGTGAGCCTGTAGAGGATGACCATGGTTTGGTTCAGCCGCCGCCGGGCGATCCCTCGCTGGTTTTTGGCGACTCTTCGCAGCTTTTCGCTTTTCTCAGCCGCATGGCCAAAAATAAGGTGATTGATCAGTATCGCCGGGAAACTGCCCAGAAAGCCGACATTCATCGCCAATGCACAATGAGTGATGAGAACGGTCAGGAAATGGACCCAGCTTCGCCGGGCGAGACTCCTGAAGAGCTTGTGACTGCTGCCGACGAGCTTTCGCACTGGCGGTCGCTGGTCCCGAAAAATCGTCAGGTTCTGATAGATATGAAGGCATATGGCCTGAGTAGTAAAGAAATTGGCGATCAACTCGGTATTTCCGAGCGTACCGTTCAACGTGTTTTTGAAGATTTGCGACTTCGACTTGAGTTACGACGTAAAAATGAAGAAAAAGCCGAGTCCGCCTGAGCAAATATCACTTTGGGATCTGGCCGAGAACGACGACAATCGCAATCGGGCGAGAGTTTTCGAACGCGATTGGCATGAGGCTTATCGCCTTGCAGGCTATCGACCGGCAATCGACGACTATCTGCCGGTAGAATCAACTCAGAGACTGGCAGCACTTCTGGCCTTGGGCCGCGTGGATATGGCATGTCGGTACGACATTCGTGACAGACCAAGGGTAGAAGATTACCTTCATCTGATCGACGCCGATGAACTCACGCCTGAATTCGTTGCAGGGCTGGCTTTTGAAGAGTTCATGCTGAGGCAGGAGCAGAACGAAAATCCAAAATTACGTGAATATCGGTCGAGAATTCCAATTGCTTTTGGGCTTTTTCACGAATTGGTGCTGATACAGGAGGCTCTTGCCGGGGATGCCGCCTCAGAGATTTGTGGTAGTAGCGACGACAAACTCGAGAGTTTTCCGGAAGCTGGCGACACGATTGGCAATTTTGAACTTGTCGATATTCTGGGCAGGGGCAGTTTTGCCCGCGTCTATCTGGCACGCGACTCGGCCATGGGCAATCGCGAAGTGGCATTAAAGATATCAATTGATAATCAACTTGAATGGCTCACGCTGGCCAAATTGCAACACACCCATATTGTACCAATCTATTCGCACTGCCGTGCCTTGTTTGAGTCCCGGGAATACGACCTGATCTGCATGCCGTTTTACAGTTCCATAACGCTCAGAACATTAATTGCCCATGAAAAATGGGGGCAATGTCTCTCAGGACGAGATATACTTACACTTGTAAGGATGCTCGAGCCACTCACGCTATTAAACGACTCGAGTGAATTTAATCTCAACGATGAGATGTCGGCCATGTCTTTTGCACAGGCAGTGGCGTGGTGGGGTGCCTGCCTGGCCGAGGCGATGCATCATGCTCATCAGAGACGCGTGCTTCACCGCGACATCAAGCCTACGAATATCTTGATCACAGCAGACGGAAGTCCCATGCTGCTTGATTTCAACCTTGCTATTCAGGGGCCAGGGGCTGAGCCTGCACAGCAAAAAGTTACCCATCCGCTTCGGCAGGGGCAAGATTCTATCGGCGGCACCTTAGCTTATATGGCACCTGAACACCTTGAAGCCATGATTTCGGGGCATTCCAGGCTGGTCGATCATCGTGCTGACATATATTCCTTAGGTGCTGTACTTTATGAAGCCCTGACCCGCAGTGATATCATGCAGAAGTCGCATGCTCCTGCAGGTAATCGAACCGAGATGTTGCAGCAGGCCCTGGAACTGCGAAAAATCCCGGCTATTCCTGTACGGGACATTGCTCCTGATGTACCTCTGGTTTTAGATAAAGTCATTCGCAAATGCATCGATCCCAACCCGGCCCGCCGCTACACGAGCGCCTTTGAGTTGAGCGAGGATCTACGCGCGATTGCCCGCGATCTGCCCCTGAAATACGCCAACGAGCCTCTCACTAATCGATTCCGGCGAATTTGTCGCCGAAATTCCCGTACGCTGGTTGCCCTTTCATTCATGGCTGTTTTTATGTTTGTTGGCCCTGGCTTTAGCCTTTATCAGAATCTGGAACAGGCCCGAATTGGCCAATTGGTACTTGATGCGAACAACGACCTGCTTGCTGCACGTTCAGCCACACGCGACGGCAATTTCCAACTGGCTTACGTATTTCTCAGGCGTGTGATGGACAATCTGGCCAGTGAATCAAACCTGAAAAACTTGCAGTCTGAGGCTGCTGAACAGTTCAACACAACATCGATGTCTGAAAAAGCAGTTGGTGAATCTCGTCAGTTTATCAGGAAGGCAGCCTGGCAGAGGTATCGTATGATTCACTCAACCAGGTTCGGCGGCGAAATGAGCAGTGAAGAATCACTGACAGAAGTTAGAATTCTGATCGAGCCCGTTATAAAACAGATGTCAGAAATCTCAGCGAACAAGGATAAATCAAAAAAAGTTCTTGGCCCTGAAAACTGGGTTAACTATCTCAATTCATACCAGATCACCGAAATTACCCGTTGGATGGATCTTTTGCTGTTTGATTCAATCTGCACCCAATTTCGACTGGGTAATGAACCTGCCCTTCGTCAGGCCAAAATAAATGGTGAAATTGCATTTGCTTTCACTCAACCAGGTCTACCTTGGACAATATTGAATGACCGGCTTTCAGCAGCACTTGAGCGTCGCCAGCCACATGAATTCAACTGGCCCGAGCCGGCTAATGAAAATTCGCCGATAGCATGTATTGAATTTGCCATGCTGGCGAGACTTGATGCCGACCCCGGGTTGGCCGCCCGCTGGCTTCGCCGCGCCATCATGCTGCAGCCAGCTGATGCCTGGGTGCATCATGAAATGGCCCTGCTTGATGAATTCCGTCTGGATTTTTCTCAGGCGATCTTCAGGCTTGAAATTGCAGTTTCTCTTGATCCACTCAATCCGTGGACAAGGCTGGATCATGCCCGACTTCAGCGACTCGCAGGGCAACCTTCGCAGGCATTGGCGGAACTTGTCCAGGCCCGAAATTCAGCTTATTCCATGCGATTGCCGATTGATTTTTTTGAACTGATCGATCTTGAAGAAGCCTTGGTTCAGCAGGATTTGTATGAATATGAAAAAGCCGGAAAAAGTTTAACGCTTTTAACAGAAAAGCCAAATGTCCGCCCAGCCATTCGGGAATTGGCGGCACAGGCTCTTTGCGAGCAGTATCTTCAGGACGGCAAATTTCCCGAGATCGAGCAACTTTTTGAACTTTTTGGACATGTCAGCGTCCCAGAGTCGAGCTGGGGCCCGCTGAAGGCAAGGTATCATATCAGCCGCAACCAGCTTAATCCTGCTCTTGAAGTTATTACACATTTTCTTGAGTCGAACCCTGAGGTTATTCGAGCACGTGAACTGAAAGCACTGATTTTGTCAAGACTTGAAAAGCCTCATGCGGCATTTAACGAGATGCAGGAAATCGTTCGACTGAGCAACACGCCAGCCCATCGTCGCACCCTGGAAGGTTACCGCCTGAATGTGCTGGCCCAATCGACTGCAGATGATCCCCGCTGGAAATCAGCTCTAATCTCACTCAGGCTTGAAGACCCGGAAACAGTTTTACTGTTGCCATCGATTTCAAGAAACAAGATAGTAAGGCTGATAGATCGCATGGCTGAATTTCGCAAGTCAGAACAATTTGAAGATTCTGGATTTAAGCCGCACCAAGCCAGGTTTCTTACCAATCTGGCAATTATGCAATCGGCATTTAGCCTTCCCCAATGGCGAGAATCGATTGATGCATCGCTCGCGATTCAGGATTCATCCATCCCGCTACTGCGAGCTCAAATCATACTGCTTTTACATCGTGGGGCAGTCACCGAGGCCACAAATCTACTTGGGAAGGCCCGCGATCTGGATTTTGACAATCCTGATCTGTTTGATATTCAAGGGCTGGTCCTCTTTGCTGATAAAAAATATGCAGATGCCAACAGGTTTTTTAATGATGCACTTCGAATCAGGCCAAATGCCGAGGTCAGGGCATGGCGAGCCGCATGCCTGATCAGGCTGGGCCGCTGGAATGAAGCTCAGGCTGATCTAACGGTCGCACTTTCTTCAGATCCCTTTCATCCTGAGTGGCGAAGGATGCGTGCTATAGCATGGCAGGGGCTAGGCCGCAGAGATCTTTCCATGATCGACCTCTTTCTTGCATCTGGTGAAACTCAGGAAAATCTGATGGTTAAATCACGCCTGACCTTAGTTGGGCTGATGCTGCTCGATAACCCTCCAGATGCCCTGAATCACGAGAATTCTAGTTTTGTCAAATTCATGCGTGCAAATTGGCCGGAACTTTTCAGGGAAGATTCCACCAAGCCTGCAACCGTCAAAAAAGATATGCAGATACTGCAGACCAGTGGTCAAAAATAACGTGAAATAAAATTCGTTTTATCGATAGAGCATTGCCATGATCAATTTTACCTGTTATTTTAATAGTGCTATTCTCCATAACAAATCTGAATATTCCGGCAATTCGTCTCAGCGATACTTCCTTCGTAAGGAGAAGTGATTATGGTTTTTCGATCAAAATCAAATCAGATTCAGGCGTTTACCCTGATTGAACTTCTGGTCGTCATTGCTATTATCGCCGTTCTCATCTCGTTATTGCTGCCGGCCGTTCAATCTGCACGAGAGGCAGCCAGAAGGGCACAGTGCATAAATAACCTCAAACAGATCGGACTGGCCTGCCACAATTATCACAGCTCGAACGATTCATTCCCTCTATCAAGCGCACCTGGTCGCGACCCTACTCTGCCTGGTTCTTCATCATTCTGGTGGGGCCCCGGCCCACTTGTTTTTTCGCTGCAATATGTTGAAGGCGGCTCTCTGGCCAACGCCTTTAATTTCAACACGCCCTGTGTTGCTGGCTGTACAAATGCCACAGCTGCCGGAAATGTAACTGTTCGCGACACATCAATGTCTAGCTATCTGTGTCCATCAGACCCCTTCAACAGTAATTTTCGATCAGGCACGAACTATTACAACAGCGTGGGCCCACAATTTCGATGGCATGGTGGCACAAATGGCATAGGTGTGGGCATGTTTGCCGAAGGAGAGGCCATTTCCATCCGTCAGGTGATTGATGGCACTTCCAACACAATAATTTTTTCAGAAGGCCTGATTGGCGACGGCAGTGCTGCTTCAAGAAATGGAGCGGAGGTTTTTCGTGATGTCGCATGGACTTCAGGCACAGGCGGTGGCCGCGGAATTGGTGCTGACCAGGCCATGCCCACAGGGTCTGCCAATCTTGTAACTTACACAGCACTTTGCAATCAAATATCCAAGGCAGGCACAGGAGTTCAGGACGACCATGGCCGATACTGGATCATGGCTCGCATGGGCCTTGGCTCAACGTTCAGCATGCTGCTTCCCCCCAATTCACCCAATGCCGACTGCACCTTCTATCCGGCCGATAATGGCATGTACACCGCCAGAAGTCGTCATCCAGGCGGAGTGAATACACTTTTTGCCGATGGCTCGGTAAAATTCGTAAAAAATTCCGTGAATATAGCTACGTGGTGGGCACTTGGCACCAAGGCCGGCGGTGAAGTTATCTCGGCTGACAGCTATTAAAATCGCTAAATCATGAAAGGAATTTCAGCTGTGACGATTTCCAGAATTTACATACTGTTGGCTGCTTTGGTGCTTTGGACCGTGGATGGCTGTTCAAGCGATTATAAAGCGGCAGATAGTCAGGCCATACCGACCGACGGTGCTCGCAAGAACGGACCGGTTGAAAACCTTAAGGATGTCAACATTGACAACGAAGCAGAATTCCTGAAAAACCAATCGAAAAAAGGAAAGTGAATTCTGATTAATCAGATGTCCCTGATAGCGGAATGACAAGGCAGTCATTCCGTATCTTTAAGATAAATGATAAAAACCGAACCCCAGAATGAAGTAAATGCCCACAAGCATGGTTCCTTCAAACCAGTGGGTTTCTCCATCGTATGTGAAAGTGCGTGTCACGGTAGCTGCGATAAGTACGGCAGCTACTTCATAAAGGGTGAAATTCAAATTCATGGGTTTGCCCAGATAATAGCTGCTGAAGACTAGCAGTGGAGCAACCAGTAGCGATACTTGAGTTGCTGAGCCCATGGTGGCCTGTATTGTCAGGTCGAATTTGCCCCGCCGGGCAAATGAAATTGCATTTAAATATTCTCCGATATTTCCTGCCAGTGATAATACAATAACGCCCATAAACACATCGCTCAGGCCAAAATTATTGGCAATCGGTTCCAGTGAATCCGTCAATATTTCACTGACGTATGCCAACAAAGCCCCGAAGAAAATCAGACGTAGAACCGGATTCCAGATAGATCGGTGAGTATGCATTTTCTCGGGTAAATGTGTAATCGGCCTTGTAATATTACTGGGTAGTTCCTCTGAAATCTTTACTTCAACCGCACCCAGATCAGCAGTTGCATCTTCGTTATCAGGCAATTGCTGTGATGTCTTGTGTGTATAAAATGTAAATATCAATCCAAAAATATACATCAGAATCAGAATTACCGAGATCTGCAGCGACAACTGTTCGACTTCATGTTCGTTCGAAAAATGAAACAATGCCGGAATGAGCAATCCGCAGCATGCCAGTAGTACCATAGACGACTGAACACGTGCAGGCCGACGGTTAAATACCAGCATTTTCGACTGCAGACCTGCAGCAACGATCGCCAAACCAAGGCCAAAAAGCAGATTACCGACTATCGCGCCGGAAATCGAGGCCTTCACAACATTTACCAGCCCCTTTTTTAAGGCAAACAGCGAGATCATGATCTCCGGAAGATTTCCGGTAAATGCAAGGAGCAAACCACCGAAATTTTCGCCAAGTTTTTCTGAAAGTTCCTCAGTTGCCAGTTTCAATTTATCAGCAAGCACAAAAACACCAATTAGTGTAATGATAAATTCAACTGTGGGATGCATCTCCAGTTCGCCCACAAGCGCTGATAACAAAAGTACAAGAATCTTTATGACTTTAGCCACAAATGACATTGGGCGTCTTTCCTGTGGAAAGGATGATGATGAATCTTGAGTCGTTTGATCTTCAGGTTTTAGCCGTCGGAAATCGACCTTCCATATCATCCAGAAATCGTCGAAGAACTTCCAGACCAGCCGAGTGACCTTTGGGAAAATAACGCTCTAGCTTTTGAGCGCACCTTGAAAAAAACGATGGCCACAAACGCAGTCCACCGGCAAGGATCAGCGGTGTGCCAGGGCCAGGTACGACCCAGAATACCAGACCGCTGGCAAGCACGGCAGCCGCCGCCTCAGGTGAAAGTCGCTTCAGACGTTCCTGAATATCCGGTGGCAGGCAGGCAAATCGAGGGTCGCCAACCAGCCTTTCCACAGCCCCACGCGGTTCCTCAAGCTCAATCTCGGCTTTATGTATTTCCCTGATTTCGTTCATCTTGCGCGGGCCTCGTGCCACAGAGACTTTAGAGAATTCAGATGCCTCATTCATGCATCCGGTTTTGGATATCGCCGGTTAAGATCATTCTCAAACCGTTCCAGTACCCGAAAGACGCTGGCATGTGCTTCAGGATAAGACGTCTGCAACCTATGATTAACAGGTTTGAACGTGCGAGGCCAAAGAACCAGTCCGCCGGCCACGATGAACGGAATGCCTGGCCCCGGCAAGGGTACTGCGGCTATTCCGATCAAAAGCAGAAGAAAAGCAACTTCCGGCGGCAGGTGTTCTGGTGAATACGATTCGCCAATTCTGCTTTTTTTTTCTTCGCCTCTACGAATTTCAGTCGTCATTTTTGGGCCCGTCACTTCAAGCTGTCTCGGGATAACGCTGTTCAAGGTCATCCATAAACCGTTCCAGCCACCGATGGCCTGACTCATGCGATTTCGGCAGCTTTCTGGCCACCCATCCATCCACCCGCCTGAAGCCCTTCGGCCAAAGAGAAAGTCCGCCCGCAACAATCAGTGGAGTACCAAACGGGCCCGGAAAAATCAGCCCGGCGACTCCAAAACCAAGCATCAGTATGCCAATTTCCGGCGGCAGTTTCTCCAGCCTTTGCGTTGTCAGGTGTGCAGATTTCCCGGTAAGCTCCGGATCATCCGCTGCCTGGTTCGACTCGTTCATGATGTATGACTCTCGTCGTAGCCGCCTTGGCCCTTGTGCGGCTAAAAACTGTGAAGATCCCAAGATTTGTCAGCACCACAGAGGCCAGGCTCGTAAAGCCCATGGTGAAAGCACCGGCCACAGCCAGGAAATTCGGCACGAGGGCCAGATTACGTACATGCCTTGCTTCCTGCTCAGTTTGTGTCAACAGTTCAAGTGCCCGTGTCCAGCGAATTACCCCTTCATCAAGCGATAACATGGCCGTCGGGTTTATGTCAAAATCAGGCTCGGTACTTGTTGAAATGGCCAGGTCGGCGAAGCGGGCCGTGTTTGGGAATCTTACCGCGTTGCCCACCCAGGCCACTTTCAGACCACGGTCGCGTAACAGCTGAATCAGCCGCATGCGGTCCACATCGTTCACTATCGGCGCAAATCCCTGCAGTGAAAATTTATCATCGCCACGCACCAGATCAATTTGCGAGATCCCAGCGAAAGTTGCCGTGAATTGCCCAGGGGCGGGCTTGAATCCCTCAACAGGCTGTTCCATCAGCCAAAGATTGATCTCTGCAGCCTTTTCATGAAGGTGGGGGTCACGCACCAGAAAGCCTTCGGCAATCGCTTCGCTTGCCAGCCGCAGTCGTTCAATGCCCTGACCCATGCCCACACCGGTGGCATAGTCAGGCCTCATCACGGCCACTGCGGCGTTCACATCCAGAGTTGCAAGGCCCAGGCCGGCCATGGCCAATGTCGGCAAAACCGTTTTTTCAGCAAATTGCTTGCCGCGGCGATTCAGTGCGGTTTCGCCATGGTCAGTGCCCGAGATTTCCATTAGTTCATGCCGAAGTTTGGCGAGGCGTGTATCCCGGCCTGTTCGTTCGACTTTCACCCGCAGCCGGCCCGATTCCAATCTGCCGCCCGCATAAACATGGCAAGAATCCTGCAATTGGCTGACTTCGCGTGGGCCATACCAATAAAGGGCCTGTCCGGTACCTTCAACGCACTGGCCATCGACCGGAATGCGGTCGCCTGCTTCTAATTCGATTATTTGCCCATAGCCCAGCCGACTTACAGGCACCTCATGGCATTTGCCGCTTAATTCAAGCCGTCGCACCATACCTGATGGTTGCAAAAGCTGACCAAGCCATTCCCGGCGTGCATCATTCAGCATTCGGGCATATTGGTTCTGCCAGAGCCTGGCCGTAACAGCGATCAGAGCCGAAGCAACAAATGCTCCGCCCAACGCAGTGCCGAGAACGATCAGTGTAGTCAGCATTGGCAGACTGATAACGCCATGCCGCAGGTCTCTCAGGCTATGCATTATCATCCGGCGGTTGACCCAAACCACCATACCCCCGGCCAGCCACCACAGAGCCGGATTCCACCACTGAGAATACGATGCAACAGCCAGCGTGGCAAAGGGCATAGCCATATCAGCCCGAGGATAGGGCGGCGGCAGCATGAAATGGCTTGAATCGGCTGCAAGCTGCTCAAGTGAATGCACCAGTGAGGCACGGTCAATCGCACGGCCGGGCAGGGGAGTCAGGTGCAGCAGGCCCTTTCGAACATCAACTTTAGCCCTGCGGATAAAAGGCAGTTGCTCGGTATAGGTTTCAACAAGGCCGGCAAGCTGCCGGTTTCCCTGAAGCGATGGCTGCCTGAGTGTCCACTGTCTGTCTGTGGTCTCGATCACCTGCCAGGTGGTCAGAATTCCAGCGTCTCGTACTACTTCAAAAGATCCATGGGGAGATTCTTCCCAAATGGTGGTCGGGGCTTGTGATTCAGGCTTTTTACTGGCGGAAATGAGCCTGGTCACGCGTTCGAGATTGGCCGCACTTGTCAAAAATCCATCGGTCAGATGAATTGTCATCACGCCATTGGGGCGATCGACAGCAACCCGGCCAACGATGGAATCGCCAAATAGGCATTCGACTATACGCCGAATGGCGATGCGATTATCAAGATTTTTCGAGCCGCTGTGACCAAAAAGCTGGCTGGAATAAATATCAATTACCTGACCCGACCACCGAATACGCGAAACCACCGGCAAACTACCATCCGTATGAGGTGAAAATACCACGTCGCCACGAGAAGGCCCGCTATCGGGCCCGGGCCCGGTTGGCAGGGTTTTCGTCTGTGTGCGTGCCTTTTCGGCAACAGTGGCCATGATTCTCAGGTCTTTCCACAGAGGGCTATTCCACTCAGGGGCCCGAAATTGCAAGGGCAGGCCCTGTCAAAGTTTCAGTTCCTCAGCTATTTCATGAATGATCTGGCGGGCCTGATTACGGTGTGTCTCCGTTACCATCATACGCGCGGCAAAACCCAACTCAGCAAATACTTCCAGAACTTCCCTCGTTTCCTGAAAGTGCACATGAAAGGCAACTCCCATAGGCCCTTTGAGCGAAAGCACGGGCTCTTTAGGGTGCCACGACATGTCAACACCCGACGGGAGCATCTCCCGCCGGGCCTGAAACATGTTAAGAATTTCCGCCTTGAGCTGGTCGTCAAGCGACCGGCTCAGCTTGCGCTCATAAAGTTTTTCTTTCGAAGCCATGAATCAATCTCATTTCGCGTTCGAGTTCCTGCTCGGCCCTGATCTTCTTGAGCTGACGAAGAGGGGCCATTCCATTGGCAAGTGCGGCCACGGCCGTTACGTTATTCATGACCACGCTGATCATCACGCCAAAGCCCATCGTAAAGGCGCCAACAATGCACATCGCATTGGGAATGATGATCATAGTCCAGCTTCGCTTGATATTGTGGTCAAGACTGCGGGCAATATCCCGCACATCAAGCAGCTTGGTCAGGCCTTCTTCCATAAAGACGATATGCGCTGTATCGGTTGCGATCGTGCTGGCACCCCGCAGAGAAATGGAAACATTTGCCTTCTTCAGGGCAATCGAATCGTTAATTCCATCGCCCACGAAGCAGACTTTCCGACCTTCCTTCTGTAGTTTTTCGACATAATCGGCTTTGTCCTGTGGCAAAACCTGTGCGAAATAGCGGTCCATGCCCAGTTGTTCGGCCAGACGCTTGGTTGGGGCTTCGTGGTCGCCCGAGATAATTGCAATATGCTTGATCCCACGCTGACGCAGCCCGGCGATAATGTCGATCACCTCAGGCCTGATCGCGGCTTGAAGCTCAATTGCTCCACCCAGACGGTCGTCGACGGCCACCATGACCATGGTATTGCCCTCGTTATGGGCTTCTGTCTGGGCATCCTTAATCTCGTCAGGAATAGGGATATTTTCCATAGTCATAAATCGTGGGCTGCCGACGCGAATCTTCATACCCTCAATCATGACCGTGATGCCAAAGCCCACGGCATATTGCGAGTCGTCGACCTTCGGCATATCGAGGTTCATCTCCTCGAACTTGTGAAGAATTGCCTTGGCGATTGGGTGAGAGAACTTGTTCTCGGCCGCCGCAGCCCATGCCATAATCTTCTCAACAGTGAAGCCTTCTGTCGAATAAATCCGCCCGACTTCCGGCCTTTCCCGCGTGAGAGTGCCTGTTTTGTCAAACAGGAACGTATCCACATCGTTCATCTGTTCCAACGCACGGCCGTCTTTAATCAGGATACCCTTCTGGGCGGCCAGGGCCAGGTTAGAAAGCAGGGCCAGCGGAGCAGCCATACGAATGCCCGTACCGAAGTCGCTATTTAATACGGCTATCGCACCGGCTGGCCCAAGTGTGGCCAGGGCTGTGCCGCCTAGCGCTAGGGTGGGCAACACGGCCTTGTCGGCCAGTGCCTCGCCCTTGTTCTGCGAAGACAGCTTGTAGCCGGCCGTGTCGTTCAAGATCTTGCCTATCTTGGCCGAAGCCGTTTCCGTGCCGGCACTTTCCACTCGAATTTCAATCTTCCCGGCCACCATCACCGTCGAGGCAAATACGCGATCGCCAGGGCTTTTCTCGGCCGGAGTTGATTCACCAGTCAGGGCGTGCTGGTCAATCATGGCCATGCCCGTATGCACGATGCCGTCAACAGGTACGGTTTCTCCTGTGTTCACGACAACAATGTCGCCAACTTTCAGCTTGTCCAGGGCCACCTGGACTTCAACGCCATCTTTCAGCAGCCACACAAAGCGTGGCTGCTTACCAAAGACGTTCATCAGCAACTTCTTCGAGTCATCCTGCGTTTTCTTAACGAGCAGTCGACCAAACGAGAGGCACCAACAAAGTACTGCCCCCGGGAAGATCGACATTGTTGCCAGACAGCCCACTACAACGATTGCGTCAAGAACATCTACACCAAGTCGTTTCTCTTCAAAAAGCGTGATATATGCTTCTTTGAATGTGGTGATCGATGTGTAAGCAAAGAGCAACGCCGCCAAAGGAAGCATGGCCGGTGCTGCAAACTGAGCCAGAGCCGCGAAGCCAACCGAGAATGTGGCAATGGGCAGTTGCAGGTCTAGTTTGTCGAGTTTCGCCGGCACCTCAGCCTGCACAATGGCATGGTCGAGCAGTTCCAGGACCTGTTCCCGCTTGATCTGTCGCGGGTTGTAAGTCAGAGAGAGTGTGGCCGACATTGGGCTGGTTTTGTAACTGTCAACTCCCAGCACACTCATTAATTCGCGTTCGATTACCTGACAGACTTCTTTACGCCTGTAAAGCGCACGGTTCTGCAACTTCAACTTTCCTGGCTGGTCCATCAAAATCGCCCAGGCCGTAACAAGCTCTCCATTCTTGTTGAAGCTCAGGATGTGGTGACGGTTTACAGGCTCGGTACCTATTGCTTCCGGAGAATTATCTAAAGATTTGCCAAAATGAGGATATTCGTGTGGCCAGAGTCGCTCTAGCCATTCAGGCGATTCCTTTTTCGGTGGTTCAAAAAGTCCTGAACCGTTGGCTTTGAAGGCTGAAGGTGGCTTTTTTACAGGCGGTTCGGCCAATGCCGTGGCAGTTCCGCCCTTTTCCTTGCTGCTGCCAGCAACTTTTGCCTTGCCGTTGACGTGGTGCAGGTGTGTAGCGACATGGGCATGACCACTGTCATGATGCCCGTTCGAAGAGGTAGAGACCGACGGTGAAGGAGCAGACTGTTGCTGTGACGTAGTCAGTTGCTGAATGATCTGGGCCGCTACCTGATCGCGTGAAAATTTCTTCGGATCGAAAGTGATTTCAGCACGGGCGTTTTTGCCGCGCAGGTCGCGTCCACGAACCGTTACGCCAGTGACCATATCGGCACGCATCGCCCGTTCCACAAATTCCCGGGCCCGGCTGTTGCCGAGGTCGCCGAAGAGAAAATCGCTGTAAACGTCGATTCTCCCGGCCGATGGAAACCGAACTGAAATGTCCATACGATTGATCCTGTTTCGACTTGAGCACAGCTTCGAAATCGCCAAAACCCCTGCTCATGCAAGAGCCAGACACTTCCGACGCACCAAAACCATCATTCAAGGGGAAAATCACGGTTTGGTCGGCTATCGAAAATCAGAATCGTCAGACCGGGATGGATTAAAACGGGTCAGCCGAGCTATCAGGCAGCATGCTGACCAGGTTTCAGAATCGTCTCAGCACCTTCACCAGCAGCTTTTTTCACAGCTTCTGCCATTCGTCTGGCAGCACTGACACCCGCTGCCATGCCCGAAGCACTGGCCTCAGCCATTGAAGGAGCATTCGAGATGAACTGACCTACCGTTTCTGCCAGTTTCTGACCAATCTCAGAACCCTGGCCTCCCACACCGTCCGCCGAGCTTTCGCTCAAGCCTTCCAAATGCTTCTTGACATAGGGGTATGCAGCAAAGGCGGCAACGCCCGCTACAACACCCCCCACGAAAAACATCGCTTCCGATCGAGTCACTGGCATTCCATTGCCCTCCCG
This sequence comes from Planctomycetaceae bacterium, assembly GCA_040374745.1. Lineage (GTDB taxonomy): Bacteria > Planctomycetota > Planctomycetia > Isosphaerales > Isosphaeraceae > QWQI01. Next base: position 798 of record JBEITT010000110.1, on the reverse strand, counting down.
TCACTCGTGCCGAACCAGCCATCGCTGGCCACTTCGGCTTTCTTTATTCGTTCGATAAACCAGAATGGTTCATCGAATTTCCAAACTTTCCCTGCAGTTTGCGGCTTCACTGCCTCAGGCCCACTTTTTCAGCGGGCCCTCCGGCATCAGGCTTATTCAGCCGGCAGAGATTTCTTCTGCATGGCCGACACCGCATCGCGGGCTGCATGTGTTCCGTCAATCAGGCCATGCACCAGTGCGTTATTCTTCGGAATGAACTGCCCGACAAACACTGTCGGGAAAACCACCCCGTAGCTCACCGCGTAACTGGTCGTATAGGCCATCCGAGAGAGAAACATGTTCACCTTCGGAACGGCGCCCTTGGCCGATGCTGCTGCATCGTTCACACCTGACTTAGCCGCTTCAACCGCATTGGCCATCGCCTGGGCTACCCCAGCCAATGGATCGGGATTCGATGCTGCCGCATCTGACATGGCAAACTTCTCCTCTTAGAGAAAAGAATCGGACTACAGGAAATATATCCTGTAGAAAAAGTGCGTGATTTGATCTTATCACGAAAACCCAATGGATTAAACCGGTTATGACGACACTGGACACTTGGTTCCGGTGAAATAATCCCTACAACCTTATCTAATTTTTCAAATCCGATTCAAGTCAATCAAGAGAAGAAAATCATTAGGTTCTGTTGACATTAATCTTGACAAATTGAAGGAGTTAGGCATTCTATGGCCACCTAAAACAAAGGAGGCCTCTCAGGATGAGACGTTACGCAATTACAGAAGCTCAATGGAATGTCAT
>JBEITT010000001.1:0-198966 GCA_040374745.1 Planctomycetaceae bacterium | reverse complement strand
TTTAATTTACCTTCCTTTTCCAGCTTCTCCATGAGCAGATTTGCCCGGGCTGCGATATACACGTTGGAATCTTTCAATTCTTTTTCCAGGTCGGCTTTGGTCGGAATTTTGGCCAGTTTCAGGGGGATTTCTTCAAAGGCAAATGCCAGCGAGTCGCCTTCCAGCGGCTTCAGGCCATAATTCACCACGCGGGCCGTGGCGTCGGCAAGCTGCTTGCCATAATTAATGGCCTGCTCGACCGTGCCACGCGGCAGCGGGTTGGAATCGGCCCCGCAACCGGCGGCAAAAAGGGCCACGGCGCCTGGATATGCTTTTTCCAGTTCAATTTGTGTATAGCCGGCATAATCGCCGCTGTAATTCATGTAGGAGAGCGTGGTGCAGTGGCAGGCATATTGCGTGAAAATGGCCACAGGCTTGCCGTCGGCACCTTTGGCCACCAGCACGGGCACGTCGTGATCAACCGGGCCTTTCAGGGCCTGTTTTTTGCGGAGTTCTTCCACCTGGGGGGCCGGGTTTTCGCGGCGGTTCACGGCGAAGTCGCACTTGCCCAGGCCCCAGGCCAGCGAGGCGGGCTTCAGGTCGGCCACAGCCTGAGCGGCAACTTTCGGCAGGTTCTGCCTGAGAAATTCGGTATAGGCTTTGGTTCTGGCCAGCTCGTCGCCTTTGAGAAAATACATGCTGATCAGATAATCGCCCACCACTGGCCCGCAGTGCGTGTGCGAGCACGACAGCACAATGCCGGCCCTTGGAATGCCCGTTTCGCGGGTGATTGCCTCAACCACGGGGATTTCCACATCGCGGGAAATGCCGCACAGGTCCATCGTCACAATCACACTTTTCCTGCCGGCAGCGTCCTCAAGTGCAATCGCCTTGGCCCACAGGTCGTGGGCCTTGCCTTCGGCTGGGCCCTTACGGGCGGCGTATCCGGCCATCCAGCCATTGGGTTGAGGGGTAATCACCATCCTGGCCACGCCGGCCTTCCAGCCATCAGCCAGGGTTGGGGCCGCAAAAACGGCGGAAAGTAAGATTGTCAGGAACATTCGGCGAATCATGGGCGGAACCTCAGGGGGGGGGCGGGTATTTCACTGGAAGGATTCAGGGCTGGCCTGCTGAAGGTTAATTTAACGTGACGGTCGGGCAGGATCAAAGGGCACCTGTGGCAAGCCCGGAATAAAGCCCGGCGATGAGGCCGACGAAGGCAATCGCGATGAAGCCGACGACCAGGCCAAGGATGATGGTGACAATGGGCTGGATGAGGGTCGAGAGATTCTTGATCATCATCGTCGCCTGCTCTTCATAGTCGGTGCCGATCCTCTGCAGCGAATAGGGCAGCTTGCCGGTGGTTTCGCCGGTTTCTATCAGGCCGATGACTTCGTAGGGGAATCGCCCGGAATCTGCGAAGACCGGGGCAATTTCGTCGCCATCTTTCGTGGCCGCTTCGGCCTTAAGCAGGGCACGTTCAAAAGGCTTGAGCCGCACCACGCCGGCCGTCAGGGCCAGGGCCTGGGGCGTGGCCACACCGGCTTCAAGCAGGGCGCCCAGCATGCGGCCCATGCGTGATAGATCGATATATTTCTGGATCTTGCCGAAGATTGGCACATACCAGTAGAGTTCGTCAAGAATGGTTCGTCCGGCTTCGGTTTTATAACCCAGCCAGATACCAAGAACAGTGCCAAAAATCACGAAAATTGGCATAAGCGGGCCAAGCACCATCAGGGCCTGATTCAGGGCGAACAGCATGCGTGTGGGCAGAATCAGGCTATCCCGCTTGTTGGGGGGGATCAGGTCGCCAATGACGCCATTAAACAGCGGGCCAACAAACACGGCGATGATCAGCAGGCAAAGTGTGGCAATTGAAAGCACCATTATCGGATAAATTGAGGCCGAAGCGATGTTCTTGACAGTGCGGGCCCTGAATTCCTGGATCTCGGCCAGTTCGACGAGAATCTCGGGCACAGCCCCGCGGGAATCGGCGGCGCGGATCATGTTTACCGCCAGGCGGTCAAAGGCCTGTGGCTCGCGCTGGAAGACTTCTGTCATTGACCGGCCTGACTGAACACCGTCCTGCATGCGTGCGATCACCGGCCCCAGTGCCTTGTGCCGAAACTGCTTCTGAGCCCCTTTCAGGGCCATGGGAAGATCGAGACCGGCGAGAAGATATTGGCTCATTTGCCGATAAAACAAGGCAAGCTGTTTGGTGCCGACCTTGCCATAGAGGATCCGTTCAATCAGCGAGGGCCCGCCGGTTTCAAGAAACTCCTCGTCCGACATGTCGGACTCATCGCGTGATTTCTTCTTTGATTTCAGGGGCCGGGGCGATTCAGAATCGGTATTGCCGGCCGAAGGGCGAGCGAAAGCCGGCTCTCGCTTTGGTCTGGATGATGGTGCCGGGCGAAAGGTGCTTGATTCATCCTGATCTGGTGGCCCGGCTGCTCGCTTCTTCGGTAAGGGCTGGAACAACGATTCACCCTGGCCGGCTGGCTGAGTCGGCTTTTTGCCGCCCACTGCCGGTTTGAATGTCGAGCCGGCGGTGTCGTCATCGGGCTCCATGGGCTTATCCAGTTCATAGGGCGTCAGGTCGTCGTCATCCGAAAAGTGGTTGGCCATGGCTTGCCCGATTTTCAAGCGGCTTTTTGCGAAGTATCTGAAACCTCTGTTGTTTCATGCATTAAAAATTATTATCGTTTGCACCCCGCACTGCCGCAATATGCCGGGGGGTAAGTTCTTCCTGCGATGCTGCCTGTGTGCCATGAAGGCGGGCCCTGCCTGAGATATTCAGTTTTCCGCGAATTTTTTGACTCTGACAAAAAATGTGATAGCTTTATGGAACTTCAGGAAAGTAACCGGCGTAATTATTATCGTTCATGATGCGTTTCAATCGATTTCAGGAAATCAAAGTAACATCTGGTGGAACCATGCTCGAGAAATTCAGTTTAGCAGCGATTCGGCAATGGATGAGACAACCAATCACCCTATTAAATGTCATGAAATTAGCTGTTGGTTTTGTCAGTGTTCTGGTTGCCATTATGGTATTGGGAAATCAGCTCCCATTATCCAGATACGCGGGAAAGGAATATCAGGAAAGTTCCCAACTCAGAGCATTCGTAAGTGGTTTTGGCAGCCCGAATACTACTGATTCAGCGGTTCCGCAGGCCAGCCCGCTGATTTCTCGCAGGGTTGACAGATCCTCTTCCGGCGATGTGGCTTCTCGTGGTGGTGGCCCCAATCTGGGGCAGGAAGTGATTGATAACGTCAGCGGTGGCGCGATTGCCAAATCAGCCCAGGCCGACCGGCGGATCATTTACACCGCCACGGTTGACATGGTGACCGAAGCGATTGACGGCATCGAGCCGAAACTGCTGGAAATGCTAAAGGCGGCCGGCGGCTTTGTGGCCGACACCAATCAGACCGGCGCCAGCGGTGGCCAGCGATCTGGTACCTGGCGGGTGCGTGTGCCGGTCGATCAGTATGACGGCTTTTTGCAGAAGGTGCGCACGCTGGGCGAAGTGCAGAGCGTGAACGTGACGAGCCAGGACGTGACCGAAGAATTTGTCGATGTCTCGGCCCGGGTCGCCGCCAAAAAAGTGCAGGAACAGCGACTGATTGACCTGATTAAAAATGCCGTGGGCAAGCTGGATGAAATCTTGAAGGTCGAAGCGGAACTGGCCCGCGTGCGTGGCGAAATTGAGCGGATGGAAGGGCGAATTCGTGTTCTGAAAGACCTGAGCGAACTGACGACCATCACCATTACCGTGCGTGAGATGAAGGATTACAAACCACCTGAGGCACCGACTTTTGCAACAAAAATGCGCCGGGCCTGGCAGGACTCGACAACGGAATTCTGGGAAAATGCCGGTCTGATGGTGCTGGGCCTGGTGGCATGGCTGCCTTTTCTGCCGATTTATCTGGTAGTTTATGGTGGCATTATCTGGCTAGTGGTGAAGATCTTTCGTAAAATCTGGCCACTCTTCGCCACTGAATTTGAGATCAAGGCTGTGAAAAAAGAGGCCGCCGCACCTGCTGCCACGGCACCATCGCCGCCAACCGACGCCGGGACACCATAAAAAATGACACACGAAGATCAGCACCAACCCGCCCCGGCGGGCGAATCAGAAGGCGGCTCGCTTTTCCTGCAGATCTTCGTTTCCATGGCCGCCGGCGTGCTATTGGGCCTGCTTCTGGGCTCGACGGAAAAACTTGCCGGCCTGCCCACCAAATCGATTCTGGCGTTTTGTGCCACCACTTCCAAGCTGGTGCTGCAACTGCTGGCTGCGCTGGCCACACCGCTGATTCTGGTCGCAGTAAGCCACGTTCTCATGACATCCGACATCAAGGGCCGCCAGGCAGGGCGGCTGGTGTGGCTGCTGATTTCCAACACGCTTGTCGCCATTTTCATTGGCCTGCTGGTCATGAATCTCTTTCAGCCGGGCCGGGCGGCATCGCTGCCGGCCCCCTCCGGCAAAAGCGACCTGCCCACAGGCGGCGTGCTTGACCAGATGCTTAACAACATTCCCAAAAGCCTGCTGGGGCCGCTGGGCGATTCAAATAACGTACTGGGCACGATTGTCATTGCCGTGGCCTTTGGCCTGGCCATGCGTGAATATCGAGAAAAGCTGGAAGAGCTGGTGGAAACAGCCCTGAAGGTTATCCTGAAAGTCATCGGCTGGGTGATTCAGCTTGTGCCACTGGCTGTGTTTCTCACCATAGCAAATGTGGTTGGCACGGAGGGTTTCAAGCCTTTTGTGGCCCTGGGCGGGTTTACCATTACAGTGCTGGTGGGCCTGGTTTTACAGGTGGTTTATTATACCGTTCGCATTCGCTGGAACAGCTGGGCAAGGCCACTGGGCGTGATCAAATCGATGCGGGACGCGCTGGTAATGGCCTTTTCCACCGGCAGTTCGACGGTGACCATGCCCGTGACATTCAGGTGCCTGCGGCAGAAGGTGGGCCTGCGCGAGCAATCGGCCAGCATGGGGGCCCTGATCGGGGCCAATTTCAATAACGACGGCACGGCCCTTTACGAAGCCACGGCCGCCCTGTTTATCAGCCAGATGCTGGGCCGCCAGCTTGACATCGGCCAGCAGATGGTGGTGGTGCTGACATCCGTCGTGGCCAGCGTGGGTGCAGCGGGCATTCCACGGGCCGGTCTCGTGACGATGACACTTGTCTTTCGAGCCGTGAACCTGCCGCCCGAATATATCACGATTTTATTTGCAGTTGACTGGTTCCTTGACCGTTGTCGAACCATGGTCAATGTGCTGGGCGACGTGACGGTGAGCTGCATTCTGGACGGCAAGACTTCAGAGCGGCAGGAGCAAATAGAACTGGCCGCCACGGGCGACCAGTTGATCATTTAATTGATTTATGGCAGGAAATGCAATTCAGCCCTGCAGGTCACGCACCCTGACAACCATGGTTTTAGAGATTTTGTCGTGCCAGCCCCTGGGGTTTTTGCCGAGGAATGAAAACTGTTCAAACGGAATGAACCGGCAGAGAGTTCGGATCAGTATTTGTAGAAATCCTGGCTTTTTGCCATCCAGTGTTACAACTTTGGTGCCAGTCAGATATTTCGCCGGACTTCTTCCGGTTGTCGCTTCAAACATCACGAAATAAATCGTAATGATAATGAAACCCAGTAGTAAATTCGGAATACTGTTGAGCAGATCTACTGCCGCTTCACCACCAATGAATCCGGCAGCAAGCCCGATCGACAATGAAAAAACGAGATAGCAGAAATAATCAAGAAAGAGATTTATCAGACGCCTGTCCGAATTACAGGGTTCAAGTCGGGAGAGGTCGGTGTTTATGGCATCGCCGGCTGCTTCCGGGGCGGCGTATGGATTCACTGGTTCCTGGCTCATAAATTGATGCTCTCCAGTTCAGTTAAAATCAGCGGTGTGTTATCAGGAAAATTCATCAGACTCGATTGGCTCAGGATTGTCAACCAATTTATCGTCAATAATCCGAACAGCGAGCTGGAAGGCCTGGAGAAAGCGTTCATAGCTTGCTCTGGTGATTGTCGAAGGGGCCTTGAAGCGGATGTGTTTGCCTTCGTCAGCATCCCAGAGGGCCAGATCAATCCGGACTTCATTTTCGCCTGTTGTTTTGCCGGAATGATTGCGATGGGGGTTGTAATCACTATGTCGGAAGGTGGTTTCGGCTTCGGGCTCGGCCGCTGCGCGTGAAGAGCGTATTGCCGGCTTGGCAGAAGTTAATTTCGGGCTGACGAGCATCGCAGCCTCGCCGGCGGATTCATCGACCAGGCGGTTTTCAAGCAGGATTCCGGCATACTTGATTGATGCGAAAAAGGCCTCGGCCGCGATATTGCGTGCCACGGCGGTAATGTGGTGCTTGTGCATCAGCAGGTTGCCCAGAATATCCGGCTCGGGCAGCCTTTTACCGGCATAGCTGCGCAGCAGTTCGGCATAAAGCGGTGGCGACTGGCACGCCTGCCGCAGGAGCGTCGGAATTTCGTCCGGGTCCATCGGGTGAATAATGCGGCGGGCAAGCTGCGAAAGGGTGTGACTCTGGTCAGAGAGATCGATCAGGCCATATTGCCGGGCCGAGCTTAACCGGCCCGAGAAGGTGTTGGTCTTTACGTTGCGATAGCCCATGGCCGATGCGATCTGGGCCGAGTTCAGGCCATCCACGCCCAGTTCGTCAATCTGGCGGCAGAAATTAATGGCATCTTCAAGTGTCGTTGAAGGATAGCGGGCACTTCGCTCGCGCCGCGATCCGCCTGATTGTTCGCCCTGTTCCGTTGTCATGGCTGCTGCCTCCGGCTCGTCATTCCGTTGTGATCATGACACATACTCATATCTTATGGAACAAGTCAAACATAAGCGAGAGGTTTTTACGTCTTTTACGTCTATTCTGGTGCGTAACCCGAGAGATAGGATCCGCCGGCGAATCCCGGGCGATTACTGACTGGCTGAATTGCCGTTGAGGCGAGTTTTGAGCGGTTTTTCAGCAGTAGAGGCGGGCCATCAAGCCGCGTGGCAAGCAGGTCGGTTTTGCCGTCGTTGTCAAGGTCGGCGGCCACCAGCCCCCTGCCCAGCATTTTCAAGTCTCTGACCGGATTGCATTTCGAAGGCAGCGGTTGAACATTCCCGGTTTTATCGATCGAGAGAATGGTGATCGGCATTTTCAGCGGAGTGCCCAGCCGCTCACGCGAGAGCACATGCCCGTTGGCCTGAACCACCTCAGGCAGGCCATCGCCGTCAAGATCAGCCGCAATAATGCCGAAACCATTGAAATTGCGGGTGGGTTGCTGAAGCCCTCGCGTGGCCGAGCGATCAGTGAATTGGCCTTCTGTTGCTGATTCGAATAATACAGTGCCGCGACCAAAGAAATTGGTCACGAGCAGGCCTGGAGCTTTCTGCCCATTTAAATGCAATCCTGCCACACCCATGCCGGCAAGTGGCTCGCCGCTGGCGGCAAATGCAATATTGCGATGGAGTGCTTCATTCTGAAATTGGCCAGAGGCGGTTTGAACCCAGAGATGATTGGCTGTTCCATCGTTGGCGACGAATAAATCAAGTCGGTCGTCACCATTACAGTCAAATGCAATTGCACCCAGGGCCCGGGCGGTGTCGGCTTTGCTCAGACCGGATCGGGAAGTGACATCAGTAAACCCGCCGTTACCATCGCCGAAATACAATCGATCGGGCACGGCCTGAAAATCTTCGGGGCCGCAGTAGTCTCGATTTCCATCGGGTGCAGCGCAGAACGGGGCTTTGGCAGGGTCGTAATCCAGATAGCCGCCAATAAAGAGGTCGAGATGTGAATCGTTATTAAAATCAGCCCAGACGGCGGCAGTAGACCAAGCCAGAGGTGGGCCGGGGAGATTTGCGGTAATATCGCGGAATTGCCAGTTGCCAAGGTTTTGATAGAGCCGCCAGCCACGCCAGCCTGTGACAAGTAGATCAATACGGCCATCTTTATTGAAATCGGCTGGCCAGGCACCCATGGCATAGGATGGGCCCTGCGCAGATTGAATTTCAAGTCGCCTGAATTGCATTTTGCCAAGATTCTGATAGAACTGGCAGGATGGGTCGGTTTTAATTTGCCCCGGTTTAATTGCTTCAGATGCAATTGGGCCGCCCTGGCAGAAGAAGAGGTCAAGGCGATGATCGTTATCAAAATCAGCCACGGCCATGCCGCCGCCCATGATTTCAGGCAGGTCAAAGCGGCCACGGTTACCGTCGAAGTAAATGAAATCAAGGCCTGAGCTGGATTGATTTATGGGCTCAAGTTCAAGCTGGTCGCCGGCTTTAAGGCCTGTGATTACAGCAAATGAAAAGAGCAGAGAAGTTAACCAGATGAAATATTGATGCAATGCTGACCGGAAGTGATTGCATTTCCATGAAAAATTCACCGGGAATTCACCGATTTTTTACTGGACATTTCGCCACTCATTTCGCACTCTTTAAGTTACCTTTCCAATGGTATCAACCGCAACGAGGATTACATGAGAATTTATCCACTGATTGCCATTTTTGCCAGTCTGGCATTGCAATCGTCGTCGCTGCCAGTCGGTGCGCAGGAAGCTGCGCCGAAGACAAAACAGGGGCCGACGCCGGGTGCACGCTACCCGGGGCCAACAGAGAACGGTTATCTGCTGCCCAACGGCTGGACAATTTCGCCGGCGGGTGAGCAGGTCACACTGACCGACCTGCCGCTGAACATTCTGCCGCTGGCTGATAACCGGCATGCCGTGGTTGGCACCGGCGGATTTAACACGCACAAGTTGTCGCTGATTGATATTCAGACAAAGAAGGTGGTGGCTGATATTACGGCCCCACAAAGCTGGTTCGGGCTGGCGGCCAATGCATCGCAGGATCATTTCTGGTGGTCGGCGGGCGGTTCAGGTGGGCTGGTTGAAGTGGATCTCAAAGGTGCGGCCCTGAAGCTCACGGGCAACGCCAAAGAGGCGCCTGCCGAGAAGACCAAGGGCCGTGGCAAGCCATTTGCCAGTGGTGTGGCCTTTGTGGATAAGACGAAAACCCTTTATGAGCTGGACATCAACCAGGGCACGCTGACGGAAACGCCGCTGGCCACACCGCTGAAAAAGCGGTCGGAGAAGATTGCCGAGCGGCCTTATGATGTGGTGGTGGGCAACCAGGGTCGATTTATTTATGTGAGCGACTGGTCGGCCCGTGCCGTGCATGTGGTCGACGCCGAGACCCTGAAGGTGGTGCACCGCTTTGGCGTGGGCGAGCACCCGAACCAGATGGTGCTGCACCCGAAGGATGGGCGGCTGTTTGTGGCCTGTGCTTCGGCGAATGCGGTTTATGTGATCGACACGATTCGCTGGACGGTGGGCGAGATCATTTCGACATCGCTCTTCCCGCGGGCCCCTGAAGGCTCGACGCCCGACGCCCTGGCCATTTCGCCTGATGGCGAGATGCTTTATGTGGCCAATGCCGACAACAACTGCGTGGCCGTGATTGAGGTGGAACACCCGAACCGCTCGGTGGTGGAAGGCTTTATCCCGACCGGCTGGTATCCGACATCACTGGCCGTGACACCCGACGGCAAAAACCTGCTGATTGGCGTGGGCAAGGGCAACCAGACGAAGCCCAACCCCGTGGGCCAGGAAACGGTGGGCGAATTCAACAAGATGCACGAGAAGGTGGGCGACAAGGCCGCACCTGATGACATCCGCAAGATGGTGTCGCTTTATAAGTTCCCCTATATCGGCACAACGCTTTCCGGTGCCCTTTCGATTGTAAAGGTGCCGGAAGACGAGCAACTGGCCGAATATACGACGATTGTCTATCGGAATTGCCCCTATTCCGACCTGATGCTGAAGGCAGCGAAGGCACCGGCCCGAAAGACGGCAATTCCGACGAAAGTCGGCGAAAAATCGCCGATTGAGCATGTGCTTTATATTATTAAAGAGAACCGGACATACGACCAGGTTTTCGGTGATATTCCGCGTGGCAATGGCGACCCCTCGCTGGTGCTTTTTGGTGAGGAGGTGACACCGAATCACCACAAACTGGCCAATGATTTTGTGCTGCTTGATAACCTTTACTGTAACGGACATGTGTCGGCCGATGGTCACCCATGGAGCACGGCGGCCTATAACACCGATTATATTGCCCGCAACTGGGCCCTGACGTATTCACGCCGGGCCGGGGTTGATGACGACGACGAAGGCGAGCTTTCGCGGCCACCCAGTGGCTATATCTGGGATTTGTGTGCCCGCAAGGGGCTTAGTTACCGGAGCTATGGCGAATATGGCTCGCGTGTCAGCCAGCCCGATGGCTCGCTGCGGATGGAAGGCCGGGCGCCGGGCCTGGTGGGGCACATGTCGCCCTACTACGGCCTTGGCAAGACGCCCGGCGTTCGCCTGCGAGACACCGATAATGCCGCCATTTTCATTGAGGAATTCAATGAATTCTGCGAAAAGGGCACCCTGCCGAACTTCATGATCATGAGCCTGGGAGAGGACCACACCGACGGCACGCGGCCCGGCAGCTTCACTCCGCAGGCCTGCGTGGCTTCAAACGATCTGGCCCTGGGGCGGATTGTCGAGGCGGTGAGCAAGTCGAAATACTGGCCGAAAATGGCGATTTTTGTGATTGAGGACGACGCCCAGAACGGCCCCGACCATGTGGACGCCCACCGGACGATCGGCCTGGCGATCAGCCCTTACACGCGCCGGGGGCATCTGGACAGCACTCAGTACAGCACATCAAGCATGCTGCGCACGATGGAGCTGATTCTGGGCCTGCCGCCGATGTCGCAGTTTGACGCATCGGCCACGCCGATGTTTGAGTCATTTACCGACAAGGCCGACTTGACGAATTACACCGCCCTGCCCGCCCGGATTGACGTGAACGCCAAGAACACGGCCCTGGCATATGGTGCGGAACGATCAGCCAAGATGGACTTTACGGAATATGACAAGATCGACGACTTTGAACTCAACGAGATTCTCTGGCGGGCGATCAAGGGGCCCAATGCCCCACTGCCACCGGCCGTGCGGCGGGCGATTGCCTTCCGGGCGGTTGATCCACCGAAGGCACCCGGCGGCAAGTGATCGGTTAAAAGTTTAAAAAATAAAGAAGCCCTGCGAATCAGCCAGTGGTTCGCAGGGCTTTCTTGTAGAGATTCAAAAGCAAATCAGCCGTTTTTCGGTAGTTTGCCAATGGCTTCAAGCAGCGATTTGGCCTCGACACTGACACTTACAAAGGGGCTTTTGGTGAGCGATTCCACTTCAAGTGTGGTGAGCCTGGCCAGGCCGGTGAGTTGTTTATCGACGGCGGCATGAAGCGACCTCAGGGCCTGCAGCTGGAAGGCTTCAATGCGGTTTTGCTTCTCAGTGGCATTTTCCAGCTTGATATTGGCCTCAAGTGCTTTTGCATCAAGCAGTTCACGAAGAATATCAGCAGCCAGCCGATCGTCGCGGCGAATCAGGGCAAAGGCAGCATTGTAGGCAACATCTCTTTCAGGGTCGGGCAACCGCTTGCGAAGGGCATCGGTGGCCAGGTCGCCACCACAGAACCCAAGAGCATAGACAGCACGCAGACGCACTTCAGGCTCGGCGGCTTCTGCTGCTTTGGCCAGTGGGCTGACGACGTTTTCAGCAGAGATGGCACCATCCTGTCGTGCGGCTTGCCTGGCCAGGCTTTCCGTGGCTGCAATGCGCACCGGCATGGGCTGATTATCGCCCAGGGCCTGGGCCAGAACATTCAGGGCGTTGGCAGATTTGCCTGATGGGGCGGTGCCTTCGCTGATCTGGAAAACGCCGAGGGTCAGGGCCAGATACTGCTTGGCTTCCGTGTTGTCGCCCGAGGTCTGGGCCAGTTCGGTTTCCAGCAGTTCGACAAGGTCGCCCAGGAGTTTCGGGTCGTTCTGAAGCTGCTTTTCGTTGCTGATCAGGCTGGCCAGTTCATAAGCGGCACGGAAGCGGCGATTGGCGTTTTCCGAACGGATCACGCGGACATATTCATTGACGTCTCGTTCGCCCCCGGCCAGTTTGCCAAAGAGGAGCCAGACAGCAATGACGACGCATACAACGATGGCCGGAATGACAAAAAGCTGGACGATGAAGCCGGCGTCCGGCGGTTCAACGGGTGGCAGGTCGGTTTCAGGCGGCGGAGGATTGGTGCTCACGGTAAATGTCAGCCGGGGTTAGTCTTTAAGGTCATCAGCCCAATATGGTTATCTTACCGTTTTTTGTAGAATATCAACCAGTTGTGTCAAGCCGGTCGTCGCCGGGTGACGAATTTCATCATATAGTAAGTGATTATGCCGACGATAATTAATGAAAGAGAAGCCGCTCCGTCGCGGGGCTTGTTAAAAATTGTCACTACTGTCAGCAGGAAAGTTCCGAGAACATAAACCAGGGGCACCAGTGGGTAGCCGGGGCAGCGGAAGCCGCGGTAGTCGTTGGCTTTGTCGCGAGCCCTGAAAACGAAAATGGCACTGATGCCCAGGATGGAGAAAAGCCCCAGGCCGAGGCTGGAGACAACGATAATTCCCTCAAGGCTGGAAGACCAGATAAATAGCAGCGAAAGCACTGCCTGAAGCCATGTGGCCCGACTGGGTACACCGGCAGAATTCACACCGCCGGCCCAGCCGATGAAATGGCCCTGCCTTGACATGGCCATGATAATGCGAGGACCGGTAAGGATATAGGCACTGACGCTTGAGACCAGCATGAGGGCGACAATCAGGCTGAGGCCGCGACCGAAGATGTCGCCGAAGAGCCTTCGTGCCGAGATTTCAGCGATGGGTGTAAGGGCATCAAAGCCCTGTGAATCCTTGATGTGATTCAGGTCAGCCGCTGAAATGGCCAGGGCATAAACCAGGTTGATCCCCAGATAAAGAGTGGTGACACCAAGAGTTCCGATGATGATCGACCGTGGCAGGTTGCGCTGGGGTTGTCGGACTTCGCCGGCAATAAAGCCGACGACATTCCAGCCGGTGTAGGCATAACTTATGTAAATGAGCGATGTCAGCGATTCGCTGAGCAGACCGGTTGTGACTTTTTCAGGAAAGTCTTTCGGTAAAGGGGTTTGTCGTAAACCGAAGGCAAGCCCGAAAGCCATGAAAAGCACGAGAAAACTGATTTTGACGAGCGTGACTGTATTTTGCGTAAGGCTGCTTTGCCTGTGGCTTTGTGAATGCACCCAGGCCAGGCAGATCGCCAGCACAGTGGCAATGATGGCAACGGGATAGAACCCGGCATCCTGCCCTGTTGGCTGGACTGTTTTCAGGAAGTAAGTGGCAGCAGCCTTTGAGCTTGCGGCGATCGGCCCGGCGAAGCCGAGCACGGCGGCTATCCAACCGGTGAGGAAGCCGGCAAGCGGACCGAATGCTTTGTTCAGGATGAGATAATCGCCACCTGTAAGTGGCACACGGCAGGCCAGTTCCGACTGAGCCAGGGCCCCGCAGATGGCCAGGATGCCACCGATGACCCAGAGCAGCATGGCCCACTGGTGCGATCCGACGGATACGACCGTGAAGCCTGACGTGGTGAGGATGCCAGTGCCCACCATGCTGGCAATGACGATGAACGTGGCGGTCGAAAAGCCAAAGCCAGATTTGTCGTCAGGGGCCGGGGGTTGGGCAGTCACATGTTGCCTGATAGTTAGGCGGTCAGGCCGAACGTGGCTTGGCCGGAGTGTTATTGCGGGAGTTTTGAGGTACTTCGTCGGGAAGAACTTCCAGCGGTGGCGGTTCGGTCGGCGAAGGTGGCGAAAGAATGGGCGAGTTGCCTGAAGATTTGGCAGCGTCGGCGGGCTTGGTTGCCTGCTTAGTGGCTTCTTTTTGTTTCAGGGCCGGTTCGTTTGATGTTGCCGGCGGATTCAGCGGATTCACGGCAGGTTTCTGGATGGGTTCCGAAATGATCTCAGAGCCTGCACCGGGTGCTCGTGGCTTGAGTGCACCGGCAGGCTGAGTGGTGGCAGGAATGCCGCCTTGAATCTGCACATTGCCTGTGGCTGGTACACCGCTGAGAATCTGGCCAGTGGTTGCAGGCTGTTGAATGACTGTGCCAGCCTGGCCCGGGATGATTGTGGTTGTTGTGGCGGGCACTTCAATGGGTGTTTCGACGACGACCGATTCGGTGAGCTTGCGCATCAGGTTGGTTGCAAGCTGACGAACTTCAGCGTTGGGGTCGTAAATGGCGACCCTTTCAAGGTATCCCGGGATAGACGGGTCGGGAATCTGGCTGATGGCGACAACGCAAGCCTTGCGGACGTTTTTGTTCAGGTCAACGCGAAGGCGGTCGAGCAGAAGCGGCACGGCTCTGGGGTTACGAAGCTGGCCGAGGGCGAAAGCTGCTTCGCGGCGACGGTCGGGCAGGATGTCGCGAAGTTGGCGTGCCAGGGCATCAAAGACCGGGTCGTTAATGCGGGTCTGGATGATCTGCGTTGTGCTGGTGGAAGTGACAACACGGCTTGGAGCGGTGATGACGGTTTGCGAAGGAGCATAGGCCTGATTTGGCACGGGAGCGGTGATTGTTTCGACCGTTTCAACCACAGGCGCAAAGATGCGCTGAATGATTGTGGGCTCTTCCTGGATGATCACGCCCTGGGCGAATGAGCCGGCAGGTATCATGAGAAGGGCTGAGAGGCCCAATGCCATTGAGAATATTCTGAGCATGGTGGTGACTCCGTTCCAACCCATGTGATACCAATAAACCGGGGAAAAAAAAGGGTGCTTCCGGCACCCTTTCGCGAATCACTTGGGCGCCAGAATGGCGCTCATTTTCTTACCTTCCATGGAAGGATTTTTTTCCAGTTTGCCAAAGGGAGCCAAGGCGGCCAGCACTTCGTCCATGACCTTGCGGCCTTCTTCAATGTGGGCCAGTTCACGGCCCTTGAAGAGTACATTGACAAGAACCTTGTCTTTGGCTTCAAGAAATTCCTTGGCCTTGTTGATACGCACTTCAATGTCATGGTCGCCGGTCTTGGGGCGGACGCGAATTTCCTTAACGTGCGTCTGGTGCTGCTTCTGCTTGGCCGTTTTCTTTTTCTGATCGTATTTGAACTTGCCGAAGTCCATGATTTTACAGACTGGCGGACGTTCATTAGGAGCGACTTCGACAAGATCAAGACCGGCTTCCCGGGCCATCTCAAGTGCCCGATTCACAGGCATGGCACCTACCATCGAACCGTCCATCGCAATCACGCGCACAGGTGAAATACGGATCTGCTCATTGACCCGCATGCCTTTATCAGCACCGGCACCGGCACCGGCACTGCCACCACGATCGGATTGTCGGTCGTGAAATGAATCGTCGCTTCTGAAACTCATACCAGCTTTCTGAAATCGGGTTCAAAGATGATCAATCTGAATCGGGCACATTGTTCTGAACAGGTTGAGATTCAGGCAAGGCGTGCCGCAGATATTTTCAACATGTTAATCTACGGAATTTCTACGCGGCGTCAAGCCTGACGTGACGAGATTCTGTCAAATTGGGATTAATTGATAAAACCTGACGGTAATTGAATTCTCGACAATTCAGGGGCCATTCGGCATACTTTTAGCTGATAGAGATGCAGTAATTCTACCGGGCGACCGGTTTTGAGGCTGTGCTGGCAAAGTCTTGGGGAAGCAGGCAGACTGTGCCTGAAGTTGTCTCAAGACTTTCGGCCAGGAGAGGTGTTTTTCCGGCAAATGCTCTGGCAGTCTCCGGTTAAGCAGGTTTGGCTGGTTTGAAAGATTCACATCGCGGAGGTATCCTGGAAAATGGCCCAGTCACAACTTGTCGCCCGTCTGAGAGAGCTGGCCCGGAATCTCTGGTGGGTCTGGCAGCCCGAGGTCATTGACCTGTTTCGCTCGCTGGACCCGGAGCTTTGGACCAGAACCGGGCACAACCCCACTGTGTTTCTTAAAGAGATTGACGAGCACGCCTTACAGCGGCAGGCCGAGAAAATGGCACTCGACTCCCGGGTTGATTATGCCTTTCGGCGATTGAAGGAATACTTGGAGAACCGCAAAAGCTGGGGTGCGATTTACGCAGCCAGCCTTCGTTCGCGCCCGGTTGCCTATTTTTCGGCCGAGTTTGGCCTTCATGAAAGCCTGCCGATTTATTCCGGTGGCCTGGGTGTGCTTGCAGGCGATCACCTGAAAAGTGCCAGCGATCTGGGCATTCCACTGGTGGCGGTGGGCTTGCTTTACAGCGAAGGTTATTTTCGCCAGGCCCTTGATGCCGAAGGCTGGCAGAAAGAGAACTACCCTTATAACAACCCGGAACTTCTGCCAATTGAGCCGGCCCTTGACCCGGATGGTGAACCGATTAGTGTGGCCATTCCCTCGCGAAATGGCACTTTGCATGCCAGGGTGTGGACGGTGGATGTCGGCCGGACCAAGCTCTTCCTGCTCGATTCACGCGTGCCGGAGAACAGCGAGTGGGACCAGACGCTGACCGCCCGGCTCTATGGCGGCGATGCCCGTGTGCGTATCCGTCAGGAATTGCTGCTGGGTGTGGGTGGGGTAATGGCCCTGAAGGCGGCGGGCATTCGTCCGGCCGTGATTCACCTGAACGAGGGACACAGTTCATTTGCCCTGCTGGCCGAAATTCGCGACGAGATGGCGGAGCAGGGACAATCGTTCTGGGAAGCCGCAAGGGAAGTGTCTGCCCGGGCTGTCTTTACGACACATACGCCAGTGGCGGCCGGGCACGACCGTTTCTGGGCGGAACTGGTGGAGGAGAACCTGGGCTTGATTCGTGAGCAGGTGGGCCTTTCCTACGATGACTTCATGGGTCTTGGGCGTGTGCACCCGCACGACCATGGCGAACCGTTCTGCATGACGGTGCTGGCCCTGAAGCTGACACGCCGGGCGAATGGTGTCAGTGCCATTCATGGCGAGGTTTCGCGACAGATGTGGCATCCGCTTTATCACAATCGCCGGCTTGAGGAGGTGCCCATCGGGCATATTACCAACGGTGTTCATGCCGGAACGTGGATTGCTCCGCAGATGCAGCGCATGTTTGACCTGCACTTGCCGACCGACTGGCGGGCAAGGATCAGGCATCCGGAAGTGTGGACGGCCGTTGATACAATCAGCGATTCAGAATTCTGGGAGACGCACCAGATTTTGAAGGCGGGCATGATCTCTTATGTCAGGCACCGGCTGGCCTTACAGGCCAGTGCAAGGGGCGAGGCGGCCGAGTCGCTGGCCCGGTTCAACCGCCGGCTGGATATTGACACGCTGACGATTGGCTTTGCCCGCCGGTTCGCCACATACAAACGGGCCGGGCTGATTCTGAGTGAGGCCGAGAACCTGATCAACATGGTCAAATCAAGCGGCAAGAAGCTTCAGCTTGTATTTGCCGGTAAGGCACACCCTGAGGATAAATTTGGCAAGGAGCTGATTCAGTCGATCGTTCGCAAGACAAAACTGGCGGAATTCGAGGACTGGGTTGTCTTTGTGGAAGATTATGACATGTCGGTGGCCCGGCACCTGGTGCAGGGTGTTGATGTGTGGCTGAATAATCCGAGGAGGCCCCAGGAGGCCAGCGGCACATCAGGTGAGAAGGCCCTGCTCAATGGCGTGCTGAATTTTTCGGTGCTCGATGGCTGGTGGGCTGAGGCTTATAATGGCATCAATGGCTTTGCGATTGGCCATGGGCAGACACATGTCGACCCGGCCGTTCAGGATCGTCGCGATTACGCCGACTTAATGAAAACGCTTGGCAGCGAAGTCATTCCGCTTTATTACAACCGCGATGCTGACGGATTGCCGCGACAGTGGATCGCCAGGCAGAAGGCGGCGCTGCGAAGCCTTGGCTGGCGGTTTAACGCCGACCGCATGGTGATGGATTACACCGAGAAATGCTATTTGCCTGCTGCACTTGGTATTTCGTGCCATATTCCTGTCTGAAACAGTAGTTGGTGAAAAAAAATTGTAAGTGTCCGGTCTTCCGTAGTGATTACGGAAGGCCGTTTTGGTTTAATGGATGAAGCGAAAAAGCCGGAGTCCAGAACGTTGAGCGACGCATTTATCGGCAAGGTGTTCAGTTCGTGCACGATTGAAAAACGCCTCGGGGCCGGGGCGATGGGCGTGGTATATCTGGCGGTGCACAAGCCATCCGGGCGTCGGGTAGCAGTCAAGATTCTGCCGCAGGAACTGACTTTCAAGGGCTCTCTGGCCGAGCGATTTGAACGCGAAACCCAATTGCTGGAGAAGTTTAAGCACAAGAACATTGTGCATTGTCATGGTGGCCGATATTCCAAGTCAAACAGTGTTTATTACTACATTATGGAACTGGTTGAGGGTGGAACCCTCGACGAACTGATTGACAAGGAGGCACCCTTTGACTGGCAGAAAACGTGCCGATATGCCGTTCAGATTTGTGATGCCCTGCACTTTGCGCACCAGGAAAATGTCGTTCACCGCGACCTGAAGCCATCGAACCTGCTGCTAGCGGGTGACGGCACGCTGAAGCTTTCTGATTTTGGTATTGCCAAAGATCTTTTGGGTGAAGATCTTACAGCAACCGGAAAAACGCTGGGAACGGCCTCGTATATGGCCCCTGAGCAGATTTCGGCTGCAACCACCGTGAGCCACAAGACAGATCTTTATGCATTGGGTGTGATCATGCACCAGATGCTTACAAAGACGCTGCCCTTTGAAGTTAATTCGCAGACAGCCATGCTGGCAGCGCATCTGAGTGCGCCGCCACCCCGGGTCAGCAAAAAGAACCCGGAAATACCGATGAGCCTTGATGATATGGTCTATAGCATGCTCCAGAAAGCGCCCTCGGAACGCCCGTGGGACGCACTGGCAGTGGCCACACAACTGCGTGAATTATTGGAAAAGGACGCTGCCGGCAAGCCACTGAAATATGTGGTGAGGCCAGGGCAAAACCCGACCCGGGCCGGCATGGCAGCCAGAGCGGCAAAAACGAAAAAGACTCAGAAAAGTGGCGAAATCAACCGCAAACCCTATATGGAGGTGGGCGGGCTTATCGTTGCGTTGGTGCTGCTGCTGGGGCTGATTGGCTATTTTGTCTGGCCACCGGGGTCGGATTATCTTCACGCCCAGGCTGAGAAGCTCATGGCCAGTGAAGATTACAGTGATTGGCTTCAGGCCATGAACCGGTTTGTCGAACCGCTGGAACGGCGATTCCCGGAACATGCTTACAAGGAAGATGTTGCCAGATGGCGCGACCAGGTTGCGCTGACCGCCGCCGAGCGACGGGCCATGGTGCTTGACCGATCGACGATCGCAGCACTGGTCAAGGCGGATGGACCGGCTGAGGAACTTTACATAAAGGCTCGCGACCTTGCCGTGCTGCCAATAAAGGAAGGTCGCCATCGCGATGTGGCAGGCTGCTGGATTCGACTGGCCGAGGCCCTGAAGGCTGTCGAGTCAAAAGACAAGAATACCAGGGGTTGGATGCTGCTGGCTGAAAAGCGGGCGACCGAAGCCAAGAACAAATGGCTGACCGAAACCAATCCGGTTCTGGAAAAATTTCGCAAGTGGCAGCAGGCCAAACAGTTTGGTTCGCCCACCGACGAAGAGACGACTCTTGCCGACTTCAAGGCAAGCCTGCTGGCCTCGCCCGTCTGGCGCGACACTCTGCCTGAAAAATTCCCGCCGGCCCCGGAATTTGAACCCAATTTGCCACCAACTCTGCAGTGAGGCTCTGCGGTCTACAGTCTGAGAGTCTTGAGCATTTACAAAAAAAAATTTATTGCCATTCGATAAAATCGTTATACACGGACTTGATTGCTTGATTGGCAGGAACTTCGTGATCAAATCGTCTTGTTTTTACTTAAGTGTATTCTGGGAAAAGCCTTGTGGTCTGTCGGCCGATTCAGGTGCCAGGGTGTCGAAACTGTTTCACTGCCGAACTTTAATCTTTTTTGGAAAAAACGGATGAAGTTGTAATTTGAATTTGCGATTGTCGGCTTTACAGCGATTTTTGCGAGTTATACTTGGGAAGGTCAAAAGATTTTGCTCAAGTGCGTGCATGATTTTGCCGGCATACTGTGGTGATTCACTGGGGAGCCCCGGCCGGTCGGGTTGGCATGTGACAGAGGCAGAATCCGTTGCAGGGAATATGCAAATGAAAGGTCGCGGTAAGATACGATTCTGTGCCCTGGCCCTTGGCGGCGTCCTGTCGCTGGGCAGCCAATCGGCATGGGCGACCTACGGAGGGGCCGTCCAGCTTGCGTGCAGCCGATCGCCGGTGGTGGCTCATGCCACGTCAACCGTCGCGCTGATGCCGCAGTGCGAAACCGTCATGCAGACGGTGTATCAGACTGTCATGGTGCCAGAGCAACTGACAGTGATGCAGACTCAGTATAAAACAGTCATGAAGGAAGAACCCTACACGGTCATGAAGCCCGTGCAGGAGACGAGCTTCGTGACACGCCGATACACCGTGGCCAAACCGGTGTATGAAACGGCGACCGTGCAGCGTCGCTACACCGTGCAGAAGCCGGTGGTTCAGACGCAGCAGATGGAGCGTCGTTACACGGTGATGAAGCCCGTGACCCGGACTTCAACCACACAGCGTGAATACACGGTGATGAAGCCGGTGGTTCAGACGCAGAAGATGGAACGTCGCTACACGGTGCATAAGCCGGTGGTTCGAACGTCAACTGTCGAAAAGAAATATACGGTGATGAAGCCGGTGGTTCAGACGCAGAAGATGGAACGACGCTATACGGTGATGAAGCCCGTGCAGACGACATCCATGCAGGAGCGTCGTTACACCGTGCAGAAGCCAGTGGTTCAGACGTCGATGGTCAACGAGAGTTACAACGTGCTCAAGCCCGTTCAGACAACCCGCCAGGTTGTGGAGACGGCCGCCTCGTTTGAAAATCGTCAGACGATTGTGCCGGGCCCGGTTGTGCTTCAGACGTCTGTTAATGGCTGCACGGGTTGTGCCCAGACGGTGGCTGTGCAATCAGCCCCGAGGGTGCTTAACCAGACAGTCATGGTGCAGCGGCCAGTGATTCGCGATGTGATTGAAACCAGCTATGTGCAGGAGACGATCACTCGCCAGGTGCCGGTTCAGACATGCAGCTATGTGGCTGAGGAACGCGTGGAGCAGATTCCCGTGACTCGCACCGAGATGGTGGCCGAGGAACGTGTTGAGCCCTATGAAGTTCGCACCTGCAACTATGTCGCTGAAGAGCGTGTTGAGCAGATTCCGGTCCAGACGACGGAATATGTAGCCGAAGAGCGTGTTGAGCCTTATGAAGTGCGAACCTGCACTTATGTTGAGGAAAAACGCGTGGAGCAGATTCCGGTCCAGACGACGGAATATGTCGAGGAACAACGCGTTGAGCCTTATGAAGTGCGTACCTGCACTTATGTGGCTGAAGAGCGTGTTGAGAATATTCCGGTAACGACCTGCAAAACTGTGGAAGAGATTCGCGAGGAGAAGGTGCCTGTGACCACAACCCGCTATGTCTCGGAAACGGCTGTTCGCCAGGTGCCTGTGACGGTTGCCGAACAGGTGCCCGTGGCGGTGACCCGAACCACAGCCAAGGTTGTCGCTACGCAACAGGCTGTGCAGTCGTGCACTCAGGTGCCGGTGATAGTGCCGGCCTATTGATGGAAAACAGGGGGAATCTTGGTCGGGTTAATGGTTATTTGTCGTTGAACCGGGCCGAGACCTTGGATACCCCAGTGGGGACCTGCTGTTGGCTATGGAAGCAAAAAGCCGGCAGCAGGTCTCACTATTTTTATTTAAAATGTAATTGCATTTGATAGTTGAATTTATCATGGAATTTTTTTAATGAATGATGAATAATACAATTCATTGATGAACACAAGCGACTGACTCAGAAAAAATGCCCTGAAAGATAATCCAAGATAAATGAAATCGCCGATTCTCGATGATTTTCTCCAGGCTGTTGCTCATCAGGATGATTCAGCCGATGAGAAGCTGGATCGACTGATTGCCTCAACCACACCCGAAGATCTTGCCAGGACTGCCGAAATATTACTGCGTGAAGGCGGTACCGAAACCTTTGCGGGGGCACTTGAGTTGGTGAATCTTTTGGCGGATCGACACGTGGAGCTTTGGGATTCATTGGTTTTTGCAGTGGAAAACCGCCCTGAACTGGGAATGGAAAATAGCCTGACGGCTGTCGCACTGCTTCGTGCGGCCGATAGACTGCCGCAACTTGGTGCATGCAAAGAACTGGCAGCCAGGGTTGAAGAAATTGAAGAAATGGGCGAGGAACTTGATCACCAGATTGAGGATCTGCTGGATTCGGGGCCCGATCAGATGCTGCCCCTGCTGATTTCACTGGAAGAGATGACGGCAGACCAGCGGGCGGCGGCGATTGCGGACTTGCTGGAGAGAGGTTCTCCGCAGACGAGCCGGGAATTGCTGGAAATTCTGGCCCTGCCCGCCCGGGCCACCGGCTTTGTCATGCCGTTGGCCGAATCTGCCAGTGTATTTTGTATTTCAGATGATGAAACCAGTTTATCAGTGCGGTCGTGGGTTACTGATCTGAGCCGGGCCGGGCAATTTGGTGCAGGGCTTGATTTTATGGATACCGGTGAAGCAGTGCACCGGTTTGTGCTGGGTGGCTCGTGGCAGAAGGGTGTCAGGCTTTTTGAATATCAGGCGCTTGCTGCTGATGAGCCGGGCTTTGAGATTCAGCTGGAGCCGCCGCGAATGGTCTGCAATCATCCAACACTTGTCAGGAAATGGGTGATGAACCTGCTGGACACTGGATTTTCAGCGGATTGGAAATCAAATCAGGGAATCTGGACGGCGGGTTATTTTGACCGTCGGCTTTTATGCTGGAAGGATGAGGATACCCAGACATGGAATCAATGGCAGGTGGCACTGGTTGATCAGAACCCGCTTGACCTGAGAATCGAGCCACTTTTAGCTGATGCCCGGAGAGTGGTTGAAGGTGTGAGCCACTGGTTTGGTGGCGATGCAACCACACATGAACTGGTGGAGGAGTTTCAGAAACGAAACTGCGAATTTGGTTCAGAAACAGGCCAGAGCATTGTAAGGGTCTGGTTTGAGCGTTACCTGGGTCCGCAGATGGGTGATATTGTTGCACGCCTGCAGGCGATGAGTTTCTTCTGGCTGGCACAAAGCGGGATGGATACTGCAGAGAAAGTGAACCTGGAAGAACTTGCACGGGCATCGGCAAGGCTGGCACAGGACCTGGCAGACCCTTCACGGGTAGTCCCCGGCCACCCTTTTGTTCAGGCGGTTGCGAAATGGGTTTTTCAAAATCAATAAAAAGGGGCTGTTTGCACAGCCCCTGGTAAAGTAGTTCCTGAGTTTATCAGGCTTTCAATGTGCCTGATAGCACGCGCGGCCGGGACGGCAGCACGATTCGCGTTCGACCATTTCGTCGTCAGGCCCGAAAGATTTCATCGTCTTCAGGCACCAGAAAATGGTGTTGTCGTAGTCATGGTCGAAACCCATGTCCACACCGTCGGTGTAAACATACATGCCTTTGGATCGAAGGTGCCGGCACATGGGGCCAGTGGCTTCTTCGACAGGGTTTGAATCCTGGGTGTCCTCGATGTCGGACATGATCAGGCCTCCCAATAGCGATTGCCGACAGTCACACAAAGGGCTCGGGCGACAACTGTCTTGAGCAGAGCGACCTTATAGCCATTCATTGAGAGAGGCTTGGCACCCTGCGCGGCAGCGGCACCGGCGGCTTTGGCTGATTCAATCGTGACGGCCTTGCCTTTGATGGCTTCTTCAGCCGCCTTGGACCGCCATGGCACGGGGGCCACGCCATAAACCACAACAGTGGCGTCGCTTACGGTGTCGCCCGACATGGTCAGGTTGACAGAGGCCAGCACCAGGGGCCAGTCGTGGGCCTGCTTGTGGCGGGCTTCATACGAGCCATTCTTGCCGGCGGCTGCAGGAATCGAGATGCTCTTGAGGATCTCGCCCGCTTTCGCGGCAAATGGTGAATCTTCGTTAGAAGTTGGGACCTTGTAAAGATCAGCCAGGGCGATGGTGCGTTCACCATCGGGGCCGACCAGAGTTGCCCTGGCACCCAGGGCAATCAGCGGAATAGCCAGACTTGAGGGATGAGCATAAAGCGCATCGCCATCGGTCATGAAAATGGCAGCATAGCGATTGTCGCCTTCCCGCAGCATGTGCTTGCCGTCGGCTGATTTTGGAACGAGGCCGAAGCCTGAGCGATAATACCAGCAGCGGGGGTGCTGCATGAGATTGCCGCCGACGGAAGCCATATTGCGAATCTGCGGAGTGCCGACTTCAGATGTCGTCTGCCACAGGGCCGGAAAGGCTTTTTTAATGATGTCGCTGGCCAGTACGTCGGCAAGACGGGTGCCGGCCAGGATTGTGACGCCCGAGGCAGCATCGCCAGAAATTCCGGCGAGATCTTTGGCGTCGCTCAGGTTCACCACCCGGGCTGGGCTGGTGACATAGTCTTTCATCCGGTTGATCAGATCGGTGCCGCCAGACATCACGACAGCACCGGAGGACAAGGCCTTGACGGCCTGATCGGCGGACGAGGCTCCGACGTATTCAAAGGCTTTCATGGTTATCAGGCCTTCCCTTCTTTAGCCAGCGCGTTGAGGATGTTCATGGGTGTCATGGGGAAATGCGGAACTCGCACACCAATGGCATTCGCCACGGCGTTGCCAATGGCAGCGGCGGTGCCGATGGTCGGCGGCTCGCCGATACCGATCACGCCACGTTTCTTCTGGTCATCCGGCTCATAGGCATGGCAGATGATCTCGGGAATGTCAGAGGCACCGGCCAGCTGGTAAAGTTCCATGTCAGGGTTGAGCATCCGGCCTGAGACCGGGTCAACCACGCGTTCTTCAAAGAGGCCGTAGTTCAGGCCGCCGATCACGCCGCCAAAGACCTGGCTTTCCCAGGTGAGTTTGTCGATGATCAGGCCGGAATCCTGCACCGCAACGATCTTGTGCAGCTTCACGGCCCCTGTTTCCGTGTCAACCGACAGATCGACAAACTGCACACCCGCCACGCCATTGGAGGCCAGGCCCTGTGACGATTTGCCGATCACCGAAATCGGATTCATGCCAATCTTGCGGCAGGCTTCCTTGAAGCTCATCGCAGGCTGGCCCTTGACCAGAAGTTGGCCATCAGCCAGAGAAAGGTCACTGGCGGCAGGATTGCCGGGCAGACCTGGGGCAATCTTTTTGAAGAGTTCGTCGCGTGCATCAAGACAGGCGTTGTAGCACGGCGGGCTCATGGAAGGAGTGGTCGTGGAACCACCCGACGACTGGCCCGGCGGAAATGTGCTGTTGCCGATGTTCGACTTGATGTCTGTTGGCTTCAGGCCAAAGACTTCAGCAGCGATCATGGCCAGAACAGTGCGGATGGCCGTGCCGATGTCCTGGGTGGCCGATTTGAGTTCAATCGTGCCGTCCGGGAAGATCGTGCAACTGACCTGCTTGTCGTTGGCACCGCCACCACCCCACTGATGCAGGGCCACACCCATACCACGGCGAACAACGCCCGTCTGGCTGCCGCGTGGTTTGTAATTGGCTTTCCAGCCGATGAGTTCGGCACCAATTTCCATCTCGTTCAGATAGATTGGCGTGCGGAAATCATTCGGGGCCAGGTTTGCCCGCCGCATCGCCAGCGGATCAACACCGAGCTTGGCAGCCAGGTCGTCCAGAGCCGATTCCATCACAAGGCAACCCTGGGGGTGACCGGGTGCACGCATGGCGCGGGCATTGCCACCATTAACGAAAACATCGGAATGCTCTCGCTTGAAGTTGGCAATGCTGTAAACATAAGGCAGCGGGAACTGGGCACCGCGAGCCACGCCGCCGGTTCCGAAGGTTTCAGCGACCAGGCTGGTGATTTTGCCATCTTTTGTGCCGGCAATTTTGACCTTCGCCAGTACTGATGGCCTGTTGCCGCCGGCCAGGTGCTCCTGGGCACGGTCGAGGAAGATCTTGACCGGGCGGCCACCAACCTTCTTCGAGATTCGGGCTGCCGTGGTGCCCCAGATGTCGGCACCAAACTTCGACCCGAAGCCGCCACCCATGACTTCGGTCAAAACGGTGACATTCGAAACTGGCAGTTCGTTGGATTCAGCCAGCTCGTTGGCCGTGGCCATCACCGACTGCGTACTTGCCCAGGCGGTGATGTGGTTTTTGTCGTCCCATCGGGCCGTCAGGCCATGTGGCTCCAGGCAGACGTGCGTGATGACAGGTGCAAAATAGGTGCCCTCGACCACTGCGTCGGCTGCTTTTAATGCATCGTCAGGCTTGCCAGTGGTCTGGGCACGCCCCTTGCGAACATTGCCACCATTAACGATCTGAGGAGCATTTTCGGCCATTGCCTGCGATTCAGTCGCGGCGTGGGGCAGAAATTCGTAGTCGATCTTGATTGCACGGGCACCGTCGCGGGCCTGTTCTTCGGTCTCAGCCACCACGATGGCGATGTCGTCGCCATGATACCGCAGTGTCTTGCCGGGGCCGGCAATCACTTCAATCGCTTTCACACCCGGCAGTTTTTCGGCTGCTGAGCTATCAAGCGACTTGATCTTCACGTGGGCATGCGGGCTGTAGAGAACCACGCCGAAGAGAGTGCCCTCAGGCTTCTCGTCGGAAGGGTATTTTGCCCGGCCAGATGCCTTGGCCAGACCGTCGAGCCGCGGGTAGCGGGTGTTGATGATCCTGGTTTTCTCGGGCCAAGAGTTTGCTGCCATTGTCGTATCGCTCCTTTCCCGAAATTAGACCTTGATTGCCTTGGCTGCTTCAAGCGCGGCCTTGACCACGCCAACGTAAGTTCCACACCGACAGATATTTCCGTCGAGACCCCTGCGCACTTCTTCTAGTGTTGGGTTGGGGTTCTTTTCCAGCAGGGCCTGACAGGCCGTCACGAAGCCGGGCGTGCAATAGCCGCACATCAGGCCATCATTCTGGTGGAAGGCGTGAGGCACACCGTTCGGGCCGGTGTCGAACGACTCAAGTGTTCGAATTTCCTTGCCCTGGGCCGCTATGGCCAGGCTGGTGCAGCTGTAAACGGATTGACCGTTGAGCATCACGGTGCAGGCACCGCAACTGGCACGGTCGCACACACGCTTGGGGCCGGTGACTTCAAGCCGGTGGCGAAGCACATCAAGAAGGGTGCTGCGGGGCTCGATTTCCGTGGTCATTGGCTTGCCGTTGACCTGAAGCGTTACCTTGACGGTGCCAGTTGCTACTGGTAGTTCCTGCAGGGCAAGTGCTTCAGCGTTGGCTTCCTCGGCTGCGGCCTGTGCGGTCTGTGAGAGCACAGCAGTGGCGGCAGCGACGGAAGAGCCTCGCAGGAAGTCTCGCCGACTTGAATTCTGATTCGGATCGTTTTCACGCATGATTGGGTGGTTCCCCGCGGGTTCACAGTTAAGCGACTGACCTGAACGGCTATCTGGTCGATAAACTTCGATTTCCGGTCATGTCGATCGTGATGAGGGATGATAGCTGGAATTCTATATTGATCAAGACCGCTGTCTGAATCAATAGTCTTGTTTAATCAATTCCCAAATTACTTTCGATCATGTGTTGCAGAGCTAAGAACTTATCAGCCTGCAAATGATTATTTGAGAAAAATTTAATGCTACCTGTACATACATTCATAACTTTTTTGAATTGACATTCAGCGTGTAAACCAGTCAAATCAATGAGTCGTGAGTCGATTTGCCGCGAAGATCAATTGTGCCGAGTAATGACAGGCGGATTTTTGTGGGATTCGCAGCGACCCCCATCTGTACTTGACGCGCATAAATTCAGGCTGATTCCGACCGATCAACTTCGGAGATTCTCTATCCATGCCCACTCAGGACTTGCTGCTGGGTCTCGATTTTGGAACGCAAAGTGTCAGGGCGGCTCTGGTGCGGCCGAATGGCCAGATTGTGGCTTTCGGAACTTCATCTCTCAAAACAACTTACCCCAAACCGGCATGGGCCGAGCAGTCGCCTGACGAGTGGTGGGCCGGAGCGGCGGTTGCCGTTTCGGAAGCATTGGCTAAATCAGGCGCAAGTGCCAGCCAGGTAAGGGGAATCGGGCTTGATACGACGGCCTGCACGGTGGTGGCCTGCAAGGGGGACGGCACCGTTCTGCGGCCTGCGCTGCTCTGGATGGATCAACGCTCTGCGGTCGAGGCCGATGCGATTTCGGCGACGAAAGACCCGGTTCTGAAATATGTCTCGGGCAAGGTCAGCCCTGAATGGATGCTGCCCAAGGCACTGTGGATAAAAAAACATGAGCCGGAAATATATAAATCGGCCGAACGCATTGTGGAATGCACTGACTGGATGATGCATAAACTGACGGGACAGTGGACATTAGCGTTGAATCATGTCGCGGTGAAATGGAATTATGCCAAGCCCGAAGGTGGCTGGCCTGCTGACTTGATCGACCGCATGGAGATTGACGACATTTTTGCCAAGTGGCCCAAGGAAATAATCCCGCTGGGCCGGGGCAATGGGGTGCTATGCAAAAAAGCGGCTTCTCATCTTGGCTTGATTGCCGGAACTCCTGTGGCCCAGGGTGGGATTGACGCCTATCTGGGCATGTTGGGAATGGGTGCGACAGCTTCTGGCGATGTTGCGGTGATCGTGGGTTCAAGCACATGCCACCTTGCGCAGTCGAAAACTGGCGTATTTGGCTCAGGAGCGGCTGGCTGCTACCCTGAAGCAACTGTCGAAGGCTTATACACGCTGGAAGCCGGCCAGACGGCAACCGGTTCTATTTTAGACTGGTTTCGCCGGCATCTGGCTTTTGAGCAGGCAAATGAGGCTGAAAAACGGGGGGTGCCGGTTTATCAGGTGCTTGATGAACAGGCCGCTGCCGTGCCGCCTGGCTGCGACGGCCTGATTGCCCGCGACGACTGGCAGGGCAACCGTTCGCCCTATAAAAACCCCCGGGCACGGGGTGCCTGGACGGGCCTTTCTCTGGCCCACACGCCGGCCCACATGTTTCGATCGATTTATGAGGCAACAGCTTTTGGCACTCGGCAGATTCTTGAGGATGCCTCGAAATATGGCCTTGAAGTGAATCGGATTTTTCTGGGAGGCGGTGGTGCGAAGTCGGCCCTTTGGACACAGATTCATGCCGACGCCCTGCAGAAGCCCATTCACATTCCTGCTGAGAGTGAGTCCTGTGCACTTGGGTCGGCCATGGCAGCAGGAATGGCTGCCGGCATGTATGCCAATTTCGATGCTGCTGCCGCAGCCATGGTGCGGATGGATCGGGTGGTTGAGCCAAACACCGCCCTGAAAGGTGTTTATGATAATGTTTATTCGCAGTATGTCGGGACTTATAAACGCTTGAACGAATAATCGGAAACGGTGATTTGCTATGGTTTTCAGATGATTTATCCGTTCTAATTAAAGAGTGATACTGTGTTGATCTGAAATCGATCCGGCGTATTTCTAAAGGGCTGGTGTGTCATGAATGTCAGGCACATTATTTATCAGATTTCAGCCCTTCTTTTAATAATCCTGGTATCCGGTTGTTCTTCAGGCAGGCCCGAAGGCCAGACGCCAGAGACTGGATCTGCATTGACATCGACGCCCGATTCGCCCCCGGGTGCCAATGAGAGCAAGGCTCAAATCAAACAATCACTTAAATTTGAATCGAATTTATCAACGGCTGATCCGGCTGTTTCTGGCCCAATCGAGCTTGCCGGCAAATCGGGTCTGAACTGGGAAT
Organism: Planctomycetaceae bacterium; assembly: GCA_040374745.1. Taxonomy (GTDB): domain Bacteria; phylum Planctomycetota; class Planctomycetia; order Isosphaerales; family Isosphaeraceae; genus QWQI01. The sequence continues at coordinate 169,341 of JBEITT010000001.1, read as the reverse complement.
TGAAGTCGGGCAAGAGTGCCAGGCTGACGGCAGATGGCCTGATCGACCCGATGGAACCAGGAACTTCGGAACTGGTTGCAGCCTTGCCCGGCGAATCGCCCGTGGAATGGATCGTGAATGTGCAAAATGCGGCCGGAATCGACTTCGCCAACGATGTTCAGCCAATCCTGACTCGCCATGGCTGCAATGCAGGCGGATGCCATGGCCGGCTTGATGGCCAGAACGGCTTCAAGTTATCGCTTTTCGGCTATGCTGCCGAAGCGGATTATCAAGCCATAGTGCGCGAATTCGGTGGCCGCCGCGTGAATGTTCTCAACCCAAAGGCAAGCCTGCTGCTTCTGAAAGCTGCCGGGCAGATGCCGCATGGCGGTGGGCAGGCCATCAGCCCTCAGTCGGGCGACTTTCATCGCTTGTTGGCCTGGATTGAAGCTGGAGCTCCCAATTTAACTGGCAACCGCCGGATTTTGAAAAATCTGAAAATTGTTCCGGATCAGATTCGAGTAACCCGGCCTGAGTCTGTCAGGGTAATGGCCATTGCTGAATATGAGGATGGCACGAAGAGGGATGTATCAGCCTGGGCATCATGGAAATCACTTGATGAAAGCGTGGCGAGTGTTGATTTGTGGGGACGGGCCAGTGTGCTGGAACGAGGTGAGACGGCAATCGTTGTGCGATATGGCAGCCTGGTGAAAACGGCCGTAGTGCAGTTTGCCGGTGAATCGCTTTCGGAATCGGCGTATGAGCCGCTTGCCGATGGAAACGGAATTGACATGGCGGTTGCCACTCATTTAAAGAGCCTGGGCATTGCCCCCAGCCCGTTGGCCAACGACGCCATGTTCTTGCGTCGATTAAGCCTTGATATGGTGGGTCGGCTGCCTGAACCGGCCGAGATTCGACGTTTTGTGAAAGACCAGGACCCCGACAAACGGACAAAGATGGTGGATCAGCTGATGGACGACGCTGATTTCAACAAGTTATGGTCGCTTAAGCTGGGAGACCTGCTTCAGGTGAGTTCGGGACGACAGGGCAACGCGGCAGCATTTTACTTGCTCTGGCTTCAGGAGCAGCTCGATCGCCGAACGCCCTGGGATGAAGTCATTCGTCTTTTGCTTTCCACCCGCGGCGATCCTGCCACAAAAAATGCCGCTGCCGCAGCCTATTCTCTTGAAAATAACGACCCTGTTTTGGCCAGCCAGCTTGCTGCCCAGCGATTTCTTGGCATTCGCATTCGCTGTGCCCAGTGCCACGATCATCCCTTTGACGTCTTTACACAAACGCAGGCGCACCGATTCGCCGCATTTTTCGCCATGGTCAGGCCCAGCCAGCCCGTGCCGGGTCAGATGATGACACGACCGAAAGTCGCTTTTTTCCCAATGGGCGAGCACCGGCACCCTTTGACGGGTGAAAAGCTGGAGCCGGCCGTATTGACTGGAAAGCAGCCGGAGTTTAAGCCCGACACAGACCCCCTGCCTGCCCTTGCCGAATGGATGACCGACCCATCAAACCCGCTGATGCCGCGGGCCATGGCCAATTGGCTCTGGTCGCAGTTTTTCCAGTCAGGGCTGGTTTCTCCAGTGGACGACCTTTCTGCCGCCAACCCGCCCAGCCACCCGGAACTGCTGGATTTTCTGAGCCGGCGATTTGTTGAGCTGGGCTATCAATTAAGGCCGATGATTCGAGAGATCCTGACCAGCCGAACTTATCAGCTGAACAGCCAGTCAACCCCTGAAAACTCGAGGTTTGCCCGACTGAACGCCTTTCAAGCCCCCCGCCCACTTTCTGCACAGCAGATGGCCGATGCCCTGGCCAAGGCCACGGGTGTGCCTAATCGTTTTGCCAACAAGCCAACGGGAACACGGGCGATTGATATTCAGGACCCCACCACTCCCAGCACATTACTGGAAACGCTCGGCCGGTGCGATCGGCGAGAATTGTGTGGGCCGGCTTCAGGAACTTCAAACCTCAGCCTTCGTCAAAGCCTGTTGTGGATTGGTTCTGACACGGTTGATTCGCGGGTCGGGGCCGTCAGCGGCTATCTGCGACAATTGATGGAGCTTTCGCCAGGCCCGGCCGAAGTTGTTGAAAATCTCTATCTCAGAACCCTTTGCCGATTTCCCTCGACTCAAGAGAAAGAGCATTTTTCGAAGCAGATCGAGACAGCTTCGGATCAGGCCGAAGTGATTGAAGATCTCTTCTGGGCCCTGATTAACTCTCGCGAATTTCTCTTCAATCACTAGCAGGCTTCAGGCCAGTCTAGGTTCAGAGTGTATTGCCATGATGCCGAATTCCCTTTATTGCAATGAGTTACAAATCACCCGCCGCACCTGGCTGGGGCTTGGTCTGGGTGCGATTTTCGGTCTTCCTGGGCAATCGGTTTTGGCCGCTGATTTACCAACAAAACAAAGTAAAAAACCGCGAAGTTGTATTTTGGTATGGCTGGGTGGTGGGGCATCGCACATTGACACCTTCGACCCCAAACCTGATGCCGATCAGGGCATCAAAGGCGAATTCAAGACGATTTCTACCAGTTTGCCTGGAGTTTCGCTGGCAGACGTCCTGCCAAATCTTGCCCGGGTGCTTGATAAAACTGTGCTGATTCGTAGCCTGACCAGCCCGGAAGCTGAGCACGACCGGGCAAGCCACCACATTCTTACAGGCTGGCGGCCTAACCCCGCCTTGGTTTATCCAGGAGTGGGCAGTGTTTACAGCAAGGTTTACGGGCCGATGGCCGGCGTTTTGCCGAACCATGTCGCCATACCCAACAAGCCAGTTTTTGGCGGCAGCGGGTATCTGACTTTTGCCTGTGATCCGCTGGATATTCCTGGCGACCCTGGGCAGCCGAATTTTCGTGTCCGTGACCTCACTCCGCCTGACAAAGTGACTTATGATCGCCTTCTGCGTCGGCGAGGCATGGTTGATGCTTTGAACAAGTGGTCGCAATCCGGTCAATCTTCTGCCACGGCCGCACGAGAGGCCTTTGATAACCAGACTTACGCGCTTTTGACGAGCCCAGCGACGCTGAAGGCTTTTGCCATTGATGAAGAGGCTGAAAAAATCCGTGACATCTACGGTCGAAACAGCCTGGGGCAAAGCCTTTTGCTGGCCAGACGGCTGGTTGAGCGGGGTGTGGGCTATGTGACGATAAACGACCGCTCGGGCGGCCTGGGTTGGGATACTCATGTGCAAAACTTTCCGGCCTTACGAGACCGGCTGGTTCCGCCAATGGACCAGGGCGTGGCGGCTTTGGTGGAGGATTTGGAAGCCCGAGGAATGCTGGACGAGACACTTGTCATTGTCTGTGGCGAGTTTGGTCGTACGCCAAGAATTAATGCCCAGGCCGGGCGAGACCATCATGGGCGGGCAGCATCGATTCTGCTGGCAGGCGGAGGCCTGAAACGCGGAATAGTGCTTGGCCGTACGGATCGTAATGGAATGGCACCCGTTGAGCGACCAGTGAGCCCGGCTGAATTGACGGCAACAATATTTCAGCAACTTGGGATCAATCCGGGCTTGCGATTTCAGAGCCCCGATGGCCGGCCGATCTCACTGGTGGACCACGCAGCCCCGATTTCCGAAATCAAGGCCTGATTGGTGGCGAAATTCGAAAAAATAATGGAATTGACGAGACTTTTCCGCTAATAATGGAATTCCCGTTCAGTTCCTGACAACAGAAAAGATCGCTAAAATGCAGCCATGTTACACCTTTCTACTTTATTTAACCAAGAGGCTGAAATGGAAACAAAATATAATCGCATGTTTAATTTTATTGAAACTGTGCGTTCCTTTAGTTGTTAAATCTGACGAATCAAGCCATTTTTCGAAAGTAGTTCAGCCGATACTGCAAAGGTATTGCATTTCATGTCATAACCCGTCAAAAGCCAGGGGTGGTCTTGACCTGACCAGCCAGGCCACAGCGATGGCTGGAGGGGAAAGCGGTCATGTGATATTACCGGGCAAGCCGGAACAAAGTTTGATCATGGAAGTGCTTGGCTACGAGGGCGATATACAAATGCCGCCAGGTAGCAGGCTGCCGGTCGATACGATTAATGCAATCGGGCAGTGGATCAAAAATGGTGCCAGTTGGCCGGAAGGCCTTATTTTGAAATCAAATACCATGGCATCTCATGCTGATAAATCAGAAAATACCGGACCAAAGTTGCGATCTCAGCCATTTCAACTATCGGATGAAGACAGAGGATGGTGGTCATTTCAGGCGAATAAATCACCTGAAATACCAGCGATACCTGATCATTCGATTAAAAATCCGATTGATCGGTTTCTGATTCATAAACTTAATGCATTAAAACTGCAGCAGAATGGGCCTGCATTGCGTCGGGAACTGATTCGCCGTGCATATTATGATTTATTGGGCCTGCCACCCTCTCCTGAAGCAGTCAACCGGTTTGAAAACGACAGCAGTCCGGATGCATGGGAGAAAGTGATTGATGAATTACTGGCCAGCCCGCATTATGGCGAGCGATGGGGCCGACATTGGCTGGATCTGGTGCGTTTTGCTGAAACCAACGGCTATGAGCGAGACGGCACAAAGCCTTTTGCCTGGCGCTACCGCGATTATATTATAAACTCTTTTAATTCTGATAAGCCTTATGACAGATTTATCACTGAGCAACTTGCCGGCGACGAGATGCCAGGCGGTTTTGATGCAGATCGGATGATTGCAACCGGTTATTACAGGTTACATGTGTGGGACGACGAGCCGGATAACACGCTGACTGCGGAATTTGATGATCTAGACGATATAATGGTGACTACGGGAGCAACATATTTGGGGCTGACAATAGGCTGTGCCCGGTGCCACGACCATAAATTTGATCCCATCAGCCAGTCTGATTATTACAGTCTGCTGGCTTATTTTCGAAGTATAAACCCTTACGGCCAGCATAAAACAGGAGGTGGAGGTCGTGGAACCGGAAAAATTACCCGCATACTTGCCCCTGAAGATCAAATACAATCGTGGCAGATGCAGAAACTCCGAAAAGTCGATGAAATAAAAAATTTGATCAAAACGACAACTGATCAGCAAAAATTAAAAGAATTGGATAATACAATCAAGAAGCTGGAAATTGAAATTCCATTTGAACAGGCTTTGGCCATTAATGAGGACCCGGTCAAGCCTACATTTATTTTCAGGCGAGGCGATGCGCATGCGCCAACAGTTGAAGTTTCGCCGGCCTTTCCTGGAATAATGCAATTTTCATCAGCCGAAATAAAACCGGTAAATGGTTCGTCAGGCCGGAGGCTGGCCATGGCTGAGTGGATTGCATCTCCGAAAAATCCATTAACAGCGAGAGTTTTCGTCAATCGACTTTGGCAGCATCATTTTGGCCGTGGAATTGTGCCAACGGTTAATGATTTTGGTCGCACGGGCGAGTCGCCGACGCATCCGGAACTGCTTGACTGGCTAGCCGCCCGTTTCATTTCCAGCGGTATGAAAATTAAGGCGATGCATAGACTCATGATGACGAGTCGGGCTTACCAGATGTCCTCGCGGGCTGATAATGCCGAAGCCCGGACTGCAGATCAGGCCAACAATTTATTCTGGCGGCAAAACCCAAGGCGACTTGAAGCCGAGGCCCTTCGCGATTCTCTGCTGGTATTCAGCGGCAATCTTAATCGCAGAAGAGGTGGTCCAGGATTCTTTCCGGCCTTGCCTGAAGAAATTCACCGCACACAGGACAGTGCACGTAAAGGCTGGCTGGAAAGTTCTCCTGAGGAGCAGAATCGCCGCAGTATTTACATTTTTGCCAAACGTGCACTGGTTCCGCCAATTCTTGAAACATTTGATTGTCCGTCTTCTACCGTGCCGGCAGGTAATCGGTCAGTGACAACTGTCGCGCCTCAGGCACTTCTGCTATTAAACGACGCATTCGTTCGGAAACAGGCTGAAGATCTGGCCAGCATCATTTTCCATATGACCGATAAAACAATGCCCGTGCGAATTGAAAAAGCCTTCTCTATTATTATTCAGCGGAAACCAACACAGACAGAAATGGAATCGTCAGTTGAATTTCTTGAAAACATGCGAGAGAGGAACCTTACGGAAGATCAGGCTTTGAGTCAATTCTGCCTGGCCCTGCTGAATTTGAATGAGGTAATTTATGTCGACTGATCAACCTCAAAGTTCCACAGGTTCGAGACGAGAATTTCTCTGGCAATCGGGTGCGGGCTTTACAGGGCTGGCGCTGGCTTCACTGCTGAGTCAGGAAGGCTTTTTTAATCGCGTTACATTGGCCAGTGAACAATTAAATCAGGGTGTTTCCATACCGCCCAAAAAGGCCAGAGCCTGCATTTTCCTTTTTATGTTTGGTGGTCCATCGCAGGTCGATCTTTTTGATTATAAGCCGGAATTGCAGAAACGCGATGGTCAGACAATTGACAACGAATTTCGACGCAACACCAAAACTAAAGCCATTTTGCAAGCATCTCGGCGTACATTTGCACGCCATGGCCAGAGCGGCCAGTGGTGCAGCGACGCTTTTCCGAATATCGCCCGGCATGTTGACAAAATGGCATTTGTCAAATCACTTTACAGTGACTCATTTGCCCATGGATCGGCAGTCCTTCAAATGAATACAGGCCGCATTCTGCAGGGGCACCCTTCGCTGGGTGCCTGGTTGAGCCATGGCATGGGCACCATGAATAATAACCTGCCGACACATGTCGTAATGCTTGACCCCCGTGGAGGCCCTACCACTGGCCCGCCCAACTGGTCGAGCGGCTATATGCCAGCCAGTCATGCCGGCACTGTGTTGCGAACAAGTGGCCCGCCGATTCTGAATCTGCAACCGCCGGAAGGCATTACTCGTGAAATACAATCGGACCAGTTGCATTTTATTAATCGCCTGAATGCCGAGCATTTGAAATCAAGGCCTGAATTCAACGATCTGCAGGCCCGGATCGCAAGTTATGAGTTGGCTTTTGCGTTGCAGTCGTCAGCACCAGAGGCTCTGGATTTATCTGGAGAAGATAAGAAAACAATTGAGATGTATGGCATTAATGAAACGAAAGCTGTTCACCCGATTTCTGTCGGGTCAGCGCCATTCGGTCGCCAGTGTCTGATTGCACGAAGACTGGTAGAGAGGGGAGTTCGCTTTATCCAGATTTATTCGGGTGGTGGTGGTGCCGGAGGCCAGAATACATGGGATGGTCATCATGGGATTGAAGAAAATCTGGCAATTCATGCACCTGAAGTTGACAGACCGATTGCCGCACTGCTGACAGACCTTGACCAGCGGGGCCTGCTAGATGAGACACTTGTCGTCTGGGGTGGTGAATTTGGCAGGATGCCTGTCAGTGAAACGTTTAACACGGGTGGTAAGCCCGGGGGAAGAGATCATAACCCGAAAGGCTTTACATACTGGCTGGCCGGAGGTGGCGTGAAGGGCGGTACAAGCTATGGCGAAACGGATGAACTGGGCCAGGAAGCAGTCGTCAATCGCCATCATCTGCGCGACCTGCATGCCACCATTTTACACTTGATGGGGCTTGACCATCGCACGCTGACTTATTTCTATGGAGGCCTTGATAACAAGTTAACGGGAGTTCAGGAAGCTGAAGTGATTCACGGAATTCTTGCCTGAACAGTTTTATTTTCAACACCAGGATGGATTTCATTTTTTGCGGTCTCGAAATTATTCGTGCCACGTTTCGTAATAATTGTAAAGATATTATGATTAGTAGAACAACAAATGAGCGGAGTCAACAAGTCAGGAAAAATTTGCGATGAGCCAGTGGATAGAAGCGGAAAACCCTTCTGATTACAACGTCTATAGTTCGGCGGCAGGGCCTGATGGCAAGTTGCCTCTTACAGAAGACATGCTTAAGCACTGGCCATCAGGCGATCTCTTTGGGCTGAGCCAGAATACGGGAATGGGCTGGAATCCGGAACTTGCGGCGGCCGATCCCTTTCTGATTCTTTCCACCCAGGGGGGGCTTCGAGCTGAAGATGGCCGCCCGATCGCCTTGGGCTACCACACTGGCCACTGGGAAATAGGGCTTTTGGTCAAGGCGGCGGCTGTTCGTTTGCAGGAGTTGGGTAAACTTCCTTTTGCCGGAGCGGTTTCCGACCCATGCGATGGCCGCACCCAGGGCACAAGTGGCATGATGGATAGCCTGCCTTATCGAAATGATGCTGCGATTGTATTTCGCCGACTCATTCGATCTTTGCCACGCCGCAAGGGTGTGCTGGGCGTTGCTACCTGCGATAAAGGCCTGCCGGCCATGATGATGGCCCTGGCCGGCACGCATCACCTGCCTGGCGTGATAGTGCCCGGCGGAGTGACACTCCCGCCAGCTGTCGGCGAGGATGCAGGTAAAATTCAATCAATTGGTGCTCGCTACACTCATGGAGAAATTACACTTCAAGAAGCGGCTGAAATGGGGTGCCGTGCCTGTGCCAGCCCGGGTGGTGGCTGCCAGTTTCTGGGCACGGCGGCCACCAGCCAGGTAGTGGCAGAGGCTTTGGGGATGACGATTCCACATGCCGCTTTGTGCCCGAGTGGGCAGCCAATCTGGCTTGATATGGCCAGACGCTCGGCTGAGGCACTTGTCAGACTGGCCAACGCCGGGCTGAGAATGACGGATGTGCTGACCAGTAAAGCCCTGGAAAATGCCATGACAGTGCATGCGGCTTTTGGTGGATCGACCAACCTTCTACTGCATATTCCGGCCATTGCCCACGCGGCCGGCCTTGCCAGACCAAAGGTTGAAGACTGGGCTCGAATCAATCGCCGAGTGCCGAGACTTGTCAGTGTGCTGCCGAATGGTCCTTGGTATCACCCAACGGTCAGGGCCTATCTGGCTGGTGGTGTGCCTGAGGTGATGCTGCACCTGCGGAATTCAGGCCTGTTGCATCTTGAAGCAATTACAGTGACGGGACAGAGCACCGGACAACTACTGGAAGAATGGGAAAAGTCAGACAGGCGACGGATATTAAGAGAGCAGTTAAAAAAGAACGATGGGGTTGACCCTGACCAGGTAATTCTTAATGCAAAAGCAGCGAAAGAAGCCGGTCTGACCAGTACTGTCTGTTTTCCCAGCGGGAACCTTGCTCCTGAAGGATCGGTGATAAAATCTACGGCTATTGATTCGACTGTTGTCGACGATGATGGCGTTTACCGGAAGACTGGCCCGGCTCGGGTTTTTACCAGAGAACGAGATGCGATTGCTGCCATCAAGGGAATAACGGAAAACCCAATCAGGCCTGGCGATATTATTGTGTTGATTGGTCGGGGCCCGATAGGGGCTGGCATGGAAGAGATTTATCAGATCACTTCGGCCCTGAAACACCTGAGTTGGGGTAAGGAAGTTGCCGTGATTACAGATGCCCGCTTTTCTGGCGTATCAACCGGTGCCTGCATTGGCCATGTGGGGCCTGAGGCCCTCGCCGGTGGGCCTGTTGCAAAAGTCAGAGATGGCGATTTAATTCAGATTGTAATAGATCGTAACGAGCTTACCGGCAGCTTGAATCTGATTGGTCCAGCTGATAGTTTGCAGCCATCAATTGCAGTAGGTGATGATCTGATTGCAACAAGGACGGCACATCCGGAATTGAGTGCCGATCCGGAAATACATGATGACACTCGACTCTGGGCTGCATTGCAGGCAGCAAGTGGCGGCACATGGGGCGGTTGTGTATATGATGTTGACCTTATAATCAGCAAGTTAACCAGGAATTGAAGTCAGTACAAAAAGTAAAAGCATGAAAACCGCCCTGATTAAAATTCAGGGCGTTCTTCATAGAAACTGCCTTCCGCCTGGCCTGATGAGAAAATGATGGTAGGTGAAATGCCATCAACACGTTGTCGAAGGGTGAGATACATGGCGCCGGCAAATGCAAATTCAAATGCAACTGGCCAGCATGAGGCCAGGCAGGCGATGGCTGAAACCCAGCTGAGTGTGGGGTCTGATGATATATTCGGCAAATTCCATGGGGCGGGTAAGGTTGAATTAAATGGGTAAAGTTCAGCCTGAAAACCTGAATTTCCGGCAAGTAAAATGCAGCTGACAAGCCATGTCATTTTATGAACGATCAGCCATGTAACAGCCTGAACGATGATGCCGATTTTAAATGTCAGTAACCAGCTTACCGGAGCCTGAAACAGATAGGCTTGCGATCGGCTGAAAGCATCAAAAGAATCGTCGGCTTCTGCCATGGCAGCACCGATTATCAGAGGCCAGCCAAGTGCAAGGCCAACCGATGAAATAGCAATTAAAACTGATAAAATTATTGAGACCGGCACGGAAACCCAGCCGAGTAATTCACCTGCAAAGGGGATTGATTGAATCAGGCCTAAAACTAATATTACAAGAAACATTCCGAGATTTGTAATGCAAACAGCTGTGAATGGACCCAAAATAATTGTTTTGTGCTGCCATGCAAATTCAATTGAGGATTTAACGCCGGGTATAGGGCGATTAGCCATGCGTGAAATAGCAATGCGACAGATGGCACCGCCGATGATTCCCCAGAGTAAAATCGTAAAACCAATTCCAATTAAAGACATCAGAATATCTAATGGAGTCCGGGCCTGAAAAAGTTTAAAGAGGGGTGCCACCAATCCGAGGGGGCCGAGCCATGCTTTTTCAGCGAAGTCGTGCATAAATTCTGGAAGAAAATCCCAACTTTGCTTTGTCCACGCTTTGGCTGTGATATGCCGGTCTATACCAAGCAGATTCATGACGGGCCGGTCGACAACTATACCCATTGCCAGCAGCACCCATACTCTTGGTAAAAGTGATGCCCTGACGGCCGATATGGCCAGCCCGATGGCTGTTTGGCTCAGCCGATGTTCATATAATTCTTCTGGCATATTGATAAGACCTTTTATCGATGACCTAGCCGGGCAAATGGCAAGCCAGAATTTCAGCGGAACCTGAGCCTGATGAATTAATTTCAATTCTACCCAGTCTGGCTGGCAAAAGCAGAGTGGTTCCTTTTTCACATAATTTCAGGCCGTGCTGTGGTGAATGAAATTCAATCTGGCCATTTGTCACGATGATGATCGTAAATTTATCCTGATTTGGCTGGCCGATCATGATTGATTTTTCAAATCGACAGCGATGAATTTCAAAATAGTCGCATCGAGTCAGTAATTCGTGGGTATAAGAGCCACTGCATTCAATTTTCTCGACAACTGTCGCACTTACAGGGCCACGATTGAAATCAGTTGCCAGCATGGTCTCTTTTAAATGTAGTTGGCGTGGCTTGCCGTCGGGCCCGAGCCTGCCCCAGTCATCAACTCGAAAAGTCGCATCAGACATCTGCTGGATTTCAGCCAGAACAATACCGGCGCCTATGGCATGCACTGTGCCGGCTGGAATCATAATGCAATCGCCCGGCTCAGGTTCAAACCAGTGTACCATCTCTGGCACTTTTCCGCTTTCAATGGCTGATTTAAAACTCTCTCGAGTGACTCCTGGTTTTAGCCCCGCATAAATGCGACTCCCGCGATCAGCATGCAGGACAACCCATGCCTCGGTCTTGCCGTTGTCATTGACCAGCTCGCGAGCGAGTTTGTCATCAGGGTGAACCTGCAATGAGAGATCCTTATGAGCGTCTAAAAATTTAATGAGAAGAGGAAACTGTTTGTATTTCTCTGCAATTTGTCTGCCCAGAATTTCGTTTGGAAAATCACGTACCAGTTCGGAGAGAGACTTTCCGGCTAATTCGGGAGGCCAAATTGCCGACGACTGGCCATTCGGGTGGTCGGCAATTTCCCAGCTTTCTGCATAATCGGTTTCGGGGCCAAGGTTCTTGCCCAGAATGGTTTCCAGCCGACGACCACCCCAGAGGATGCGTTTCAGAACGGGTTCAAAAATTATGGGAGTATTCGTGGGCAGCGTCTTCATGACAATTGCCTTGACCTTCCTGCATGAAGCATGTGTTGATTTAGGGAATGTTAACAAAACAGTCGTTTTCCGCCAACTGGCCGCGAAACCGAAACTTTTTCAATCTCTCGCTTTTGATGAGGTTGTCAAGCGATTCCATGAAGTGCATAATACTTGTATGAAATGCGAGTAGAGTGCAATTCCAGAGTTTGGAGAGTTTGCTGTGAAGTCAATTTCTCTGAAAATCATGTTTTCGGTCATAGTGCTCTTCCATGCACAATCGCTTCTCGCATGTCCTAACTGCAAAGATGGTGTTGCACATTATGATGCCACATACGGCAGGGCCGGTTACTCGGCAAATGGTTTGCAAATGGGTTTTAACTACAGCGTATTATTAATGTTAGGTGTGCCACTTGGCATGGTTGGAACTGGTGGTTATTATTTGCGTAAACTGGCTCGGGAAGGGCGTTTGCCTGAATTATAATTTTAAATTTAAACAGGAAGTCTGTATGAAACGGATTATTCGAAAATGCATGAAATCTCGGTCATCAGCCAACCTGAATTGACTGGTTGTACAAATTATTTTGAGTTGATTTTTCTGGGTTGTGGTACCTCGACCGGGGTGCCGATGATAGGTTGCGACTGCGATGTCTGTCAATCTGATGACCCACGTAACCAGCGTACAAGGCCGAGTGTGCTTGTGCGTACACCACGCGGAAATATTCTTTTTGATACATCGCCTGAAATGCGGCTGCAGATTTTGCGGGAGAAACCTGGTCCGGTACATGCAATCATCTACACCCATGGCCATGCTGATCATCTTTTCGGCCTTGATGATTCGCGGCTTTTTGCACGCCAGCTTAATGGCCACCCAGTACCGATTTATTGCGAATCAGATGTGGAATCGCTGATTCGTACGGTTTTTTCCTATGCATTTGTTGAAGAGACGAAGCGATTTCCATCTGGTGGGGTGCCAAGATTAAAGTTTCAGACCATAGAGCCAAATCAGCCTTTTGAGGTGTTGGGTTATGAAATTCAGCCCATGAGGCTGGATCATGGCAAATTCCGTGTTCTGGGTTTTCGAATGGGTGATATGGCATATTGCACAGATGTCAACAGCATTCCGGACGATTCATGGGCACAGCTTCAGGGTCTGGACGTGCTGGTGCTTGATGCCCTGAGGTTTGAAAAACACCCCACGCATTTCAGCCTTTCCGAGGCCCTGGAGGTGATTGACAAGCTGAAGCCCAGGCGTGCTTACTTGACACATCTGTCGCATTTTCTTGAATATCATTCGGTGAATTCGCAACTTCCGCCGAATGTTGAACTGGCATACGATGGGCTGCGAGTGACGTGGGCTGGAACTTCACCCAAAATCATTACTGAAACGGGACATTGCCAGGTTTGATGAGCATGAACAATGAATTGAGCCGGGCCTGGCTGGACCGATTTAAGCGGCATGCCCAATCTCTTTGCGAGTCGGAACGATTGGCCTTTGAGCAACAGATCAGCCAGGTTGACTGGGCCCAGGTTGCTGTACTTGTGCAGGAACATGTGCTGCAGACAGCAGATACCGAATCGTATTTCGATTTGAGTACCCTGAAGCCTGCTGATTTTGAACCATTACCCTCCAGCCCATCAGAACATGCCAGTTGGGCAGCAGCGTCTGAAATGGGCGAGGAAATGCTTCGTCGCGGCGAAGTAGGTGTAGTGATCGTTGCGGGTGGCCAGGGTTCGCGACTGGGTTTTGATGGTCCGAAGGGGACTTACCCGATTGGCGCCATCAGCGGCTTTGGGTTGTTCTATTTTCATGCCCGAAAAATATTGGCAATCTCCAGGCGATATGGTGTTAGAGTTCCACTTTTGGTGATGACCAGTCCTGAAAATGAAGAGGCGACCAGGATCTATTTTGAAGAGCACGGGTTTTTCGGACTTGACCCGGCTCAGGTACGATTTTTTCGTCAGGGTCAGATGCCTGCGGTTGATCGTATTACGGGTGAACCGCTTTTTTCAGCACCTGATCGTCTGGCACTCTCGCCGGATGGTCATGGTGGGTGTCTTTATGCTATGGCCAGGGTTGACCAATCAGATGGCCTGTCATCCCTTGAATGGGTCGAAGCCATGGGCGTAAAAACGCTGTTTTATTATCAGGTGGATAACCCGATGGTGCATGTGGCCGACCCGGCCTTTCTCGGCCTTCACGCCAGGGGGCAGGCCGAAGTAAGTTTCAAGGTGGTGGCCAAAAATGCTCCGCAGGAGAAGGTTGGCGTGGTCTGCACAAGGGCTGATGGTCGGAAACTGGTGATCGAATATTCAGACCTGCCTCAGGACTTGGCTCTTGCCCGAAACAAATCAGGCCAGTTGGCATATAGGGCCGGATCAATCGCCGTGCACATTTTTCAGTCAGAGTTCCTCCGCCGGTTGGCTTCAGGCAATACGCGTCTGCCTTTTCATAAAGCTCTGAAAAAAGTACCCTACTGCGACTTTTCCGGTGGAGAAATGGTTTCACCTTCTGAACCAAATGCCGTCAAATTTGAGGCATTCATCTTTGATACTCTGCCAATGGCAGAAAGATCAGTGATTGTCGAGGCCGACCGTACAGCTGAATTTGAGCCGCTGAAAAATGCAGAAGGTCCCGATTCGCCTGATACTGTAAGGGCTGCCATGAGCCTAGCTGCTGCAAAAGTGCTAATTGAGGCTGGGTTTACTGTAGAGCTCGATAGTGCCGGACGCCCGGTTCAGGTCATCGAACTCGACCCTGTTCTGGCTGATCAACCGGAAGTGATTCGCCAGAAATTCCCTCGCGGGATTGGTTCAGGACCATTTATCCTGATTCGGGAATAATAGTTGTAGGTTATTGTTTTAAAATTATTTGAATAGAGGCGTGGCACCCAGCCTTCGGCCCATTTCGCATGTGACTTCCATCAATGGTAGTGAGGGGTCAGACCAGATTGTCCAACTCTGGCGATAGCCCATTTCTTCAATAATTTCTTTGACTTCATCCCATGCTACTGTTTTGCCCACGCCGAATGTCCCCATCCCAATAAATTCCGGATCTGTGGCGTAAAGCAGTCGAACCAGATCGTGGGCTTCGCCAGCAATTCGTTCAAGGCTTTGACCTGAAAGCAGTAAACGACCCGGATCAAGTGCAATGCCCAGCGATGGATGGGCAATCTGGCGGATGAGTTTGATGTGTGGTTCGGATGGTTCGATCCCGGGTTCTATCACCAGCGTAACACCCTGGTGTGCAGCGATGTCAGCTAACTGTTGGAGGTGGATTGCAAACGTTGAATTGGCGGTATTTTCAGTTGGTGCCGGGCCGGGTGAGATGCTGACAATTGAGCTGCCAAGTTCATAGGCCAGATTCATGGCCTCAGTCAAGCGGGCAATTCGATGGTCCCAATCGTGTTTTTCGGCGATCGACCGGCGCATCGGTAGAGCCACACTGCCAAGCTGAAGGGCGGCGGATCGAAGCAGTGCCCTTATTTCACGTCGGCCAGTCTGGCTTAATTCACGAGGAGCAAGCTGGCCGATGGCTTCGATGATGACTCCGCCAAGGCCTATTTCAGCGAGTGCCTGAAGGCTGGCCCGGAAATCACAGGCAGGTGCAAGTCGAACGGAGAGGTGGCTTCGGGTGATCAATTCATGTGCCTTTTGTTTCGGTTCCGACCAAGTCGTATCGCCCGAGTCAATGTTATCAGGTGGCCAGAGAGGCCATCAGTTCATAAGATATTAGAAAGTGCGTGATGGGAATCAATACCCGAGTTGAGCAGACAGGTATATATCGATTGATTTCCCTTAATGAATTAGCACTTATTGACGAAAATCCGGGCGAATCAGAATGTAATCGCCCTTGCCCAATCGGGTGGAATGTAATCGCACTCAGTGAATCGCTGCAGATCATTCGCCAGACAGTCGCCCGATTGAGCCAGCCCGTACTATTAGAAAGCACGCTTCCCGACCCTTTGACCAGTCGCTGGTCAATCTTTGCAGCTGAACCGATTGAAACGCTGAGTATCCGTCAAGACAAAGCTGTGGTTCAGTCCGGCTCAAGCACGCAGGTGATTTCGATTGCACCTAAATGGCTGTCGAAACAGGCCGGTAAAGTCTCAGCCGAGTCTGTTCTCAAGGCTTGGATCCATCAATGGTTATCGGCAGTTTCTGCCGCCGATTCTCCACTCACGGCACCCTTCAAGGGGGGCATCATGGGTTGGGTCGGTTATGATTTCGGCTGGCAACTGGAAAAATTGCCCCGGCTCATTCCTGACCGCGATGGCTGGGACGATCTGCGGATTGGGTTGTATGACACATTTATTATTTATGACCACAAGTACGACCGGGCCCAGTTGGTAGCCTGCGATCTCGCCCAAAAGGCCGCTGGAAGGTCTGTGTCAGATCGTATATTATTGTGGCGTAAGCAATTGCAATGGACATGTGAGCAGGCAGAGCTGAAGCCATGGAACGGGCTGGAAGTGAATCCAGTTCTAAGCCGAAGTGATTATGAATCAAGGATTCGACGAGTGCTGGATTATTTGGCCTCTGGCGATATTTTTCAGGCCAATTTCACCCACCGGTTTGAAGCCCATGGCCCTGGCGACCCGTTGGCGCTTTATGAGCGTCTTGCACGAATCAGCCCCGCCCCATTTGCCGCGTTCAGCAGTTGGGATGATAAAGCGATAATTAGTTCAAGCCCTGAATGGTTTTATCGGCAGGATGGAAAGCAAGTGATGACACGACCGATCAAGGGCACAAGGCCTCGCGGGCAAACCCCTGAGGAAGATGCCGCAAACAAGGCTGAACTCCTTGCAAGCCTGAAAGATAAAGCAGAACTGACGATGATTGTTGACCTGGAACGAAACGATCTCGGCAGGGTGTCTGAATTTGGTTCGGTTAAAGTTAATGAATCCATGAAGCTGGAAAGCTATGCACAGGTTCATCACCTGGTGGCTGAGGTGGAGGGTCGGTTAAGGTCAGACAAGGATGCAGTTGACCTTTTGGCCGCCATGTTTCCTGGAGGATCAATAACCGGTGCCCCAAAAATTCGGGCAATGGAGATCATTGAAGAATTAGAGACCCATCGACGAGGCCCCTACACAGGCTCTATCGGTTATATAAGCCTGGATGGTCACTCAGCATGGAATATTGCCATTCGGACAGTTCTTAAGTCAGGCAATAGCTGGAGTTATCATGTTGGTGGCGGTATTGTGATCGACAGTCAGCCCGGGGATGAATATGAAGAGACGCTAACCAAGGGGCGGGGCATGAAACTGGCCATTGAAGGGGCAGACTCGTGACCGAAACAATCGACCAACCGCTTGCCTGGCATTCTGGCAATATATTGCCGTTAAAGGACCTGAGCGTTTCAGCCGGGGATTCTGCACTGGAGCATGGCCTGGGTTTGTTTGAGTCGATGCGTTCGGAAAAAGGTCAAGTTCCTTTGCTGTCCAGGCACCTGGATCGAATGACTCGCTCGGCTTTGGAGCTTGGTCTGAAGCTGAACAGTTCGCAACTTCCTGATATTGTCGCAATCACTGAACTGGTTGATAGATGCAGACTTGCATCAGGCTCAGGGCGGCTTCGCATGGTTTTGACAGGAGGTTGCCGGGGTGAGTCAGGGAAGATATGGGTCACAGCCAATTCGCTGGATCGAATTGATTGTGATAACCTTAAACTATCAAGTGACTTCTGGCCAGTTGACGAGCGTGATGACCTTGTGCGGTTTAAGACGTTGAATTACTGGCTTCGCCGACGAGCCTTTGAAAGAGCGACAGCTGGAGGATTCCATGAGATCATCTCGGTGGACTCGAACGGATACCTCTGGGAAGGTTCACGAACGGCCATTTTTCTGGTCAAGAACGACCAGATATTATCTCCACCAACTGATGGGCCAATGCTGGCAAGTATTGCCGCAGAAGTCGTCCGTGAACTTGCTTTGGAAATGGATATGCCAACCGTTTGCAAACATTTGCGGATTGATGATCTGATGGCTGCCGATGAGGTCATAATGACGAATGCCCTGAGGGGTATTTTGAGCGTAGGAAAATTCGGCGAATTCAGTTACTCAACACCTGGAAATGTGACGAAAGCCCTGCGTAAATGTTGGAAAAATAAGTACTTCTGATTGATAGAATTGAGAAATGGATGAAGCTCTGCGAATTGATGAAAATCATGGAAGATTTAGCCCCACTTCGACTTGCAGAAAGTTGGGATAATTGCGGCCTGTTGCTGGGCGATCCGACGAGCGAAGTGCGTTCCGTCATGACCTGCCTGACATTATCGCAGGAGGTAGCTGAGGAAGCTGTTGAAAACAGGATTGATGCGATTATCAGTCATCACCCAATTCTATTCAGGGCAACTAAATCGATCCGGGCTGATAAGCCGGAAACATCAGTGGCATGGAGACTTGCAAGAGCAGGCGTGGCAGTGGTCAGTCATCATACGGCGTGGGACGGTGCAATTTCCGGTGCCAATCAACTCATTGCCGAAGTCGCGGGAGCTGATACGATTCAGCCACTTCAGCCGGCCGCAACCAAGCCCTGCGTGAAGTTTGTGGTTTTTGTGCCGGATGAAAATATGGCTGCTGTCAGGCAGGCGGCTTTTGACGCAGGTGCAGGCTATATAGGGATTTACGACCAGTGTAGTTATTCCCATGATGGAGTGGGTACGTTTCGTGGCCAGGAAGGTGCGAACCCGGCAATCGGCGAAGTCGGTCGGCTGGAATCGGTGCCTGAAAAACGACTTGAGATTATATCATATAAATCTAATATTAATAAAGTTTTAGATGCGATTCGGCAGACTCATCCCTACGAAGAGCCTGCGATTGATATTTATGAACTTGCAGGCTTGGCAAGCCAGAGCAGGGATGGTGTCGGGCGAGTGGGTGACATGGTGCAACCATCTACCATTAAACAAATTGCCAAAAGAATTGAGGCTGGCTTAAAAAGTAGTGCCATGCAGATTGCGTTAGCAGATGGCAAATCAATTGACTCGAACATTACCCGAATTGCAGCAGCATGCGGAGCAGGTGATGACCTGGTTGACCTTGCCGTGGGTGCCAGGGCACAGTTGTTGATCACGGGTGAACTTCGTTTTCACACGATTTTGAAAGCTCGCGAAGCCGGGCTTTCTGTAATTCTAACCGGCCATTATTCCAGTGAACGGGTGAGCATGGAATATCTGGCTGGTTTACTGCAAAAAAAATGCCCGGAGCTTATGATCCGGGTCAGTGCGGCTGAGCGTGATCCCCTCAAAAATTTTCTGGGATAACCAATTATTCTTCGTCAGCTTCAGTTTCAGCTTCAACTTCCGACTCGACTTCAGCGATCATTTCCTCTTCATAGCCGATGTCATCATCGTCTGCTTCTTCGGCTTCATCCAGATTTTCTTCGTCGGTGATTCTGGCGACGCGAGCACTTGGCACCTTGAGATAATCCTGGTGTTCCCATTGGCCCTGCCAGACTTTACCAGCCCATTTCTGCAGGCTGATCTGTTTCACCGTTGGGCGATCTTCATCGCGAATCACTTCTGACCAGGCACCTATATAAGCAGCCCGAACCTGCGAAGCGGATTCTCCCAGACAAAGTAGACGTTCTCCACCCGCTGCGATAATTGCCACTGCACGCCAATCCTGTGCACCACTGGAATTCATCTGGATCACGTCTCCCCGGAAACGGTCTGCCACTGACTCAAAATTGATCTACCAATATGATACCCTGCCCGGTCTCTTGACAACCCCAAAATTTCTCATAATTGGCTGAATTTGTAACTTCAGCCACTGATTTTCAGGAGCACTTTGCCTTGTTTGCCGGGCTTTTCAGCTTCTTTCACGGCATCAGCGATCTGGTCGAGAGAAAAAACCGGCCCGGGCGGTGTATCAAGAACACCCTGACGAATCAGACTGGTAATTTCTTTAAACATCAGCAGGTTTTTCCAGATTGGTCGACCCTGAGTGTAATGACCCAGATAAAACCCCTCGAGCCTTTTGCCGGCTATAAGTGGTCTGGCGGGAATAACCAGAGGTTCGCCGGAAAGTGTTCCATAAACAAGCATATGGCCATTGACGGCCAGACTCTCAAAAACTGCAGAGCCACTGGAACCGCCCACAGGGTCAATCGCGAATCGAATGCCATCCGGTCCGCCAGTCTCTCTGACGCATTGATTCAGATCCTCCTGCCCTTCAACAATAACCTCTGTGCCACCAAGGTTTTTCAGTTCAGGGATCAGTTCTTTCCGTCGTACGATATTAAGCGTTTTAAAGCCATCATGCCGTCCCAGTTTAATGATCATGCGTCCTAAAGCACTTCCTGCAGCATTATTGATAAGCCAATCTCCTTTTTTCACGCCCAGGACATCGCGAACCATGCTTAAAACAGTTGCTGGATTAACAAAAAAGCTGGCAACCTGCTCGTCCGGTAGATCAGCGGCGATCGGAACCACGCGATTTGCCGCCAACACGGCATATTCCGACCAGTTACCTCCTGCTGCATTAAGCACCGCAACCCGCCTGCCAAGCATGTAACGGCCGAGCAGACCGGGACCTGCCTTTTCTACAAATCCCACACCTTCATAGCCTATACCCTGCCCAGGCTTGGGCTTAACCATATATTTGCCGCGTGTGAGCATCAGATCAGAAGGGTTGATCGGGCTGGCGATCATCCTTACAAGAACCTGGCCCCGGGCTGGTTGAGGAATAGCAACTTCCTGGCAGGAAAGGGCTTCAGATGGCTCTCCCGGTTGCTTCAGGATAACGGATTTCATTTGATGATCGCCTTTGTCAGGTTTGGCATGATGCATGGATCAGCATAGAGAGTTATACTTTAGAAAAATAACGAGAAACTGGCGAAGCTCGCCACAAGTATTCCGGGGATTTCGTGTCATGGCCGAAAAAGTTCCTCATCTGGTCAGCACGCAGTGGCTGAAAGAACATCTTGATAACCCTGCTGTAAAAATAATTGATATAAGAGGTTATGTTGTAACTAGGCAAATTGCTCCCGGCGTTGAGGAAGCCGACTATATAGGTGCTTTTCAGGAATATCTGGGTGGGCATATTCCGGGAGCTTCTTATGTGGATTGGACGGCCGACATTGTTGACCCGGATGATCCGGTTTCGGTTCAAATTGCTCCACCTCAGAGATTTGCAGAAGAAATGGGCAAACGGGGTGTGGGTAATGAGTCGCATGTGATAGCGGTTGATCATGCCGGGGGTCAGTTTGCCACGCGTCTTTGGTGGGCACTGAAGTATTATGGGCATGATCAGGTGAGTGTGCTTGAAGGCGGATACCTGAGATGGAATGAGGAGGATCAGCCGCTGGTGGAAGGGCCGGTCATTCATGAACGACGGGTTTTTGTACCGAATTGTCGGCCTGCGTGGCGTAAATCGGCGGACGATGTTTTGAATCTGATCGGGAAACCCGATTTTCAGATTCTTGATGTTCGAGATCGCGGGCAATATTCAGGCGAGAGGCGACGAGGCCCACGCGGGGGGCACATTCCCGGCGCGAAATCTCTTCCACGAGAATTGTTCCTGAAGTCGGGCGGCGGGTTCAAACCGATCGAAGAGATTGCAGAGATTGTTAAGTCGGAAGGCGTCAATCCTGACAAACCCATTGTGGCTTATTGCAATGGCGGAGTGGCAGCTACGGTGGCCTTGTTTCATCTTGATCGGCTGGGTTTTAGAAACCTGGCGAATTATGATGGATCATGGAATGAATGGACCGAGAGGAACGATTTACCCGTGGATTGACAAGCCAGCCAGGTGATTCAGACCAGTCAAAACAATTCATAAATGCGTGCATGCATGTATTGACATTTTTGACAAACTTTATTCAAGTGGTATGTTAGGAAAGATTGTGTCAATCTATTCATATCAAATAGTTGGCACCACTTCAGCTTGCCAATCGCATCGACGAGAAGATATTTCCAGAGCAGGCTCATTCACTGGGGTAGAACAATGAACAGGCGTGTTCCAGTCAGCACTGCGGATCAAAAACCAAATACAGGTCGCCGTCGTAGAATTTCGCTGGGCATGGATCGCCTTGAGAAGCGAGAGGTATTGGCCACATACGTTGTCAGTTCAGTGGCCCCCGACCTTCTAGCCACAACAGCAGGCAGTTTAAACTGGGCGATAGCTCAGGCCAATGCCGACCAGTTACCTGATAAAATCATTTTTTCCGACGCCCTGACACCGAATGCCGCAGGGCTTTATCGGGGTTTGGTTGTAATCGACGCAAAGTGGCTTAGACGTGTGACTTCTCCCATTGAGTTCAACGGAATTGAACTTCCCAATGGCACCAACCGTGCAAGCACTGAGATTTTGTTGAATGGCCCCAAGGATTTGAGTCAGTCGGGTATTTACAATATAGGTCCTTCAACACTGGATTTCACATCAAACGCTGTGGGTTCAGTGGTGCGAGGTTTGAATTTTCTAAATAACGGTTCCGCCGCGATCACCGCATCGAATGTGGACAACATCCAGATTCTGCAGAACTACATTGGTCAGTCGGCTCAGACGAGTGTAAAAGGTCCGAATGGAGCTGGTATAGTTCTTGTTAATGCCAACAAGGCTCTGATTCAGAATAATGCCATAAATTACAATTATGGAGCCGCGATAAACGTATCCGGAATGAATAACACGATTATTGGTAACGTAATTACCAATAATGGTGCTGGAATTATAGTGAGTGGGAATGGAGCTGGAAACAAAATTGATGGTAATTCGATCTACCTTAACGGTGGAAACGGAATCGATATTGGTGTTAATTCCAATAGCGGCATCAAGGCACCACTGATTACTGAAACAACATTGGGATCAGGTGGACGATTCGGCTTTTTCCAGAGAAATCTTACAGTGAAGGGGCAGCTCAACGGGCTGAAGCCCAACACTGATTACAAGGTGCAATTTTTTGTAACACCCTCGAATTCCGTACTTTCGCCTGACAAGAGCCAGGGCAGATATTATCTGCAGACTTTTGATGCTTCTGTTCAGACGAATGCCAACGGCAATGGTGTTTTCAGCCAGACAATCAATACAAATCTGGCGAGTCTTCTTGGCGCGTCCGTTAATCTCGGAGACTTTGTCACAGCCACTGTAACAAGTGTTGCTGACAACGATTCTTCCGGGTTTTCCAACAGCAGTCTTATTCAAAGGCAATTGACTGTTGATATGACAGTTTCCATGACTGCTGATCCAAATCCGGTGGAAGTGGGCGATATTCTGCAGTATACAATCAACGTAAACAATTCGGGGCCTGATGCAGCTTCGTTCGTTACCCTGACTGATAATCTTGGGCCGAACCTGACATTTATTGATGCCACAACGACACAGGGTACTGTAAGTGTTAACGCCAACAATCGATTGACTGCAAATTTGGGTCAGATAGATCCGGTTCAGACCGCTCAGATTACTGTCCGTGTTTCTCCGAAAATTGCCGGACAGATTTCAAATACCGTGGTCGTTTCGACCTCGTCGTTTGATCTCGATCCATTAAACAATTCTGCGACAACTGTTGTCACGTCTTTGCCGACACCAAAGGCAGATCTCTCGCTGGAGGGCAACTTCCTTCCCTCGACAGTAGATCTTGGTGAACAATCGGTTTACACCCTGAAGGTGACAAATAACGGTCCTGACATTGCAAAAAATGTAACCATGCAGACCGTGATCGGTAATGGCCTGAGCTTCATCAAGGCCTCTACGGATCATGGAACCGTGACCTACGATTCAAAGAGCGGAATTCTCTACAGTAATCTAGGCCAGGTGGAAGCAGCTGGTTCTACTTTTGTAAGTGTTGTCGTTCGTGCCAGCAAGATCGGTGTCTCTTCAATCAGCACAAAAGTCTCGACAACTTCCATTGAAACGGCTCCAAGTACCGACACACTGACTAAATCTGTCACTGTACAGGACTTGCCCGGAAGGATTCAATTTCCATTTAACAATTATGAAAGAACAATTGGCACGGATCCAGTAGTGCTGCAGGTTGAGATTAACAGGGCCCAGGGCACACTTGGCGATGCGACTGTGCTTTTCAGCACGGTGGATGGATCGGCAGTGGCCGGGGTCGATTATCTTCCTGTTATTGATCAGATCGTCACATTTCCTGATGGCGACCCATCACCCCAGTATGTGAATGTTACACTTCTGCCAAGTGACGCCTGGTTCCTCGAAAAATCGTTTTCAATCAAGCTGACGGACGCCAACGGTGCTGACCTTGGCACACCTTCAACTGCCACAGTCCGAATTCTTGATGCCAAGCCGGCACCAGTCGGAACAATCAAGGTTGATTCTGTTTCGCCGAATCCAGTTTCTGAGGGCAATGGTAATTTTGTCACAGTTCAGGTTTCCAGAATTGACGGGAATTTCAAGGCTCTGGCTGTAAATTATGCAACTGCCAATGGCAGTGCCATCGCCGGCATAAATTATGTTGCCACAACAGGTACGCTGAGCTGGGCTGACGGCGAAATGGGCGCCAAATCCTTCAAGGTGCCGGTGCTGCAGGATGGTGTCTATTCGCCAACGCTGAATTTCAATGTGAATGTCACATCTGGAAATCCGGATACGGTCATTACCGGACCAACCTCTGCTACAGTAAATGTGCTTAACACAACCCAGACATCCAACGTCGGATTTAATCCGTTCACCTATCAGGTGTTGGAATCTGAGGGAGTTGTGACATTGTCGGTCACACGCAATGTTTTGCCTCTTGAACAGGGCGGCACAGGTCTTGTTCCTGCCGTTTCAGTGAATTTCGCCACTGCAAATGGCTCGGCTATCGCCGGCACTGACTATACCTCTGCCAGCGGCACCTTAAACTGGGCTCAGGGCGATACTTCTACCAAGACTATCCAGGTTGGAATTCTTGAAAACAGCGAAATCTCTGTTGACAGGTCTTTCTTGGTACAACTTTCGGCGACATCTACGCCGAATATGACGATCACACAAAGTACGGCCACTGTGACGATTCGTAATAACGATATCGACAATCAGGGCCCGGTGGTCAGTCAGGTTCAGCTTGGTGGTGGGTCAGCCGCCAGCTTTACCCAGATCGTACTGTCATTCAACGAACCACTTGACCCGGCAACTGCCTCGCTTGCCAGCAACTACACTGTGCAATTCACAAATACAGCAGCTGCCATTCCCGTTTCGTCAGCTCAATACCTCTCGGCTTCCAACGCCGTGATAGTCACTTTGGGCGGTGCAGCCACCAAGACCAACCAGTTCTACACAATTTTGGTGAATGCCGACGGGCCAAATGGTGTCAGGGATATTTACGGCAATTACCTGAACGGAAATGGCAAAGGTAACGGTTCAACCTTTGTAAATACTGTTGCCAGAGGAACATCGGTTCTCTTCAATGATGATATGGGCAATCGAGTTACAGTCAGCCTGGCGGGTGGATACTTTGACATTTCCCGATACCAGTCTGGCAAGGGGCGGTCTTTGGCCATTTACAACACCACAAAAGCATCTGTGGTGAGCGGCACAGTGAAGAAACTGGCGACAACTGCCTCAGGCTATACTCGCTTTGATGTGCTTTCAGGTGTTGGTCAGCCCTTCACGATTAACATGAAAATGACCACACCACCATTTTACTTTGACAAGGTGCTTGCCACCAATCCGCCTTTGCCAGCCGGAGCATTGCCCACAGCAGTGCGTCACCTGGCGCGTTCTATGGCGGCCAGGTCGCTGGCCACAAAGAAGTAATTTAAGGCTTCTTGAGCATTCAATTACAAGCCCTGCCTGACCGTTGTGGTCTGGCAGGGTTTGTTTTTGAATAAACCGGGTTGACGGAAAAGGCATGCCACGGGAAACTCAGGATAGATCGTCATAGTGGAAGGATCCATTTGAAATATCCAGCAGGGAGGTTGGAAAAACCCATGATCACTTACCCGGTTGCACTGGCATTGATTCTGCTTGCACCTGAGTGGCCTGATTCGGTTACGTCTGAACCAATACACGATTCGATGGTTTTGCAGGCCAGCATTGTTTCGAATCAATCAGAAAAAGCAGTTTCGGCTTTCGGTCTGAAGGCTCCTTCCGTGAGGTTGCCAATCGCGGTTGACTCCTCTGGCAGGACCTTTGATCCGATTCAGCCTGCCGTCTATTATGAAGAAAATACAAGTGGCGATGTTCTGCCCAGCCCTCAGCGTGTGCCAGTAGTTCCAGAACTTAAAGCAATTGATCCAAAGTGATTTTTCTGTTGAGGAAGTTTAACTCAAGCGACGGTGAGGCTTCATCCGATCGTAAAATTGATTGACGCCAAGGCGTCTGATCGATAAGATTCAACTACACGGTGGGTGTGGCCTAGCGGTTAAGGCACCAGATTGTGGATCTGGGTATCGCGGGTTCGAATCCCGTCATCCACCCTGTTTTTTGGCATGCTGAGCAGCTTTTTTGGAGAACCTGTTAATTTGTCGGGTTTGCGTGATATAGTAAAGAAACATTCCGTCAGAGAAGTTTCGGGCATCGAGCGAGATTGATTCGTTTGGCTGTCCTAATTCCTATGGTGTATTCTGCGCAGAGCATTTTAATGTGCCCGGCTGAATCTCGCTTCTCATGAAACAACAGCTGTAAGAGTTTTCAACCAGAGGCCCGATCGCATTGTCGCAGGATCAAAAATCAACTTGGGAGACGGCACTTGGCGAAGTCCGTCGCGAACTGACTGTTGAAGTGCCGGGTCGTGGTGTTGCCCGTATTGCACCCATTTTGCCTGAAAACCTTGGCAGCGTTCAGTTTCGGCAGGCACATGGTGCCAAATATGCACTTCTTCAAGGTGCCATGGCTAATGGAATTGCCTCAGCCGATCTTGTCCGGGCCATGGCCCGAGCCGGGTTTGTGGGCATATTTGGTGCTGCCGGCCTGAGTTTGCCTGAAATTGAAAAAAATCTTGATTCACTGGTTCGCGACCTGGGCCAGGCCCGCAACTGGGGCGTGAACCTGATTCATAATCCATCAGAACCGGCACTTGAGTGGGCCATAGCTGAAGCGATCGCACGACGCAGTATCACTCTGGTTGAAGCTTCAGCCTATCTGAATCTGTCCAAGGCACTTGTGTACTATCGTGCCAGCGGGCTGCGACGAGATCCGGCCACTGGGCGTATTGTGATTGGCCACCGGGTCATCGCGAAGGTCTCGCGGGTGGAAGTGGCCAGGCGATTCCTGCAACCTGCACCCGATCCGATGCTTGCTGATCTGGTTCAGTCAGGGCACATCAGCCCAGAACAGGCTGCCCTGGCACGTCAGGTACCAATGGCCGATGACCTTACAGCAGAAGCTGATTCAGGTGGGCATACGGATAATCAACCTGCGATCGTGCTGTTCCCAACGATGATTGCCCTGCGAGACCAGCTAGCATCGGAATTTCCCGGGGTTGCAGGTGTCCGTATTGGTGCAGCCGGTGGAATATCCACGCCGCACTCTGTGACCGGGGCACTGATGATGGGTGTAGATTACCTAGTCACTGGGTCGGTCAATCAAGCCTGTCTTGAGAGCGGTTCATCGGATATTGTTCGCAAGATGTTGGCCGAGACGCGACAGGCTGAAGTCACCATGGCCCCGGCGGCAGACATGTTTGAAATGGGTGTGAAACTGCAGGTGCTCAAGCGTGGCACGCTTTTCCCAATGCGGGCCGCCAAGCTGTATGAGCTATACCGTGCTTATAATGCGTTGGAAGATATTCCGGCTAAAGAACTTGAGAATCTGGAAAAGACAATCTTCCGCAAGCCTGTGGTTCAGGTCTGGGCTGAAACCGAAGAGTTTTTCCGTGGCCGTGATCCAGAACAGCTCGTCCGGGCTGCCAAAGACAGTAAATACCGCATGGCACTTGTCTTCCGCTGGTATCTGGGCCAATCCTCGCGTTGGGCCAATCGTGGACTGGCAGATCGGGCTATGGATTTTCAGATCTGGTGCGGGCCGGCAATGGCCGCCTTTAACGACTGGGCCAGGGGCAGTTTTCTCGACGATTTCCGCCAAAGGAATGCGGCCCTGGTGAATCTCAATCTGCTCTATGCCTCCTGTATTCTTCTGAGGGCCGAGATGGCCCGATTACAAGGTGTGCAATTGCCGCCCGGTGTTCCCAATCCAAGGCCTAAGACGCTGCAGGAAATCGGTTTACTGCTGGGTCAAACCGATTTTTCTCAAATTACCTCTGGAAAGCCTGCCATGGCAAGTGCCTGAATTCCTGCAGAATTGCCCGAGACGCTATTTTACATCCTCTCGAACCGAGAAACCGAGATTTGCTGAGTCCCAAGCCTTGAATCCCTCCTCCCTACAAAAATCGCAAGACGCCGTAATTACCAGCGATGTGCCCATCGCAATTGTCGGCATGGCCTGTCTTTTCCCTCAGGCTGATTCACCCGCAAATTTCTGGTCGAATATTCTTGAAGGCCGGGATTCAATTCGTGAAGTGCCGATGACACACTGGCTGGCATCGGATTTCTTCAACGACGACCCCAAGGCCCCTGACATGACCTATTCGCGTCAGGGTGCGTTTCTTGATTCTGTCGATTTCGCCCCGCTTGATTTTGGCATAGCGCCCAAGAATCTTGAAGCGATCGACACCACTCAACTGCTGGGTCTTGTGGTGGCACGCGATGCGCTTTCCGATTCAGGCTATGGGTCGGGCGGCAAAAATTTTAACCGGCACCGCGCTTCTGTGATTCTTGGCGTGACAGGCACGCTGGAAATGGTCATTCCACTGGGTGCCCGGCTGGGTCATCCGATTTGGCGTAAATCGCTGGCTGAGTGCGGTGTCGATGCCGAAACGGCTGACAAGGTGGTTGACCGGATTGGCGAGCATTACAACGCCTGGCAGGAAAACTCGTTTCCGGGCCTTCTCGGCAATGTGACGGCCGGCCGGATTGCCAACAGGCTTGACCTGGGCGGCACCAATTGTGTGGTTGATGCCGCATGTGCCAGCTCGCTGGGTGCGGTGCATCTGGCACAGATGGAACTTGCCACCCGCCGTGCTGATATGGTGATCACCGGTGGATTTGACACATTTAATGATATATTCATGTTCATGTGTTTCAGCAAAACGCCGGCCTTGTCCAAAACCGGACATGCCCGGCCTTTTGATCAAAAGGCCGACGGCACATCGCTGGGCGAAGGCTTGGGCGCTGTCGTACTGAAGCGGCTTGATGACGCAGTGCGTGACGGCGACCGTGTTTATGCCGTGATTCGTGGAGTCGGTACATCAAGTGACGGTATTGGCCAGGCTGTTTACGCACCCAAGGCTGAAGGACAGGTACGCTGCCTGCAGGCGGCTTACAAGGCAGCAGGGGTTGATCCATCCACAATCGAACTGGTTGAAGCCCACGGCACTGGAACCAAGGTTGGTGATGGTATTGAAGTGAAGGCCCTGGCCGAGGTCTATCGCGAGCATGTCACGGCTGATGCAGGCCGCTGGTGCGCGGTCGGTTCGGTCAAGTCGCAGATTGGGCACACCAAGGCGGCGGCAGGCATAGCCGGTTTGATCAAAGCCGCTTTATCGCTCCATCACAAAGTTATTCCGCCGACTATTAAGGTCGATCACCCTGCTGAAGAAATTCTGGCGGCTGACTCACCTTTTTATGTGCCAACGCAGCCGCGTCCCTGGGCAGCCCGGGCTGGTCAGCCACGCCGCGCGGCAGTGAGTGCGTTCGGTTTCGGCGGCTCCAACTTTCACGCGATTCTTGAAGAAGCCGGGCCACGATGTGAAACGATTGGCTGGAGCGATGAGCTTGATGCCTGGCCCATGGCAGCGAATTCAAGGCTGGAACTGATTGCTGCGGTTGAAGCCATTCCTGAAAATCTGACATGGAAGCAGATTGGCCGACTTGCGGCAGTGGCACGAAGTAAAGCCGCTGAATCTAGTGGTCGATGCCGGCTGGTAATTCTGCCAAGGCAGGTTCGCGAATGGTCGAAGCTGCGGGCTTCTGTTCTTGCCGGGCTGAAAAATCCTGAAACAGGTTCCTCAAGGGCGTATGAATCGCCAGAGGGTTGGCAATACTGCGAGTCTGGTCAGCAGGGCAAGCTGGCCATGCTCTTCACCGGTCAGGGTGCACAGTCGGTGGGCATGCTGCGAAGTGCGGCCTGTCGATTCCCGGTGGTCGCCCAATCGCTGGATGAAGCCGACCTTGCGGCTGGAAGAACCGTTGGCACACTGGTTTCAAAGATCTATCCGATCCATCTGATTGATGAGAACGCACGCGAAGCCGCCGACCATGCATTAAGGGCAACGCAGGTGGCCCAGCCGGCCCTGGCGGCACTGGGGCTGGGCCTGGCCCGGGTGCTGGGCGAATTTGGTGTGATGCCGCAGGGTGTTGCCGGGCATAGCCTTGGTGAATTGACGGCCCTGGCGGCATCCGGGCGAATCTCGCCCAAACAGATGCACCGGCTGGTAGAGATTCGTGGTCAGGTGATGGCCAAAGCGGCGGAATCAGCCAATACCCGGCATGGCAAAGGCGGCATGCTGGCCGTTCTGGCCGATGAAAGCCAGTGGGCTTCTTTGCTGGCAACCGACAAATATCGGGGCACGGTTTGGGTGGCTAACCGTAATTCGCCGATTCAGACGGTGCTTGCAGGTTCTGAATCAGATCTGCAAAATCTTGCTGATGATTTGAAAAACCGGTCGGTTCGGAGCAAAATGCTGCAGGTTGATTCGGCCTTCCACAGCCCATGGGTCGATTCGGCCAGTGCCGGTCTGTCCCAAGCTCTCCAGGGTGTGCCCTGGCGTGCCACCCCCCTGCCGGTGTATCAGAACACAACGGCAATGCCGTATCCTGATGATTCAGCGGCGGCCTTCCGGCTTCTTGCCGAACAACTGGCACGACCGGTTGATTTCGTCGGCATGGTTCGGCGGATGGAAGCTGACGGGTTCACCACCTTCCTTGAAATCGGTCCTGATTCGCGACTCTCCGGGCTGGTCAGCCAGTCTGTGGCCCAACCTGACCGGTGCGATGCCTTCGCATTCTCGGAATCTGCCGAAAAGCTCGGGAACAAGGCCCTGGTCGACCTGGCGACAACTCTTTCCCGTCTTTGGGTCAGAGGCCATTTGGTTCATTGGCTCAAATGGAATCCTGAAGCGACACTCATGCGGCTTGAGCCTGAAAAGAAGAGCCTGACAGTACCCCTGACCGGAGCCAATCTTCGACCCATACCCAAGCCGTTACCGATTGTCGAGAAAAAAACCGCGAATGTCACTTCGCAGGTAGTACCGGTGGCACAGCCCGAATCGACAGATCCTGCACCGCCAATCATCAAGCCGATAATTGCAACCCAGTCAGTCGCTTCGGCAGTCAGCCAATTGCCAGAGCCTGCCTCCAGTCAAAGTGAAACTACTGTTAAACAAATCTTGTCTGTCGGTCATACCCCTGGGGATCAAAACCTTATGAAATCGAACGAAGAAATGGCCACGGCAGCCAGTTCCGGGAAAACAACCCCGCTGGCGGCCCTGCAAAAACTAATGGAACAGAACGCGGCGGTGCACGCCCAGTTTCTGCAGACTCAGCGGCATGCCCAGGAGACTCTGCGACTGATTCTGGGGTTGCCCTCAGTTGCGAGTGAGCCGGTTGTGGCGTATGAACCGACCCACAGCACCAACGGTAATGGCTATCATCACCATCGGCATGAATCAGCTACTGCAGCACCCATGCATTTAGTTTCGCCTGCCGCAAGTGCTGCACCGCTTTTGACTGATGCACCGAATGGCCAGACCATCCCCGAGCCAACGGCCTATTATTCCTCTCCAGTTGTCTCGCCTGTTATTCCGGCTTTTGATGCTGATGACGACGGCCCAGGCATTTTCAGCCCTCCCGTTGCGAGCCAAACCCCTGCTTCACACGCTGTTTCGGCGTCCCCTGCTCCGAGCTTTGCTGCCGCACCAATTCCCGCTCCGGCGGCGACCGGTGGTACCAGTGAGCTTTCCGGCATTCTGCTGGAGATTGTGTCTGAAAAGACAGGCTATCCACTGGAAATGCTCGATCTGGACCAGCAACTTGATGCCGATCTGGGTATTGATTCGATCAAGCGAGTAGAGATTCTTTCGGCCATTCAGGAACGACGCAGCGACCTGCCCCACGTGCGCACTGATCAATTTGGTGCTCTGCGTCGCCTGCGTGACGTTGTCGATCTGCTGGCCGCTTCCGCCCCGGCCCCAGCGGCCAGTCAGCCAGCGGCCCCTGTGGCATCGCCAGCCCCCAAACCGGCTGCATCGGTTGCAGTGTCGGCCCCGGCAGGCCCTTCAGCCAGACTGGTTGAGATCGTTCGTGAAGTCATTTCCGAGAAAACCGGCTACCCGGTTGAAATGCTCGAGCTTTCCATGCAGCTTGACACCGACCTTGGCATTGATTCGATAAAACGGGTCGAGATACTCTCAGGCATTCAGGAACGCATGCCGCACCTGCCGCATATTCGAACTGACCAGTTCGGTGCCCTTCTGACAATTGGCGACATCATTAATGCCCTTGCTGAATATGACAGCCCGCCAGACGGTGGCCCCGGTTCCGGCCTGCCGGCGGGCAGCTCATCAGGAGGGTCTTTTTCTCGTGCTCCGGTACGTGAGGTGAAAACCGGTTCGGTCCAGACTTCGCGGCTTTCGGCTGTTTCGATTGATGATGCTGCCGCCCGGCGGCAGTTTCATCCGGCGGAAGGGGCTCGTGTCGTAATTTTGGGTCAGCCGGGTGAATTGCAGTCGGCTCTGGTTGAGGCGTGGAGGCAGCGGGGCGTTTCGGCCCTGCTGGTTCGACCTGAAGAGGTTGACGGAGTGGATCCGCCCGAAAGGCTTCTGGGAGTGATCCTGACAACCTCCGGCGAATACGATCACGCGGCCTTTGGCCGCGTTTTGCGTCTCGTCCAGCGATTTTCAGGAGCTTTGCAGCATTCAGGGCGTGAGTCCTTTGCGTTTGTGGCAGGCATCACTTTGCTCGATGGTCGTTTCGGACTTGATTCCGAAGCCGAAGCGGAAGACCTGGTTGGCTGGCCAACGGCTTGTGTTTCAGGGCTTGTGAAAACACTGGCCTGGGAATGGCCTGATGTTGCGGCAAGGGTGATAGATCTCGACCCCCGATGGGCCGACTGGCAACCGGCCGATGCAGCTGCACGTGTTGTTAGCGAATTACTGACAGAAGGACCGGTCGAGCGTGGAATTACTGACAGGGAGCCATCTTATACTGTAAAACCCGTGCTTCAGCCCATGTCAAGAAACTCAGTGGCTGATATCAACAGCCTGAGAGGCCGGTTTGCGGTGGGTGAAGTGGTTCTGGTGACTGGCGGAGCGCGTGGTGTAACGGCAGAAGTTGCCGCGGCCCTGGCCGAAGCCATTCAGCCGACACTTCTCCTCTTTGGTCGTAGTGCCGAGCCTGGCCCTGAACCGACGGAACTTGCGGGGTGCACTACCGAGTCGTCGATCGTTTCCGTGCTGGCACGGCAGAATACCGCCAAACGCACGCCAGCCCAATTGATAGGCGAAGCCCGCAGAATTCTGGCAGATCGCGAAGTTCGGCAGAACCTTGAGCGATTTCGCTCGCTGGGCGCCAGGGTGGTTTATCGTTCGGTTGATCTGCAGAACCAGAATTCTGTCAGCAGAACTCTGGCAGAAGTTGTCAGTCAATATGGTGAGGTTCGCGGCCTGGTTCATGGCGCGGGCGTACTCGCCGACAAACGGGTGGAAGACCTGTCTGCCGACGCCTGCGCCCCCGTCCTGGAAACAAAAGTAAGTGGTCTGCGGAATGTGCTTTCAGCCATTAATCTTCAGGAATTGAAATTTTGCTGCCTTTTTTCATCGATCACTGCCCGAGTAGGCCGCACGGGTCAGGCGGCTTATGCCGCTGCCAATGAGATGCTTAACAAGCTCTCGATTCATTATTCAAAGCTCTATCCTGGCTGTCGCTGGCTTTCGCTGGGCTGGGGTCCCTGGGATGGCGGAATGGTTACGCCGGCACTGAAGAAGGTTTTTTCTAGTGAGGGTATTGGCCTCATTCCACTGGAGGGCGGTTCATGGGCCTTGCTGGAATTGCTGGGCGGCAAGCCATCAAACACGCAGGGCGTCGAATTGATGGTGCTTGAAGGCGATGGCCGCTCAGCCACACCAAACCGGGACCTGCCTGCCTCGGCAGCGATTCCTGCAGTCGCCACGGCAACCAGTGGCATGAAACCGGGCGGTCCCAGGTTACTGTGGGAGCAGGAGACAGGCATTGATCATTGGCCAGTGCTGCTGGATCATGTGATTAATGGGGCTGCCGTGGTACCGACAGCTCTTTTGACAGAGCTTATGATTGAATCTGCCATGCATGCTCTGCCGGGCTATGAGCTGGGCAAAGTGAGTGAGATGAAAGTGTTGAAGGGTGTGGTGCTGGACGGTCGGGGGCCGGGTCGACTGGAAATCTGGCTTGAATCAACAACAGCCCAGGCCGGGCAGGTTGATGCTGATATTGTAATTCGCAGCCGATCAAAAGAGACGGACCGGCAGGTTGATCACGCCCGATGCCGGGTCTCGCTAGTGAATTCGGCTGTGGCACCTGACCCGCCGACATGGGCACCATTAAGCCCGAAAGAAATTTGCCAGGCCCCCTATCAGAATCTCTTGTTTCACGGGCCAAGATTTCAGATTCTTTCCGGATCGGTTCAGTACGACAATCAATCATTTGTCGCACGGATCAGGCATGGCAGCGAGCCGGGCGACTGGCTTCGTTCACCGGCTCGCGGTCGGTGGATTGTAGATCCGCTGGTGGTCGATGCCATCATGCAGGGCCTTTGTGCATGGCCACGCATGACGGGAGGCCAATTCAGCCTGCCAATGGGCTTTGATTCAATGGTCTGGGCGTCGGTAGATTCGGACGCTTATCTTGATGGGCGGATTGCCCTTCGGCTGGCGAAACGGAACGATTATGAAGTGATGGCAGATGCAGCGGTGTGGGACAGGCACGGCACGCTGATAGGACGGATTGACGGTATTCGCGGCATTATGGATCCGAATCTGGCTGCCGCCTTTGTGCGGAATCAGGTTGGCCAGAATAGCCGTTGCTGAGTGGTCCGGCAGGAAATTCCCGTGCAAAAGTCAGATCTAAATACTGCTGAACCGATTGCCATTGTAGGTATGGGCCTGGTTTTTCCGGGTGCTGATACGCCCGAGGCCTTCTGGGATATTATCTCGGGCGGCCGTTGTATGGCTCAGCCAATTGACAAGGCTCGCTGGCCGGTCGATCCGGCAGAGCTTTTCGAAGCTCCCGGTATTCATCCCGACGCTGTTTACAGCCTTTCAGCATGCCTGATCGATCGTCATTGGCAACCTGAAGCGAAAAACCTGAAATTGCCGGCGCAATGGGACGCGGCTTCGCTGGACCCCGTTTTCGGCCTGGCCCTGCATGTGGCTGCCACAGCCTGGAGTGCTGCACGAACATCGCAGGTTGATCGATCGCGTACAAGTGTCATTCTTGGGAATATTGCTTTGCCGACCGAAGCCACGGCAGCGTGGTCGCAGGAACTGTTTTCGTGGGAACTGGCCCGGCGACGGGAACAGGAGCGGCCATTGGCAGGCCAGAACCCGGCCAATCGCGACCCTGTCTCATTGCCTGCCCGGCTAATCTCCGAGGCACTGGGCCTTGGCGGCAGCTCGTTCACGCTTGACGCGGCCTGTGCATCGTCTATCTACGCCCTGAAGCTGGGCATGGATGAGCTTCGCTCGGGCCGGGCCGACGCTGTGCTGGCCGGTGGGCTTTCGCGGCCTGACTGTCTTTACACGCAGATGGGTTTTGCACAGCTTCATGCGCTGAGTTCCGGTGGTGTGCCCCGCCCCTTTGACGAACGTGGTGATGGCCTTGTCGTGGGCGAAGGTGCGGGTGTATTTCTACTGAAACGTCTTGACGATGCCCTTGTCCATGGTGATCGCATTCTTGGCGTTCTGCGTGCGGTGGGCTTGTCGAACGACGTTTCCGGTGCCCTGCTCGCGCCCAGCTCGGAAGGCCAGCTTCGGGCCATGCGTGCCGCATATGCCGAGTGTGGCCTGACACCCCGGCAGATGGATACGATAGAATGCCACGCTACGGGCACGCCTGTGGGCGATTCCGAAGAATTTCGCAGCCTTCGCACGCTCTGGGCTGATGATCAGGGCACAGCCGGCCCGTGTGTTCTGGGTTCGGTCAAGTCTAATGTTGGTCATGGGCTGACATCCGCCGGTGCGGCGGGGCTGGCCAAACTCCTTTTGGCATTTCAGGCTGAAAAACTACCACCCACGGCCGGTTTTGAAATACCGCGATCAACACTTGACATAGCCGACAGCCCGTTTCGTGTGCTGCGAGAAATCGAGCCGTGGCATCGGCGAAATGCCGCCACACCACGCCGTGCCGCCCTTTCTGGCTTCGGATTCGGCGGGATCAACGCCCATTTGATTGTTGAAGAATACATCGGTCAATCATTTGAGAAAAAAACTGCCCACATTACCGGCGGAAAGTCGGCACGCGTGGCAGTCAGTGCAATTGGTGGCCGACTCGGTCCGCACGAAGGAGTCACCGGGCTTGCACAGGCCTTGATTCATGGTGAAATTGCCACGCTTGAAACACCTGGGCATTGGTATGGCGTGGGGGGCGGCGAAGACCCTGCAAGCCTCGAAGACACGATGCCAAAAATTACAGGCCTGTTGGCCGAAACGGTCTCCGTTCCGGTCGGCCGGTTTCGCATTCCGCCATCTGAGCTTATGGAAGTACTGCCTCAGCAGGCTTTGATCCTGAATGCTGCCCATGAAGCGGCCCGCCAGGCCGGCTGGCTTGGCCGGGGCAGTGAACCTCGATTGAGAACGGCAGTTCTGCTGGGTGTTTCCCTAGATCAAGGCACGAACCATTTTCAATTACGCTGGGCCCTTAGTGACCCGCACGGCGATTCCTCGCACCGCAAGACACATATTAAAGAAGCTCGCGACGCCTTTGGCCCGGCACTCACGGCTAATCGTGTCATGGGCAATCTGGCTTCCATCGCCGCCAGCCGACTTGCCCGTGAATTTCGCCTGGGTGGCCCCAGTTTCACCATTTCCGACTCAACCGATGCCGGCATCACTGCTCTGGAAACCGCCTGTCACTGGATCGCCTCGGGCCAAATCGACGAAGCGCTGGTTGGTGCAGTTGATATTACCAGCGACCTGCGTCACGCCTGGGCAGCATGGCTGGCCGCTCAGGGAATTCAGGAGAGACTCGTTGTCGCCGACACTGCCATTGCCATCGTCCTCAGTCGGGCTGATCTGGAACCTGCTAATCAGGCTCTGGCATATCTCTCCATCGAAAATAATCGTCATTCGGATTCAGAACCGACCAAAGTTCAGAACGAAGCCATTTATGCCGGGGCGGCAACATCGCTGGTAAGCTGGTCGAGGCAATTGCTGTCGGTCGTCACGCGGGTTGAAGCGGCGTCGGTTGAGGATGATTTGAGTGAGGCCCTGAAACTGACAGAGCCGGCCAGTTACTGGATGCCGAATGAAACTGGCAAGCCGCGACTAATCCGTTTTCGCCCGGCCGTTCGGGCAGCCATTCATCAGCTCGAAGAAAATCTCAATCTCGATCGATCGCTTGTTCCGGTAGCCAATCGCACCGACCCTGTCGGCATATTTCTACTGCATGCCAACGAGCGTGGCGAATTGATGCGGCAAGCCACTGCGCTGAGGGATTTTCTGTGTCAACCAGATAATCGCGATCGGTTGCCCTCTCAATTGGCCACAGCCTGGTGGTATCGTGAAAATCAGCCGGAATTGATGGGGGCCGAGCGTCTTTCGGTGGTGCTTTTGCGGTTGGCGGATGCCCAGTCGATAATCACACAGGCCATTGATCATATTCGAACCGGGCTTGATCATAGCCCTAAGCGTTTTGTTTCGCAGTCCGACTATTATTATTCGTCTGAAGGATCGCAGAAAAACGGCCTAGCATTTGTCTTTCCGGGCATGGGTAGTGCTTATGCCGGCATGGGGCGCACACTTTCGGCCCGCTGGCCCGAACTGTTTGACCACATCTGCGGTGAATGGGCCACCCCTCGCACCGAGCTTTACCCCGGGCTTTTCTGGCACGGCGAGATTCCCGAACACCCTGACGACCACTGCGACCTGATTTTTGGACAGGCTGCACTGGGTATGGCTGTCAGTGATTTCACCCGCCGAATGGGTGTCGAACCTGATGCCATGATGGGCCTGAGCCTTGGTGAATCAGTACAACTGCTGGCCAGCGGCGCGTGGGTTGACCACGACGAACTCTGGCAACGCATGAGGCAAAGCGACCTCTTCAAGACAGAGCTTGCGGGCCCGTGCAATGCCGCCCGCCGTTATTGGCAGCTTGGCCCGGAAGAACCTGTGGACTGGCTGACAGTTGTCGTGCCCAAACCGGTTGATGTTGTTAGGGACGCCATTGCCGCCGAACCGCGAGCCCATATCCTCATTATCAATGCCCCTGATGAAGTGGTGCTGGGTGGCCAGCGGGCTGCTGTTGAACGCGTGCTTGCCGCCATTCGCTGCCGCCGCCTGCCTGTGGGTATAGTTTCAACGATGCACGCCCCTCTGGCACTCTCCGTGCGTGAAGATTACTATGCCCTGCACAAGCTGAATATCAATAACCCCGCCCCTCTTGTGCTTTATAGCGCGGTTTTTGGTGGTGCCTACGAGCCTACACCTCACAATTGCGCCGAGGCAATCACGGGTCTTTCTTACCAGACCGTTGATTTTGTCAGGCTTGTCCGCCAGGCATGGCAGGATGGAATACGTACGTTTGTCGAAATTGGCCCTGGTTCATCATGCAGCCGCATGATTCAGGCGATATTAAAAGACCATTCGCACAAAACCATTGCCCTTACACCTGCCAAGGGCGACCCAATCGCCGCCTTTCTCAGGGGCTTTGCCGAGCTCTTTGCGCTGGGGCATGGCAGTCGCACCAGTGATTGGTCCCGGCTTTTCGGCCCCCGGCCTGAAGCTGCCCCGGCCCGCTGCGTCACCCTCAGGGTCGGCGGAATTCCCATCGACTGGCCAACAGATATGGCACTTCCTCCGCCCAGGCCGGTGCGAATCAACTGGCGAGAAACGGCCCAGCCTGTCGAAGTGTCCCCGGACGCTTCAATACATTTAGAAGAAACTGGTTTTGTCTTCCACGAATCGTCACCCCCTGCTTTACCGGAAGTTCCGGACTTTAACACTGTTGAAGTTGCAATTGAAGAAGAATATTTCATGAATCCTGAATCGCGAATCACTTGGTCTGACAACTCCTCCCGAATTTCGCTTGAATTGCCTGCTGATACCTCGGCAGAGGCCATTATTCAGGCCCAGTCGGCCACGAGTATGGCCCATGGGGAATTCCAGCGACTCTGGGCCGAAATGCTCAGCGACTTCCGTAATATGGTTATGGCTGAGGGCAGTCTTCCGGCGGAACTTAGCATGGAAATGCCGACTTTTGCTGAGCATGCACCTGCCGCATCATTGGCCAGCCTGGCCCCGGCCGCTCCGCTGCCCGTTCCGGCTGAAACACCGCGAAGCCTTTCTCGCGAGCTCTGCCTGACATATGGTCGTGGGCCGATTGCCCCGGTCTTCGGCCAGAAATTCGCTGAAATCGATCATTATCCGACCCGCGTGCGACTGCCCGACGAGCCTCTGATGCTGGTGGACAGAGTCACACAGATCGACGGTGAGCCGCTTTCAATGACGAACGGCCGCATTGTCACTGAGCATGATATTCTTCCGGACGACTGGTATCTTGATTGCAATCGCATCCCCGTCTGCATTGCCGTGGAATCAGGCCAGGCCGATCTGATGCTCTCAGGCTATCTGGGTATTGACTACGAAACCAGGGGCCTGGCCATGTATCGGCTGCTTGATGCCGTGGTTACCTTTCACGACCATATGCCAGGGCCGGGTGAAGTGATCATCTATGATATTAAAATCCTGAATTTCTTCCGGCAGGATAAAACATGGCTTTTCCGCTTCGCCTTCGACGCAACAGTCAATGGCAAGCCCTATCTGACCATGCGTGATGGCTGTGCCGGCTTTTTCACGCCGGAACATCTGGCTGCTGGACAGGGTGTTGTTCGCACCCGAACCGAACTGCAGAATCAGCCAGGCAAGCGGCCTGCTGACTGGCGAGAACTGGTGCCAATGTCGAACCAGACCGTGAGCGAAGAAGCTCTTGATAAGCTGAGACAGGGCGATTTTGTCGCTGCCTTTGGCCCACTTTTCAGCGGCCTGAATCTCAAGAACCCGGTGACATTACCATCGGGCCGCATGCGGTTGGTTGATCGAGTCACCGAGCTTGACCCCACAGGTGGTCGATTTGGCCTGGGTCGCATCAGGGCCGAGTTCGACATTCAGCCCGAGGCCTGGTTCATGGTCTGCCACTTTGTGGACGACCGTGTCATGCCCGGGACGCTTATGTTTGAATGCTGCCTGCACACTCTTCGCATTTTTCTGCTTCGTATGGGCTGGGTATGTGAAAGCCGCCCCGAGGTGGCCATGGAGCCCGTCACCGGCGTGCGCAGCCGGCTGAAGTGTCGTGGCCAGGTGCTGGAATCAACCAAAACGGTGATGTATGAAATCGAAATTAAGGAAATTGGCTTTGGGCCTGAGCCTTACTGCATTGCCGATGCACTGATGTATGCCGACGGCAAGCCAATTGTGGACATGCGAGACATGTCGCTGAAATACACCGGAGTCACGCGAGAAGAGATTGAAAAGAACTGGACGGCAGCCAGCCCGGTCCCGGCCTCTTCAGCCAAATCGATCGCATCAAGCCTGCCCGCCAAGATCCCTTTTGCCGGCGGGTTTTACCCACGTGAATCAGCCTCCGGCCATGCCCGGCCTGCGAAGTATAATCACCAGCAGATTCTGGAATTTGCCGAAGGCCAGCCTTGGAAGTGCTTTGGCGAGCCATACAAAATTTACGACGGTGTGAATCGCAAGCTGGCTCGGCTACCACGTCCTCCATTTAATTTCCTGCATCGAATTTCAGATGTTACGGGAAAACCATTCGAGATGGTCGCTGGTGGAATAGCCGTGG
Organism: Planctomycetaceae bacterium; assembly: GCA_040374745.1. Classification (GTDB taxonomy): domain Bacteria; phylum Planctomycetota; class Planctomycetia; order Isosphaerales; family Isosphaeraceae; genus QWQI01. The sequence goes on along the minus strand of JBEITT010000001.1, from coordinate 128,514 downwards.
GTGAATACGATGTGCACCCCGACGACTGGTATTTCCATCAGGAACGTACCGGCCGCATGCCCTTCACTGTGCTTCAGGAAGCTGCCCTGCAAGTCTGTGGCTGGCTTTCAAGCTATGTCGGCTCGGCCCTGACCAGCCCAACCGACCTCAAATATCGTAACCTGGGCGGCTCGTGCCGATGGCATCGTCCGGTCCTTGCCGTGGCCGATACCCTCACCACCACCGTCAAGCTCACTCAGCTTTCACACTCGGCAGGCATGGTCATCCAGCACTTCCGCATGGACATGCTCGACTCAGCCGGCGTGCCTGTGTATTCAGGAACCACCTATTTCGGTTTCTTCGACGCCGATTCGCTCAAAAATCAGGTTGGCATCCGCGGCTTCACTCCGTGGCTACCATCCTCCGCAGATCTCGCAACAGGTTTGCCAGCCTGCGATTACCCGACCCAGGCACCACTGCCTGACAACACCTTGCGCATGATCGACCGCATTACCACCTGGCTCCCTCAGGGCGGACCAGCAGGGCTGGGCTATCTGGTGGGCGAAACGCCCGTCAGACCTGGTTCGTGGTTCTTCGACGCCCATTTCTATCAAGACCCCGTCGTGCCTGGCTCGCTAGGGCTTGAGTCGTTTGTTCAGCTCATGAAGGCCGAAGCCGTTCGCCGATGGGGTGGCTCAGGCCGTCTTCGCTCGGTGGGTATCCCCGCCGGCACTGACCACGAGTGGATCTATCGAGGCCAGGTGGTTCCCACCGACCGCCTGATGACCACCAAAATGCATGTAACCAAGGTGGACGATGCCACCCGTACCCTCTGGGCCGATGGCCATGTCGAAGTCGATGGCCGGTTCATCTATCAGATGAAACGCTTTGCCATCAGCGTGGAATAAGCGGTCAGGGATTCGCCCAATTTCCGTACAAAAACTGTTTAAGATTAGTCGCAAAGTCATTTAAAAAAAGGGTTTGCGACTAATGTTTATAGGGGCCACACCAAGTTTTGAGGCACACTATTCCGGCGAACCGATACGACCGGACCATTCGGTAAGATGTGACGTTCAGATAAAGATTTCCGTTGTCTGGGGCTTGGCACATTGGCCTGATCAGTCGATAGATAATCGTGGTCAGGCGGGAGGAACGAGCGCTTTCACGGATGCGATTCGCTGATTCCCATTGCCAGGCTTTCCGGTTTCGAGACGAAATCCGCTGGTTTCTCTGGGGGGATGAGCTGCCTCAAACGCGGCTGTAAAACCTTTGGATGGATCGAGACCCATGGGCCTGATAAGGAGAGCAACACGCCGCCTGGCATAACAAGGAGGTAAGCTCATGAATGTGTTAACGAGTCGGTTTGGTCCGCTTGAAATTTCAGAGCAGGAAGTGATTCAGTTGACAGAAGGCCCTGTGGGTTTTCGCAATTGCACCCGATTTGTTCTGCTGGCGGATCAGAAGGTTGAGGGGTTGTACTGGCTGCAAAGCCTTGATAGCCCTGAGCTGGCTTTTGCCCTGGTGCCACCGGGGGAAGGGCTGGAGAACTACCACGTTGATGTTCGCAGTGGCGATCGCTCGGCCTTGGCTTTGGAAGATGGTCAGGAACCTGAAATTTTCCTGATCCTGAACCGGAGCGAAACCGGCATCATGACAGTCAACCTGCAGGGCCCGATGATTTTCAATCTGGCCAGGCGTGTTGGTCGTCAACTGGTTTTGACGTCAAGTCGCCACTCGGTAAGGCATCCTCTTGGTGAACCGGCCACGGAAGAGATTCTTCTGAGCGTGGGTTCCAGCGCGACCCTTCGGGCGTCGGCCTGAGTTATCCTGGCGTTCTGATCCATCTCAATCCTCAAACCGATTTCTTCATGTTCAAGCAGGTCGTGGAAGTGCCAGGCAGGGTTTCGGGTCAAATGGCCCGCTGCTTATGCCAATGCACTTGAATAATCCATAAAAGCGTGGCCAGGGATGGTCAAGCTATCGACCGTTGGCAGGAGGAAGGAGCCTGTACAATGCTGGTCCTTTCACGTCACCGCGACGAAAGTATCATCATCGGTGATGACATCGTGATCACCGTGGTGGACATTCGAGGTGATAAGGTCCGACTGGGTATCGCCGCACCCATCGAGATCAGTGTACACCGACAGGAAGTGTACGAAGCCATTCAGCGCGAAAATCGACAGGCCAGCCGACTGGAACCCCAGGAAGCCAGGCAGGTTGAAACCGTTCGCGGACCGCTGCATCGCGAATTCCGGCGTAATCATACGGAAGCCTGAGCCTGACAAATCAGGCGGAGCCTCTCCTCCGCCCGTCAGGCCCAAACCGGGCTTCATCATTATAAGGCCCCGTATGAATTTTCATGCGGGGCCGATATGTTTAATAGACTTCATCAAGTTTTAGTTTGAGAGTTCATCAGTCGTTGTAGATCTTTTCCGAATAGTCAACGGCGGATTCTTTTAATCAAGGCAGATTACTGTGGTTCAAAATTACAAAATCTGTCCTGCTGGCTGCATGCTATCGTTAATTTGAATTAGCCTGCTTAATGATCTTAGTCTCGTCGATTGAGTTGTCCCTGAACTATTCGAAATCACAATGGAAATCGAGTTAGTTCCAATTCTGCGGCTGTGTCCGGGGGGTTCAGGATGAGGCCGATGTTCTGGAGCATTCAATTAAAATTTGTCTGCAAGATTTGATGAATTGTCGGTAGTAATAAAATCAGACTTTGCTGCGATTAAGTTCTGATATAAATTGTTGTCGTTGTTTTGAAGGTGACCAGAATGAGCACTTAATTTAACGTGTCGATCACCTTTTTATCGCCTTGTTCTCTCAGGATTGTTCAACGGGGCGGGATGGGTTATGATATACGTATCGCCCTCCAAGCACGATGTCAGTCTGCAATAACATCAACCATCCCATGCACTTGAAATTCAGCCAACTCTCTATTGCCTCCGTTGCTGTCTGCCTCGTCCTCAGCGGGCAAACTTTCGTTATCGCTACAGAAAAAGAGCCGGTGTCGTTCTCTCGCGACATCCTGCCGATCTTTTCCGACAAGTGCTTCACCTGCCACGGGCCCGACAACGCCAAACGCAAGGGCGACCTGCGGCTTGACGACCGCGAATCGGCCATGAAATCAGGCGATATTGTGCCCGGCAAGTCGGACGAGAGCGAGCTGGTGGCCCGTATCACCAGCCACGACGCCGACGAAGTGATGCCGCCACCCAGGCATAATAAAAAGCTCTCGGAAGCCGAGATAGGTCTGATCAGGCAATGGATCGACCAGGGGGCAAGCTGGGGCCGCCATTGGGCCTGGGAAAAGCCATCGCGGCCTGCTATTCCTATGGCGCCTGCGGAATTTGCTGCCAGAAACCCGATTGATAACTTCGTGGCCCAGAAACTGGTTGCCAATAACCTCAAGCCGCAACCGCCTGCCACAAAACAGCAGCTTGCCCGCCGCCTGGCACTTGACCTGACAGGCCTGCCGCCCGAAAAAACGGTGCTGACTGAATTTCTGAATGATCAATCGCCCGAGGCCTGGGAAAATCTGGTAGAGAAAATGCTGGCCTCGCCCCGCTTTGGCGAGCGAATGGCCTGGGACTGGCTTGATGCCGCCCGATATGCCGACACGAATGGTTATCAGGGCGATGGCGAGCGAACCATGTGGCCATGGCGAGACTGGGTGATCACCGCCTTTAATAATGACATGCCTTTCGATCAGTTCACGGTCAACCAGATTGCCGGCGACCTGCTTGAAAAGCCCTCGCGCGAGCAGGTGCTGGCCACGGGTTTCAACCGGAACCATATGATTAACGGCGAAGGCGGCCGTATTGCCGAAGAAAACCGCGTAGAATATGTCTTTGATCAGACCGAGACCGTGAGTACGATCTGGCTGGGCCTGACGATGACCTGCGCCCGCTGCCACGACCATAAATTCGACCCGATCTCGAAAAAAGACTATTTTCAGCTCTTCGCATTTTTTAATCAGACACCCGTCAATGGTGGCGGTGGCAACGGCCAGACAGCCCCTGTGCTTGACATGACCACCCCGGCGCAGCTTGAAGCCCAGAAAAAAGCCAGTGCCGCTTATGATGCCCTGCAGAAAAAATTGATTGAGAAAGAAAAACAACTGCGTGAAGCCGGCATGACAACTACGGCCGACGGCATGTATGCCACCAAACTGCCAGTGATTATTGAATCGACCCTGCGCAAAGGAATCGATGGTCGCCCGGCCGAGAATTTCAAGGCCCTTGAAGAATACTATGGCAAAACCGAGCCGGAGTATATCCGGCAATTGTCTGAACTGCGACCCTTACGGCAGAAACGCGATGAAGCTGCGGCCAAATTGACCCGGGTAATGGTGATGGCCGACATGCCCAAGCCGCGTGAAACCTTCATGTTGACCCGCGGCACTTATGATAAGCGTGAAAGTGCCGTTCAGCCGGCAATTCTCTCGGCTTTTGTTCCATCAGGTTCGGCAGTTTCACAAAAATCTGACAAGCTTCAGAACCGGCTGGATCTGGCCCGCTGGCTGGTGAACCCTGAAAACCCGCTGACAGCCCGGGTGATTGTCAACCGTCTGTGGCAGATGCTTTTTGGTATGGGCCTGGTGAAAACGGCGGAAGATTTCGGGCTTCAGGGGCAAGCGCCAAGCCATCCTGAACTGCTTGATTATCTGGCGGTGGAATTTCAGTCGCCGCTGCTTGATTCCAGGGCTCGTCCATGGTCGATGAAACACCTGGTACGGCTTATTGTGAATTCGGCTACTTACCGGCAAAACGCATCGGCACCGGCCGAACTTTGGGCGATAGATCCTGAAAACAGGCTGCTGGCACGTGGGCCACGACACCGACTACCGTCATGGATGATCCGAGATCAGGCCCTGGCAATCTCGGGGCTGCTCACGCCAGCTATTGGCGGGCCATCGGTCAATTCCTATCAGCCGCCGGGCATCTGGGAAGAAGCGACATTTGGATTTAAAACATATCGGCAGGATCATGGCCCGGCACTTTATCGCCGCAGCTTATACATTTTCTGGCGGCGAATTATCGGCCCGACAGTCTTTTTCGACAATGCAAACAGGCAAACGTGTTCGGTAAAGAATGTCATTACCAATACGCCTTTGCATGCCCTGACGACACTGAACGATGTGGTTTATGTCGAATCGGCCCGGGCTTTCGCCCAGAATGCCTTGAAACAGCCATGTGAAACCGACGAAGCCCGCTTGAATTGGCTGGTGCAGCAGGCACTGATGCGTCCACCCACCGGGCCGGAAGCCAGGTTGCTCGCGTCAGCTCTTGCAAAGCAGCGTGAATATTTCAGCCAGAATCAGGCCCGGGCTGAAGAACTGCTGAAGGTGGGCGAATCGCCACGAGACACTTTAATTCCGGCGGTTGAGCATGCGGCGTGGGCTCAGGTTTGCCTGTTGGTGCTGAACCTGGATGAAACACTCTCAAAGCCCTGATAGCGAAAAAGAGTCTAAAAATGCTGCGAGATTCCTTTGACAAAAGCCGGGCGCTGATGACACGCCGAAGCCTTTTTGGCCAATCGGCGGTGGGCATAGGTTCGGCAGCACTGGCGTCGCTTCTGACGAGTGATTCAAAGGCTGCCACGACATTACAAGGTCTGCCGCATCATTCGCCGAAAGCTAAAAATGTGATTTACCTGCTGCAGAATGGCGGACCATCGCATGTGGATATTTTCGATTACAAGCCGGAACTGCGGCGGCTTGCTGGGCAGCAGATACCAGATTCGGTGGTACAGCAGGCCCGTTTCAGCACGATGACAGCAGGCCAGACGAATCGGCCCTGCCTTCCCGAGATTACCAAATTTTCTCGCCATGGCCAATCTGGGGCAACTGTCAGTGACTTCATGCCTTACACAGCCAAAATTTCTGACGATCTCTGCTTTATCAAGTCGATGCACACCACGCAGGTGAACCACGCGCCTGCCATAACGTTTTTCCTGACTGGAGCCGAGATTCCCGGTCGGCCGAGTATGGGCTCGTGGCTGACTTATGGCCTGGGCACTGACACAGCGAACCTGCCAGGTTTTGTTGTCATGACATCGCGTGACAAGGAAGCCTCATGCGGGCAGATTTTCTATGATTTTTACTGGTCCAGCGGCTTTTTGCCAAGTATGTATCAGGGCGTGAAATTCCGGGGTGGCGGCGACCCGGTGCTTTATCTCTCAAATCCTGCCGGTGTCAGCCGGGAAGCCCGTCGGGCAATGCTTGATGATCTGGCTGCTCTCAATCAATCTCATTACGAGGAAGTGGGTGACCCGGAAATCCAGACACGAATTTCTCAATATGAGATGTCTTATAAAATGCAGATGAGTGTGCCTGAGTTGACCGACTTATCAAACGAGCCGGAAAATGTGCTGGCCGAATATGGGCCCGAAGTGCGCCGACCCGGCTCATTTGCTTACAACTGCCTGATGGCCCGTCGTCTCGTCGAACGCGGCGTGCGATTTGTGCAACTGCTGCATGCCGGCTGGGATCAACACCGGAATCTGAACACTCAGCTCAAAGTTCAGTGCACCGACACCGACGCACCTTCTGCGGCACTGGTGAACGACCTGAAGCGGCGCGGGCTGCTTGACGAGACAGTTGTGATCTGGGGTGGCGAATTTGGCCGTACGCCGTTTCTGCAGGGCAAAATTGAAGAGACTAAATCATGGGGCCGCGACCATCACCCTTATGCATTTACGGTCTGGATGGCTGGTGGCGGCGTGAAGCCAGGTACGAGTTATGGTGCCTCCGACGATTTTGGTTTCCGGGCTGTGGTTGACCCTGTCGGTGTGCACGACTTTCAGGCCACTATCCTGCATTTGTTGGGGATTGATCACGAGCGACTGACATTTCGCTTTCAGGGCCGGGATTTCCGGCTGACAGATGTTCATGGTTCTGTTGTGAAAGGGCTTCTGGCATGACCGACCCACATAAGGCAACAGCAAATCCTTTTTCACGCAGGCAGCTATTGGTGGCCTCGACCCTGGGCGTGGCCGGTATGCGTTTCGGCCATCCTTCACTTGTCACAGGTTTCGATGGTGCCTCAAAACAGCAATCCGGTGGCGGCCAGGCAAAATCGACGATTCTTTTTTTTCTGTGCGGCGGCTCAAGCCACATCGATATGTGGGATTTGAAGCCTAAGGCCCCGCTGGAATATCGTGGCGAATTCAAGCCGGTTGCCACCAGTGCGGCAGGGCTTCAGATCAGCGAGCATCTGCCGAAACTGGCCCGCGTGGGGCACCACCTTGCTGTTGTCAGGTCAATTCGAGGTACGGTGAATACCAACGACCATCATGCTGGCTATTACTATAACCTCACAGGGCATGTGCCCGACCCGACTTTTCTGACACTTGGCAATGATCGGACACCCATGCCCGACGACTGGCCTTATATGGGCTGTGTGGTTGGCTCTCGAAGGCCACAGCACCCTGATTTGCCAAACGCCATTACACTGCCGATTAAGCCCAGTAAACTACCTTACACTCGTCCGGGGCAATTCGCCGCAAGGCTCGGTGTCGAACACGACCCGATGTATATTCTGGGCGATCGCACCAAGCCGATGGTTTTTCAGGCCCCTGCCCTGAGCCTTGAGGGTAACGTGACCGCCGGCCGGCTGCTGGCCCGCGATAATTTGCTGGCTACGGTTGATTCCGCCCGGCGCGACATGGAAGCCAAAGCAAGAATCCAGACATGGTCAAAACTACAGCATCAGGCCATGCGTCTGCTCTCGGGTGGCGGGGCGACAAATGCTTTTAACCTTGCGGCTGAATCCCAAAAAACAGTTGAACGCTATGGCAAGACAATCAATGGCATGAGCCTGTTGGTGGCTCGACGTCTGGTTGAGGCTGGAGTGCCTTTTATCACTGTTTTCTGGGCCGAGAATGACGAAAAAGTAGCTGATAAATGTAAGTCTGGCGGTGGTTGGGATACCCATGGCAGTAATTTTGCGTGCCTCAAGGAAGATCTTCTGCCTGAATTTGATAACGGTTTTTCGGCTTTGATTGAAGATCTGGAACAGCGAGGGCTACTTGATTCAACCATGCTGGTGGTGACATCAGAGATGGGCCGTAAGCCGAAAGTGGGCGATCCGCGATCGGGCGGTGTGAAGGGTGCAGGCCGCGACCACTGGACGCACACACAGAGCGTGGTACTGGCAGGTGGAGGCATCAAAGGTGGGCAGGCTTATGGGACAACTGACAAATATGGTGAATACCCGGAAGAAAAACCGGTAACTCCAGCCCACATCGCTCATTCGGTGTATCATGCCATGGGTATCAGAAATCTGGAAGCCTCTGACAAGGACGGACGCACTTTTAATTTGCTGGCCGAAGGAGAACCGCTGCTGGATCTTTTCTGACAATAGTCATTGTTTTTCATGTTCTGTTGCATGGCACCATGCCGTGAGTGTTATCTTTCGATACACTGCTGGGGTTCGACTATTCTTCATCGGGTGAATTTCAGTTTTTTCGGTATCTGGTTTAAAACTCACTTCTGAGTTGTTGAATTGTCTTGAAAGAATAAAATATTGAGGCCATAATCTTGTTTAACACTCAATGCCTGCCGCTCTGTTTCAATTCTCATATCGCTTGCTCCGCTGGTACCCCTTGTTCAGCCTGGCTGAGGATCGACTCTCATGCCTCTTCGGCATCACTCAAACACCGGTCCTTCCAGAACAAATGAGAATAAGCCCGTTCATGTTTGCACACATTTTTTGTACCAATTCTTTATTGCTTTCACTTTCTTTAACACCTGTCAGGCTTTTCAATCGCCGCCAATCATTGAGTCTATCTTCCCGGCTGGTATGAAAGCCGGTGATCTTTCTATTGTAAAACTTACAGGGCCTTCAACAGACCAAGCCGATCGCCTGATTTCTAATATCCCTGGTTTTCAGTTCCAGCGTATCAGCCCTGGCTCATTTCAAATTCAAATCTCAAACAGTGCCAGGCCCGGCTTTTATGATGTTTGGGCGGCAGGGCCCGGTGGCCTCAGCCAGCCCCGCAGTTTTATGGTTGGCCTTGCAAAAGAAACTTTGGAAATCCCCGAGAATGATCAGCCCGCCGGCGCAATGCCCGTGGTTCTGGGCAGTACAGTTAATGGTCGTCTGGAGAAAGCCGGCGATGCTGACTTCTACAAATTTCAGGTTCAGGCTGATCGCCCATTTCGTATTGAATGTGTCGCCGCCCGAATCGATTCGCCCATACGCCCCGTTCTTGAACTATTTGATTCAAGAGGTCGGCGGATTGCGACAAACCGCGGCTATTTTGTTACTGACCCCATGATTGAATATCTGCCAGAAGTTCATGATCAATATACTCTGAAAATTCAGGAATTGACGTATGCAGGTAATAACTCCGCCATTTATCGACTTGAATTTGATGAGGGCCCACACCTTCAGTTGTCTCGATCAGTTGTCATGAGCCAGGGAAAAAAAAGTGTTTTTGGTAAAAAGAGCACAAGTCAGACCAAAACAATTGATGCGGAAATATTCGATATCTCAAATGATTTGTATGATTCTACAGATATGACAGGGTTGCTCCTTCCGGCTTCAGCGTCAATCGTGAGGGGGTTTGCTTATCATCAACTTTCGAGTAATCGGCAGATTCTGGTGCAGACAACAGATAAACCTGTTTATCAGGATCGGGGCACCCATCACACAGCGGCTCAGGCCCTTGAAATTTCGGTACCGTGCGAGGTGGCGGGCACTTTTTCAGCAGCGGGCGAATCTGTCTGGTGTTCATTCACCGCCATGAGTGGCGAGGTTTTTCACCTGGAAGGCTTCGCACAGCGTACTTTTTCGCCGGCTGATATGCAAATCACTATATTCGATAATATTGCGAAGAAGCCGCTGGCTATCTTAAATGACGAATTTGATCTGCCCGGGGCAGGCATTCCCACCGGTCATCTTGATCCAGTGGGACGCTGGGTTGCGCCAAGCGATGGTCGTTATTTTCTTAAATTACAAAACCTGGCTGCCAGCCCGATCAGTCAACAATTATGTGGTTATCGACTGAAAATCCGCCGTGAAGAATCAGACTTCGCTGTTCTTTCCGCAGGATTGCTGGAACCGGGCCGCATGAACCTGCGCCAGAATGGCCGAACCCCTGTTGAAATTCTGGCTATCAGAAGAGGAGGTTTTGATGGCCCCATACGTATTTCAGCCAAAAATCTTCCATCCGGAATCGAAATGCCGGAAATATGGATAGCCAGTGGTCAGAACCGGGCCCTGATCACTTTATCAGCTGAAGATAATTTGCAGGATCAGGTTTTCGACCTTCAGCTTGAAGCGACGGTGGAAGGTGTGGGCAAAAAGCAAGTCAAACCGGCAGTGACGACACCATCCATCACGCCAAGGGCCACTGCCAGACTTCTTTCACGCCTGCCGGTTATGGTTTCAGCCCGGTCCCCACTTCGATTGAATGTTACGGCATCAGAGGTTTTTGTTCATCCGCTTTATGGAACTTTGACGCCGCGGCATTCACCTGGAGGTGTTGTCGATCTTGCCATGCAGCTTGATACAGCAGACCTTCAACTTACTGGTCCTCTAAGGATCCGTGCCATCGGACTGCCTGAATTTATTGGCGAACCTGTGGTCACTCTGGCAGATGGTGGAAAGCGTGGTTATCTGAGTTTCTATCTCCCGCCCTCAATGCCACTGGGTCCCCTGACATTTATCGTTGAGGCGAAGGTCTCAGCCCGCCCACACGGCTCGATGAAAGAAACATCGGAAATCATTTACAGTAATCCCGTCAACATTACAGTGGAACCCGCAGCATTTCTTGTCAGTATGGACCATTTCACTCCCAGGCAGGCCCGGCGTGGTGAAACGATTCAGATTTCCTATCAGTCAGTGCGTCGCAATGGGTTTATCGGGAAAATGCATACAGAGTTGGCCATGCCTGGTAAAGTGACAGATGTCACGGGAGTGCGTGGCCGGGGCGAGACTTTTGTTGGGCAGACGGATAAAGGTTCACTGCAGGTTGTCATTAACGACGATGCTCCTCTGGGTAAAGTGAATTTCCTGCGTTTGCTGACCATAGGGGTAATTGAGGACCAGGCAATTTATCAGGGTGCTTGTTTTATAGATCTGGAGATTGTTAAATGAAATTCAAGTGCTTAATTTCAATTCTATCTTTGCGACATGCGAGTGGATTCTCTGAAAATCGCAATCTATTTCGAGGGATTATCATACCGATCAGCTTTTTGATTGTCTTTTTTTCAAATGCTGCCGATTCTTCCGAGACTATTCCTGTCCGGTTTTCGACAGACATTGTTCCAATTCTGACACGCTTGGGCTGTAATGGCGGCGGTTGCCATGGCAAGGCATCAGGGCAGAACGGATTTAAGCTGTCTTTGCTTGGTTTTGAACCGGATTTTGATCATGAATCGCTGGTCAGCGATGCCCGTGGTCGCCGTCTATTTCTACCGAATCCTGAAAAAAGCCTGATTTTGCTGAAAGCCACAGGCCGCCTGCCGCACGGTGGTGGCCGTGTGATGGATGAATCAGGCGATGATTACAAAATTATTTCGCAATGGGTTGGCCAGGGTGCGCCGGGACCGAAACCCGATGACCCGACTCTTGACAGGATTGAGCTTGAGCGTCGGGAAGTAGTTCTGAAATTCAGGGATCGCGTGGGATTAAAGGTCAAGGCTTATTTTTCCGATGGTTCCACTCGCGATGTGACGGGGCAGTCTATTTACCAGACAAATGAACCAGGAATTGCCAGTGTTGATTCGCAGGGCGTAATCAGCGTGCGGGACCAGCCCGGGTTAGTCGCCATAATGGTGAGATTTGGAGAAAAAATCGCGACATTTCGCGGAATTGTGCCCTTCGTGCAGGAAAATGCCGAAAAACAGAATGTGCTGCGAAAACTCGACACGATTTCTAATGAAATGGGGCGGTCATTAGCCGACAGCCATCTTCTGCAACAGTGGCGAAAACTGGGCGTGGTACCATCGGATGTTTGTGATGACCCCACTTTTCTGCGTCGTGCCATGCTCGATATTTGCGGCACACTGCCAACACCTGAAGAAGTGGCTAGTTTTGTTAAAGACAAAGATAAGAATAAGCGTGAAAAACTGATCGATCAATTGATGGACCGTCCGGAATATGCCAGCTATTTTGGATTGAAATGGGCAGATATTCTGCAAAACAGGGGTGCCGGCTATTCAACGAGTCGCCAGAGGGCAGGCACTTCACTGTTTTCCGGCTGGATTCGCGATTCTATTGCTTCTAATAAACCTTATGACCAGTTTGTCACGGAAATAATTACAGCAAGTGGCAGCCAGGCGGAAAATCCCCCGGCAATCTGGTATCGAACGGTGCGTAAATCACCAGAATATGTAGAGTCGGTGGCACAGGCTTTTCTTGGGGTTCGTATTCAGTGTGCCCAGTGCCACCATCATCCCACCGAGAGCTGGAGCCAGGAAGATTATTATGGCCTTGCCGCTGTTTTTGGACGGGTAGGCCGTAAAGGTGGTTTTGCTGATGCCGAGGTGCCGACAGACGAAGTGATTTATCTTGCCGACAAAGGTTCAGTGATTCACCCACGGACCGGGGTTGAGATTCGGCCGCGTGCTCTGGGTGAAACTGAATTCCAGATTGGGCCGCTTGACGACCCGAGAAAGAACCTGGCCCTTTGGATGACCAATCCAGCAAATCCATATTTTTCTAGAACAATTGTCAATCGTCTCTGGGCCCATTTCATGGGAAGAGGCATTGTGCACCCGCTGGATGACGCACGCAGCACCAACCCCCCTTCAAATCCTGAACTACTCGACGCCCTGGCCGCCGATTTTGTGGCCCATCGGTATAACATCAAACACTTGATTCGCCAAATCACCAGTAGCCATGCCTATCAGCTTTCAAGCATAGCCGGGCCGGGGAACAGGGGCGATTTGCAATCGTTTTCACGATTCTATAGTCGTAGGATACCTGCGGAAGCCCTGCTCGACGCCATCAGCCAGGTGCTTGGTGTGCTCACCGAATTCGCCGGCATGCCACCCGGTACCCGGGCTATTGAATTGCCTGATGAAAATGTAGCCGCTCCATTTCTGGACATTTTTGGCCGACCCGCCAGACTTACAGCGTGCGAATGCGAACGGGTGGATGCCCCTGCCCTTCACCAGGCACTGGAACTGGTCAATTCCGCCGAGATCCAGCGCAAGCTCTCATCGCCCAACTCCTTCCCCGGCAAGCTGGCCGCCAGCAGCAAATCGGCCGATGAAATCGTACATGAGGCATTCGTCAGAATATTGGCTCGAGAGCCCCAACCGGAAGAAAAGCAGGCCGGTGTTGCTTTTCTTGAGCGGCAGTCTAATCGACTCGAAGCCGTACAGTCACTCGTCTGGTCGCTTCTGGCGACCAACGAATTTCTTTTCAATCACTAGGGTCAAGCCATGCTCACACTTCAGGGCAAAAGATTCAGCAACTGCACTGGCCTGACAAGGCGTAATTTGCTGCAGATTGGCATACCTGCTCTCGGACTTTCACTGGAAGGGATGCTCGCTGCCAGTGCCCGGGTTTCTGGCAATAATCACGCCCGAGGTGGCAAATCGATCATCGTTTTCTGGACCGATGGCGGCATCAGCCAGCAGGATACATGGGATCTCAAGCCTGAAGCACCTGTCGAATATCGTGGCATGTATAAACCGATTGAAAGTAGTGTGCCCGGCTTGGTGCTCGGCGAGCGGTTGCCATACCAGTCTCGTATGATGCATAAAATGTCGATTGTCCGGTCGGTGCATCACGAAAACGGCATTCATGCCCCCTCCGCACACTGGATGTTAACTGGCCATTTTGGCCCCACTCTGGCACGCAATGCACCGCAAAAACCGGCCTTTGGCTCAGTAATTGCCCGCACTCTCGGCTCGCTACAGCCGCCAATGCCTCCCTATATCACCATTCCTCGGGCTGAGGCTTTTGGCTACCAGGGTGCTGTTTATCTTGGCAAGGCCTTTAATCCGTTTGAAGTCGGTGGCGACCCTTCCGCCAAAAATTTTAAAGTCTCTAATCTTTCGCTTCCCGTCGGTCTCAACTCTCAAAATGTAGAGTCGCGACGCGACCTTGTTAAACAATTTGACAGTCTGCGACGAGATATTTACGACAGTTCGGTCATGGAAGGTCTCGATACCTTCAAGGCGCAGGCCCTTGATATGGTAGCCGGTGATCGCATGCGTGCCGCCTTCGATCTTTCGGCTGAAAGCCCCCGCCTACGCGACCGATATGGCCACCATCGATACGGCCAGAGTGCTTTACTGGCACGTCGCCTGGTTGAAGGTGGAGCCCGATGTGTGAATATCAATACAGGAAACTGGGATCATCATAACGACATTGCCAAAGGCCTTGAAACGCACTTGCCTCCACTGGATCAGGCCATAGCCACCCTGGTTGACGACCTCGACCAGCGTGGTATGCTTGATGACGTCATTGTTTATTGCGTGGGCGAATTCGGTCGCACGCCAAGAATGAATGGCAATGCCGGTCGCGACCACTGGGCCGATTGCTTCAGCGTTCTTCTGGCCGGTGGCGGCATCGCCGGTGGCCTAACCGTTGGTGCCAGTGAAAAATGGGGAGGATCAGTTGCGCAGCGACTGGTCACACCGCAGGATCTTCTGGCCACAATTTATCATCTGCTTGGAATTCCTCTGGAAACTAACTATCTCGATACCAGCGGCCGCCCGGTGCCTGTCACCTCAGGTTCGCCTGTTTCGGAGCTTTTCGCATGAAAAACGATCGTCGCCAGTTTCTTGGTTCACTCACAGCCGCCAGTGCATCTGCTTTCATGCCTCTGACAAGTGAAATAGATGCGGTGGCCACCATGCCCGAAGCCAAGGTATCGCAATCGCCTCGCCGCAAAATGGCAGTGATCACCACCGAATGGCGTTATCATTCGCACGCATGGCACATGGCCGAGCGTTTCCTGGTCGGCTACCCCATCAATGGTCGCTGGCATCGTCCGCCTTTCGAAGTGGTTTCAGCCTATGTTGACCAGTTCCCTGAAAAAGACCTGGCACGCAAGCGTGAAGCGGAATTCGGATTCAAGATTTATCCCACAGTAGCCGAAGCCCTCCGACTGGGTGGTAACAAGCTCGCCGTCGATGCCGTTTTGATCATTGGCGAGCACGGCAACTACCCTAAAAGCGAATATCAGCAGACAAAATACCCCCGCTATGAATTTTTCAAACAAGTCACTGATGTCTATCGTAAAGATGGTCGCACAGCCCCCGTCTTTAACGACAAGCATCTGAGCTGGAAATGGCAATGGGCTGATGAAATGGTGAAAATCTCGAAAGAGCTGAATTTTGGTTTCTGCGCCGGTTCATCGTTGCCTGTCACCTGGCGCATGCCTGCCATTGAAATGCCGATGGGTGCCGAAGTGGAAGAATTGATGTGTGTGGCCATGGGCGGAATTGACAGCTATGATTTTCACGCCCTTGAAGTCATTCAGTGCATGGCCGAACGCCGAAAAGGAGGCGAAACTGGTGTCGCCAGCATGCACGCCCTGCGGGGCGATGCTGTATGGAATGCTATGGAGAAAGGCAGTTGGGACTCGGGCGGCTTCAGTTCTCAACTTTTTGAAACATGCCTGACTCGTAGCCACACCCTCGCCCAGCCCGAAACCTTCAGCGATCGTTTTCCGACCACCGCCCAGATGCGGGCATGGGTCAAAGACCCAGTCTGCTACCGGTTTGAGTATAAGGACGGCACGAAAGCCACCATGCTTCTGATGAATGGCCTGGTGGGTGACTTCACTTTCGCCGCCCGGCTGAAAAATCAAGCTGAACCAATATCAACCCTCTTTCATCTCCCGCCAAACCCGAATGTTGTCTATTCGGCATCACTCATGTCAAAGGCAGAAGAAACCTTCCTGACAGGAAAAGCACCTTACCCCATTGAGCGAACACTTCTTACAAGCGGTCTTGTCGAAGCAGCAGTTCGTTCACTCGGCACCGGCCAGAAAAAGCTCGAAACTCCCCATCTGGCTATTACCTATCAGCCTACCCGAGAATCGACATTTGCCCGAAGCTGAAAGCCATAAGCTCAGTCAGATGCAACATACCCGGCTGATATGATGATTTAGAAACACATCAATCAAAATAGTAAAGTTCTATTCATGATAGCCGTTGCCGGAATCATACTGTCGCTGATTTGTCTCATGCTCTTGGCTTATCGTAACCACAGTGTGCTGGTAATTGCTCCTGCCTGTGCACTTCTGGCAGTGGCTTTCGACGGTCAGTTGCCTCTGATGGCCAGTTTTACACAAATCTACATGATCAGCCTCGGTTTGTTTATCGAGCGTTATTTTCCACTTTTCCTGCTTGGTTCCATTTTCGGCAAATTGATGGAAGAGACTGGCTGTGCGCGGGCGATTGTAAATCATGTGGTACATGTGGTGGGTCCACAGCAGGCCATTGCGGCTCTGGTCTTCACCTGTGCACTGCTCACTTACGGTGGAGTCTCGCTATTTGTTGTGGTTTTCACGGTGTTCCCCATGGCTGTTGCACTTTTTCGCCAGGCCAATTTGCCGCAAAGGCTCATTCCGGCTGCAATAGCACTTGGTTCATTCACCTTCACCATGACAGCAATGCCTGGCTCAGTCCAAATTCAGAACCTGATTCCCATGCCGTTTTTCAAGACAAACTCTTTTGCAGCCCCTGTGATGGGGTTAACCGCTTCGGCCATGATGCTTGGGCTCGGCTACCTCTGGTTGACCAAAAGAGCAAAGCAAGCAAAATCCAGTGGTTTTGGTTTTTACCTGGCAGATGAAAATATGCTCAGCCCAATGAATCAAGATTCGAAAGCAGGCCAGTTACCCACGCTGGCTGCCGCACTGGCTCCTCTGTTCTGTATGGTTGTTCTGAATTTCATCCTATCGCAATATGTTGTGCCAAAGTGGCATGCTGAATATCTGGCTCAACCGCGCTTCGGCAGCACCGATCTGAAAAAAGTCCAGGGCACGTGGTCAACCATTCTGGCGATGTCAGGCTCAATTCTATGCATTCTGGTGATTCACTTCCGCCACTTTCGAAATTTCAAAGTTCCGATTACCCAGGGCGCCAACAGTGCATTATTGCCAGTATTTAATGCCGCTTCCGAATTTGGTTATGGTTCGACGATTGCTGCGCTTTCTGGTTTTGCCAGCATTCGCGATTGGATGATTTCTATAGCTCCAAGTCAGCCACTTGTTTCTGAAGCAATCAGCATTAATGTGCTGGCTGGAATCACCGGTTCGGCATCAGGTGGCCTGAGCATAGCCCTTGAGGCTCTGGGCACTACGTTTCTCGAACGAGGTCTTGCCGCCGGTATTGATCCTGAAGTAATGCATAGAGTTGCATCGATTTCATGTGGCGGGCTTGATACGCTTCCCCACAATGGTGCTGTGATAACTCTCCTGCTGATCTGCGGCCAGACCCACCGTGATTCTTATTGGGATATTGCTGTAGTTTCCGTGATTATTCCGCTTCTCACAACTATTACACTTGTATTTTTCATGAGCTGAAATATTTCGACAAAATGAATTGGTATTAATGCCTCTGTTAATACATACAGGCAAGAAGTTAATGGAACCCAAAAATAAGGATAAATCGGATCACATGCGATCCGTCAACGTTTCCGATGAAAACATGGGTGTACCGATGAAATTCCTTCAGATCCGAATGTAACTTGTATAATGCCCGGGTTCTAGCCTACAGTCTCAAGGCCTGTGAGCGTGCCGGTTGCATTCGAGAAGCGGTCGGTTTCAATGCCCAGCCGCTGTAGCATGCTTAAGTAGAGGTTACATAATGGCGGCGGTTTCTGTGGGTCGAAGGCCAGATGCTGCCCGTGGCGGAAACCACCGCCAGCCACCAATACAGGCAAATTGCGAACCGAGTGGCTACTGGCATCGCCCAGATTACTGCCCAGGAAAACAGTCGTGCTGCCCAGCAGGTCTGAAGTCTCTTCCCGGCTCTTTTTCAGTTTCGACAGAAATTCACCCACGGCTTTCACGGTTTCTGCTTCAACAATCTTGAGTTGGTTCAGCTTGCCGGGGTCTTTGCCGTGGTGCGACAGGTCGTGGTGTCCCAGTGACACGCCCGGTATGGGCGGGACGTTGGTCGAGCCTGTGAGCATGATAGTGACCAGCCGTGTCGAGTCTGTCTGAAGCGCGAGGTGGGTAAGGTCAAACATGAGTCGGGCCCGGCCCAGCAGGTCAGCAGGGTTCGATATGTCTTTCGGCGTTTCAGCTTTCACTTTGGGCTTGGGGGTTTTACACCAGACTTCGTCGCGGGCCATCCGCTGTTCCAGCTCTCGAACGCTTGTCAGATATTCTTCAAGCCGCTCTCGATCGCTCGAATTGAGATTCCCTCGAAGAGATGTTGCCTGCATGCGCAGGTCATCCAGAATACTGCGTCCATCTTCCAGGCGGCGAATCTGCGTTTCCACCTCGCCGGGGCTGCCGTCGAGAAACAACCGTGAGAAAACCCGCGAAGGCGAATTGTCTGCCGGTATCTGGGCACCGCTGCGTGTCCATGCCAGGCCCAGCCCTTCACACGATAGATTCAGGCTTGGGATCCGGGTTTCGCCCCCTATGTGCTGGGCGGCGTATTGATCAAGAGAGATGGAATTACGAAAACCTGGCCGCCCTGCCCCTTCCGCCCCTGTGAGAAAGCTGGCCGTTGCCTGATGGGCAAAACCGGGGCTGGACCCCGCATGAGCCAGCCCTGAAATGATCGTGAAATTGGAGCGGTGATCTTCCAGCAATTTCAGGTACGGTGTCGGCTGATATTCGTAGCCTGACCTCTCAGGAAAAAGGTTAGGTGCATAAAAGCCCAGCGGTGCGCAAATGCAGACCATCCGTCTCCGTTGTTTCACGATGGCTGAAAATGCACTGGCCGGCTGGAACAATTCCAGGCACGGCAGGGCAAGAGTAATGCCTGAAGTTTTAAGCCAGCGTCGTCGAGAAAGCTTCATGGCCTTTGGTCCCGTTTCGTCGGTATTGATTTTTCTGTTTTTTCAGGTGTCGGCGGGCTGGTCACTTGTTCTATACCCCTGCCTTGTAATACAGGGCTCAGCGCCACTTCGTGAATCAGCGACCTCAGGCCATAGCCTTTTTTTTGCAAGCGGGCCACGATCGCCTCAATTTCCGCACGCTCAGCCAGTCCCGGCTCGGAACCGGTCGCATATGCCAGCAGTTTGGCGGCAAGGGCGCGGGCCAGGCTGGCTTTATCGCTTAACAGCAACTGCTTGTATCCGCCGATGTCGCGAAACTCCCGGCCGTCTGAAAGTCTGTAGGAAGGGTCAACAATCGGCCCTTGGCGGTATCGCATGCGTCGTCCATCGACAACAACAGGATCGCCCGCACCAATACTGCGATAACGATCCCGCCAGCCGCCAATAACGTCATAGCTTTCCAAAGCAAAGCCAGGTGGGTCGATTACCGCGTGGCAGCTGGCACACTCAACGCGTTCGCGGTGAAGAGCCAGTTGTTCGCGGATGGTCGTTGCACCTCGAATGTCTGGCTCAACTGCTTCGATTTCAGCCGTTGGCTTGGGCGGAGGTGTGCCCAGGATCCGTTCCAGAACCCATGCTCCTCGCAAGACTGGCGAAGTTGTTGTGCCATTGGCCGTCACTTTCAGAATACTGGTCATGGTAAGAAGGCCACCTCGGCGTCCGTCGGGCGGCACTGGCACCTTGCGGAACGCCATTCCTTCAACCCCTGAAATCCCGTAATGCTCAGCCATTCGACCGTTAAGCATGGCAAAGTCGGAAGACACGAAGTTTGTCAGACTCAAATCGTTTTTCAGGATTTCGTCGAAAAATAATAACGTTTCTCTGACACACGAATCCTTAAGGATGTCGTCAAATTCAGGGTAAAGTGTCGGGTCGGGCATCGTCGCGTCTATAGCACCCAAGCCCAGCCATTGCCCTGCAAAATTCTCGGTGAAGGCCACCGCTTTAGAATCATTCAGCATTCGTTCGACTTGCTCATGCAGCGTTGCAGGGTTGTGCAATTGCCCGTTGCCTGCCAATTCGTAAAGGGCGTCGTCGGGCATCGAACTCCATAGAAAATAAGATAATCGAGAAGCGAGAGCATATGCATCTGCCTTGCCCGCCGGTTCCTTCAAAAAAAGAAAATCGGGTGAAAGCAGAACGGCTCGGAGACCAATTCGAACCGCTTCCTCGAATGTTGCATGTTTTTCCAGCTTATCCCGAACACGCGAAAAAACAGGTGCCATGTCAGATGCCGTTACTGGCCTGCGAAACGCGCGGCGAGCAAAATCAGTCAGTATTCGTTCGGCTTCAACCAGCGGTTGCGTCGAAATGACCTCAACTCGGCCCGAGCCTTCTGCACCCTTGATCGCCCGTTGCGGTAAATCGCCGAACAAAGCCTTGTGGCTGGGCGGCGGCCAGTTTTCTATAAGCGGACCTTCGATTTCGACCCACTGTATTACCAGCCCGGGGCCCGTGTAATTCTCGACTCCGATTTTCTCGACCTCACGCGTCGAAGTTCTCAGGCCGTCAGCCACGATTCTGATCGTCTGTTCCGGATCAATCGAGCGTTCAAATTCCACCACTGCAGCAGCACCAGCCGGAAGATCGAAGTAACCAAGTGTCTGCTGCTGGGCAGCCGCATTCATAGGTCCGACCTTCACATGAAAAGCAATCGGCTTTTCAGTCTGGTAACCATAGCCCGAAATGCGGAATCGATACCGCCCTCGTGCGCGTGTCATATATTGCCAAAGCGTTACCTGAATGTTTGAAGGAACAGATGTGGCAAAAATCGCCACTCCATCGTCAAGATGCCGATATACACTTCCATTGGGCCGAATAGATCGTTCGTTTTTGATGTCATATCGCCGGCTGAAAGTTCGCGGCCTTGGTGCCGAGGCAATTGCCGCATCAATAGCCCGGTCGGCTGCCGCCATATAGCTTTCCAGCAGATGCGATGACACGTGTAATGTCTCGGCGCGGGTTTCGAACCCCGTTGCATTTGTTTCGGCCGGCAGCAGATCGGTCAAATCTATGTCAACTTTCAGCAGATCGCGAATCGTATTAATATATTCGGTCCGCGTCAGCCGTCGAGTCAGCACGCGGCCAGGCACAGGGCCGACCCCCGCCTTTTCGGCCACTTGTGCCGCTGCCATTTCACCACCGATCCAATCCAAAATTTGTTTGACGTTATCGGCTGGCGGTCGCGGCTTCTTCGCCGGTGGCATCGTACCTGACTGAAGTTGTAGTGCTAGCGACTCCCACAGGTCGCGATTCTTGCGATCAGTAAAGTCTGAATGCAAGTCGGTAAGACGAAAATCCCCCTTGACGTCTGGGCCAATATGGCAGTTGCGGCAATAGCTTTCAAATAAATTTCTGGCAGCCTCAAACGGCACTGACGCAATATCTGCCTTCTGGGCATCTTCTTTGTCTACCGCAACTACAGATAATGGTATCATCAGCATCATCGATAAAATAAATATTGACTCGATGCTAAATCGACTTACGCCAAGGATCGCCCATTTTGAGAGTTTCCAGATCACCGCCATGGCTAACCCTCACTTAAATGGCTGTGGCCATACACCAAAAGTCCAATACATCTTTATTATGTCAATGTACACTGTAAGAGTTGGCTTTTCCATCTTGTGATCAGTCGATTCTTGATTTGGAAGCGAACTAAAGAATAAAGCAAATGGATGTTATCTGCCTGAGAAATCTATGTTACCCTTCAAATCATGCATCTAAAACAGATAAACCCCATCGGGTTTTGTTCAGCAGCACCCAAAACAGCACCACTTTTTCGCCCAGATAATCATCCACATTGATCATGTTTCAGATGCGAAAATACTGCAGTCGTGTTCCCAGTGCTAATTAAATATTTCTCAAATCAAAGAAATTAAGGCACTTACAAACACAAGCCAGGCCAATTAGCGGAGAGGGAGGGATTCGAACCCTCGGTACGCGTTAACGTACACAGCATTTCCAGTGCTGCACCTTCGGCCTCTCGGTCACCTCTCCGTAACAGTATTAAAACATGGATTCACCGAATTTTCAACCTGATCTCCGATTTCTCAAAAACCGATCAGGCCAGTTATGCAGATAAATCAACAGCTTGCAATCGACACCGGCTCATATTGCCATGCCCTTGTTGCAGTTTATCATCTCCTGGCAACGGGCAAATTGCTGAACTCAGCAATTGCCCGGCATGCTCCATTTTTTCAGTCGTTCCGGCTCAGTTGCTTTTGCCGGCAGCTTTTGTCTTGCTTTTCGCCTTGGCTTTGGCTTTTGCCTTAGCCTCGCCACGCAGCTTTGTCAGCTCGGTTCGCTGTTCGGGTGTCAGCAGTGCTTCACACTCGCGCATCACTTTGTCCTGCAACGATGCCAGTTCTTCTTCCAGCTTCGCCTGCTGAATGGCATATCGCTCGCGAACGCTGTAAATTTTCTCTCTCTGCTCGTCTGAGAGACCAACCTGCCCAAAATATTGAGGCACACGACGATAATCAGCGGCGTCTTTGGTTGTGTTGGCGGCTTTACGGGTCGAATCAACACCCGAAGATGCAGCTGGTTTCGTCGTCGTTGTCGTTGCCGACTTCGTTGCCGATTTCCCTTTCTCCTGTGTCTGGGCCTGCATCGCCGCCTCGGCCAATACACAAATTCCTGCCACGGCCACTGTCAAGATTCTCTTTTTCATCATGATATTCACCAAGCTGTCTGAGTGTTCATTAGATGGGTTGTGCTCAACCCGGTCCGCACTTTTTTTTTGACAACCATGCCACATATCATTCCTCGATTAACACAACATCAGTAAAACGAACTAGCTTGCACATGTCAACAAATGTAAACCTGAATTAACGTTTTGCCCCGCCTTATTCCCTATAACTGATCAAAATGTTACGACCCTCGGTGCTTTACCTTTGTGATCGAACAGGTTACGATACTTAAATTCGAAGAGCTTACTTACTGTCCGAAGGAGATTCCCAGCATGTCCGCCGACACGGCCCCTAACGCCCCTGAAACGAAAGTCATCGTGCCTGAAGGTCACCACGTTCAACGAGTCGTTTTATTCCAGTATCCCAAGGTGGTTTTCCTGCTGCCTTCCATGATCACCGCTCTCTTCGGCGGCCTCTTCATGGCCTTCCTCGGCATTGACCTGAACCTGCCTGATAAGCCGGAAGGTGCCTCTGCCTTCATGACCAAGCAGAATCTCGTCGGCGTCGTCTTTCTGCTCGTCTTCACCATCAACCTCATTGCCATGTCGGTTGACTTCCCCCGCTATTCGGCACTCGCATTGCTGTTCGGCGGAACCACTCTCGGGCTCATCTTCCTCATCGTTAACGACCGACTCGACCTCATCAGCCCCCTGCGCCGCATCGTCAGCGAAGTCTATATCGTGGCTAATGCCACGTTCTATTTCCTCTTCGCACTGATACTTATGATAGTTTATATCATTGTCTATGCCACACGCTGGATGGACTACTGGGAAGTGCGTCCCAACGAAATTGTGCATAACCACGGCCCCCTCAGCGACCAGATTCGATACCCCACCTTCGGCCTGAAGTTCGATAAGGAAATTCCTGACATCCTTGAATACATGCTTCTCGGGTCAGGCCGACTTGTTTTCAAAGTGCCTAACGAAAATCGCTCAATCGTTCTCGATAACGTCCTCTGGATCGATCGCAAGGAAAAACAACTCATGGAAGTTCTCGGCGAAATGGCAGTCCGCCTCGAAGTCGAAGAACATACCCCCAAAAAGGCCTGATCAATAGCCTCAATTCATCCGCTGACAACCACTCTGCTCCCCGCCCGGTTCGACACCTCGACCAGGCGGGGGCTTTTTTTGGGTCACTCTTTGAATCGCCTTAAATTAACTTTAACCAAGCATAACCACCGCAACCAAACCCTCTTCAACCCTCATTCCAGGCAGCTCTGCCGTGGGATGCCCGCTTTTTTTCATGAAAAATACAGATCCTGAAAGTAATCAGTTTCGCCATGCCCGCTCAGGCTTTATCAAGGCAGTAATCTCTCAAAGTCTTTTGCCTCGCGATGTTTCCTGCATCTAGCGTGTCAGATTTCATTTTGCCGGGTTACCATCATCAGTGACTGATTCCAGAAAAAAAACTAAGAAAAGCTAAACACGCTAAAGTAAAAATTTCGATAATTCCTGTATCGGTTCTATTCTGCATTCAGGGATACTCTGGAAGGGGAAGTTGTGGAAACTGTTCAGGGTCCTGAGGCAATTCCGCTGAGTCACGAGGGCAAATCGCTCTCAAGGCTTGATTGGATTCGGCTTCAGATGCACCTTTCGTGCCTGAAAGTTGCCTACCTGAATGTCAGCAACAGCAATGAATCGTTAAACCTTGAAGAAATTGCTCTTTCATCGCTCAGGATCGAGAACTTCAACACCTCGATCAAATCCATCCGGACTTCAATTTTTGCTGAATCAGAATCGGCTTGGCAGATGGTTTGTCAGAAGCGACATGAGCAGGAACGGAGAGTTTTCCGTCAAACCGGCGACGAGACGCTGGCATTTGAGTTAAGGTCGCCAGCCCTTGCCCGCGAAATTGCAGATGCCTGGGAGAAGTTCTCCAGGGCGATCTCCGACGATAAAAAACACCTAGTATCGCTTGACGAACTGCTGAACCTCATCAAATATGAGGGCTCAAGCACCAGGATCGATAAGCTCTCGTCGACGGCTGCCATGCTGGCCGCACAATTTCTGGCAGGTAATCCGCAGAAAAATGTGCTGATGGAACTCTGGCTGAAGATTTCACGAATCCGCGACCGAAATACCATCATTGCACGATTCGATGATCTTATTAACGCAATGCCTGATCTGGCGGTTGTCTCGACACGCTTGATTGATTATGCCAACACTCGCAAAGCATCCTGGTCTGAAAAAGCCGAAAAAATGGCTGGCCGCCTGACCGAAGAGAAACTCTTCTTTCAACAAGGCTACCAGGGCACGCGAGAAAGCCGTGATCAGCTGCGATTTGCCATGACATGCCGACGTTATGAACTGACACAGGAAGCCCGCCTCCGTCGAAACCTGGAACGCATCATCAGGCAACGCCAGCAGGACGAAAACCGTCGTCGCGAACAATTGTTCAGAACCACTTCCGGTCGATCCCGATCCCGGCATGATGCCTCATCCATTACACCGCCACCATCACCCAAAGAACACCTCAAAAACCATTCTTTCAGCAATATCTTCAACGATAGCAAGCCGTTCTGCACGGAAGACAATTTAACAGATACGAAAACCCAATCTGAGCCAATTAAGGTTGAAACGCCAGCCCTAAAACACAGCCAGCCGGCAGCTGAACCTGAAGTAGCGGAAATCGACCCGACAGAGAAAGTCTACTTCACTCCTGAAGAGCGCCGGGAATTCATTGCCGAACACTATCATGCCATCGAGACATTTTATCGCGATGTTCCTGAGGCACAATCACTTACCGTAGAAGAGATCTGCTCGCATATCACAGATTATCTTCTTCTCCTTGCTGTGAGCATCGGCTATCAGAAGGTTAACGATGCAAAACAGCTTCAAATGGAGGAGGATAAACGCTTACAAAAGTCAGATAGTAACCCGCATCAGCCTGCGCAAGCTGTTCCGCCAATCTCGCCTGAGGCACAACTTGTCGTTCAGTCAGCCCAGATCACTTCTCATGAAGCCTCTGACCCAATACCGGCATCGCACCTGACCAAAAGACAGAGGCATAAACTGCTTGCAGAAAGAACGGCTCAAATCAAGCGTGCCGTTCGCAAAAAAACAAGCGGGAAACCACCGGATTAAAGAGTTGTTGTAAAACTTTATCTCAAGAATACCCGGCTGAAATCATTGCCGGGTGAAGTTGTTGGCTTCTGTAAGACTTATTTCACTATGTTTAATCTTGTCTTGATTACATTATTTCAGTATCAAGCACAACAGGCTGAATTTCAAATGCAACTATCTGATAAACAGAAATTCCCTCGTGCCCATCAAAGCAGCCACAAGCTCAGACCATTTACCTTGATTGGCATTGATAAATGCAGTTGCATGATTAATCTCATCTGCCATGGGCAAGCGGCCGAATAGGCGAAAATAGACAGATGTAATTTTGCTTTCCAGAGTGGATTGCATCTCATTCTGCATTAACTGGCCAAGGCGCTGTGACTCGCTTCGCACCAGTGGGTCGTTAAGCATGGCCAGTGCCTGCGAAGGTTGATTCGAAACATTCCTGCGTCCCATTGTCAGGGTCGGCCTTGGCCTGTCAAAGATCTCCATAAATTCAATTGGGAAATTTTTGCGCACATTCAGATAAATACTTCGTCGGCCAAAGCCATCCACCGGGCCTGAAACTGGCTTTTTGTCGTCTGTCAGACCAGGCGGTTGGGGTGTTGGTAAAGGCAGCCCGTAGAGTGATCGGTCAAGTCTTCCCGAAGCGGTCAGCATGGCGTCACGCAGGCTCTCGGCATCAAGCCGCCTGACAGAAGCATGCGATAATAACAGATTGCCAGGATCGATTTCATTTGCCATTTCAGTTGTCAAAGACGACTGCCGATAGGCCCGGCTTGTCACAATCATTCGGCTGAAAATCCTGATCGAGCCGCCCTTTCTCAGAAATTCGCCGGCCAGCCATTCAAGCAACTCCGGGTGAGTCGGTGGCTCGCCCATGTGTCCGAGGTTATCGACCGTCGAAAAAATCCCTCTGCCGAAGTACCAGCCCCAGATGCGGTTGGCCATTACCCTTTGCACCAGCGGGTTGCTGCCCGATGCCCAGCTTTCTGCAAGTGCCAGCCGGGGTGCAATGTCTGTCGCAGGCACTGGCTTCTTCCAGCCATTGTTAAGTTTCAGGTCGCCAGGTAGTGCTTCCGGGCCAGGCTTTTTATGATCGCCTCTCAGAAAGACAGCCTGTTTCAGGCTGGAAGGAGCCGATTCGGCCACGCCGATCGATCTCGCTGAAAAGTCAATCTTCTCTTCGACCGATTTCAATTCAGCCACAGTCCTGCCCAGATCTGAATCAGGTGTTAAATTGTTATTCAGTAATTTGGCGTCAAGCAAATCCTGCAGCAATGCCGCCTGATAATCCATCAGGCTGTTTCTCTCATAGTTTACTAATGTCGATTGTATTTCATCTGTCAACCATTGGGCGATTTGGGCCGGTGCAGGATTGGCACTGGTTAATTCGCCCATCCGCTGCATCAGCCCAAAGGCTGGCGAGGCTTCAGCCACAGCTTCCGCCGCGTTTTCATGAAATACAACATAGCGGATACCGGCCGAACTGCGGCCATCGCGGGGGAACTGGTTGAGGTCTCTTACAACACCTGCAGAGGCAATATCATCGCGTGTGGCCAGCTCAATATAGCCCTCCTGCCCTTTCCAGATTTCACGCACACCCAGCTTAAACCACGTTGGCCTGGGCTGGTTCAGCACGGGCGTGACTCCGCCAAAAAGAATATCAACACCCTGAAAATTATCGACCACCAGCCGCAGCCTGGCACCGGCCGAACCCGATGCCATCACTGAATAGGTGCCACCAGATAGTTTCATTTCCGGTGAACGCAGTGTGGCACCAAGTTTCTCGCTGATCGCATCACTATAAAAGCCTGAAGGTCGAATCGCATCAAATGCAATTTCGGGTTTGCTTCCAAGCCTGAAACTGCCGGCCCCCGTGAAATTTGGTGTGAAAAAAGCCCGGGCCCGCCAACCGGCGGGAAACTGTCCGGCCTGAGTGAAATCAGCAACGATCTTTTGCCTGCTGCCGGGCCTTGCCCATGTGGCCTGGCCCTGCTCAGCAACCTGTTTCCAAGCTGTCTTCCATGTTGAGGCGACATCCTGATTTAATTTCAACGCTTCAAGTGCCCGGGCAAAGGCATGGCCAGTTCGTCGGGGGTTTTCGCCCTGTGTTTTCAGCCATCCGGCTAGTGCTGCATCAGCTTTCTCGGGCGATTGAAATGCCATTTCAATTCGCGATTTCAATGGCCCAAAATCATTCCGCCACTGGCTGAGGGCCAAGTCAGCCACTTTCTGTTTCAGGGCGGCAGTGTCTCTGACAAAAACCTTTGCCTTTTCGGGATCATTCAGCGCATGCACGCTGGCCCTGGCAGTGCGAAGCATGCCATAGAGGCGATAGTAGTCGTCAGTGCCGATAGGGTCGAACTTGTGATCATGGCAGCGGGCGCAGGCGACAGTCAGCCCAAGAAAGGTTTTACCAAGGGTGTCAATCTGGTTTTCGATGACCACGGCTTCCTCATTTTTCACATCTACAGGCGAGTGATAAAATTCGACAAATCGCAGCCAGGCCGTTCCTGCCGGCGATTCCAGCCAACCGGTGGCCGGGTCGCGTCGGGGGCTGGGCACGAGGTCGCCGGCAATGTGCTCACGCACCAGTTGGGCATAGGCTATGTCTGAATTGAAGGACCTGATGAGATAGTCGCGATAGGCCCACGAATGAGGGATCAGGGCGTCCTGCTCAGAGCCTACTGTTTCCGAATAATGGGTCAGATCCATCCAGCGGCGGGCCACGCGCTCGCCATAGTGGGGCGAGGCAAGCAGGCGATCAACCTGATTCTCATAGGCATTTTCCGAGTTGTCGGCCAGAAAAGCCCTGATTTCGGCCTCGGTGGGTGGCAGGCCTGTCAGGTCAAATGAAAGCCGCCGCAGGACTGTGACTTTATCAGCCGGTGGGGCAAAACCCAGGCCTTTTTCACGCATCTTCTGCAGAAGAAAGGCGTCGATCGGGTGCTTTTCGCCGTTCTGGGGAATTTGCGGATCGGCAAGTGGCTTGAAAGACCACCAGTCTGCCCGGCTTGCGAATGTGGCTGCCCAGGTGTCGGCAGGTTTTGGGCTTGGGTTTGCGGCAGCAGATGAGCGGGGGTCGAAGGCCCCGTCGGCGATCCACTGGCGGAAGCGGGCGATGGTTTCCTGCGGCAGTTTGCCTTTGGGGGGCATGTCGGCCACTTCGCCCTCGTATTTCAGGGCGAGGAAAAGCGTGGAATTGTCGGGGTCGCCAGGCTTGATCACCGGCCCTGTACCGCCCCCCGCCGCCAGGCCGGTTTTGGTGTCGAGCAGCAGCCCGCCCTTGACGGACCTGGCCGCGACCGAATGGCAGCCATAGCAATGCTCGACCAGAACGGGCCTGATGTATTTTTCAAAAAATGCCGATTTCTGTTCGTCGGCCGCCGCACCAGTAGCAGCCATGATGTATATTAACAGTGTGCCAAGGCTTGCCAGAAAGCGATTCAGGGCCCCTGCTGATATGGTGTAATGATAACAAGATATTATTGTCGATTTAATTTTCATGGTCGATTGGAAAAGTGTTGGCAAGGGGGGGCTTGCGCGTTAAAATTGCGGTATTGCGATCGGGACATGACGACAGACATTGGTTGTAACCGGAAATCCCGCGTGTCGCAAGATGTCGCCCCGCCCAGCCTCCGCAAAACCAGTTCAACCTAACCTGACGGAAAAAGCCGATGAATCGTCGAGTGAACCTGTGGGCATTGCTGCTTTTACTGGGCCAATTGCCGTTACTGGCACAGGATGCTGCGCGAAAGCCCGGGGCCGATTTCATTCACGATGTGGTGCCCATCCTGCGTAAGCATTGTGGCAAGTGCCATACAGGTGGCGTGGCCAAGGGTGATTTTTCGATGGACACGCGGGCAACCCTGATGAAGTCGCAGACGGTGCTGCCTGGCAAGGCGGCCGAGAGCGACCTTTTTCAACGCATAACTTCCACCGAAAAAGATTTCAAAATGCCACCGGAAGGTGCTCGACTTACTGAAAAAGAAGTCGGTGTGATCAGCCAGTGGATCAACGAAGGTACCAAGTGGGAAGAGTCGTTCAGCTTCCGGCAGTCAACCTATGAGCCGCCACTTAAGCCCCGGTCTGTGAGCCTGCCCCCGGCCCACCCGGGTTTTGAGCACCCGATTGACCGCATTGTGAAGGCTTATTGGGATAAAAACAAGGTCAGCGTGCCGCCGGTCGCCGACGACATCACTTACATTCGCCGTGTTTACTGGGACCTTGTCGGTCTTTTGCCGCCTTTCGCCGAAGTCGAGAAATTTCAGAAGGATTCAGACCCAGCCAAGCGGGCCCTGCTGGTTCGGCGGTTGCTGGATGACCGCCCGGCCTATGCCGACCACTGGATGAGCTTTTGGAATGACCTTCTGCGTAACGATTACAAAGGCACGGGCTTTATCGACAAGGGCCGCATAGCCATCAGCAAATGGCTTTATGAATCGCTGGCCGGCAACAAGCCCTACGACAAATTTGTGCACGAACTGATCAGCCCCACGCCCGAAAGCGAGGGTTTTGTCTACGGCATTCAGTGGCGAGGCCGGGTCAATGCCAGTCAGGTGCGTGAAGTGCAGTTCGCCCAGAATGTCGGCCAGGTGTTTTTCGGGGCAAACCTGAAATGTGCCAGTTGCCACGACAGCTTCATTGATAAATGGAAGCTGGACGACGCCTATGGCATGGCCGCGATTGTGGCTGAAAAACCGCTTGAAATTAACCGCTGCGACAACCCCACCGGCAAGTTGGCCCAGCCCCGGTTCATGTTTCCCGAGCTGGGTACAATTGATGCCAAAGCCTCCCGGGCCGAACGGCTGAAGCAGACGGCCGACCTGGTGGTGCATGCCGAAAATGGTCGCCTTCGACGGACAATTGTCAATCGCATCTGGCACAAGATGCTGGGTCACGGCCTGGTGCATCCGGTGGACGCCATGGGCACGCCGCCTTGGAGCGAAGACCTGCTTGATTACCTGGCCAACTATCTGGTCAGCCAGGGGCACGACCTGAAAGCCCTGATGGCCCACATTGCCACCAGCCGGGCCTATCAGGCGGTGTGCAGCCCGCACTCTGAAAATGTTGCGGTGGAAGATTACGTCTTTGTCGGCCCCGAGCTGAAAAGGCTGACAGCTGAACAGTTTATGGACGCACTCTGGACGATCACGGCAACTGGCCCCGAAAAGCCATTGGCCCCGGTCACGATCGCCCCACTGTCGGCGGATTCACCCACACGCGGGCCAAGAGTGCGGGCCGCCCTGATGGATAGCGATGCCCTTCAGCGAAGCCTTGGCCGGCCGAATCGCGAGCAGGTGGTCACTCAGCGTGGCGAAGTGCTCACGACCCTGCAGGCTCTGGACCTTTCCAATGGCCAGAAGGTGGCCGACATGCTTAAAACCGGTGCGGCAAAAGTGCTGGAAAAGAAGCTGAAAACCGATGATCTGATTGACAGCCTGTTCCGCGACTCGCTTTCGCGGCTGCCCAAGCCAAACGAGCGGGTGACGGCTCGAGAAATCCTGACCGATTCCCCGTCGGCCGATTCAGTAGCCGACCTGCTTTGGGTGCTGGTGATGCTGCCCGAATTTCAGATTATCCGCTGATTTCGACACGCAACCGGACTTGTGCATATAATATTGATAAACTCCCTGACCGTCTGAGGATAGAAAATGAACACAGAAGATGAAATCCGCCGGCTTTTCTCACGTCGCGACATCCTCAAAACCGCCTCGGCTGCATCGCTTTCGATGCTCGCCGGCGGTACTCCGCAACTCATTGGGGCAGATGGTCCGAAGCCGAAAACCCCAAAACCGACAGCGGACACAGTTATTCTGCTCTGGATGGGTGGCGGCATGGCCTCGCCGGATACGTTCGACCCGAAGCGGTATGAGCCCTTTGAGATTGGTCTGCCGGCAGAAAAAATTCTCTCGACCTTTCCGGCTATTCAAACAAATGTCGATAATATCAAGATCACGCAGGGCTTTGAAAATGTGGCCGGGGTGATGGACAGGGCCACCCTCATTCGCTCTCATGTGGTGGCTGATCTCGGAAATATTCTGCACTCGCGGCACCAGTATCACTGGCACACGGGCTATGTGCCGCCGCAGACAGTGGCAGCCCCTCACATCGGCAGTTGGATTGCCCGCCTTCTTGGCCCGGTCAATCCGGCAATCCCGGCCTTCATCAACATTGGTCAGCGGCTTGAGGGCAATGGCGAGCAGGAAGAACTCAAGGCCTTTACCACGGCCGGTTTTCTGGGCAGTGAATACGGCCCGTTTAATCTCCCCTTCCCTGAGGACGCAATCTCGGCCGTGCAGCCGCCCAGGGGCATGTCGAAAGACCGGTTTGAAAGTCGCCAGCGTGCCCTGAAGTCGCTCATCAAGGAGAGTCCACTGGCGGATGTCGCCAGCGATTATCATCAGGAATCGATGCTCCGGTCAATCGACAATGCCCACCGGCTGTTAAGCTCTAAAGACCGCGACGCCTTTGATCTTTCGAGAGAGCCGAAGGAATCGTATGACAAATACAATACAGGCCGATTTGGCCTGGGCTGTCTGCTGGCCCGACGACTGACAGAGGCCGGAGCCCGGTTTATTGAGGTGACGACCGAATATGTGCCATTCCTGCACTGGGATACGCACGAAAACGGCCACGATACCTATGCCCGCATGAAGAAGGAAATTGACAGGCCGATAGCCCAACTGGTGAAAGACCTTGAAGCCAAAGGCCTGCTTGACCGCACGCTGATTGTGCTGGCTACTGAATTCAGCCGCGACATGATGATTGAAGGCGTGCCGGGCAGCTCGGCCAAGGATCAGTCGCGAGTCAAGACCGAAAAAATGGAGAAGCCCATTCAATATGGTCTGCACAGGCACTTTACCGGGTCGGGCTCAATCCTGATGTTCGGCGGCGGCATGAAGAGGGGCTATCTGCACGGCGAAACAGCGCCGGAACGCCCACTGGTTACAATTAAAGACCCTGTCTCGATCACCGACATTCATTCCACCATTTACACCGCCATGGGCATCTCGCCGGCGACGATGTTCGAGATCGAAAAACGGCCCTTCTACACCACGCCCGACGGCAAGGGCCAGCCGGTGAAACAGCTTTTTGACAAAGCTGTTTAAGGTGTTTTGGAAATTTGTTGGCCCGGGCCTGGCATGATGATTTAAATCAGTGCGACCCGGGCTTCTTTCATTTGTCATTTTAATTTCAGGTTTGATGCCATTAAATGAAATCCTACACCGAATATCTCACGTTTAACATCAATGCCCGCATGGGTTTTCAGAATATTACGCCCACCATTGAGTCGATCGTTCGCAAGAGCGGCGTGGCTGAAGGGCTGGTGCTTGTTAATGCCATGCACATTACGGCCAGTGTTTTCATAAACGACGACGAGCCGGGCCTGCACGAGGATTACAAAAGGTGGCTAGAGGCCCTTGCCCCTTTTGATGCGTCGCCCCAGCGATACTCTCACAATCGTACGGGAGAGGACAACGCCGATGCCCACATGAAACGGCAGGTGATGGGCCGCGAGGTGGTGGTGGCTATTACAAAAGGAAAACTGGACTTTGGTCCGTGGGAACAGATTTTTTATGGTGAATTCGATGGCCGCCGGCCCAAGAGGGTACTTGTGAAGGTGATTGGCGAATAACTGGCAGAAATTTGCTTCTGTGCCCTGCATCTATCCAATGCCACATGATATAGTATTTGATCAGCCCCTCCCTGAATTAATATCAGTCAATCGTCAAACCCAGCCGGCACGCCACTCATGAAGCTCACACGCCGCAGTGATTCAAAACAAAGACTGATGATTGCGGCCGTTGTACTGGTAATTTCGGCGGCTGGCATACAAGCCGACGATGGCACAGCCTTTTTTGAGCGGGAGATTCGCCCGATACTTGTCAAACGCTGTGAATCGTGCCATTCGGCGGCCAGATCCAAAACCAGAGGCGGGCTGGCACTTGATTCGGCCGAGGGCTGGAAAAAAGGTGGCGAGCATGGCCCGGCGATTGTGCCCGGCGATGTATCAGCCAGCCTTATAATAAAAGCCATATCTTACGGCGACGATGAGTTTCAGATGCCGCCTGAGGAAAACGGCGGCAAGCTGCCGCCCGGCGAGATTGCCCGCCTGACCGAGTGGGTTCGGCGCGGGGCACCCGACCCACGCACGCAGGCCGTGGCCCGGCGGGGCGGCCTGACGGAAAATGAAATCAGGCAGTGGTGGGCATTTCAGCCGCTTGCTGTAGCCGCCTTCAAATCGCCTGCAAACAGCCTGTCAAATGTCATTGATCAATTGATTGACAGTCGATTGGGATCAACAGGGCTTGCAGCGGCTGGTGCTGCCGATCGCCGCACTCTGGTGCGTCGGGCGACTTACGACCTGACCGGCCTGCCTCCTTCAGAGAATGAAGTTGCCGTTTTTCTGGCCGATAAATCAGCAGGAGCCTTTGACAAACTGGTGGAGAGGCTGCTGGCCTCGCCCCGCTATGGCGAAAGGTGGGGCCGCCACTGGCTTGATGTGGTGCGATATGCAGACACGGCCGGTGAGAACACAGACCACCCGATTGCCGACGCCTGGCGATACCGCAACTGGGTGATTGGTGCCTTCAACGAAAATATGCCCTACGACCGCTTCGTGCGGGAGCAGTTGGCCGGCGATCTTTTACACAGGCAGGATTCAGGCGAGGCTTTTGCCCGAGGCCTGGTGGCGACAGGTTTTCTGGCAATTTCCCGCCGCTTCGACCACGACAGCGACAAGCACATGCACCTGACGCACGAGGATGCGATTGACACCATGGGCAAGGCTTTTCTGGGCCTTTCCATCGCCTGTGCCCGCTGCCACGACCACAAATACGACCCGATTTCGGCCAGTGATTATTATGCCCTTTACGGTATCCTGGAAAGCTCGCGATTCTCATTTCCCGGCTGCGAGGCCAAGCAGAAACCGCGTGACATGGTGCCCCTGCAACGGCCTGAAGAATGGTCTCGCACGGTGGAGCCATGGGAAAAAGCGATGGCCCGGACGAACGAAGAGTTAATGACAATTGACAAAGAACTGGCTGAGGCTGCCAAAGGACTGTCGGCCATACCTGCTGGATCGCTGCAGGCCATCTCTTCAGGATCGGTGCCTGAGGGTGGCGGACAGAACCTGGCCGTTGAGAAAACACGGAAAGTGAAGGTTCGTCGAGGCGAACTGCTGGTGCTGACGATTGACCCGGCCGGCAATTATGGGGCCGACACGACTGCGATTCAGTGGAAGATCCGCGAGTCGGGCAGTGGCCGTTCATGGGATTTGACGACGGATGTCATTGGTGATTTTCTGTCCGCCAATCCGCGCGCCTGTGCCGATAATGAGGCTTCATGGGTCTTTCTTGATGCCCGTCGTGATTCACTGGCACTGTTGCCTGATCAGGCCCGGAGCCTTTCAGGCAATGGCAGCCTGCAGGCCTGGCGAAAGGGTGAAAACCCGGCCGTTTTTGTGAATACCTCTGATAAACCGGTGAAGGTGTGGACAACCCTCGCTGCCCGATCCCTTTTTGTGCACCCGGCACAGGATGGGCCGGTGGCGATTGGCTGGGCCAGTGCGGTTGAGGGTGAGGTCGAGATCTCGGGCCGGGTGGCTGATGCCCATAATGGTGGGACCAGCGGCGTAAACTGGCGATTGACACATGTCGCGGCCGACCTGAGGCCCATTCTGGCGAATCTGAGAGCCCTGGCCGGGAAACGCCAGGCTGTGGCACGCCGAAGGGATGAGCTTTTGGCCCGAACACCGCCACGCGAGCAAGCCTATGCCGTGATTGACGCGGAAAAGCCAGTGGATACGAAGATGCACCTGCGTGGCGACCCGGAAAAGCCGGGCGATGCAGTGCCAAGACGCTGGCTTGATCTGTTCGGCGGCGAGCGGGTGCCTGCTGGTGCCGGCAGTGGCCGGTTGCAACTGGCCCGGTGGCTGAGCGACCCGAAAAACCCGCTGGTTTCTCGGGTGATTGTCAATCGGGTCTGGCAATATCATTTTGGCAAGGGCCTGGTGGGCACGCCCAACGATTTCGGCACGAGGGGGCAGAAGCCGACCCACCCGGAGCTGCTGGACACACTGGCGGCCTGGTTTGTGGCTTCGGGCTGGGATTTGAAGGCCCTGCACCAGGCGATTATGGGCAGCCTGGCCTATCAGAGATCGTCGGATTTGGCTGATACCGCTGCATTTGCCCGCAACACCGAAGCCGACCCGACCAACAGCATGTTGTGGCGATTCGACCGCCGCCGCCTGAGTGCCGAAGAGCTGCGAGACAGCCTGCTTTCGGCCAGTGGCGGGCTTGATTATACGCCTGCCGGCCCGCACCCTCTGCCGGATCCGGCCGGTTGGTCATATACCCAGCATGTGCCTTTTGCGGGCGTGCCCGAAACGCCACAGCGCAGCGTTTATCAGATGACTCTGCGCAACCGGCGGGCACCATTTCTGGCCCTTTTTGACGGTGCCGACCCGAACGCCACCACGCCGCTGAGGCAGGTGACGACCGTGCCCACACAATCGCTTTATTTCATGAATGATGCGTCGTTTCACGCCCAGGCTGAGGCACTGGCACGCCGCGTGGTGGCTGAGCATGTGACAGTTGACAAAGTGGCTCGGCTCTATGCCATTCTCTTCCAGCGAGAGGCGACAGATGGCGAAAAAGATCGGGCGGAAGGCTTTATCAAAAAGTATGAAGCCATGCTGGCCGGGCCCGATGTCGGTATTTCGCAGGCGGAGAGGTCTCAGGCGGCCTGGGCAGCTTTTTGCAGGGTGCTTATGTCATCAAACGAATTTCTTTACCTGGATTGAGGCCTGACAGATGAAAAATTCAGGGGATCTTGTCAATCGTCGCCAGATGGTACAGTCGTCGGTGGCAGGCAGCTTGCTTTTTAATGGTCTTCTGGGTGAATTGCTGGCTGAGGATTCAGCTGGATCAGGCGGCAGTAAGGTTGTTTCGTCGCAGGCTGACCCGCTGGCCCCGCGAAGCCCTCACTTTCCGGCGAAAGCGAAAGCGGTGATTTTTCTTTTTATGTCTGGCGGGGTTTCGCATGTTGATTCATTCGACCCCAAGCCCCGGCTGATTGCAGATCATGGTCGCGAGGTGACATTTGACCACCCGGAGACGCGCAATCGGCCGGGTTATGAAAAGATCTATCTGAAGCGTCCGGACTGGGCATTCCGGCCAAGGGGCCAGAGTGGCATTGAAGTCAGCGACCTTTTCCCGCACATCGGTGGGCAGGTTGACGACCTGGCGGTGATCCGGTCGATGCACACCAGCCATTCCAACCACTATAACGCCACTTTGGGCATGCACACCGGGTCTTTCGCCTTCGCCCGTCCGAGTATCGGTGCCTGGATGAGCTATGGCCTGGGCACGGAAAATCGCAATTTGCCATCGTTTCTGGTGCTGGCTCCTCAGATGCCTTATGCGGGCACGCAGGTTTGGGCGTCAGATTTTTTGCCGGGGGTACATCAGGGCACGAGGGTGATGCCGGGCAATGAGCCGGTGGCTAACCTGCGGCGGCGCGTGGCAACCACGAGCCGGCAGGAGATGGAACTGGCGATGCTGGCCGAAGTGAACCAGGCCCATCAGGCGGCCCACGGGCCCGACCCGCAGCTTGCCACGCGGATCAGGGCCTTTGAAACGGCATATGGCATGCAGGGCGAGATGCCGGCGGCGCTGGATATGACAAAAGAAACCGATGCCACGCTGGCACTTTATGGGCTGAAGCGGGGTCAGACAGATGGTTTTGGCTGGCAGTGCCTTGCAGCGCGGCGGCTGGTTGAGCGAGGAGTGCGGTTTGTAGAGCTGATTCACACGGGGTCAAGCGGCAACTGGGATTCTCACGGCACTATGGCCGACCATGGTCGGCTGGCGCCGCAGGTGGATCAGCCGATTGCCGGGCTCCTGCAGGATTTAAAGGGCCGCGGCATGCTTGATGATGTGTTGGTGGTTTGGACTTCGGAATTCGGCCGTACCCCGTTTAACAATAAGGCTGATGCCCCGGGCCGCGAGCATCACAACTGGGCCTTCAGTTCGTGGCTGGCCGGTGCGGGTGCCCGGCGGGGTTTTGTGCACGGGGCGACAGACGAGCACGGAATCCGGGCCGTTGAGAAACCTGTGCATGTGCACGACTTCCACGCGACGATCCTGCACATGATGGGCATTGATCACGAGCGGCTGACATATCGCCACGGTGGCCGCGACTACCGCCTGACAGACGTGCACGGCCATGTGGTGAAAGATGTGCTTGGTTAAGTGACCCCGGGGCCTGAAAAATCAGGACTTGATAATATCACGCACGGTGCCGCCGGCAGGAATCATGGGCAGAACGTGTTCCTGATAGGGCACCAGGACGTCGAGCACATAGGGGCCCGGATATTCGAGCATTTCTTTCAGGGCGGGAATAACATCTTCCTTGCGGCGGATCTGGCGGCCCATGGCGCCAAAGCTCTTGGCCAGGCCGACAAAGTCAGGATAAGTAATTTCAGGCAGAGAGCCTTCACCGGCACCGACGGCTTCAGGGTCGTCGATTGAGCCGAGATAGGTGTGGGCCCGGTTTGACTTGTAGAATCGGTCTTCCCACTGGACCACCATGCCGAGGTGCTGGTTATTCAGGATAATCGTCTTGACGGGGAGTTTTTCGCAGACAACGGTGGCCATTTCCTGCACGTTCATGACGAACGAGCCGTCGCCATCGATGACAACGACGTGTTTATCAGGCCGGGCTGCGACGGCACCCATGGCGGAAGGCACGCCGAAGCCCATGGAACCCAGGCCGCCGGAGGTGACCCAGGTGCGGGGATGCTTGAATTTGGTGTGCTGGGCGGCCCACATCTGATGCTGGCCCACGCCGGTGGTCACTATGGCTTCGCCTTCGGTGATTTCCGACAGTTTATCGATGACATACTGGGGCACGATGACGTCGTCTCGCTGGGAGTAGGTCATCGGGTCTTCAGTCCGCCAGGCATCGATCTGGTTATACCAGTCTTTAAGTTCGCACTTGTCAACAAGCTGGTTCAGCAGTTCAAGAGACTGGCGAACGTCGCCGTTAACCGGAATATGGGCTTCTTTATTCTTATTGATCTCAGAGGCATCTATATCAATGTGAACAATCTTGCCGTGCTTGGCGAACTCGGCCAGTTTGCCAGTCACCCGGTCGTCAAACCGCACACCGAAGGCCAGGAGAAGGTCGGCTTCATTCACGGCCAGGTTCGAATAGACAGTGCCGTGCATGCCCAGCATGCCAAGGCAGAGGTAGTGGTTGCTGGGTATTGCCCCCAGGCCCTGAAGTGTCATGGCACCAGGAATTCCGGTTTTGGTCATGAATTCGCGGAGAGCGTCGGAAGCATCGGCGGCGATCACACCGCCACCGCAGTAGATGAAGGGGCGTTTGGCCTGCTTGATGGCTTCGGCCACGGCTCTCAGTCTGTCGATGGATGGTGCATCCGGCACTTTGTAGCCGGGCAGGTCCATGGGTTGATCCCAGACAGGGTTTGACACAAGGGTGTTCTGTATATCTTTGGGAATGTCGATCAGAACCGGGCCCGGGCGACCGGTTGAGGCGATGTGAAAGGCTTCTTTCATGATGCGGGGAATATCGGCTGCCCTGGTGACCAGATAAGTGTGCTTGCACACGGCGCGGCAGACTTCAACAGTTGGTGTTTCCTGAAAGGCATCGGTGCCAATCACGGCGGTGGGCACCTGGCCGGTGATGGCGATGAGGGGGAGGCTATCCATCTTGGCATCGGCCAGGCCGGTGACAAGGTTCAGGGCGCCGGGGCCCGAGGTGGCCATGACACAGCCGACCTTGCCGGTGACACGGGCATAGCCTTCAGCGGCGAAGATGCCGCCCTGCTCGTGCCTGGGCAGAATTGTGCGGATGTCAGACTTCCAGCGGGTCAGGGCCTGGTGCATGGGCATGCTGGCCCCGCCGGGGTAGGCGAAGATCACATCGACACCATGGCGTACCAGCGACTCGACCACCAGATCGGCACCTGTCACATTCTGGCTTCGGGTTTGGTTTGTTTGCTGGGTTGCTGTGGCCACGGTGCAATTTCTCCGGTGGTCGGATACCTGATGGAAATGGTTCGATTCCAGCCTGAAATTTACGACAAACTCAGGCTTGATTAAGTTAACTATATCATACGGTCAGGGTGATAAAATCTCAAGATTTTGGCGGGTGGGTTTTGCTACACGGTTGTATGACCCCGGAAAATTTTTTGAAAGAAATTGGCAATCTGTATTCAAAAACTCCGAAAAAAACGAATAATGTGAGAGTTGTGGTGCTATCAGGCCGGGCCGCTCAAGTGGTCGTCTGATATTACCGAAACTACAGGCTGGGGATAGTTGGCTCTGAAGAATTCTGGCCGCTTGTGAAATCAGGTGGCAAGCCGGTAAACTGTGCTGAGAATGAGGCATCTGTTTACGCAGTACTCACCAAAGCCGTTTCTCGATGGGGAAATTGTCATGCTGCTTCTTTCCGACGACTGGACTTGTTCCATCAAGGCTTCATTGCTGGTTACCCAATGGCCAACCGCTTCCGGCCTAAGTCTTTCATGGCTTGAGGCCCGTCATCTGGACGACGACGACGATGAAGAGTTCGACGACGAAGACGATGACGACGATGATGACGACGACATCGAAGATGAAGATGATGAATTCGACGATGACGACGACTATTTTGACGATGATGACGACGACGACGATCTGGACGATGACGACTTCGACGATATTGATTCCATAGACGTCGACGACGACGATGATCTGGACAGCGATCTGGATGATCTGGACGATGACGACGAGGAAGAGGAAGACGATGACGACGATCTTTGATTGATCGTCCTGTCCATTATTGTCAGCCTGATCGTTACCGCCCCGGCAATCGTTCCGGGGCTTTCTTTCATCACGACCACTCCATTGATTTTCAACATTTCGTGGCGAAAAAATTTCTGATTTATTAGCATACCAATGAAAGCAATGCCGACGAGCTTCCGCAGAAGGGCAACATAGGATGAATCGAATTCCTCAGGATCCGGTCGATACATTAAAACAGGAAACTCGCGAACAACAGGATCAGATTGAATTTGAACTGTCATTTTTTGAAGGCATTCTGAATCGCGATCCCCAGAATGTTCGTGTTCTAGTGGCTCTGGCTGAAAATTATTCGATCCTGGGTTCCTACCGCAAATCATTGCCGCTTGATATTCGCCTGACACAGCTTTGCCCGGAACGCCCGGTGTTCTGGTACAATCTGGCCTGCAGCTATTCCCGGCTCAAAATGCTGAGCGAAGCGCTTGATGCACTTTCACAGGCACTGGCCAATGGCTATGACGACTTTCCCCACCTTCTCCGTGACGGCGACCTGAAAGCCCTGCGGATCGACCCCCGCTTTATTCGGATGATTGAAAAACACCTGGAGTCGCAGCGGCTGGAAGTCAATAACTCCGGCACCGAACCGGAAACGACCGACTAAGCTGGCCACTGAGCAGATCACAATCAAAACTCATGCATTTTTTGAGTCCGGACATTTGAGGGAATTCTGGAAGTGAATCCATATCGATGGGAAGATGTCAGGAAAGCTGCCAATCACATCACCGAAAGGTGCAGCATTGTGCCCAGAGTCGGCATTATTCTGGGAACTGGCCTGGGGGCCCTGGCCAAAGAAATTGTGACTGAGCCACAGGGTGCTTCCATCCCCTATCAGGATTTGCCTGGCTTTCCGGTTTCAACAGCACCGGGGCACAAGGGGCAACTGGTTGTCGGGCAGCTTGCCGGTGTGAACGTCGCTGCGATGGAAGGGCGATTCCATCTCTATGAAGGCTATTCGGTTTACGAAATCACCTTCCCGGTGCGTGTATTGAAGGAACTGGGCTGCACTCACCTGTTTGTATCAAATGCCTGCGGTGGCCTGAACCCGATCTATCGCAAGGGTGACATAATGATCATCGACGATCATATCAACCTGCTGGGTGTCAATCCGCTGATTGGTCCCAACGATGATCGCCTGGGCCCCAGGTTTCCTGATCTTTCCGAGCCCTATTGCCAGTCGTTGCAGAAACTGGCCGCCGAATGCGCAATAGCCCAGGGTATATCACTGCAACGCGGGGTTTATGCCGCCATGACCGGCCCGAACCTTGAAACGCGTGCCGAATATCGTTTTCTGCGTACCATCGGTTCTGATGTCATTGGCATGTCCACCATTCCAGAAGTGCTGGTGGCCGTGCATCAGGGCATGAAGGTGCTGGGCTTCTCCATTGTGACAGACATGTGCTTTCCCGAGGCCCTTGTTCCTGTTTCCATCGAAGAGATAATCGCGGTGGCCAACACGGCTGAAGCCAAGCTTTCAAAGCTCGTCAAAGAAATTCTTGCCCGCTTGCGGCCCGAACTTTCCTGAACAGTTAAAAAGCGGCTGACAACAGGCTAAAATATAACGATCGCAAGAGGCGAGCGATGTCGGAAGATAAGTCAAAAAAGCCGGAATCAGTTTTCAAGAATACGCTGAACCTGCCTGTAACCCGGTTCGACATGAAGGCGAACCTTACCCAGAAGGAACCAGCCCGCCAGGTCCACTGGTCGTCGGCCAACACCTATGGCAGGTTACGATCGCTTCGCCGCAATTCGCCCCGGCGGGTGCTGCACGACGGCCCACCCTATGCCAATGGCGACATTCACATGGGCCACCTGCTGAACAAGGTGCTCAAGGACTTTGTCGTCCGCTATAACAACATGGCCGGCTACGACAGCCCCTATGTGCCCGGCTGGGACTGTCACGGGCTGCCCATTGAGCACAAGGTAGTCAAAGATTTGGGCTCGAAAGTGGCGGAAAAGACGCCCACCGAGATTCGCGAACTGTGCCGCCAGGAAGCCATGAAGTGGGTCGGCATCCAGCGAGACCAGTTTAAGCGGCTGGGCATCATGGGCGACTGGGACGCCCCCTATCTGACACTTGATGCACGCTATGAATCAGCCATTATTGATGTTCTGGCCGACCTGGTGGAAGGTGGCTATGTCTTCCGCCAGCTCAAGCCGATTCACTGGGATATTCACGACCGCACGGCCCTGGCCGAGGCCGAGCTTGAATATGAGGAAGTGACATCGCCTTCAATATTTGTCAATTTTCCGGTTGTAGAAGGCCTGCCTGCCGAGGTTTCCAGCCAACTGGGCGGTTCAGCAGCCCACCTGATGATCTGGACAACCACACCCTGGACATTGCCGGCTAATGTTGCGATTGCCTGCCACCCAGAGCTGGATTACGAGCTGGTGCGCTATGCCGAGCCGGAATCAGGCCGCGTGATTCATACGATTCTGGCAGCGGCACTGGTCGAAAAAGTGATGGGGCTGGCAGGTGTCACGACTTTTGAACGATTGACCGGTGTTAAAGGTAAATCGCTGACTGGCGTGCGATACCGGCACATATTCATTGATCGCACAAGTCCGCTGGTTGATGCCGCCTATGTCAGTGCCGAGGATGGTACGGGTCTGGTACACACTGCCCCCGGCCATGGTGCTGAGGACTATCAGACGGGCCTGGTGCACGGCCTTCCGGTGATCAGCCCGGTTGACCCTTCCGGCCGGTTCACCGCCGAGGCCCCTGCCGAGTTGGTTGGGCTGCAGGTTTTTGCGGCCAACCCGAAAGTGGTTGAAATTGTAAAAGCAGCTGGTGCTCTGGTAAAGGAAATGCCGCTGCGGCATAGCTATCCGCATGGCTGGCGATCGAAAAAGCCCGTGATTTTCCGGGCGACAGCGCAGTGGTTTATCTCGGTTGATCATAATGGCCTGCGTGATCGGGCACTGGATCAGATCAAAAATCATGTGAAGTGGAGCCCGGCCTGGGGCCAGAACCGGATCGAGGCGATGGTCGGCCAGCGCCCGGACTGGTGCATCTCTCGTCAGCGGGCCTGGGGCGTGCCGATTCCGGCTATAACCTGCTCGGAATGCGAGCATCAGCACCTCACAGCCGAATCTGTTCGCCATTTCTCGCGGCTTTTCCTGCAGCACGGCACGAATTACTGGTATGACAACGATGTCGCCGCCCTGCTGCCGCCCGACCTGGCTGCGGGTTGCCCCAATGGTTGCTCGAAGGAGCACCTGCGTAAGGGAACTGACATTCTGGATGTCTGGTTCGAGTCGGGTTCCAGCCACCGAGCAGTGCTGCGCGATCACTTCCAGCTAGGCTTCCCGGCTTACCTTTATCTGGAAGGCTCTGACCAGCATCGCGGCTGGTTCCAGTCATCGCTTCTGACATCCGTAGGCGCCAATGGCGTCGCCCCGTTCCAGGGCGTGCTCACGCACGGATTTATTGTGGATGATCAGGGTCGGAAGATGTCGAAGTCTCTGGGTAATGTGATGTCGGCCGTGAAGCTGACAGAGACTTATGGTGCCGACGTCATGCGGCTCTACGTTTCCAGCCTCGACTATGCCAACGACATTCGCATGTCGGAACGCGGCATTAAAGAAACTTCTGAAGCCTATCGCAAGATTCGCAACACATTTCGCTTTCTGCTGGGCAATCTTGAGGATT
Organism: Planctomycetaceae bacterium; assembly: GCA_040374745.1. GTDB lineage: Bacteria > Planctomycetota > Planctomycetia > Isosphaerales > Isosphaeraceae > QWQI01. Next base: position 84,264 of record JBEITT010000001.1, on the reverse strand, counting down.
TTCAGGCATTTGACCGGGCGGAAGATCTGGCGATTGACCTGGCTGACCTTAAGCCGCTGGATTTGTACATTCTGGCAAGGCTTAATGGCCTGATTCGCGATGTAACCACGGCTTTTGAGCGGTTTGAGTTTTACCGCGTGTTTCATCTGGTGCATCAGTTCGCTTCGGTCGATCTTTCGAGTTTCTATCTTGATATCCTTAAAGACCGGATGTATGCCGAGCCCAGGCAGGCAAAGGGCCGCCTGACAGCACAGCGGGTGATGGCCCGACTGACATCGGTGCTGGTGCGATTGCTGGCGCCGCTGATGCCGCACACGGCCGATGAAATCTGGGAATTTCTGCCCGCATATTTCGCCGGTGTAGAGAGTGTGCATCTGTCTGACTGGCCGGTGGCCGAGGCAGCCTACGATCTTTCGCCTGAAGATTCAGACAACTGGCAGAAGGTGCTTTCGCTGCGTGAGGAGATTCTCAAACAGCTTGAATCGCTGCGTGCCGCCAAGTTAATTGGCTCGGCACAGCAGGCAAGCGTGGCCCTTTTCACAGCCAGCGATGCCCTGCGATCGTGGCTTGAGACTCGTCTGGCGGTGATCCAGGAACTGACAATGACATCAGACATTGTGTTGTCGGGAGAACAGTTTCCGGCCGCAGCAGCAACATCAGTAATATGGCCCGAACTGGGCCTGGTGGCCACGACATCTAATCATGGCAAATGCGAGCGTTGCTGGAACCTGCGGAGCAGCGTGGGTGCTGATTCAGCCTGCCCCACACTTTGCGGCCGATGTGCGAATGTTGTACGAGCCGACTACCCGGAACTGATTGGCCATGCTCACTAACCCGTCCGACTTCAAACCGAGGCCATTTCCGGTGACTGGTGGCCCAGCCCGTGTGGCAGTGTGTATCTCGGGAAGTGGTACAACGCTGGCCAACATTTTGGCCCGGGTTGACGACGGACGCCTTCCCGGTGTGGAAGTGGTGGCGGTGGTGGCCGACAGGGAATCGGCCAGGGGGCTGGAGATTGCGAAGGCACGTGGAATTCCGGCGACTGTCGTGTCACGCAAGAGCCAGACGATGTCGCTTGAAATATTCTCTGCCATTCGTGCGGCAAGGGCCGACCTTGTTGTGTTGGGTGGTTTTCTCTCGCTGCTTTTTGTACCCGACGATTATGAAAACCGGGTGCTGAACATTCATCCTTCGCTGATTCCGGCCTTCTGCGGTCGGGGATATTATGGCCGGGCGGTGCACCAGGCGGCGGTCGATGCCGGCGTGAAGTTCAGTGGCTGCACAGTGCATTATGCCGACCGGTCGTATGATACGGGGCCGATCATTCTGCAGAAGGTAGTTCCTGTGCTTGATAACGACACGGCCGAGAGCCTGGCAGCCAGAGTGTTTCAGGCTGAGTGTGAGGCCATGCCCGAAGCCATTTCGCTGGTGACCCGGGCACGTGTGTCAAGAATCGGCCGCCGGACAATTCTGAATGATTAACCCGGCAACTGTGGGATTTAATACCTGAATATGTTTAGGATATGCACATACAAAGAAGTCTTCATGAATTTATAAACAGTGTAGTTTTTTTTATTGCCTGTTGTTTTGTTGACATGATAAAAACGGAGATCTGCCAGGAAATTACGGCCACCGCTGAGAACGCCTTCCGCCATGATTGATGACAAAAATCATAAACGAGCCTTCACGCTGATTGAACTTCTTGTGGTCATTGCCATTATCTCGGTGCTTGTTTCGCTGTTGCTGCCTGCGGTGCAGTCTGCCCGTGAAGCAGCCAGGCGAGCAGCCTGTGTTAATAACCTTAAGCAACTGGGTCTTGGTCTTCATAATTATGAGTCGCTGGTGGGTGCATTTCCGCCGTCACTGGTTTTGGAAGGATACGGTAATACGGTGACCAACTGGACAGGCTGGAGTATTCATGCCCGACTTTTGCCGCTGGTCGAGCAGGGAAATGCGTTTAATCTCTCGAATTTCTGGTTCTCGGCCGATGGGCTACAGAATGTAACGGTCTCTGCCCGGAAGATGGCCGTGCTTATCTGTCCGTCGGAGCCCGACCCGAACCCGGCAGCGGTGAATGTGGGGTTATCAAATATCACCAATTACGGTTGGATTCAGGGCGACTGGTATGTGTGGGGCGGCTTTTCTGCGGCGGGTAATCGGTCGCCCTTTGGCCCGAACCGGAGCCGGCGGATTGCTGAATTTGCGGATGGTCTGTCGAATACGATGGTAGCCAGTGAAGGTCTGGCCAAACAGCCGCTTTATCGTGACTGCGGCGGGCTCGTGCAGGCGACTGATGCAGCCAGTATTCCGCCAGTGCATGCCAGCCCTGATGCCGTTCTGCCTGAAATTAAGGGCGGGGGGCGATGCGAATTCAAGTCGGCACATTCGGAATGGACTGACGGGCAGGCACACCACACCGGAATAACCACCGCTTTCACACCCAATCGAGAGGTCTGGGGTCTCTCTCCGGCCGGGGCCAGGCTTGAATTTGACATTACTGGCCAGCGAGAGAAGAAAGGTGGGCCAACTTTCGCCGTGGTGACGGCACGAAGCATGCATCCAGGCGGCGTGAACTGCCTGTTTGGCGACGGTTCCGTGAAGTTTCTCAAGGAATCTGTTGAGGGCAATATCTGGCGGGGGCTGGGCACGGTGGCCGGCGGCGAAGTCATTTCAGCTGGTGATTATTAAACAAAAGGGCGATAAAAATACCCCCAACCGGACTCGAACCGGTGTCGCCTGGCTGAGAACCAGGTGTCCTAGGCCGCTAGACGATGGGGGCAGACTTCGGAATTCTATCACTCGATGCGAATTCGGCAAGCCGTTGGGGTCTTTAAGGCTTCTTTTGGCTGAACAGCCAGGCGATGAAGTCGGGGTTGGCATAGGTCGCAGTCCATGAATCGTGGCCGACGCCGGCATATTCCGTATATTTTGGCTTGCCCCCTGCTTTCTCAATGGCCTTGACCATATTGCGAGAGAGTTCGGGTTTGACAACTGTATCGTCGTCTCCGTGAAACACCCAGATTGGCAGGTTCACCAGCTTACCGGCTGATTCCGTACTGCCACCGCCGCAGATGGGAGCTGCCGCCGCAAATACCTCTGGCTGTTCTGCAATCAGGCTCCATGTGCCAAAGCCGCCCATGGAAAGGCCGGTGATATAAATGCGCCGGGCATCAATTCGATAGTCTTTGCGGACCGAATCAAGCAGGGATTGCAGAGTTTTGACTTCTCTGGTCCAGAACGAGCCTGAGGGGCACTGGGGGGCCACGACTATTGCCGGGAATTTCTGACGGTTTGCCGGTTTGGCGAACTCGCCTGCTCCGTGAACCAGTTGTTTAGCATTATCGTTACCGCGTTCGCCGGCCCCATGCAGAAACAGAACCAGCGGATATTCGGTTTTATCGCTGGCACTGTAGCTTTCCGGAAGCATAATTCGGTATGGCATCTCTTTGCCGTCGCCGATTTTAAAGGTCTTCGGCTGATAGAGGTCGTTGGCAGAAAGATTATGTAAGGCCAGGACTTGCAAGACAGCCAGGGTGATCAGTCGAGGGTATTTCATCAGTATTTCACCATTACAATGATATTGTCAGATTCGTCCGGCCAATCGCACCAGTTTATTCAGCAATGTAATGGGAAGCAAGAATCGCACTGGCGGGTTCGTGGTAAAAATCGGGACCGCTCGCTAAAATCATATATCAATTGGTCATTGGAAGGGCAGGAGAAGGAGCGAACCGGGTTGGAAGATTTTGCTGTATCGCTTGAAGGCCTGCGGGTGATAGCACTTGAGAGCCGGATGTCGGACCAGACAGCCACCCTGATTGAGCGTGCAGGTGGCGTGGTGGTGCGTGCCCCTTCCATGCAGGAGATTGCCATAGGCGAGAACCCGGCCGCACTTGAATTCGCGCAAAATCTGATGGCCGGTGCCTTTGACGCTGTCATCTTCCTGACAGGCGTCGGCACAAAGCACCTTGCCGAATCGATTGAGACTTCAATTGCGGCGGAGACTTGGCGGACCGCTCTGGCAAACGTCAAAGTGGTGGCTCGTGGGCCCAAGCCCTTTGCAGTGCTGCGTGGCTGGGGCGTGCGAGTGGATGTGCAGGTGCCCGAGCCAAATACATGGCGTGATATTCTGGAAACTCTTGACGCCAAATATCCTCTGGCAGGCAAGTCGATTGCCATTCAGGAATATGGTGCATCAAACGCCGACCTGATACAGGGGCTGCTTGACAGAGGTGCCAGCAACGTGGTGCCGGTGCCGGTTTATCGCTGGGCTTTGCCAGATGATCTCGGGCCGCTTAAGTCTGCTATTCGCCAGATGATTGATGGCAAGGCCGGTGCACTGGTAGTGACAAGCGCCCAGCAGATCAGGCATTTGAAGGAAGTGGCCGGTGAAAAATGGGAGAGCCTGCGGGCCGCAATTGCCGGAAATGTGATTGTGGCGTCGGTCGGCCCGATTGCCACTGAAACGCTTGTTGAATTTGGCCTGAGCCCTGATATAGAGCCTGAACACCCCAAGCTGGGGCCGCTGGTGCAGGCTTTGGCCAGGGGCTGGAAGCGGACAAAAAAAACGCTTTCGGCGAATGCGTTCGGGCCAATTGAAAACGCATGATTGAATATAAAAATCTGAAACTCAATGGTGAACATGGCTGTATCAACTAAAAACCCGTTTCTGGCGGCCTGTCATCGCGAGGTTCCTTCGCACACGCCGGTGTGGCTGATGCGGCAGGCGGGTCGTTATCAGCCGGAGTATCGCGAGCTGAGATCGAAAGTCAGCTTTCTGGAGTTATGCCACTCGCCCGAGCTGGCCGCCCAGGTAACGGTGGAAGCTGCCAACTGGCTTGACACCGACGCAGCCATTCTTTTTGCCGATATTCTGCTGATCCTGCAGCCGATGGGCTTTGATCTACAGTTTGTCAAAGGCGATGGGCCGGTGATTTATAACCCGGTGCGTTCTCCGGAAGATCTGCTGCGAGTGCAGGCCATGCCCGGCCCGGAACCGCTGGAGTATGTTTATAAGGCGGTGACAATGATTCGCCGCGACCTGCCACGGCACCGCGACCTGATCGGCTTTGCCGGCGCACCTTTTACACTTGCCTGTTATGCGATTGAAGGGGGCGGCAACCGCCACTATGACAAAGCCAAAGCCTTTATGTATCAGTATCCTGAGGCATTTTCAGAACTGATGGCGAGGCTGACCGAGGCAACGATTGTTTATCTGAATGCCCAGATTCTGGCCGGGGCAGACTGCGTGCAGCTATTTGACAGCTGGGTAGGGAATCTGTCTCTGCGCGACTATTCCCGCCACGTGCAGCCCCACATGAAACGCTTGTTTGAGGGCATTCGTCCCGGTACTCCAACAATTCATTTCGGTACCGATACCGGGCACCTGTTAAGGGCCCAGAAGGCGGCCGGTGGATGGGTGATCGGGCTTGACTGGCGGGCTGATCTGGATCAATCGTGGGCGGGAATTGGCCATGATGTGGCCGTTCAGGGGAATCTTGACCCGGTGCTGCTGCTGGGCCCCTGGGCCGAAATTGAGCGGCAGACCCGCCTGATTATTGACCAGGCCGGTGGTCGTCCCGGGCATATTTTCAACCTGGGTCATGGAATTCTGCCATCGACACCGCCAGATAATGTGCGACGGCTGGTTGATTTTGTACATCAACAGACCCGGCGATGAGTTTTTACAGATTCAGAAACTGAGCGGGCAGCCGTTTTCGTTCTGAATTCAAGCGAGAATGTCTTTGACGACGGTGCCATGAACATCGGTCAGGCGATGGTCCCGGCCGCCATAGCGGTACGTCAGTCGCAGATGATCAATGCCCATCAGGTGCAGGATGGTGGCATGCAGGTCGTGCACGTGCATCCGGCCATCGGTGACATAGGCGCCGAATTCGTCGGTCACGCCGTGAATGTAGCCAGCTTTTACACCGCCACCGGCCAGCCACATGCTGAAAGCCGCAGTGTTGTGGTCGCGGCCGTCTTTGCCTTCGGTATTTGGTGTGCGGCCGAATTCACCGCCCCAGATCACCAGGGTGTCTTCAAGCAGGCCCCTGCCCGCCAGGTCGGCCAGGAGGCCGGCGATGGGCTGATCGACTTCACGGCAATTCTTGGTGTGTCCTTCCACCAGCTTGCTGTGCTGGTCCCAGTCGCGATGGTTCACGATCACGCAACGCACACCTCGCTCAACCAGTCTTCGGGCCAGAAGGCATTTCTGGCCGTAGTCGCCGGTTATTTTATCGTCGGCGCCATAGAGGTCGCGTGTGGCTTTTGATTCACGTGAAAGGTCAAAAGCCTCGGCACCTGCCGATTGCATGCGATAAGCCAGTTCAAAAGATTCGATCCGGGCATTGAGAGCCGAAGTGTCTTCTCGTCCTTCAAGATGTTTCTGATTCAGGGCACGAATGAGATCAAGCTGAGCCCGCTGGTCTGATTCTGAGCGATAGGGTTTCAGGTTTGGCACAGGGTCTTTCAGGTCGGGCAGGAAGGTGCCCTGATGCTCAGCCGGCAGGAATGCTGAGCCAAAGGCCTTGGTCGTGTCAACAAGGCTCATGGGGTTTCCCAGCACAACAAAGCCCGGCAGGTCGCGGTTTTCTGTGCCCAGGCCATATGTCATCCATGAACCCATACTCGGCCGGAGGAAGAGGCCGCTGCCGGTCATCATCTCAAGAGTGCCCTGAGCGTGGAAAAAGCTGTCGCAGCACATGGATCGCAGCAGGCAGATTTTATCAACCTGGCGTGCAACATGCGGAAAGAGTTCGCTGACATCAATACCCGACTCGCCATGACGTGCGAATTTCCAGGGTGAAGGAAACGCATTTCCCAGTGGTCGTGGCTTGCCCAGAAGTTTGTTGGTGTTCTGCTCAAGTACGGGCAGCCGCTTGCCCGCCCATTTGGTCAGGCCAGGCTTGGGGTCGAAGGTGTCCATCTGTGATGGGCCACCATTCATGAAAAGGAAAATGACACGTTTGGCCCGGGCTGGGAAATGAGGCAGATCCGAGAGTTTTGTCGAGCCAGCGGCAGCTGACTCGCTTAAGATCGACGCCAGTCCGACCGAGCCAAAACCGCCAGCCAGGCCACGCAGCATGCTGCGACGGTCAATAGAGCAGAATTGGCGGCGGGGTTCGTTTACATTTTGCGTGTCAGACATGACCAAGGGCTCTCCCACGAACTGATTGAAGGTCAGTCGATAAACATGAATTCGCTGGTGCAGTATAGAGCCTGGATCAGCTCTTCCCAATGGTTTTCGGCCAGAAAGCGACTGGCCATTTCAATTTCATCGGCCCGGGCTTTACGGTTGTAGATCAGCAGCCAGAGACGTGCGATGCGCTGGTCGTCAGTCTTCAGGCCGGGATCAGAGCCAAGCCTTGCGGCAAGTGCGACAGCCGAGTCGGTCGCCAGGCTGTTATTGAGCATGAACAGGGCCTGTGGCGTTGTTGTAGTCTCTGCCCGAAGAGGTACTATTGATTTCGGGTCGGCAGCGTCAAACAGAGCGGCCGCGATGTTTGCTTTCTTCCGGTCCTGCAGCTCATAAGCTGTACGGGGCAATTGGTTTGACTGGTTTTTGCCCTGGCTGCGATCAGCCTCTTCAATCAGTCGCCCTGATGTCAAAAGCAGGCTATCCCGCAATTCTTCCCAGGTCAGTCGTCTGCGATTGTAGTGGCTGATTTTCTCATTCTCAGGGTCGTTTTTGTAATCTTCCGGCGCTGCCAGGCTTGACTGCTGAAATGCTGCTGAGACCAATATCTCGCGTATCAGCTTTTTGGTTGACCAACCCGAATTAATGAAACGAAGTGCCAGATGATCAAGCAGTTCGGGGTGTGTGGGACGATCACCCAATACACCAAAGTTATCGGGCGACCGAACCAGCCCCCGGCCCATCACATGCTGCCAGATGCGGTTGACCATTACCCTTGGCACGAGCGGATGATCTGGTGAGGCAAGCCAATCGGCAAGTTCGCGGCGCCCGCTCTGGCCCGATTCGCGGGCGATTGGCTTCTGGCTTTCGCCGGCGATGATTGTGGGAAAGCGGCGGGGCACCACCCTGCCCTCCCTCTGGTAATCGCCACGGATGTAGACCGGAGCGTCGCCTATCTTGGCGCGGTTGCTGCCAGGCACGCCTCCTTCAGCAATGGCTACAGCCTTCTGGCCGGTTTTTTTGGTTCTTTTCAGATCATCACCCTGCTTTTTCAGGGAATCGATAGCCATTAGCTCAGGCGGGTTGGCGTTCCAGCCGTTCTTTTTCTGGTCGGCTTCCAGCTTTTCAAGCTCGGTTTTGAGTTTGGCGGATTGTTCGGTCAGGGATTTTTTGGTCGTGGCATTCGCTTTGGCCAGTTTGGCTTCAATATCTGCCATCTCGACTCTCAGATTTACCAGTCGAGCGGCCAGGGGAATTTTCTTCTCGATCGCAGCAATTTCAGCTTGCAGTTTTGCCACCTGGTCGTCGATCCGGCGATTGAAGGCGGATTCTGACTTGTTTAACAGAGGTGTTTCGAGAATGTTGTTGCCAAGGCGGTCGTCGGCGATCAGCGTGCCGTCGACGATGTGACTGCTGAAAAAAATACCGGCAAGGCCGTAATAATCTTCGGTGGAAATGGGATCGAATTTGTGGTCGTGGCAACGGGCACATGCCAGAGTCAGGCCCATGAACTGGCGTCCGACAAGGTCAATCTGGCTGTCAACAATTTCGGCCACGGCGAAGTCACGACCCACCTGTTCCCACGAGGCAAGGCTCAGCATGCCTGTGGCGGTGATACCGTCCAACGAAGAACCCGAGTCGTGAATGCGTTCGGGTTTGGCGTTTCTGGCCGGTATCAGGTCGCCGGCGAGCTGTAGCCTGAGAAACTCATCGTAAGGCAGATCGTTGTTAAAACTGCCGATCACCCAATTTTTGTAGGCGGATGATTTGTCGATGCTGTCGGCATATCGCACGCCATCAAGCCAGTGGCGACCCCATTGCACACCGAACTCACTGGAGTTCAGGAGTTTGTCAACCATTTTCTCGTAGGCATCGGGCGATTGATCGGCCAGGAAAGCCGCAATTTCGGCAGGTTGTGGAGGAAGGCCCGTCAGAACAAAGCTGATTCGCCGCAGCAGTGTTTCACGATTTGCAGCGGCGGCAGGCTTTTGGCTATTGCTTTCAAGATTGGCCAGAATGTATCGGTCGATGTCGGTCTTGGCCCAGTCAACCTGCTTGACCCGGGGGATGGTCGGTTGACGTATGGGCTGAAATGACCAGTGTTTGCGATCGGTATCGGAGATGCTGAACTCAGTGCGGCGAGGTGCGGGTGTGGCGGAAGATTGATCACGAGGGTCTGGGGCACCAAGGTTGACCCACTTTTCAAAGTTCGCAATCACTTCCCCGGGCAGCTTACCCTTGGGCGGCATTTCGTAGGTTTCGTAGCGAAGTGCTTCAATAATAAGGCTTTCTTTCGCATTGCCCGGTACAAGAGCGGGGCCGCTTTCGCCGCCGGCAAGCATGCCCTGTTTGGTGTCTAACAGTAGATCAGCCTTGAGTTTACCAGCTTTAGCCGCTTCGGCTGAGTGGCAACTGTAACAGTTGGCAACGAGTACGGGCCTGATCGATTTTTCAAAAAGATTGATGCCTTCATCGGCCAGGACATCATTCGATGTGTGACTCAGAGCGCATGCCGCAAGCATTGTCACAATCAGTAGTTGTGAGTTCCTGAAGAAACCGGTGTATCGGAGAATGTCAATTCGTGGCATGCGAAGGCCGATCGGGTGGGGCCATCGGGCAGATTAATTGTCAATACATTATTATATTCGAGCGGATGAAATAACAAAATATAGTTGTTTGATGAAATGTTTGAAATTTCCAGAATTTTCGATCTGAGGCACATGCAGAATCGGAAATCAAATCAAGTTGAAGTTTCAGTGGTGCCAAAGAGGGTTGCAATTTTGGCCCCGGCACGAAGCAGGCGTTTCATTGAGTTGGAACTGAGCCGGTCGACCTGGCTGTACCAGAGAGTGATCATCTGCACAAACTCAAGCATTTTCTGGAGTTGCTCGCTTGTGTACTGATCGGTGTCGCCACCAGTCCGGGCCTCGGCGACGCACTGTTGAAGCAGTGAGATCGTGGGGTCCATTTCTCGACGTTTACGCTCGCCCATGATCACGCGGAAGGTTTCCATAACATCCTTCAGGGCTTCAAAGCGGTCTCGGCGATCGCCGATGACATGCACTTTTTTGATGACGCCCCAGGTGATCAGTTCTTTCAGGCTGGTGGAAACATTCGACCGACTGACATCAAGCAAAAGGCTGATTTGTTCGGCGTCGAGAGGCTCCTGCGAGATAAACAGCAGGGCGTGAATCTGGGCCATGGTACGGTTTATACCCCATGCTTGACCCATCTCGCCCCAGTGCAGTATGAATTTCTGCGATGCGGTCGTCAGTTTCATGGCCTTGTCGATTCTTTCCGACATGTCCGAAATGATTGAATCATCACAATTAATGTATTGCACTCAACTTAAATTGCCAACGGCAACTGGCCGAATCCGAAAGCGACGATTGAAAATCAGGAACGTGTGGTATCGTTGCGGCTGGCAGCCGGTTCGCGGTCAATGCGGTAACCATCAAGATTCACACGCGGTGGCTGCCCGGTGATGACATCAGCAAGGCTCTCGGCCGTTGCGGGCGAAAGTGACAGTCCGGCCCGCTGATGGCCAGTGGCAACGAATAGGCCTTTAACACCACAAACTTCACCCAGATAAGGTCTTGAGTCTTTTGAACCCGGGCGAAATCCACACCATTGCCTGATAACTTTTGCATGTGCAAGTTCAGGAACGAGGCTGGTTGCTTCGTGCCAGAGAATCGTTCGGGCGTCGTCGGTCAGCGACTCATCGAAGCCGACCAATTCTTCAGTTGCCCCGGCCAGCACCAGACCCTCGTCGCGAGGCACAAGATAGCATTTCTCATGCTCAATGATATGAATGAGTGTTTTTCGGCCGGGATCGAGCAGCAGCATCTGCCCCTTGATTGGACGTGTGGGCATCTCGACACCAAGTTTTTCAAGAAAATGACCCGACCAGGCCCCGGCCGTGACGACGACCGTCTCAGAGAAATGATTGTACAGGTCGGTTGTAACTCCTTTAACAGCATTGTTATCCATAATAAATTCGCGAATTGGGGAATGAGTGTGAAACCGGACACCGCGATTGGCAGCGGCAGCCTGAAGGGCGCGAAGATGACGCGGGTTGCGGATCTGGGCCCGTTCCGGGAGGTAATATGCACGCGTAAACTCTTTTGTTAGAAGAGGTTCAAGCTGCACTGCACGGATGTCGTCAACCAGTTCGAAGCGAATGCCTTGTTTGCGCCATCGGCCTGTCATTGATTGCAGGGCCGGTTCTTCTCTGGGGTGAAGTGCCACATCGAGCCCACCCGAGACACGGAACCCGTTGTCGATGCCTGTTTCGTCTTTAAGTTGCTCTGACCAAATGGGATAAAGATGTGCTGACCGGGCTCGCAGCAGGCATGTGGGGTCGGTGAGGTCAGGTGCCCGGTGAGGGGGCGGGACGAGGCCGGCCCCGGCCCACGAGGCACCGCGGCCGATTTCGTGGCTGTCGAAGAGTTCGACACTTGTTCCCCGGCGGGAAAGTTCCCAGGCCAGTGAAAGGCCGATGACTCCGCCACCAACGATAATCACTTCTGGCATCGGGCTTTCCTGCAGGCAGGCCATTGACCCGAAGTCTGTGAACTGGTTTCTGGCGGCGGTGGCCACAGATCTAACAGAGTCAGGCGTGAGGATATTGTAGCAGGACTGGCGGTTTTTTTCAGGCGGACTCTTGTTTATCATTCGGTGGCTTGGCAAACTGTAATGAATGAATTTCTAACACCATGCCCGTGGAAGATTCCCTGATCAAATCCAATGGAAACTCCGACAATTCGTCCCGGTAAGGCCGAGCCTGCAGAGACCGCACCTCGTGTTCTGGTCTATTTTGCCAATGCGGCTCAGGGTAATTCAGTCATTCAGGCCCTGGTGCAGATGGGTGTGCGTACCGACCAGCTGGGTGAAACGCCTCCCGATCTGATGCCGAAAAATCAGGGCATGGTCCTGACCATTCCATGTAACACACCTGAGATGATGGCCCGGGTTGAGAAGCTCTGTCGCAATCAGGGTGGTCGCGTGCACCGGTCGCGTGGTTGAGGATCGCTGATAGATACAGGTTTCTTAAGGAAGAGCATGATGCTGAAGAAAAACTCGCTTGTTTCTGCTGTTGCCCTGAGCCTTTCAATGGTCGTTCTGTTATTAATTAACAGCCTGACTGCACAAGACTTGAAGCGATCCAACGCACCTTCGTTTTCAAAAGATCTTCCGAAAGTACGTTCCGGCAATCCGGTTCTTGAATTTAACGGCAAGGATCTGAGCGGTTTTTATACGTATACACACAGGAACAAGCTGGATGACCCTGAAAAGGTCTTTACTGTGAAAGACGGACTGCTTGTCATCAGTGGCGAAGATTTTGGGGCCGTGACGACCAAGGATAAGTATAAAAATTATCATCTGGTAACAGAATGGCGGTGGGGTCCCCGCACGTTCGCCCCACGTAAAGATAAATCCCGAGACTCAGGCATTTTGCTGCATTGTGTGGGTGAAGACGGTGCCGTGGGTGGGCACTGGATGGAGTCGCAGGAATGCCAGATTATTGAAGGCGGTTGCGGCGACTTTATTATGGTGGCAGGCAAGAATAAGCCGAGCCTGACCTGCAAGATTCGCCGCGAAGGGCGAGCCATGGTCTTCGATCCTGAAAAGGGCAAGGAGGAGACGCACAATGGTGGACGTTATGACTGGTGGGGACGCGATCCCAAGTGGAAGGATGTACTGGGTTTCAGGGGTGAGAAAGACGTGGAAGCCCCGACAGGCGAATGGAATCGCATGGAAGTGGTGTGCGACGGCGATACGATCATCAACATCGTCAACGGTTATGTGGTGAATATTGGTACGAAGTCAAGCCACACGGAAGGCAAACTACAGTTTCAGTCAGAAGGCGCGGAGATCCAGTTCCGCAAAATCGAGATCAGGCCGCTGATCAAATAAATCGGGACGCAGGACGCATTTGAACGCCCATTTACCGAGGATATTAAAGCATGCGCAAGTGTTTGATCAGCATGGCATTATTGCTGAGCCAGCTTGCCCGTGCCGGTCATTTGTTGGCATTTCAGCCGCCGGGTAAGGAATTTGAGAACCCGACAGCTCAGTTGATCATTCAGCGGGCGGCTCCGGTGCTGGCATCGAAGGTTGCCGCCGATGATCGCCCTGGTTATCTGGCCATGTGCACTCTGGCTTTATTGAAGTCGGGAATGCCGAAGACCAGGCCCGAGATTGCCGATGCCCTTCGCAAGCTCTCGGCCCGGGTGACCGGCACATTTTATAATGCTGCCGAGGGTGAAGACAAATCGGTTTATGAAGCTGCGGCCTTGCTTATCATGTTTGCCAATGCCGATGCAGAGGCTTATAAACGTCAGGTTGAGTATCTGGCCAGCTTTATAATTTCGAAGCAGACTTCCAGCGGTTCGTGGGGCTATGTGATACATGCCTCGCAGCCAGGCACGGGTGATACTTCGTTGACGCAGTTTGCACTGCTGGGTCTGTGGGAAGCGACAAACCTGGAAATAGCGATCAATCCGAATGTTTTTGACAGGGCGGCAACGTGGTTGTTGCGTACGCAGAGAACATCGGGTGGATTTACCTACCAGCCGGGCACAGGCGAGCGGGAGCCGACTGTTTCATTAACAGCGGCTGGCACAGGCAGCCTGCTGATTTGTCAGTCGCAGCTTTCCAGGGTTCGTACTCCAAGAGACCAGGAAAAGATTGGAAACAAGCCGAAAAGCAAGTTGTTGATCAGTCTCGATGAAAACGGCGATGAGGTGCCCGATGCACCGCAGAACCAGACACGTGGTATGTCAACCTCAATGGATGACCTGCGTCGCGGCATTCAGCGGGGAATGGGTTGGCTTTCTGCCAATTTTGGTGTCGAACAGATGTATGGTGAAACCCCTTACTATGCCCTTTATTCGATTGAACGGGTGGCATCGCTGAATGATGTGGAAGTGTTGGGCACCAAGGCATGGTATGACATTGGTCTGAACTTCATTAACAGCCACATGGGCACGGACGGAATGTTTGATTCCCAGTATGGGCCGAATGTTAACACGGCCTGGGCAATTCTTTTTGCGGCCAGAAGCACGCGGGATTCGATTCAGAAGGCGGAAAAACGGCGGCTGGGAGCAGCCAACATGTTAGGCGGCAAGGGCCTGCCAAAGAATTTGAATGATCTGGTGATTCGAGCAGGCCGAGTGGGTGTCAGCCCCATGACAGGAGCCGTTGAAGGCATGCTTGAAGCCCTGGCCGACCCCAAACTCCAGGGCGACCCGGCCGCGATAGAAGCGGGCCTGATGAATGCCTACAGCCTGCAGGGCGAAGCCGCACTGAAACCGCACAGGGACAGGCTGATCCGGCTATCGCGCTCGCCTGACCCCCAGCTTCGGGTAATAGCGATATGGTCGCTTTCGCGAATGAATGACCGGAGTGTTCTGCCGCTCATTCTGGAGGCTCTTGAAGATGCCGACGATCCGGTGGCGATTGAGGCGGGCAAAGGCCTGCAGTTTCTCTCAAGAAGGCTGGCCAGCTACGGCCCTGAGATAACCGATTCAGCGGATCGTTCAGCAGCCAACGAGATTAAACGCACTTCAGCCAGGGCTTGGCGTGAATATTTTGCAGGTGCCGTGCTGTCGGCTCCTGCCCCTGTGCCTGCCGCCAAAGCTGCAGCGGGAGGTCGGCGATGAGCATGGCCGCCATTGCTGAGCAGGCAACGGGTCGGATTATCCGGGGCGAGACACAGTATGACCGCACTGTTTCCGGGTTGATTTCGCTGATCCTCGGCGTTGCCTGCATCGTGGGCTGGCTTTTTATCCAGTTTCTGACAATGCAGGCCTTCAACTTGCCGGATGCTGCACCGATCGAAATTATTGAAGTCTCGGGCGGTGGTGGTGGCACGCTTGATGGCACAGTAGGCGAGTCGGAAACGATTGAGGTGCCGGGTGCAGCTTATGGGGCAGCCGCATCGAACAATGAATCAAACGCAAGCGAATTTGAAGAGCCATCGGTGGCGATGACACCTGACCAGGTTTTTGACGGACTGGTGTCGGATGGCGAGGCCGTGGTGACGATGGATTTGGGCCCGGCGGTTTCTTCGGGTGGTGCGGTAGCCACAGGCAAGCGATCGAGCCAGAGAGGCACCGGGCGGCCAGGTTACGGATTTGGGCCAGGAACGGGCGGTGTGCCTCGAGAGCAACGTTGGAACATAGTTTACGATTCAGGCCAGACGGTGGAGGATTATGCCAGGGCTCTTGATGCCATGGGTGTGGAAGTGGCTGTTGCCAGTGGCAACGAATTGACTTATGCCAAGAATTTGTCAAGCCCCAGGCCAACAATTCGCAAAGGCTCGCCCGAGACCGAGCAGCGACTTTATTTCCTGTGGCTTGGCGGGGGCCGCAAGGCAATTGACCAGCAGCTGTTCCGGAATGCAGGCATTGACCCCGGCCAGGGTGCCATTTTTCACTTCTACAGCAAAGAATCTGCTGACCGGCTGGCACAGCTTGAAGTGGCATTTGCCCGTCGCCAGCCAGGGCAGATCAAGCGGACCCGCTTTCGTGTGACTCGAAGCGGTAGCGGATTTGAACTGGTGGTGGCCTCGCAGGAGCCACTGCGTTAATCGTATTGAACCAAATAATCGTATCTGCAACTTTTGATTCAGATCGCAGGAATCGGCAAAAATGGCAATTCTGGAACTTCACGGGCCCGGTGGATCACCCCAGACATTTAACCTGCCCCGGTCAGGGTCGCTTTTGATCGGTTCTGACGCCGTTTGCGACATTCAGATAATGGATGGTGAAGTTCAACCGATTCATGCCCGGCTGAAAGTTGCAGGCGACAAGGTGGTGATCGAGGCGACCCCTGAAGGCAAGTCATTTAAACACAATGGCAGGCGAGTTGCCCAGGCGGCCATTAATCCCGGCGATGAAATGGGTTTTGGCGGGTTTCGCCTTCTGCTGTCAGAGGCTCAGGCCAGGTCGGCCCCGGCCGCGCCTGTTGCCCAGCCACCCAAGGCTCAACCGAAACCGGCTGCAGCACCTGCTCAGCCAGCGGCAGCGAAAAAAGCACCTCCTCTTGAGCTTGACTGGGATGACATTGCCGAAGTTCCTGCAGCCAAACCAGTCGCTGCCAAAGCTGCCCCAGCCAAGGGTGTGTCTGCAGCAAAGCCTGTTGAAAAGACTTCAGCCAAAGCTGCAGCAGAAGTGGCACCAGTCACGGTCGCAGCTGATTCGGCCCGTGGCCTGACGGTTTTTGCTGAAGAAGAAGAGACTGGCCGCAAGTTGGCAGGCGCCCCGAAAATTATCCTGCTGAGTGTGACACTGATATTCCTGGTGATTGTGGCTGCCGGTCTCTGGTGGATTATCGACCGAACGCGGGCGAATCGGGCATTTGCGGCCGGTGTGGCCGCATATGAGGCCAATGATTTCAAAACCAGTTCTGAACAATTGCGTACTTTTTTGAGGATGCGGCCCGCCGAGGATCGTTCGAGCAGGGCCAGGGTTCTTGAAACGCTGGCCCGGGTGCGAGATTTATCGGAGGGCCAGACACCGCAGTTGGCTGCTGCACTTAAACTTGCAGGCGATGAGCTGACAAAGCTGGGCGAAGAACCTGCCTGGAAAGACCAGCAGATGAATGCAGCGGAAGTGGTGGCTGCGATGACGCGAGATCTGGCCAGTCGCGCCAGGCAGAGTGCCAACACGGAGAGTGTGGAGCAGGCCCGTTCAGCTTACCGGCTGCATCAGGATCTTGCCGGCGAGGCCGCCCCGGCACAGCGGGCCCGGCTCAAGGTTGATCAGATTATGGCTGAGGCGGAAGCTGCCGTGGCCAAGGGCGAAATGAAGAATCGTACTCTGGTAAAGATGGACGATGCCCTTAAAAGTAAAGATGCCCTTGCTGCCTTTCAGGCTCGCGACCTGCTGCTGGCCAGTTATCCCGACCTGATCTCGGACACAGGGCTGAGTCGGCGGCTTGATCAGGCCAATACACAGGTCAGGGAGAATGTCAAACCCCTGAAAATCAGTCGTGATGCTGTAAGAGATGATCCTGCCCAGCCGCTTGGCCCGCCCCTGACGGTTTTCAGCCGCCAGACCGCAGCCGATACTTCTGCGTCCCCGCCTCTGGATGTGAAGAGTATTGTTGTCGAATCGGGTGCGGGCCTTGCCGTCGGCCTTGATCAGAAGACAGGTCGGCCAGTCTGGCAGGTGCCCGCCGGAATGCAGCAGGGCTTTGATCCATTGATCCTGGTTGAAGAGTCGCCGCCCTCGGTCATTCGCTACGATGACAGAGATCAGTCAATTGTCAGAACCGAAATTGAGACTGGTAAAACAATATGGCGGCAACCACTCGGCGACACGCCCAGCCAGCAGCCGCTGGTGCTTGGTAACAGGCTGATCACAATTCTGCCGGCGAAGGGTCATGTTCTCTGGCTTGATCTGGCTACGGGGGCACTACGTGATGGCCTTGACTTACAGCTTCCGCTGGCTGGCTCGCTCCTGGTTTCGCAGAATAACCAGACACTTTACGTGCCCGGCGACCAATCGGTGCTGTTTGTGCTTCAGGTCGAGCCCAAATCATGCCTTCGCAGCGTCTATGTCGGGCACAAAAAAGGCACGCTAAAAGCCCGTCCTGCACGTTCCGGCCGATTTCTTCTTTTTCCTGAACAAGTTGGTCTTAGGGCAGGAAACCTGCAGACATGGTTGATTGATGACCGTACGGGCATTCCGCAACGACTTCAGCAGGAACCGCTGGAAGGCTGGCCGGTCTTCGGCCCGGCCCAACAGGGCAATCTGCTCTGGGTCAGCCACGATCGCGGCGGTTTTGGCATTTACAGCATAGGCGATTACACGCTTGCCAAGCCACTGGCCAGCGTTGGCAAAAGCCCGGCAACGACTGCACCAGCGCACCCAACTTCGACAATTGCCATTGGTCAGCGAGAAGCTCTGATGGTAGACCGCACGTTGAAACATTATCGGCTTGATCCGCAGTCTGGTCGCCTGAGCGTGATGCGTTCGTGGGAGTTGCCTGAAGGTTACCCGGTTCAGCCGATTCAGAAGCTGGACGACAATACTTATCTTGTCACGCTCTCGATTCATCGCGACCTTGGCAGGGCGATTGTCGCCGTGGATATTCGTGAGGACAAGCCGGTGTGGTCAACCAGCTGGGGAATGCCGGTTGAACTTGCCGAAGAGCGAATTGAGGCCGGAGCCCTGAGGTGGGTTGATCCTGCGGGCGCTTCGTATGAAATGAAGCTGCAGCCGGCCGTACCGGGTGGTATTTACGCCTGGCCGACGCCGAAAAAAGAGCCGGGTGCAGAAACTGAGACAGGTCCGACGTGGGTCTGGCACAATGCCGGTTCGGCACGGATTGGTCTTTCCGAGCAATTTCCCAATCGAATCAGTATTCGCCGCACGGGCAGTTCAGAAGTGCAGGAATTGAAATTGCCGGTAGAAACTGGCATACCAACGCTCCTGCTTGACGACATGCTGGTGATTGCCGGCCTGGGCGGCGAGGTGGCGATCGCCTCGGCCAGAGATGGCACGCCCGTGGGTCAGCCATTTGTGCCTGATTACGAAAAGACCTCGCCCTGGAAGTGGCAGGCCATGGTGGGGCTTGAAGATAAATCGATTATTCTGGCCGATGACAGCGGCCGGCTCATTCGCCTGGTGGTTGAAGGTATGCCTGCAAAGCTCCGGCAAACGTCGCGAGTAACGCTGGAAGGGAAGTTCAGCGGTACGCTGGTTTCAACGGGGCGGGCGGTGTTGGCCCTGATGTCAGGCGGTTCGGTCGTTTCGCTGGCCGGGCGAGATCTCTCTACGCAGTCCACATGGACTTTTCCGGGTGCCGGCACTCGGCTATATCCGCTGGGCAGTGCCAAAGCCCTGCTCTTTCATCCATCGGGGCTGATTCGGCTGGTTGATGAGTCAGGGCAGACTCAGGTCGAGACGAAAATGCCTAGTGCCATGCCTGCCGGCCGACCGATTTTTGAGGCCAAAGAGCTTGCGTGGCTTGGGCAGAACAAGGAGTCGGAGTTGATCACCTGGAAGATTGACGAGCCCGAGCCGCGCCGGATGGCACTTGGCACATGGGTGCAGGGCCCGGTTTTCAGGGGAGAATCCGGCTGGCTGGTAATCGAACGACCTGGCCTGGTGCGACAGGTCGGTTCAGCCACCACTGAAACAGAGAAAAAACCATGAGAGACCAGTCACGGCTGTGGCGGCTAGTTGGTCGAACTGGCCTTTTCTCATTGGTCTGGATGATGCTTGTTGCCGGCCTGCTACGATTGCATGCACAGGCACCATCAACGACAACTGTCGGTAAAGATGCTGAATCGCTCCTGACCAAAGCCCCCTTTGACAGAGTGTTTCTCAAGGATAATTCGGATCTGCTGATTGAGCCAGTCGCCCCCCGGCCGCTTCCACCCGGCCTGAAAAAGCCTGGCCAACGGCCCATCAGGGGCAAGCGATCGCCTGAAGCCGAAGCTCGAGCCCGGGAGTTGGAGAATAATCCGGCCATGCGATTGCTCGTGCAACCGCTTGAGGCCGAGGGCACGGAATATGCACTTTACAGAGAAGATATTACACAAGTCACTTATTTTGAGGACATGTTGCTGGCTGAGGCTAACCGGCTGATAGACTCCAGGGACTACCCCAAAGCCTTTGAATATCTTTTATATGTGCAGGCTCGCGAGCCAAAATGGAATGGCCTGGCCGCAACGCACCGCAGGCTTTTGCTGGCTGAGGCACGAGACCGCTTTGCTGTTGAGGAATATAGCTCGGGCCTGCAGTTCGTGAACGAGGTGCTTGGTGTTGACAATAAGGACAAGGAAGCCCGGTCTCTGGCGGTTGAAGGTCTGGCAAAGCTGGCGGAAGGCGACCTGAAAAATCAACGCTATGAGCGAGCACGCGAGAGCCATGCCAAAATCAAGTCGCTAGATGCCGCTTCTGAAGCCCTGAAATCTCTGGAAGCCGAGTTGAAAAAAGCTGCCGGCCAGTTCCTCGCCGATGCCCCGAAAGACAAGCCCGAGCGACTTGATTTCCTGAACTCTGCCTGGCGAGCCTGGCCCGAACTTTCCGGCCTGGCTCAGGCAAGGGAAGAAGCCATGGCCACCTGGCCCACGCTGCGAGTGGCAGTGACCGAGCCGGTTGATAAACCGCCCCAGCCATGGCAGGCCGGGCCTTCGGCTGATCGTATGATGGGCCTGGTTTTCAAGCCACTGCTGAAAGATCTGCAGGAATCCTCTTTCAAAGGTCAGAATAACGACCAGCTACTCGAGAAATTCGAGATGACTGATCTCAGCACCGCCCAACTTACTATCAAGGCCGACTTGAAATGGTCTACTGGCAGGTCGATTAACGCCCGCGATGTGGTGGCTGCCATGAGTGCCTGGGCCCAGCCCACCAGCCCGGCTTTTCACGGTGTGTGGGCCAGCCTTGTTGATTCAGTTACGGCCAGCGATGATCGTAAAATTCAGGTCAGGTTTACACGGCCGGTTTTTCAGCCTGAATCATGGTTCCTGCGGCGGGTGGCACCGGCTGAAACATCGCAGGCGGAAGAGCTGGCCGCGTCGGCGTGGGTTGGGTCAGGCCGTTATCTATGGCAACCGCCCACGGTTGAGTCATCGGGTGTGCAGAATGTCTTTCAGCGTCGGCCTGAGATAACTGATGGCCTGTTTCGCATTCAGGAGCAGGTGATTCCTGATGAATCCGAGGGCTGGCAGTCTTTGCTTGATGGTCGGGTTGATCTGGTTGAACATGTTCCCGTGGAATACGACGCTGTTAAGCCGGAAGGTGAACAGATTGTCATAGCCGATTATGCCACGCCCGAAATTCACTTGCTGGCACTTGATGGCCGCTCGCCTGTGATTCGTAATCGCTCGTTCCGCCGTGCCCTGGGCTATGCCCTGAATCGACCTGAGATTCTGGAAGAACAATTCCTGAAAAGGCCGCCCAAACCTGATGAGATCATCGCCGATGGCGTGTTCATAAAAGGCACAAGCTGGGACGACAATACGGTAAAGCCTCAGCCTTATGACCGGTCGCTGGCTACCCTGCTTTTTGCCTCGGCCCGGCGAGAGCTGAAGCAGCCCCAGCTTCGTCTGACACTTGATTATCCTGGTCGGGCCGATGTCGCCCGCGCGGTGGCCCGCATAGCTGATGATCTGAAGCAGTATGGCATTGAAGTGGTGCTTAAAGCCTCTCCTCCAGACTCGCTTGAGACAAAACTGGTGCAGGGTTCGCCTTTTGAAATCGCCTACCGGGTGATTTACCCGACAACGGATCATTTCTTGATTGGCTCGGGTATCGCCCCTGGCCTTTATGCCCGCCCAGCGGCCAATGGTCTTGCCTCGCTGGCCAGCCCGCTTACTCGGTCGAATATCCTTGACATTGAACGAGCGTGGGATGAAACACGAGTACGTCAGTCGGCCCAGTTTATTGATCGGCTATGTCGCGATGAACTTCCTGTGATTCCTCTCTGGCAGATCCCCCGCCGATTCGCCTGGCGATCGGGCCTGAAGGGCATTAAACCCGGGCAGAAATCGCTTTATGAAAATATCGAATCATGGTCTTTGACGAGCGGGGCCATGCAATGATTGTCAAATGTAAAAAAGCTATCGCCATTTCGCTGGTCTGGCTGAATACGGTTTCGGCCCTTTTGGCCCAGTCAGAAAAGCCTGCAACTGTGCCAGCCCAGGCGGCAGAGACTGAAGCCACTTCCAAACAGAAAACCAACACCAAGGTGCCTGTTGCTCCTGATGTTTCGCTGGAGCTTCAGCCCTATCGTATTGATCTGCGGTTTTCGTTAACTGACGAAGTAGCCATCGACGAATCGCAGGGACGCCGGCTGCTTGTTGACTTTACTTCACTGGCGGCACGTGTTGTAGGCAAGCCCTGGAGCCTTAACCCCGATTGGGTGGAAGGACAGGTATGGGATACCAGCTTTGACCAGTGGTCGCAGTGGCCTGAGCAGGTTGCCTATGACCGCCGCACCGTCTTTCCGCAGGATAAAATCTGGCTAATCCGAGCACGCCAGGGGGCTGATGCCAATACAGTGCAACTGGTAGGCCGGGAGTTCGACACAAAAACCGGAAACATGGGCCCGACACGCACCAACACTGTGCCGGCTTCAGATCTTTCCCGTGGTATTTTTGATCTTTGTCGCTTGATTTTCAGGCCGCTGGCTGAAGTTGCAGCGAACGAGGGTGGCAAGGTTCGCCTGCGGCTGCAGGCTTCGGCTCTTGCACCAGCTACTCCGGAAGGGGCGATTGTAAGCCCAAATCAGTATTTTCAGCTGGTACGAATCTTTTTTGAGCGGTCCGGCAGATTTGTCGCCAGTTCCACGGAACCATGGACGTATCTGAAGGCCGAAACCGTAGGTGAATCTGGCGTGCTAAGCCAGATTATCAGCAGTTTTCGAGATCCTATCGGCAGAAAGTATCGTCAGATCAATAAACTCTATGCTCTTGCACTCAATCCCGCTGCTGAGCCCACGCAGGTTCAGTTCAGCCAGCTTGTGAGCACCAATGGCAGCCCGGTTCGCCACCCTATAGCCGGCTATCAGGTGGAAATGCACCGCTGGCCGGATGGACCTGTCGTTGCTTCACAACTGACTGATCGTGATGGCCGTGTAACTCTTGAACCGCCGCCGGGCCTTGATTTCTATGGAGTTCGTCTGTTGGGAGGTGCTGTTGAGCCGCTGCTGGATGTGCCCATCCTGGCCGGAGACCAGGTGCCGCCCATTTTGGCTGACACCAAGCCGGCGGCTGTTGAATTTGAGCAGTCTCTCATATCGTTCCGCGACGAAATTCTCGACGGAATCGCTAAAAGGCTTGTATTTGAGGCCCGGCTGGGTGAACGAACCAGGGCTGAGGACTGGGATTCGGTGACGCAGCTTCTTCGCCAGTGGCAGAATACACCAGCGCCTGTGATCTATGAAAACCGCCTTTCGGACATAAAAATTTCGGCGCAGAAACGCCAGATTACCGAAAAGAAGGCGATACTGACGCAGGCTGCCCAGGCACTGGTGGCTGAGCTGGAGGCATTGGTCTCGCGATATGACGCCCAGGAGATTGAAATTTTTGAGGAATCGCTTCAAAAGCGATCCAGCAGACCGTTTCTTGAAGATCTGGCTGAAAAGAAAGCTGAGCAGAAAAAAGACGCTACCGCCAAACCGAAAGACAATTGATTCCCCAGCCCATTGAAAGGCAACCTCTCAATGTACGACATGAAGAATATCTCGCTCCTTGGAAAGTTCGGCGAACTGACACCCGAAGCATGGAAAGGCTTTCTGGAATTTGACAAAGCCGCTTTTGCTGATGGTGCCATTCCTGCGAAGACCAAGGAACTGATTGCCATTGCTGTGACGATGACCACCCAGTGCCCCTACTGTATTGAAATCCACGTGAATAAAGCCCGGGATGCTGGTTGTACCGATGCTGAAATTGCCGAAGCAGTAATGGTTTCCGCCGCCCTGCGAGCAGGTGCCGCAATTACCCATGGCACCCACTGCTTTAATCATTGATTGACAGGTGTCAACTGTGATTTCAGCTATGCCTGAGTTCACAGGTCGCAAGGAAATTACTCATCTTCATCGGATCACATGGCCACTTGCCCGTTGACAACCGGTTGCCTGTCTTTAAAGATAGTATAAACCGTTTTATTCAGGCAAACAGACATCCTGTTGTTTGGCCGCCTGCCAGTCTTCTGCCCGCCCGCAATTACCACTGGATCATTCCTCAATGTCACACAGCTTCAGAGCCCTGAAATTTGCTGTTCTGTCGATTATACTCGCCTCTTTAATGCCTGGTTTGAATGCACGGGCGCAGGAAGCGAAAATACCGGCAATTAGTTTGAAGAACGCCTTTCCTTCATTGAAATTCAAGAGACCTGTTGCCTTCGCGTGGCCCAAGGACGGCACGAATCGTGTCTTTGTGGTTGAGCAGGATGGCCGGATTCTGAGCTTCGAAAACTCGGGTGAGGTAAAGGAAACAACGGAGTTTCTTGACATTCGTGAGAAAGTCAATCGCGAAGGCAATGAGGAAGGCCTGCTGGGCCTGGCCTTCCACCCGAAATACAAAGAAAACGGCAAGTTTTTTGTCTATTATTCGGCCATGAAGCCGGGCAAGCGTCGTTCAGTTGTTTCTTCCTTCAGCGTTTCGAAGGATAACGCCAATAAGGCTGACAAGGCCAGCGAGCAGATAATTTGGGAGTCGAAGGAAGACCCCTTCGGCAACCATAATGGCGGCTGTATTGATTTTGGCCATGACGGCATGCTCTATATTTCACTTGGAGACAGTGGTGCGGCCGACGACCCCCTGCTCTCAGGCCAGGACGGCAGCGACTGGTGGGGCTCAATACTCAGGATTGATGTAGACCATCCCTCTGATGGCAAGCACTATGGGATTCCCGCCGATAATCCTGCACTTCGCGAGCCTGTGAAGTTCAAGGGCTGGGCCCCTGAAGTTTATTGTATTGGTCTGCGAAATGTGTGGAAATTCACATTCGATCGCGAGAACGGTCGCTGTTGGGCTGGCGACGTAGGCCAGAACCTCTGGGAAGAAGTTGTGATTGTCGCCAATGGTGGTAACTACGGCTGGAGCGTTCGAGAAGGCAAGCACGCCTTCCCCAAGAGACAGAAATTGGTCAGCTCAGTGCCGAAGACCGAGCCGATTGCAGAATACCCTCACTCAGTGGGCAAGAGTATTACCGGGGGGTATGTCTATCGAGGCAAGAAGTATCCAAGCCTTGCCGGTCTCTATTTTTATGGCGACTTCGACTCTGGCCGCGTCTGGGCCCTGCGAGAAAAAGGTCAGTCGGGTGAAGCGGAAGCCAATTCGGAAGTGCTTGACCTGAAGGCCAACAAGCGTCTGGCCATTGCCGCCTTTGGTGAAGATCAGGCAGGCGAAATTTACATCCTGGGCTTTGATGGTGCAATTTATTCGATTGCCCCAGCAGCTAAATAATTGACCCCAGCCAAGTCAAGCCGGGTTACCTTAGCGGTTTCCCGGCTTTTTTTATCTTCCAATCAAGTTTTTCCACTGCCAGAATTCAAGAGCAAACACCATGAGTCTCTCCAGATCATTAGCATTGTTGTGCTTCAGTACAGTTCTAGCCGCAACGACCGCTTCAGCTCAGGAGGCCAAAAAAGCAGATCAGTCCGGACCTGAGCCGAAAAAAGATGTCGTATCCGAGACAAAAAAGGGAGAAACTGCCGGCCCTATCCGTAGCTACGACGTGGTTTATACCAAAGCCGGCGATATTGAACTTAAGCTGGATATTGCAAGACCTGCAGGAGAAGGCGAAAGCCTGCCGACTATCTTTGTGATTCATGGCGGCGGATGGGCGGGCGGTAATAAGGAATCAAACAGGCGGATTCTGGATCAATTTGCTGGCAAGGGTTTTGTGGCAATTTCTCCGCAGTATCGACTGGTACCCAAAGCCATTTTCCCGGCACCAGTACATGATCTTAAGGCCGCTGTGAGATGGGCCAAGTCAAATGCGGCCAAATATCGGATTGATCCTGACCGAATCGGCGCAATGGGTTTTTCGGCCGGTGGACATCTTGCACTGATGCTTGGCGTGGCTGGAGAAAGCGATGGTCTGGAGGGAAATCTGCCGCCCACCGGAAAAAATACAAAAATCAGGGCTGTTGTGAACTATTTTGGTCCGACCGATCTTGATGGTGACGATATTCCCGAAATCAGCAAGCCTATAGTAGATAAATTCCTGGGCGGCCCTCTAAAAGATAAGATGAAAGAAGCATCGCTGGCGTCGCCGGTCGATCTGGTGTCGGAAGGCGACCCACCAATTCTGACTTACCAGGGCACCAAAGACCCGCTGGTTCCGCATACACAATCGTATAAGCTTGCAGACGCCATGACCGCTAAAAACGTACGGGGGAGAGTTGCCATATACGTTGGAGATGGTCACGGATGGGAAGGGATTGAGAATACTTTTGCTGAAGCGACCGAATTCCTGCTTGAAAATCTTCAAAAAAGTGCCCCGCAGGAGGGCCGAACTCGTCGTTCGAGGTAGTTTTTACAATTTCTCCTGCGTGTCTTAAGTTGTTTTAATAAAACATCTTAAGTAAAATCAGCAGGTGCTTGTCGAAAAAATTCTTGCGATCGTGGATTTTGATCTTCCCAAATCGGGAGAGATGTCTTAGATTACGCATATGAAATTCGCAGAAAAACTCTACCGACAACTGGTCCGACTCGGCTGGAATCAGCAAAAGCTCTCACGCGCATCGGGTGTGAGCGATTCCGAGGTATCGCGAATCCTTGCTGGAAAATCGAATCCGGGCCTTGAAAACGCATATAAACTCTGTCGTGCCGCTGGTCTTTCGCTTGACTACATGGCTGACGACAACATGACCGAAGATCCTCGTCACGAGACGATCGGGCTCACGGATGCCCAACGAGATCTTCTGGCCACAGCCAATACTGTTGGCATGCGGCAGGTCACACAGTTGCTGGATATTGTTCAGCACCTTGGTTACGACATCGCTCTTCGACGCCTGATTGAGGCTCGTCCGGTGATCGAACCGCTCGACGCTGAAGCCACCAAATCGGCGGCGACGACGCGTAGAGTTACAGGCTGAATCATTTTTCTGACTTTCTGATCTGCAAGGCTGGCGCACAAACGCCAGCCTGTTTTTTTATAAAGCAGTTAATTGATATGTGTTCAATGAGGGGCTCTGGAAGGAATGGCCAATAGTTCGT
This sequence comes from Planctomycetaceae bacterium, assembly GCA_040374745.1. Lineage (GTDB taxonomy): Bacteria > Planctomycetota > Planctomycetia > Isosphaerales > Isosphaeraceae > QWQI01. The sequence goes on along the minus strand of JBEITT010000001.1, from coordinate 57,439 downwards.
CAATTTCCAACTTGGACTTGAGCATTTTTTGAAAATCATATACAAAAACAGAATCTATGGTGATTTCAGTGTCAGGAAGACACGATCACGGGTCATTTAAATCAATACCAGGCAGGTATTTTCGCAGGGAGGCTCCATCATGAATCGCCGCCATGCCTTGTTGGGTTCGTTCTGGGCCAGTTGCTCCGGCATGCTTGGTCTTTCGGCCCATGCGCAACAGCGTCAGGCTAAACAAGACAATGATTTGCAGCCTGTATCCGGTGGCAGGGTGGTCGAAACCCAGGAGAAACGTGCGCCGAGAACGCCAAAAACTGAACCGGCGGCTGACGAGGCCCCGCCCGAAGGCTTTGAGGAGTCGGGCCATAAGTGGATGAGCTACGACATCACCCGCTATATGGAACTGCCGCACGATCAATCGAAACCACCGCAGAATGCCATTATTGACTGGGTCATCCGCCGCTACGGCACGGGTATCTGGCACAGCGATAAAATTGCGGCTCTTGTTGCCAACAAATCGGCTGTGAAAGCGTTTCATAATGCCAAGGTGTTAAAGCAGGTTGGCGAAATCGTTGAGCGATTTACGGATTCAACGGCCGACATTCTTAAGGTCCGTATTCGATTCGTTGCTGCAGCTGATCCTCGGTGGCGATACATGGTTCTATCCCGCATGAATTTGCTGGGTGGAGGACCGCAGGGGCAGCAGATCTGGACAATGAGCCTGACCGATGCCACGATGGCACTTACACAGATGCAGGTTTATCAGGGCTTTGAGCTGCTTGCTGATCAGCAGGTCGAAATGATTAACGGGCAGACGCTGTCGATGGTTACACAGGAGAAAAAACCATATAACCCGGGCCTTCAGCGTCAGTCAACGGCTAATGTCCAGTCAACCGAACCTTCATTTAATCAGCTACTGGAAGGTGTTGATCTGAAATTCAGTCCACTCCTGACTTATGAGGGCGATTCAGTCGATGGTGCGATCGACCTGAAATGCGACACTGTTAAAAGCATGATCAAGACGCGAGTGCTGGCCAGCCGCGAGCAGGGAGCGAACGAGGCGACGATTGACGTGCCTGAAGTAATTGGCAGCCGGCTTGTCCAGACTGTTCGATGGAACCTGAAACAGACACTCCTGATTTCGGGCGGGATTCACCCTGGTTTACTTCTGAAAAATAAAAATGGTTTCCTGAATCTGCGGATTCCCGGTACAGTTCCTACCCAGACGGAAACACTTGTTTTTATAGATGTGGAAACACCGTCGTCGCCGGCCAGAGGCAATTCCGCCGGCTCAACAACGCTGCGTGGTAATAACTCTGCCAGCGGAAGTGTTGGGACAATCGAAGATTCCAGCTCCAAGTAATTGATTGGTAGAACTGCCATCACAACAACACTCCTCCGTTATGTAGTTTCGAAAAAGGTTTTTTTTCGATATACGTGAGGAGATTGTGGCCGATTTTTCATATCTAATATCAGAGACTTTTGCAGTGATAACTTACTCTCAGCTCCGAATGATGATGAAGAGATGCTTCTCAAATACTCTTTGAAACAGAACGGCTGACCAATCGGATGAAAGACAAGAAAAACTCAGGCAAAAATCGCAAGCTCAACTGGTATTACCGGCTCAGGCCAATGAAGGAATTTATTGAACACCCGCTAACCAAGCTGACGGTTGGCGTTATCCTTGTTGTAACATCAGGAGTAGAAATAGGTTCCGAACTTCTGGATGAAGGGGTTTCGTTGGGCTCACATCACGGGCTGATGGTTTTGGGGATCATCAATGCACTTTCAAGCCTTCCTGAACTGGTCGAAGGTATGGAGCATGCGATTGAAGGCACTGAAACCTTGGAACAGCAGCTTGAGGGCGAGCCGGATGTTTCAGATGAATAGTAGATGACGGGCATTTTTTTCAACAATTGAGAGCTTACCAACATGAATTGCTCGCGACGTTTGGTGCTGCGGTCTTCCATTTATTACGGGTTTGGCGTCGGCACCGGATTGATTTCAGATGCTGGGCCGGCATTAAAAGCCGAAGCCATGCAAAAGGGTTATGTCTCGCCTTACCGGCTGAAGTTTCGGCATAAGGAAAGTGAGATTTCAGAAGGGTTTAACAGAGCACCCTGGAACAGCACTGAGTTAGAGTCGGAACTGCCACACAGGGAATGGTATTCGGCAGAGGTCAGGCACAAATATGGGCCATGGGGGCCAGTAGCCCGACAATATCCAGCGTGTCCAGAGATCAACCGGCGGTCGATTGAATGGCTTCAGGACCGTGTTATTTATACGGCCAGCCGATGGATCGGCACACCTTATCAGCATCACCATATACCGGACTGGAATCCTCCCCAAGGCTGGCCGTGGAAAAAAGTCGCGTATGGCCGCAATTCCCGGGGTGTTGACTGCAGCAATTTCAGCTCTTTCTACTACAATTACGCACTTGGGATTAAACTGGATACGGGTATTCAAACCCAGGGCAACCGAACCACTGTGCGGGGGCCTGGTGGAAGAGGTGTGCTGACTCTGCAAAAAATTGAACGCCAGCCTTACGAGCAACTGGTTCGCACACTTCAACCGGCCGACTTGCTTTATATTCGCAATAATGGTGGCAAAGTTGCACATGTAATTATGTTTCTAGGTGTGGTTGGTGAATCACCCGATGGCAATCCGCTGATTATCGACTCAACAGGTGGTAATCATGATGATTCCAATGGCAATAAGGTTCCGATTGGAATCCATATCCGGCCATTTGGTCCCAAGTCATGGTATGCTAAAGATTTTGCACATGCACACCGCATCATTCACGGCATTTCTGGTGTGCGAGAGGGAGAGGCTCCACCGGCCGATGAAGGAGGGGCCGAGGAAGTGGATTCCTATTGATTCTTCTGGCAGTCATCCGCTTTCCAGCTTGTTTGCTATCCATCAGCAACCTGGCTACTATCAATCAAAAATGAAATCGGCTAAAGACCGGGTTGGTTAATGCCTGGCGGCCGATTTTACCGTGATTGGCTGTGTGGCTGGGAGAGAAGGCCGATGCGTTCCGGAGCCAATGGTTCAATGCCCCGTCATTGCAAGGAAGTCTTGGTGGTGGGTGGCGGATTTGCAGGAATCAATGCCGTGAGGCAGCTTGCCGGATCTGGCGCACGTATCTGGCTGGTTGATCGTCGAAACCACCACACTTTTCAGCCTCTGCTTTATCAGGTAGCCACAGCAGCCCTCTCACCGGCTGATATTGGCAGCCCAATACGTTCCATTTTTCGCCATCGGAGGGATGTGCACGTCCTGATGGATGAGCTGGTGGGTGTTGATCTGGCCCGCAAGGTGGCTATTTTTCCGCAGGGTGAAGCGAATTTCGATTATCTGGTGATCGCCTGTGGTGCTACTAACACATATTTTGGCAATGACCATTGGGCTGCACATGCCCCTGGGCTTAAAACGATGGAAGACGCCCTGAAGATCCGTAGTCAGGTGCTTGTGGCATTTGAAGCCGCCGAGATGGAAGCCAACCTTGAAAACCGACGTGCCAACCTGACATTTATCGTAGTGGGTGGTGGCCCGACGGGTGTTGAGCTTGCCGGTGCTCTTCGTGAAATTGCCACTCAAACTATTCCACGAGATTTTCGTAATATTGACACCACCCTGACCCGCGTGATTTTGATTCAGTCCGCCGACCGGGTTCTGCCCACAATGCCTGAAACCCTATCAAATAGAGCACTTAAAGATCTTGAAAAGATGGGTGTCGAGGTGCGGCTGAAGACCCGCGTTACGGATGTCGGTGATGGCTGGGTGAAAGTGGGTGATGAGAAAATCTCGGCCAGCTGTGTGTTCTGGGCAGCCGGCGTGAAGGCCAATCCGGTAACGGCAACCATTGGCGTCCCGCTTACCAAAAGCGGACGAATCATAGTGAGCCCCGACCTGAGCCTGCCTGGACATCCTGAAGTCTTTGCAATAGGTGATATTGCGGCAGTATTCGACCAGGCCACTGAAGAATATGTTCCCGAAGTCGCACCGGCTGCTATGCAGATGGGCAAATTTGTCGGAAAATTGATTCGGCAGGAGCTTCTTGAAGGTTCCAACTTATCAAAAAGACCCGTATTTAAATATCGAAACAAGGGACAAATGGCGACCGTCGGCCGAAGCCATGCCGTGGCCGATATTGGCGGGCTTCAAATTGGCGGATTTCTGGCCTGGCTGCTCTGGGGTTTGGTGCATGTGCTTTTTCTGGTAAGTTTTCGGAACAGGGTGGGCATTCTGATACAGTGGGTCTGGGATTACATAACTTTTTCAAAAGGAGCCAGGCTGATTACGGGCCGATCCATGCCCCAGGTGAAGTCTTATCACAGCGATTTTCTGGTACCAACTTCAAAATCCGGGCACTCACACGATTCTGATTGATGGATAAGAATATTTCACTAAAGGATAAAATGGTCAGGCAGATCATTTCCCAAATTGACGAAATAAAAAAGACCTGGAACTCATGATCAGTTCCAGGTCTGCCGATCGCGATTAATGCACAATTCCTGAACGATTATGCCTGATTTGTCTTGCGAGCCTTCAGGCGACTCTTCAGCGCAATGACACCAACCGACCCAATTGCCAGAATATATGTTGATGGCTCAGGCACCGGTGTGGAAAGGCTGGCAGTAGTGCTGAAAGTGTCCAACCCGATATAGTCGCCATTATTATTGGTATCAACAACGTAATAGCGAAACCCAATTCGACCGGTGAATGCCGAGCTGAAGTTATACGAGAATTGCGTCCACGTCTCGGGATAAACTCCAGCCTGCTCGTTCGGATTAATTTCAACAAGCAGCGTGCTGAAATCGCCTACAGTTGTCCAGTCAGCACCCACGTTATTGCTTGTGCCGTTAGTGCTCAGGCGGACCTGCAATCGTGAGGGATAATTGCTGTTGCTGATTGTTCGTGTGTAGAACGAGAAAGAGTCGCCATTAACCACATCCAGCGTGGGGGTGATGAACCAGTTGCTGAAAATGTTGCCAAAACTGGCTGAGGAACTGTAATCAGCCCGGGCATAGGAATCTACTGAACCCGCCTGCGAGAAAAAGGTTCCGCTCACTGAGCCCTGCCACCATCCACCTATCGAAGGGTTGGTTAAGGCTGGGCCCGGATTCTGACTCTTGTTGAGCCATGACCACATCAGCGGGTTCGAATTGTTAGTGATGGCACCAACATTTTCAAAACCTTCCATGTAAGCCGCCTGCACTCCATCCTTAAAAGCACTCAAGACAAGGAAAAGTATGCCACATTTCAACCAGACAGGAGTTTTTCTCATGGGTGAATCTCGCTCAATTTGCCGAATTTCATGGAATTCTGATGGCCTGTGCAGGCTCAATATAACACAACCTACAATAAAAGTCTTGGCGATGTGGCCAGAAAAATCAGAATGAGTTAAAAAAGATACAAATCATTCCAAACTAAACAATTGCGAACAGTGGTGGTGCAAAATATTCGGGCGTAATCTGGCATGAATTTTACGGATATGCAAATCATGTTAAGGGCAGACGAAGGTTAATTCTTAAAAAATGCAGAGATATTCGTCTCCTGAGTGAATTCTGACGGTTTTATCACGGCATTTTTTAAATTGGGTTCGGCCGTCGCAAATTGTCTTATCCAGCCGACCGAAGATATAATACTGAGGTACAGAAAAAAGGTAGATCGTTCGGCGACTGAAAAGGGGGCCAGACTATGAGCCCGGTTAACGAAAGCCCGCAAAATTCGCGTGGGCGACTTCTGGAATACGCCGAATTTATTGAAGAGCAGATCCATTCTGCCCAGTCTCGGATAAAATCTAACGACCTTTTCCGGGCGGTTCTGTGGATCATCACGGGTACCATGGCCCTGCTTTTTATTGAAATTGTGCTGGACCATACCATCGAACTGCCGCTGATCGTTCGTCAGATAACGCTTTTTGCGGGACTGTTGGTAGCAATTGTATACGGCTGGATAAGGGTAATTGCACCATGGCTTCGGCGAATCAATCCACTGTTTGCTGCCAAAAGCATCGAAACGGTTGATCCTCAATTCAAAAACAGTCTGATCAATTATTTGCAGATCAGTCAGGATGCCGACAAAGTTGCCCCCTCCGTTTTGGCCCAGATGGAAGCAAGGGCTGTTGCTGACCTTTCACGGGTGGATGTCAATAATGTGGTTGATCCGACACCTGTCACTCGGCTGAGCTACGCCATGGCAGCCTTGATCGTCGGCTTCTGCCTCTATTCATGGATCACTCCCAAGAGTCTGATTGACTCTGCCCGTCGTGCTTTCCTGGCTGATATTCAGCGACCAACCAATACGCGATTCGCGAATATTCGCCCGGGCGATCTTCCTGATGCACCCCGGGCCATCACAGGCATGCCGCTGGAATTTACAGTTGAGACGCTGGGTGCACAGCCTGCGAAAGTCACGCTGTTTATCAGTCGCGATGAAGGTAAGACATTTGCTGAAATCGAAATGAAACAGGGCGGCTCATTTGCTGATCCGTGGTCGGTTACCATCGATAAACTGCCTGGCGAATTACACTATTACATGGCCGGTGGCGATGGTCGAACGCGAACTTACAAACTCGACCCCGTGCCTGTGGCCATCGTTGAGAAAATGTCGTTGGATTATGACTTTCCCGAATATACCTCTGTGCCGCGCCGCGAAGGCGTGGAAGAAGGCAATATTGAAGCCCTTCAGGGCACCTGGATCACTGTTCATGTCACAACCAATCAGGCGGCCCGTTCAGGCTTTCTCGATTTCAAGCCTGATCCGCCAGTGCCACTGGCCATTACACCTGGCGACCCCAGGAAGCTGACCGGCCGCTTTCTGGTTGAAAATAACGGCCAGTATGCCGTGCGGTTTAACAGCGTCGATGGCCAGGCCAACCCCGAACCGGTGATCTATGACATCAAGGTAGTGAAAGATCTTTCACCAGCCGCGCGATTCATTCGACCGGAGAGCCCGACCCAGCGACCTGCCAATGCACGTGTGCCACTGGTGATTGATGCGTCTGACGATTTTGGCCTGAAATCAGTTCAGTTGCATGTGCACAAAAATGGTGAAATTCTGCAACAGGCTGAAGAATTGATTGACCAAAAATCAAACGAGACAGTCAAACAACTTCAGCGCACGGTTTCTCTTGACCTTCAACCGCTGTCAGTGAAGCCCGGCGATAAAGTCCAATATTGGCTGACCCTGAGAGATAACTGCGACCTTCAGCCCAACAAGTTTGAGACGCCGAAACACGTTATCGAGATCATTGATCCGGTATCAGAGCCGAAACGGGAAGAGCTTGCCCAGAATGAAATGGCCCAGGCCCGTGAGCAGACCGGCCAACAGGATCCGATGAATCAACAGGGTAACCAGGGCGATAATCAGCAGAATCCTGACCAGAACCCCGATCAGAATCAGCAAAATCAGCAAACTGCAGGCAAGAACGGCGATCCGAAAAATCCTGAACAGAAAAAAGAGCAGGAAAAGCAGCAGGGTAAAAGTAAAAACAGCCAGGGCGATGCATCTGAAGCCGCCGACCCCAGCGAAAACGCCCGGGAAGGTGGAAAGGAAGCGCCAGACGCGAAGCCTCAGCCATCGGATTCGAACAAACAGAACCAGCCACAGTCAAAGTCGAAAAACAACGGCCAAACCGGTGCTTCAAGCCCCGATAATAATCAAAATAAACAGCAGCAGGGCCCGACTGGCGGCAGCGATCAGAACAATCAGCCAGACAATAAAAACCCTGATCAGCCTGAGAAAAGTCAGCAGCCTGCCAGCAAAAATCAGCAGAAAAATGCTGGCAAGGCAAATGATCCAGATCAGGAAAATTCTGAAAAACCCATGACTCCGGGCGAAAATCCGGGTCAGCAGAAAGATAATCCGGAAAAAAGACGGAAAATGCCCAATCGGGTGAAAATCAGCTCAACCCGCAGCAGAAAACCGGTGAAAAGTCTCAGCCTGGTCAGAACAAGCCAAACGAGCCTGGCGAAAATGGCGAAAAGCCAATGACCCAGCCAGGTGAAAAGGGCGAAAACAAACAAACCAAGGGTGGCGATAGCGACACAAAATCGGCCCAGAACAAACAGAACCCGGACGTGCCAAAGCCCGGCGACCCGCAAAAAGGTTCGGGCGAAAAGTCGGAAGGCGACCAGAATCAATCAAAAGAATTGCCGAAGGGTAACCCCGACGAAATGAAAAATGGCGAGCCTGGCAAGAACCAGCCTCGCGATGTTTCAGCGGAAGATCGTCAGAAGCTCGACAAACTTCGTAAGGCACTTGGCCTTGATAAAGAGCCTCAGGATCAGCCAGTTCCTGATAATAACCCCGCAGGCGACGAATCAAAACAGGGTGGCGATCAGCAGAAAAAGCCGTCTGATCAGTCAAAATCAGGCGGTGAAGATTCGAAAGACGGCGAAAAGTCGAAGTCAGGCGACGAATCAAAACAGGGTGGCGATCAGCAGAAAAAGCCGTCTGATCAGTCAAAATCAGGCGGTGAAGATTCGAAAGACGGCGAAAAGTCGAAGTCAGGTGACGAATCAAAGCAGGGTGGCGATCAGCAGAAAAAATCTGGTGACGAGTCGAAGCAGGGCGAAGAACAGGGTAAATCGGCCCAATCGAAGAAATCCGCCGGCGAGCCCGCGAACGAGTCGGGTGACCAACAGAAGAAAGGTAACGCCGAGAAATCGGGCGGCGATTCCCAGAAAAAGGGCGAAGGCCAGAAATCTGGCGATGATCAGCCCATGTCTGGCGACGAATCGAAAAAGGGAGGCGATCAGGAAAAATCGGCCTCGACCAGTAAATCAGAGGGCGAACAGGCCAAGTCAGGTGATGCCCGGAAGACTGGTGAACCTAAAAAGCAGGGAGGCGATCAGCCGAAAGGCAAGGGTCAGGGCGATGGCGAGAAGCCGGATGGCAACACGCCCGAAGAGCAGCAAAAGGGCAGCTCTGAGAAATCAGGCGAGGAAAAGGGTCGTCCTGGTGAATTGCCCAGGGACACCCCCAAAGCCGGCGGCATGCGTGAAGGCGGCAAAGGAGCCGAAAAGCAGGCTGACACTTCCACTCCGACAGAGAGATCGCAAGAGCCCGACCAGCCGGGAGAATCAAACAACCTCACACCCCAGCAGAAGGCTGACCAGAGATTGCTCAAGCGGTTGCGTGAGATGGTTAAGCGAGACGAGATCACCAAAGATCTGGAAGAGGCAACAGGCCTTTCCCGCGAGGAGATCGATCAGTTCGTTCGGCGCTATGAGCCACCTGCCAAAGATGAACGCACCGGATCCAGCGATGGCCCCGGCGAAATACTCACAAAACAATCAGGCCAGGACAAGGAACGCCGCGTGAATCTACCCGCCAATCTGCCGGGTGGGCAAGTCACCAGCCGCACGGCCCGTAATTCCGGCATGGTGGGCGACGATACCCAGCAGGGTAATTTTGAAGGTGCCAGGTCCCGCGTTCCTTCAGCTCTGCGTGCTCGCTTTGAAGCCTATCAGAAAAGCCTTTCACGCTCAGGCGGCCGGGCAGTTTCCAATGCGGCACCAGCCGCCGGCAGCGGCTCTGCACCGGCCGCCGCACCTTCCGCCAGCGCAACATCAGGCAGCGGCCAGCCAGGATCGAGGTAATTAGATGACCCAACCGGACCCATCCCCTTCGGACAAGGCCCGGCCGTTTGCCGAACCGCTTGCCAAAATTGCCCCTGAACATCCTCGACGCTATCTTGCCGCGTTTGATCCGCAAGACTTGCCCAATCATTTCACCGATGTGCTTGTCATCGGTGGTGGCCTGGCCGGCATGCGTGCAGCCATCGGCATTCCGCCCGGCTATCGAGTTCTGGTAGTTACCAAGCAGGAACTGCAGGAAAGCAACTCGGCCTATGCCCAGGGCGGAATTGCCGGCGTACTTGACCCGGAAGATGCCTTCGCCGACCACATTGCTGACACCCTCACCGCCGGCAAGGGCCTGTGTGATATGGGTGTTGTGCAGTCCGTTGTGACGGAAGCCCCTGATCGCATTAACGAGCTGATTAACTGGGGAACACGCTTCGACCTTGAAAATGGAACTGTGGCACTGGGCCGCGAGGGCGGTCATTCTCACGCCCGAATCGTGCATGCCCTGGGCGACGCCACGGGTCGGGAAGTCATGCGGGCTGTCATTGCGAAGGCAGAAGCCCAGAAAAATCTGCGATTCTGGCAGAACAGCTTCACCGTTGACCTGATTACCTACGATGGTAAATGTCGTGGAGCAATTGTCTGGGACCGTAAACGTGGCATGTCCATTGTGTGGGCCAGGGCGGTCGTTCTGGCCACGGGTGGGGCCGGACAGCTCTATCGGGAATCGACTAACCCGCCAATTGCCACCGGCGACGGCCATTCGCTGGCCTTTCGAGCCGGGGCATGCCTTCGCGACCTTGAATTCATGCAGTTTCACCCCACCGTGCTTTATATCGCCGGTTCCAGCCGCCATCTCATTACTGAAGCCGTGCGTGGCGAGGGGGCATACTTGCGAGACCGCGACGGCGTTCGCTTCATGCCGGCAGCCCACCCGCTGGCCGAACTCGCCCCGCGCGATGATGTATCGCGGGCCATCTGGGACCGCATGGCCGCCACCCAGCACCCATGTGTTTACCTTGATCTATCGCACATAGACCGTAACCACGTTTTGAAGCGATTTCCCGGCATCGCCGAGCTTTGCAAGGGCTTTGATCTGGATATTACCAAAGATCTGATTCCCGTTCGTCCCGGCGCCCACTACTATATTGGTGGTGTCGAGGTTGACAGCCATGGCCGAAGCACCGTTCCCGGCCTGTGGGCCGCCGGCGAAGTGACCAGCTCAGGCCTGCACGGGGCCAACCGGCTGGCTTCTAACAGCCTGCTTGAGGGGCTTGTTTATGGGGCCAGAGTGGCTGAAGATATTCTTGCCCAGCTCAGGCTTGACCCTCATCCTTCACTTGTCGTTCCGCCGGTCAAGTGTGCAGCCCCGCTCACTCCACAGGGCCTGCGCATAGATATTGCCGATGTAAAGCACGCCCTGAAGGCACTGATGGTGCGTTCAGTGGGGCTGGCACGTGAGCAGCACAAGCTGCAGGAAGCGGCTGATCAGGTTGATTTCTGGAGCCGCTATGCTCTTGAACAGGTTTTTGACGACCCCGAGGGCTGGGTTTTACAAAACATGTTGACCTTGGCCAGGGCCATGATTGATGCCGCTCTCACTCGCACGGAGACTCGTGGCGTTCACTTCCGCACTGATTACCCAGAGTCATCAGATGCCTGGCACAGGCATATTACCTATATTCTTGAAGAATCGAGGGAATCGCAGCAAAATCGAATCTAACCGTTTTACAGAACCGAAATATTTTTTTTGGTCTAAGTTTATTTCCTATAAGATGATCCGCTGTTATTCCATATGTTAGTATAAAATTCTGACTGGCGTAATTAAAACCTACAAATAACTCCATTTAATAGGATCACCGCATTTTGAAAGCTGAAACCAGATGTATTTCAAAGCAGGGACGATAAGATGAGCATGCTGATGTCACTCAATGCCGGCGATTCACAATTTCAGGTCAGACTGGAGAACCTAGCTGATAATCTTGAGCGATGGGCCACTGTGCAGATGCCTGACTGGCTTCGTTCAAGGCTGGATCCTTCAGACCTTGTTCAAACCACCCTAATTGATGTTCTCAAGAATGCTGATATTTACAAGACTCGAACAGATCAGGAATTGCTCAATTACCTTCGACGTGCGATGACTAATAATCTGATCGATGCCGTTCGCAAATTTGGCAGGGGTCGGAGTGATGTTTCGCCTGATGTACTGGCCGATACATCCCGACGCATGTGCGACTGGCTGGCAGCACCAGATACATCGCCCAGCGAGCGATTTTCCCGCAATGAAAGATATAACCGTCTGGCTGACGGGCTGTCCAGACTGCCTGACACGCAGCGAATTGTTGTCGAAATGCGTTATTTTCAGAACGCCCGGCTGGCTGAGATCGCCCGCTTGCTTGGTAAATCCGAAGGGGCTGTCGCAGCAATGCTGCACCGGGCCATATCAACGCTTCGCGATGAGTTGATTCGGTTTCAATCACCGGAATAAAGGGCAGACTCATGGTTGATTCAACGATTCACTATGCAGATCTGGGTGAAAAGACCCATCTGGCAGGCGACCTGACACCGGATTCGCCCCTGGAAGAGGCCATTGCACTGGTGCTTCAGGCTGAGGAAGAAGGGCTGATTCCCGACCTGACCGACTGGCTTGCACACCACCCTGACCATGCCGCCGAACTGGCAGAATTCCTGGCAGCTCAGAAGCAGCTTTTTCATTGTGGTTCCGGTTCAAAATCAGGCAGTGATCATATTCACTCGCTGAAAAGACAGGCCAGCCACAGTGGGTTTGACATTCTGGAAGAGATTGGCCGGGGTGGCATGGGCGTGGTTTACCGTGCCATCGACCGATCGCTGAAGCGAACGGTCGCCCTTAAAAGCGTTCTCACCGGAGATATGGCCACTGAGCGAGACCTCATGCGATTCCGCTTTGAGGCAGAAGCCGCCGCAGGTCTGGATCATCCGGCAATTGTTCCGGTCTACGCCTTTGGCGAGTTTGATGGCCGCCCGTTTCTCGTGATGAAGATGATGGACGGCGGTAGCCTTTCCGCCCGTCTCAGGCAAAATGGTCCTGGCTTCCGATTATCACCTCATGAAGCCGCCCGGCTGGTCCGCGACATTGCCCACGGAGTGCACCATGCACACCAGCGAGGCCTGCTTCACCGCGACCTGAAGCCCGCCAATATTCTGCTTGATAACGATGGTCTGCCCCATGTGGCAGATTTCGGTCTGGCAATCGTCCTCAAATCAACATTCAGCCTCAGCCAGGGCAGTTCTCTGGCCGGCACCGCTGCCTATATGGCCCCCGAACAGGTTGCAGGCGACACAGGCTTGACTACAGCCGTAGATATTCATGCACTTGGCGCCATTCTCTATGAGCTTCTGGCTGGCGAACCGCCCTATGGCCGCGAGGAATGGCTACTGACGATCCAGCGTGTGCGTGATGAAAACCCTCCCGACTTGCGTCAAAAGTGTCATGGTTTGCCGCGTGATCTGGAATCAATAGTACTTCGATGCCTTGAGAAAGACCCCCGCGACCGATACCCATCCGCTTTTGAACTCGCCATGGAACTGACGGCTTTTCTTGAAGGTGAAGCGATTACCACGCGTCGCAGGGGCCTTATGGTTGGCCTGTCGCGAGCTGTTTCAAGGCGTCGCGACACAATGAGCATGTCTTCGTGGCCTGCGTTTTTCATGTCGGCTCTGTCGCTTGTCGTCAGTCAGGCACTGGTCATGGCCGTACTGCTAACGGGCCTGAACCCCTGGCTGGCCTATGCCGGCCTGGGCCTTCATTTCCTGGAATGGATTATCATTTACTGGATCTTTCTGGTGACACGATCAAATCTGGTCAGCCCGGTTGAACGCATGTCAACAGGTCTGCAACTTGGCATCATGCTTGCCTGTTTCTCGCTGGTTCCGGCCCATATATACATGCATGGCAAAAATATTCTGCCGATTTATCCAGCAATGACAACTGTATTTGGAATCGGCGTCTTTTGCCACGGTGCAACCCACTGGGGCCGTCTCTACCTGGTCGGTCTTTACCTGTTAATGGTGGCCAGCATCATGCCACTTTTCCCAATGCTCTGGTGGCCTGTGGTGCATGGGGTTTTGCACGGGGCGTCACTGGTCTGGCTTGGCATACGCCACCGGGAATTTGATAAAATTGCCCGTAAAGCCGCGGCCGATCGATCAGCATCAAGCTTCCGTTAATTTTCTGATTTTTTAAAAAAAACGCGTCCTTTTTTTACTCCAGCTACGCCTGAACTGATGAGCGCGGAAATTCCAGCCTTGGTTGGAATGACCTTCCGCGAAAATCAATCATCAATTCAGGAGTTCTTAAAAATCATGTGCTACTCGGCCCAGGCCAGTTTTTTGACAGCGGCCACACTTGCACCAATCGGCATTTACTGCATGAATGCTGCATTGAAACGTCATCCCCGCCTTTGGCCGGTAGCCACCGTGCCACTTGGTTTCGCAGTGCAGCAGGCAATGGAAGGCGTTATCTGGACGAGTCTTAACCACAACAACAGCGCCACAGCCGAAACGGCTGCCCGCGTCTATCTTTTTTTTGCCATCTGCTGGTGGCCGTTCTGGGGCCCGCTTTCGGCCCTTGTTGCAGCCACTGAACCATGCAAAAAAAGAATTCTCTCTGCAATCCTGCTTCTCAGTTCAGGATGGTTTTTTTATTACTATCTGCCGATGCTGGTTGAATTCAACCATCAGATTCAGGCAACGATTGTGCATCATTCCATCAGATACGCTTACTCAGATTCCGTCATCCTGGGTGGAAGCAATCGAGTACCCATGACGATCCTCTATCTTCTCTTCACCGCCGGTCCGTTTTTCATTCAAAATGTAGGTGATAGAAGCTGGGTGCCGATTTTTATTGGCTTTTCAAGTGTTTTCGCAGCTCATTATTTTGCAACTCATGCTTATACATCTGTCTGGTGTATATTTGCCGCCCTGCTCTCCAGCTATTGTATGGTTTTTTTTCGTAGACTTGACAGGTGTTTTCTGCCTGAACTGAAGAACTGCATCATACCTTCAGCGGCATGATGGAAAGCAGGCTTGAGAAATCAGGGTAACAAAATCGACACAGATGCTATCATCGCCGCCCCGGATGCCGTAAATTGATTGCATTCGAAGTTGTTTTGACTTCGATCGGATCACATTCAGCTGAGGCTTGGCCGGTGAAACCCATGAAAAATCGTGGCTGTATGGCATTGATGTTTGTATTACTGGCCCTGAAGTCTCTGGTCGCTGCTGAAAAACCCGTAAAGGTTTTTGTGCTGGCCGGGCAGTCAAATATGGTTGGCACAGGGATCGTGAAGTCAGACCCTGCTCGTAATGGCGGCCGTGGCAGCCTTGAATTTCTGGCCAATGACTCCAGAACAGCCGGAAAATTCAAAAAACTGATGGCTGACAATGGTCAGTGGCGAATTCGCGACGATGTGATGATCGATTTTCTGAACCGGAAAGGGCCTCTGACAGTTGGTTTTGGTGGAAACGAAAACCAGATTGGACCTGAATTTGGCTTTGGCCAGGTGGTGGGCGATGCGATTGACGAACCTGTGCTGATCATCAAGCTGGCCTGGGGTGGCAAAAGTCTGGCGAAAGACTTCCGTCCCCCCTCTTCAGGTGGCGAAGTCGGGCCGTTTTATCGTGATATTGTGGCCAGGACAAAAGCCATTCTCGATAAATTTGATGAGCAATTCCCGGCCTGGAAGGGTCGCGGCTGGCAACTGGCCGGTTTCGGTTGGCATCAGGGCTGGAATGACAGGATCAATCAAGCCTTCAATGATGAATACGAAAAAAATCTCGCGAACCTTATTAGAGATATTCGTAAAGATTTCAATGTAAAAAATCTACCATTTGTTATTGCTGAGAAAGGCATGAGCGGGCCAAACGAGAAGCATCCGCGGGCCCTGTCGCTCATGAAGGCCCAGGCGGCTGTGGCCGAATATCCTGAATTTAAAGGGAATGTTGCCTTTGTCGGCACGCGTGGCTTCTGGCGTGAGAAAGATGATTCGCCCAGCGGCCAGGCTTATCATTGGAACAATAATGCCGAAACCTATTATCTGATCGGCGAAGGCATGGGCCAGGCCATGCTGCGCCTGATGAATTCGATGGAATAAAGATAATTCCTGATTACTTTGGTGGCATGAATAAGACCGGGTGAATGCGAATAATTATATTGCATTTTAACCGGTTTGGTTATTCAGAAGCTCAACAATTGCTTGCAAATGAGCGACAAGACCAGATCGTCGCAAGATCAGGCATGCAAGGTTATAATAGGTTTCAAAGTCTGAAAACGCGATGATATGTCTGGGCGGAAACAATAATGAGTGCTTCTGGCAACACGGGCTATAATGATCGAGGCACGGCGGGTTTAGCAGCTTCGCCAGAAACGATCGACTGCGGGCAGAAAGTGGCGGCTTATCTTGCCGCAGCTACCGACCGGGCCAAAGCAGAGCGTGCAGCCGAAAACAGTTTAAGCCAGGCACTTTTTGCCGCCGAAAATGAACACCAGAAATCCATTTCATCAATAACCCGTAACGAACAGAAAATTCGTGAGGGAATCGAGGAAGAGAAAAACCGATTGCTGGCCGAGGCCAAGTCAGCTCTCGATAAACTGACAACTGATCTGGAAGCGACCGCCACAGCGAAGCTGAAGGAAGCACGGAACCATCTTCTCGAGCGAATTCGCTGTTACGAGAAAGAGCGTGACGAAAAATTCTGGCATGCCTCAACCACCGCCGACAGTCGTCGAACCGGACTGGAATCTGAGTTTAACAACCTTCGGCGTATCAAGAACGAGATGACAGCCCGGCTTGAGCAACTGGCTGCCGACTGGCAGGCCGTTGGGGCTCGATGGCCTGAGGCGGATCATCTGGAACCTGCCAGTTCAGCAGAACGCAAAAAAGTGCCCGTTTTTGGCTTGGTTGAAGATGCACCCGACCTGAACCCGCTGGAAGAGCAGCTTAAATCACTGGAAATGCAGGGTCGGCGACTAGTGAAGTTTTTGCCTCGTCTGCTTTTTCGGTTGCCGCTGGTGCCAGTCTGGGCGGCAATCGGTTCTGGTCTGGCTATTCTGGCAGATGTTGACCCGGTCGCTCCGGCGGCTGGCTTTGCTGTTTTGACAATTGTTGGAAATATTCTCGGTCGCATGGCATTTCATCAAAAAGCAGCCCTGGCAGTTACGAATTGGGAGAGGCTACAGGCCGATCTTGATGCTCTTGACGACAAACTGCTTTACTGGCGTGATTCATCCAAAAAAGCAGTTGAGCAGCAACTGGAAGACCAGAGAGATGCGGCAGGCGAGCCCTGCGAGCAGATGAGCCGCCTGGCGACTGTCGAAACGGAAACCCTGCAGGAATCACTTTTACAAGAAAAAGAGAACCAAAAGAAATCGGCAGCCGAAAAATTTCAAACGGAAGTGCAGCATGTCGAAGAAAACGCTGCGTCAAAACTGGCCAGATTAGCAGCCAAAATTCAGGAAAGCATGCACCAGGCCAATGAATCGCTGGCGCAGCAGAAACAAGTAGCATTAGCAGATCATGCCCAATCCTGGCAAAAGTTGCGAACCGACTGGCAGATCCTCTCTGAAAATTTATCCGGCGAAATCAATAACTGGCATGCCTGGCGAGGGCTATTTGCACCGCGAGACTGGCCTTCACTGGATCTGAACAAGATCAACCGGGGCCGGGCCGGTGGCATTGCACTGGGCGAAGTAACAATCTCGCGGGAAGCATGCCCTGAGTTGGTCTCTTCCGACCCTGCAGTTCGCAGTGCCACGCCATCGCTTGTGAAATTGCCTGTCATCCGCCCCCTGCCAGGGCCTAAATCAACTCTCTGGGTGCAGGCTCCGCCTGGCCGCCGAGCCGACATGTATGCCCTGCTGCAAAATGTTGCCCTGCGAACTTTGTTCTCTTTCCCTCCGGGGGAAGTTCGTTTTACTCTTGTCGATCCAGTTGGCCTGGGTCAGACATTTGCAAGCCTTTTGCACCTTGGCGATTTTGAGCCAAGTCTTGTTAACCAGCGGCCTTGGTCGGAAGCCAGGGATATTGAGGCTCGCCTGGCAGAACTGACGGCTCATCTGGAATTTGTCGTGCAGAATTATCTGCGTAACCAATATCAGACAATTCAGGATTACAATGCTGATGCCGGCGAGGTGGCCGAGGCCTATCGTGTGCTGATCATGGCCGATTATCCGCAGGGTATCAGCGATGAATCCGTGCGGCGGCTGCGGCGGCTGATTGAAGCAGGCTCGCGTTGCGGAATTTACGTGATTATCGGTCATGATCTGTCGCAGCCAGGGGCAATTGACCCGAACCAGAGTGAGCTGCGCGGACAAATTGACCGCATCGTCTGGTCAGGCGACAAAAGTCGATGGTCGTGGGTGAATCACCCGCTCGATCGATTTGACACAAGTTGGGACTTGCCGCCTGATGCTGAAACCGCCACCCGGCTGGTGCGAGACACGGGCGCCAGGGCCAAGCAGGCCATGCGTGTGGAAGTGCCCTTCTCAGTGGTGGCCCCGGCTGATAATGCGATCTGGTCACAATCAACTGCCCGTGGTATTGACATTCCGCTGGGCCGGGCAGGTGCCCGGCAGTTACAGTCGCTTCGTCTTGGCGAAGGCACGTCGCAGCATGTGCTTCTGGCAGGCCGCACAGGTTCCGGTAAGAGTACGCTGCTGCACGCCATCGTGACAAATGCAGCGATGAGATATTCGCCGGACGAACTTGAGCTCTATCTGATCGACTTCAAAAAAGGCGTGGAATTCAAGAATTATGCGACTCGTCAATTGCCACATGCCCGTGTGGTGGCCGTGGAAAGCGAACGCGAATTCGGCCTGAGTGTGCTTGAAAAGCTCGACCGCGAGCTCACCGAACGAGGCGAGCGTTTCCGCCGTGCGGGCGTTCAGGATGTGGCTGGTTTTCGAGCAAATAAACCGGGCGAGTCCTTGCCGAGAATTTTGCTGGTGGTTGATGAGTTTCAGGAACTGTTTAACGAAGACGACCGAATCTCGTCTGACGCAGCCTCGCTGCTCGACCGGCTGGTTCGCCAGGGCCGTGCCTTCGGAATTCATGCCATTCTCGGCTCGCAAAGCATGGCCGGGGCTTATGCGATTGCACGCAGCACCATGGGGCAGATGGGTGTGCGCATTGCCCTGCAGTGTAATGAAAACGATTCGCGATTGATCTTGAGCGAGGATAATCCGGCCGCACGATTGCTGTCTCGCCCGGGAGAAGCCATTTACAATGATGCCAACGGCCTTGTGGAAGGCAACCACCTGTTTCAGGCGGTCTGGATTTCAGATGGTGACCGCGAAAAACGGTTGGCAGCGATCCATCAGACAGCTGACAATTGTGGTTGGTATCGGCCTGAGCCGATGATAGTATTTGAAGGCCAAGCCTCGGGCGATCTTGGCCGAAACAAGCAGCTTTTGCAGGCGATGGCCAATCGTTCAGCGTTGCCGAATACAGCCATGCCATGCTTCTGGGTCGGAGAAACGGTGACGATTTCTGACCCGCCACCAGTGAAATTTGCTCGTGAATCTGGCGCGAATCTGCTGGTTGTCGGGCGTCAGGGGCCTGATGTGCGAGCCATGCTGGCCAGCGGCCTGTTGGGCGTGTCGGCCACATCGCGCACGGCACGCATCAAAATCGCCGAATCTCCTACCGCCGGCGAAACCGGCTTGGTTGAACTTGTCAAAGGCCTTCCCCTGCATGTTGATCGCATAGCTCCGGCAAATCTGAAGTCAGAATTGACTGAGATTTGGAATAACCTTCACGCCCGGCAGGATGACCCGGCCGCGGCCGAGACTCCTCTTGTTGTTGTCATAAACGACATATCTCGCCTGAGAGATCTCCGCAAAAGCGACGACGACTATGGCTTCGGCGGCTTTGGCGGCGGTGCCCCGGTTCCTCCCTCTGTATCCAAAATGCTCAATGAGATATTGCGGGATGGCCCGCCCGTCGGTATTCACACAATCTTCTGGACGGATAGTGCCCTCAGCATGCAGAACTGCACGGAACGCACCGCCATTAATGAATTCGGTACAATTGTCATTTATCAGACTACTGCGGCCGATAGTACCCATTTTCTTGATAATAACGGTGCCACGCGGCTGCAAAGGTGGCAGGCACTTCTGGTGCGTCCAGTGGAATCGGAAACGATCAAAATCAGGCCCTATGGCCTGCTTGATCAAGGGCAATGGCAGCAGTGGCTGGGTCAATTCAGTTCTTGATACGCGACCCATCTGATAAAGAAAACAATGATGGATTAACCTTCAGCAGGAGACGACAAATGGCTCAGGCACATGCCGATCCGGAAGAAATCAGGCGATTTGCCATGCTGCTGAAGCATTTCCAGCAGAACATGGCCCAGCAGATGGGGGCCTTGAACGGCCAGCTTAATAACCTGGGTACCACCTGGCGAGATAAGGAACACGACAAATTCGTCGCAGAATTTGAGCAGGCAGCCATGGCCATCCGGCGCTTTCTGGAAGCAACGGATGAACATATCCCGTTTCTTTTACGCAAGGCCGAGCGTCTGGACGAATACCTCGGCCAGCGCTGAGCCGTTAATCGACCGTAATCAAAGGTCCGACAAATCCAGTCGCCCTTCAGCCTGAAGCTCGCGGAACCGGTTGCCCGTCCACCGAATCCCTTCGACAAGTGGCGTTGGCGGCAATGGGCCCAGAATCTTTTGCAGCCTTGAATCATCAAGGCTTGGTGCCACCGGCAACTGTCGTTCGCCATGCGTTACCAACCCCTTCACCTCAGGCATGGCTTCTTCAAGGGCAGCCACAAAGTCGGCAATGTACGTCACCCGGCCACGCAGGTTGAAGACATCTGCTCCTTCGAAAGGTTTTTCAAGGGCGGCAAGGAAGGTCAGTGCCACGTCTGAAACGTATTGTAAATCCTGATAACCGCCATATGTAATGGCATAAGGACGGCCGATTGAGGCTGATTTAATTGCTTTGGTCGGTTCGCTGGTCATGCCAAAATCGCGGCCGACACCATAAACTGTCCATGGTCGCAGGCCAATATTGCACACGCCATGATCAAGCCAGTAAACCCTGGCATTTGACTCATTACAAACCTTATAGGCTCCGTAATTTGTGACCGGTGCCAGACGAATGTGGTCGCCCAGACTCTCGTTCAGGTCGCCTGAATCGGGCAGGCCGTGAACAGCGGCGGAACTGGCATAAACCACTCGCCTGACATGCTCTTTCCGGGCAAGAGCCGCTTCAAAAATTGCCAGGGTGCCTATCACGTTCACCATCGCGCCGCGAATCGGGTTGGCTCGGCATGGCGGTGTCTGCAGACCTGCCAGATGAAGAATGTGGCTGGGGCCGACATTGTCAACCGTGGCCAGCACGGCCTTGGGGTCGGTCACGTCGCCCTGAATCGGATGAATACGCTTTTTCTGCTCCGGGCTGACAAGCAAGTCAATACGGTGCCAGTCTTCGGCGATGTCGTAAATCCAGATCTCGCCACCACGATCAACGACATGCTTGGCAACCCAGGCACCGATACATCCATAGCCGCCAGTCATCAAAATCCGCATGTTCCGCTCTCTTCCCCTCTTACACATCTGCTTCGCAGGATGTCTGAATTGTTCAGGAATTCGGAATGTAACAGAGATTCCGCCTCTCTGCCAGAGATTCATTCGCGAGAAGACAATATTCTGATGTTACGAACTTGAAGATTCGTCACACGCCCGCTAATCTTGAGTGACGACCTGAATTGAACCTGCAAAATCATCTTCTCGGATGCCTCATGCACATTTCCGACGGTGTTTTATCTGGCTCTGTCAGCCTGGCTTGTAGCGCGGTGGCTGTGATAGGCTGCGGCTGGTGTGTGCGGCGATTTCGGGCCACATCCACACCAGCTGACACACCACGGTTGGGGCTGGTCGCTGCCTTTATTTTTGCGGCCCAGATGGTGAATTTTCCGCTTGGCTTTGCTCCGGTCTCCGGGCACCTGATGGGTGGCACGCTGGCCGCCTGCCTGCTGGGCCCCTGGGGTGGGGGGGTGGCGATTGCCGCGGTTCTTCTTGTACAGGCCCTGCTCATGGGCGACGGTGCCCTGACAGCAATGGGTGCCAACTGGCTCAATATGGGACTTATTGGGGCAGTTGGTTCTGCCTTCGCGCTGGAATTCTTTATTCGAACTATTGGCAGAAGGCCTGGCGTGATTACCGCCGCCATGCTTGCGGCATGGGTCAGCGTGACAATCTCGGCTGCTGCCTTCGCGCTGGAACTTGCTTTTTCATCAGGCTTTACAGGCTTTCGGCAAGTTTTGGTCTCAATGGTTATGGTGCATGCCGCAATTGCCGTGGGCGAAGCGATTATTACTGGCATGGTAATTCGAGGCGTGCTATGGTCTAACCCCGAACTGGTACTGCCGGAACGATCGAATTCAAGAATGACTCCTGCGTTTTTCGCTGGTGCGATGGTCGTAACAGCTGCAGTAGTTGTGTTTCTGGCACCTTTGGCGTCGTCTTTTCCTGACGGCTTGGAATTTGTTGGTGAAAAATTCGGCTTTATTGCTGAAACACCATCATCTTACGTCGCTCCATTACCCGATTATTCCACCCCTGGGTTACCCGACGGTCGGTGGTCCACTGTGATCGCTGGAATTATTGGTACGACAGTCGTTTTTGTCGCCGGATTTTTCTTCTCGCGTGTAACGGGACCCGGCTCCGGAAAAATTGGCCGAACAGCTTAGGTAAGTACTTTGATTGCAAATGCCTGTATCAGTTAAAAGCTATCTTTGCGGGAGTCATGTCGCCAATTGAACCGGATTTATCGATGGGCTGTAATATCCTGTATTTTGGTAATCGCCTTCACACCCATCACCTGGCTTGAAGCCCTTTGCCTTGAACTTGTTTTGCTTGCATTTGCCCTGGGCCTGGCTGGCATAAGTCCTTCTCAGGCAATAGTTAAGTGGCGATCTTCCTTGGTTACGCTCGGTTTTCTGTCGCTTTTTATCGCCATGGGGCATCCGCTGCGAAGCCGATTGGGCATGCTGCCGATCATGGAAGGAATTGTTCTCAAAAATGCTGTATTGCTTGGCACTGTGGCCGGACTGATGGAAAACCTTGGTTCGGTTCGACTTATCAACGAATTAAAAGCCCTGGGGCTACCGGCCGAGATTATGACTACCGTGTCACTTATGAGCCGATATGTGCCTCTGCTGGGCGACCAGCTTCAGCGCATGCGTCGGGCACGAGAGTCAAGGATGATCAGGCGGACCGTGCCGGGCCTGTGGCTGGTTCAATCAGGTGGCCTCTCGACCCTTCTCGTCAGAAGTCTGGAACGTGCGGAACGTCTGCACGATGCCATGATGGCACGTGGCTGGCAGCCGGCTGTGCAGCCATCAGGAAAAAATGGCATACTGGCTGAGACAGGCGACCTATCCGCGAATATCGCCAGACCTGACAAGCCCCTGGACAACTGACCTGTGGATCTGCCGGAAAAACAAGCAAAAGCGATTCGTATCAGCGATCTGACTTATCGCTATGCTGATGGCATGCAAGCAATTGCGGGAATCAATCTAGAGATTGCCCGGGGTGAGACCGTGGCGATTGTCGGTCCGAACGGAGCCGGCAAAACCACGCTGATGCTGCACCTGAATGGCATTCTTCCACAGACCAGGGCAAGCTGGTGGTCCAAAGTCAGCCATGGCCACAGCCATGCAGAAGGCACATCTGCACAGCCTGCCTCGGCTGGCGGAGTCTGGATCGACGGTGTTAAGGTGGAACCCCGGGCACTGCCCGAGATAAGAAAGCGAGTCGGCCTGCTTTTTCAGGACCCCGACGACCAACTTTTCGCCCTGACGGTGATTGACGATGTTGCTTTCGGGCCAAATAATCAAGGCATGAATCGCGAAGCTGCCGCGACCTGGGCGATGGAATGCTTGCAACTTGTTGGTCTTGAGCATCTTGCGAACCGAGCGCCAAATCATCTCAGCTTCGGTGAACGCAAGCGAGTCTGCCTGGCCGGTGTGCTGGCCTGTCGCCCATCAATCATTGTAATGGACGAACCAACAGCCAACCTTGACCCTCGGGCACGCCGTCGATTTATTCAGCTGACGGCGTCGCTTGAAATGACTAAAGTGATTGTCACACACGACCTTGAGATGGTCCTGGAGATTTGTGGTCGTGCCATTTTGATTGATAAAGGACGCGTCGTGGCCGAGGGGAATCCGGCGGAACTCTTTTCTAATAAGTCACTTGTCGAGCAACATGGCCTTGAGGTGCCCATCAGCCTGAGCAGGCCATAGAAAAAGGTGGCCATCAAGGCCACCTTCGAGAATGATGGTCTGTTTATCCTGAACACCTGTTACTTGGCAGAAGGTGCCACCTTGGGTGCTTCAATCTTGGGTGCAGCCACCTTGGCTGCTGGCGGGAAGAGGTCGGTTGGCATTGGCTTAACGTCTATTTTGGCGTTCTTCTTGGCGTCGGTTACCAGCTTTTCCTGGCGTTCCTGCGCGAAGGCATCCAGTGCGGCATTTTTCACCATGGGGTCGTTCGGGTTGACTGGCTTGCCGTCTTTCTTCTCGGTCACCAGAATCAGGTGATAGCCAAATGGTGTTTCAACGACATCCGAGATCTGACCTTTATTAAGTGCAAATGCTGCAGCCGCAAAAGTTTCAATAAATTGACCCTTGCGGAAGAAGAGACCTAGATCGCCGCCGACCTTGTCTTTGTTGCCTTCATCTTCCGAAAACTTGTTGGCTGCTTCGGCGAAGGTCATCTTTCCGGTCGCTATTTGTTGTTTAATATCGAGAAGCTGCTTTTTGATGGCTTCTTTCTCGGCGGTGGTTGATTTCTCTGTCGTTTTCTTCAGGATGTGGCTGGCCCTTACCTGGTCACCGTTAAAGGCGGCCTTGTTGTCGGCGATAAATTTGTTCAGCACGGCATCGGTGGCTTCGCGGGTAACGTATTTTTTCCAGAGAAGAAACTGCTCAAGTTCGGCCCGGAGTTCTTCCATCGTACGGCCGCTTTCAGCCAGCACTTTACCAAGGTCGGTTTTCTGCTCGGTCAGTGCGGTCTTGAGTTTATCCACCTCAGCGTCAATTTCTGCCGGGCTTACCACCGTTTTGCTTGCCTTCACTGACTGCATCACCAGCTTGGTGTTGCTCATCACATCAACGGCGGTCTTATAGATCTGTGCCGTATCAATATTTGCCGGAAGTTCATATTTGGAAAGAAACTGGATGATCTCACCACGGGTGATTGGCTCGCCATTGACTGTCGCCAGCACTTCGCCCCTCTTGGTTTCGTTGGCTTTTTTCACTGCCAGCTGTTCGGGCGACAATGTTGCTGCTGAATTAGCGGGCGGCACCTGGGCCCATGCAATTGCTGAAGAAAATGCAATTGTGCACGTTACTGCTGTGGCAAATAACCGAAAAACCAGTCTGTCAGATTTCAGTCCATTCATGATCATCCTCTTCCCATTTAGGCATCGGCCCATTCCGCTTGAGCCTTTTCACCCGTGTTTCAGATCTGCATAAAATGCAAATGATAATTTGGTTATACCATTTTTGTTGAATTTGTCGTTAGGAGTTTACAGGATTTTTCGCTCAATCGGTGGGCAGATCATGTTGCCGGAAGACCACACTCAAAGGAGAAAAGGCGATTTTTTTCTTGAATTTTGATATGATTATCCAGAATAATTCGAACGGATTTTCCCTGCAACCCCTGAGAACAGACCCCGATGCTTCACGTTGGAATTCAGGCTCTCTGTCATTCCGCCGCCATACAACCCCTGAAGTGGGCGCCCTGACCAACTTCGGGCTGGATCGAACTCAGCCCCTTTCTCATGGGATTAGTCGCTGAATGCCGGCCACTGGTTACGGTTGAACTGGGGTCTAACGATGGTGTTTCGATCTGCTCGGTTAATCAGGTGATCAAGCCCTATAACGCTGGAATTCTTGACTCGTCCAAGCATCAGAGATCGTTTTCGGTAGACCCCGACGAACATCTCCGGCCTTCCGGTTCACCGGCTGCCAAGTTCCGGGTGGAAATGGGCAAATATTTTACGAGCGAATACGGTAAGTTTGGATCTGTCATTTCTTTCGACACCGAACAGGCCCGTTACTATATTCCTGATGAATGTGCCAATCTATTTCTGCTCAATCTCTCTCGACCTTATGATGAACTTCGGAAAATCTACGACCGGTGGATCGGAAAAATCGATCCTAAAGCCATAATGGTGATCTACGGAACCCAGGGACGGACTGATGCAACATCAGGCCTGAAAATGCTTTATCATGATCTGGCAACCACCCTGCCTGCTTTTGAGCTGACACATGGTGAGGGCCTTGGCCTGATTGACCTCGGGGGCAATGTTGCCGATTCGCCTCTGGCTGAATTGCTTGGCGGTACTGAAGAACTCAAGGAAGCTGTTCGTCAGCATTTCGCCGGCGTCGGTCAGCGAATGCTGCAGGCTACCGGGCATATGCCCTCCTGACTCACCTCTGAGCCTGGCTTCATCAGTCAACTCTCCGTGAATTATCGAAAGAATCAATTCAAGCCATAAAGGCGTAATAGTCGATATATCCGGAGAGCGAATGTTACCGGGAATGCCGAAGTCGGTATTTCCCGCGTACAGATTGGCTGCGGAGTCAGGCCCCAATGAACCATAATGGTCATCGTCACCTGCTGCGACGATACCAAACCGCTGCAAGCGGCCACGATACCCCATTGCTATCGTTTTTTGGTTCGATTCAGCCAATTTTCGATTTGCGGAAAATATCCGGCTGCCTCTTGGGATTTTTCTTTTTTTTCATCTTTTCCAAGTCAATCGCCGCAGCCAATCCAAACAACCTGATTTACCACAATGCGACATCGTTTAAAATCCCTTTCGAATTTGACTCAGCCGACAAGAAACGAATCAAGTCAATTGAATTGTATGTTTCAGAGGATCGCGGCGAAACCTGGCGGCTATACACCTCTACAACAACCACGACTAACTATTTTGCATTTCGTGGAAATCGTGAGGGCGAATTCTGGTTTGCTGTGCGAACCCTCGACATAGCTGGACATTACAACCCTTCCGACGACAAGCCGATTGTTCCTGACTGGCGGGTGGTGGTTGATACCCAGAAGCCCTCGCTTGGCATGGAAGTGTTAGGCAGGCAGGGAACTCTGGCTGCTGTGCGATGGGATGCCCGCGACGAAAATCTGAACATTGGCTCATTGAAAATTGAATACTCGCAGCCGGGCACTGGAATCTGGCGACCAGTGCCTATCGATCGCCTTGCCCCCAGCGGTGAAGCACAGTGGGATGCCGGCTCGGCTAATGCCATTCGCATGCGGGCCTCAGTTGAGGATAAAGCCGGTAATATCCAGAACTTTGAAACTGATTTGCCTGATGGTGTTGCGCAGCGGCCACCGTTCAATGCCGGCAAAACTGAGAGCATGGATGCACAGGCCCCGGCCCCCATTGCCCACATGGCTTCGGCTGGAGATCGCCGCGGAATACTGGGCATGCAGAATCCCAGAGAGATACCTTCCCGGCCAGTTTCGGGCGACTGGGTTGATAACCCCACTTCCAACCCCGGTGCCGGCACCGACAACAGCCGCATGAGCCAGGTTTATCAAGGCCAGGCCGCTGCTGATTCTGCTTCGAGAAACATGGGCGGATCAGCACAGGATGTGGTTGCCAGCCATGTGAATCTGACAAATTCACCAAAATTTCCACTGAACTATTCAGTGGATGACGCCGGCCCCAATGGCCCGGCATCTGTTGAATTATGGATCACGCGAGACGGTGGCAAAAACTGGTCTCGATGGGCCGAGGACACGGATCGGGTCAGCCCATTTGCAGTTGATCTGGGTGGCGAAGGCTTTTACGGCCTGTCAATTGTTGCAAGGTCGCTGGCCGGCCAGGGCGACGAGATCCCGCGTGCCGGTTCCCAGGCCCAGATCTGGATCGAGGTTGACTCAACACCGCCCGCAATTGTGCTTAACACAATCAAGCTGGGTGTCGGCACCCAATCCGGCAAGGTATTGATCCCATGGCGGGCTGAAGATCGCAATTTTGTGGCCCGGCCAATCAGTTTGTTCTATAGGCCCGAGACATCAAATCAGTGGGTTCCGATCGCTGAAAATATTGAAAATTCTGGCCAGTTTGTCTGGACACCCGGGCCACAGGTACCACCTGTTTTTCATGTCCGAATTGAAGCGATAGACAAGGCCGGAAACAAGTCGGGAGTTGATACGACCAGCTATGAACCCGTGTTGTTTGATCGGTCGCGACCACGGGCCAAGATCATTGGCCTGAATGTCAATCCGCCAGTCTCTGCACGATCTGAAAATGGTGCATCGTCGTATCGATCAGAAGAAAGACCAAGAGCCGTCGTTTCTGACACGCTTCCGCAACCCGTCAGTGCCGCCAGTACACCTGGCCAGAATCTGAATGCAGCTCCGCTTGTGAAACAACCGGTTGTTGAATCGGCAAAATTACCGGAAGCCCCCCAAACCTCAGATTCTGAACCCAAATTACCGGCAATTGATCCACCCGTGACAGAGAAAGTGGAAAAGGCTCCTGAACAGCCCAAGCCGGAATCAACCGAATCAAGCACAAAACCAGAAGATCATCAAACAGTTGCTCCAAAAACTACTTCAACCAATATTCAAACCAAACAGAGCGAAGCTGATCAAAAGCAATCAAATATAAGTGCCAGATCAACAGAACTTGCTGCAGAAAAAGTGCAGAAAAGCACAGACTCAAACAATAGCAATGAGATTAATTTGAATGCGTTAGGCAATCTGCAAAATTCAAGTGGTTTGGCTGACAAGAAGAGTCTGGCAGAATCCAGTAATCTGAATGTGTCTGCAGAATTGCCGCCGCTTACGGAAATTCCGGTGGTTGAGCCGATTACAGAGGCTCCACCGGCTTTGGGTGTTGAAAAAGAGAACAAAGAATAAGTCAAGTTTGTCGAGAGCGGTCTTAATTTATCCGTTTTTTTTCGTTTTTTTTGTCGCGTGGTGAACGCTCCTGCGGTTTTGATGATAGATCGAGCCTGAATTCAGTCTCGGTCGCTTCACAGATTCATCCTAATCTGCAAATGAAACTGACAGCTTTGTCAGTGCCGACCGAATTGAATACCCGGCTCGAGGTGACTTGTGACAACCTGTAAGCGAGTTCTGGAGATAGCGGTCCGCATGGAAGCAGCCTATCGCAGGAAATTTTCTGGCCGGGCACGTTTTATGATGCCTGATTCCGAAGCTTTTCTGAAGTGTTCTGTTGGCCTGATTTCGCTTCACGACCGCGACGACAGTTGCCCGGTTGACCCCGAGCTTTTTGTCGCTCTGCAGCGTAAAGCCGAACACATTGCCACAGCCCACCATAACGGCAAACTAGAACGGATGCTTGATTACTATGCCGGTCGAATCCATCAAATGATTCAGCGACTGCGCATTGAACTTGTGCGGGAACTGGAGCATATTGAAGGTCTTTATCAGCGTGGTTTTGCGATAAAAGAACTGGTGTGCGTCGAGTCGGAAATCGTCTCGCCCGTGGGCCGGTTTATTTTTGCCACCCGGCATCACAGGCACGATCTTTCGCAATTAATTTTGACGGATGTTCTGCGTCAGCACGAAGCCTGTCCGCTTTATCGATTTGCTTCAGTCAACCTGATTGCACCAGCCCTTTACCCCAGCATTGCATCGCTGGAGCAATGGCTTCATCCCAATGCGTCGTTTAATCCTGGATGGGAAGTTTCTCACAACTGACTGGAAACTGAAAAGGAACGGATTCCCGCGACCCATCATGTCTAAAAATGCAAATGGAATTCAATCGCTCTTTTTATTTGATCATAAAGTGACATTACCATGTCGATTATTGACAACACGCTGTTCTTTTTATAGCCTGAATCTGTCATACGGATGTCGTTACAGGTCGGTTCTTGTTCAATTCCTGACATACAGCGGTCGTTTTATTCGTAACGCCGCAATCTTGGTTCAACTGGTCTGCAAGTTTTCATTTCGTCATTTTGAGACATATAACTGTCGTAAAATGACAATCGTACTGGATCGTTTCGGTTGCTTTCGCGCGGCGGCTTTTTTTGAGCCGCAGTGTGTCATCACAAGGTCACTTTTCGTCATCACTCAGTCAATAGTCAGACAGGAGATCTGCCATGCGTCGTAATTCTTCTTCCCGCCGCTTTGTTCCTTCATTCACCTCGCTGGAAAACCGCGATGTGCCCACCACTTTCCAGCCCATCTCATCAGGCGGTGTCATTACCACGCCTCCGCCCGTCGCCGGTTCTGGCCCTCTGCCCGTTCCGCCAGTGCCCGTAAACCTTCAGAAAATACTCAACCCTTACCAGCCAGCACCACTGCCCGCACCTGTCTATATCGCCGTCTGAAAACGAAAGTTGAAAAAAGTCGTCATCTTTCATCTGTCGTGTTGACTTAAAACAACAAGGCCAAAGTAAGATCGGCTTTATAACCCCTGATTACTCATAATGTCGAGAAGATAGGTAATCTGGGAAAATCTAAATGACCGACACCAGTTTATTTTGGCTTTGACGCCAAAAAAATCTTTTGCTGCGCGCTTGTCGTCGTGTATTTTGAATGAAGGAAACCTATTTTAGCAACATAGCAAAGTCTAGCGGACTTCCTTGACAAAGACCGATGACCGGTCGAGTCGGGAATGGCACGGGTGATCATTATGATCCAGCCACTTCACAGCGATTTTCTGATCCTTGTCGACCGGGTCAGGCAGGGCGATGCCTTTGCCTGGGAAGAGTTGCACAGGATTTACAACCCCAAACTTCGGCGAGTGATCAGGGCCAAACTGAGGGCCATGAACAATCGTGTTCGCGACCTCTATGACACCTGTGATTTCAGCAGTGAACTCTGGGGCGTGCTTTACAGCAAACTGCCCTCTCTGCAGATAAGTTCTGAATCAGACCTGCTGGGCTTCCTGACAAAAGTCGCTCAGGACAAAATCTGTGATGCGACACGAAGGCAGACTGCGAGCAAACGAAATTCCAGCCGCACCTGTTCGCTGGAATCTTCGGCCGATGAAGATTCAGGCGGTATTGAACCGCCCAGTCATGAGCCGACGCCCAGCAAATATGCCATGGCCAATGAACTGACCGATGCGATTCACTCGCAGTGCAATGAAATGGGTTTTGATTCTTCGCTAATCATGCAGCTCAAGACACAGCACTATACCAATCAGGAAGTTTCTGAGCAGACGGGCATTCATGTTCGTAAGGTTCAGCGTGTGGTTAACGAGTTGCGAAAGCGTCTGCTGAATGTCTGATTTGACCCTCAGCGAGGGAGGCCATGGCCACACAGCCCGTCGCGGTTGAAACGAATGATGAAAACTGGTTGCTTTACAGCCAGAATTTTCACTCTGGCTCGGCTGGCTTTCAGGCCGCCATTCACGAGCTTACCGAATACTGGAAAAAAACCGGGCCGCCGAATCCCCAATTCATTGAAACCATCTGGCTGAAGCATTCTCCTGGTCGATCAACCCGTTTTTTAATTGAATTGATCAAGGCTGATCAGGCCGGACGTGTCAAACGTGGTCTTGATGCCCAACTTGAGTCATACCTCAGGCACTTCAACTTTCTGGAACTTGACCGCTCAAGTGCCGTGAGTCTGGCGTATGCTGAATTCTGTAATCTTCAGGAAGCCGGGCGAACTCCATCAATCAATTCGTTCTGCGAAAAATACAGCGGCTGGGAAAACAGTATCCGGCAGCAGCTTGAACTGCATCAACTGCTGAGTATCCCCTCTAATGAACTGGCCCGAAGCGAGGCAACGGCGCGACATTTTCCGAAGCCAGGCGAGACCATCGACCGTTTTGAACTGGTCAATGAACTGGGCCGGGGCGGTTCTGCCCGTGTTTTTCTGGCCCACGATACCAGCCTGGGGGGCCGCTGCGTCGCCCTCAAGGTCTCAGCCGATCGAAGCACAGAGCCTGAAATTCTGGCCCGGCTTGAGCATGACAACATCGTGCCGATCCTCTCGGTACACGATGCCGAAGACGGCCTTCGTCTGATCTGCATGCCCTATCGTGGCGAACTGACTCTTGATGACCTGCTTGTGCACCACTTAAGCGACAGGACAAGCCCGCGACGCCGGGCCACCGACTTGTTGACGCTGATTCGAGAACACCCCAAATCTGCTCAGCCTGTGGCGGGCACACCCGACCGCGACGACGGCCTTGATGGCTTTCCGCACAGTGGTTCATTTGAAGATGCTATTGCATGGATTGGCTGCAAGCTGGCTGAAGCACTTGCACACGCCCATGCCCAGGGCATTTTTCATCGCGACATTAAACCGGCCAATGTGCTTGTCTCACTGAGGTCGGGCCCACAACTGCTTGACTTTAACATGGCCCGCGACCCCAACGCCCTTGCCCAGGTTGAAGACCGAATTCGTGGTGGCACATTGCCCTATATGGCCCCCGAACAGTTGGCTGCCTTTCACGATACATCGCTGTGGCAGGAGATCGGAGTCAGGTCCGACATCTACTCGCTGGGCCTGGTTCTGCGTGAACTTGCCATGGGCGAACGTTCGGTCATGCCACTTTCGCCCCGAGCCCCTGTCGCAGAACAGGTGGCAAAACTGCTGACGGAGCGTGCCAAACCCTGGAAAAGTCTGGCTTCCGAAAGTCGCCGTATCAGCCATGCCTTCGATGCCATCATTAACAAATGCCTGAATTTCGGACCAGCGGGTCGATATGCTGAAGCTGCCGACCTGGCCGAAGACTTTCACAGGCTGATTGACCGTCGGCCATTGAAATACGCCCGCAATTCATCCTTACGTGAACGAACGCTGGTCAGCCTGCGTCCGCTTCGTCTCCTGGTGGCCCCGGCCATTGTGATGGCATTCCTCTATTTTTCGAGGAACGAATTGGAATCGACTCCGGCGGTAAGCCTGCCGGGCGTTTCCGCATCGGTCATTCAGCTTCTGGCAAATAATGAATTTGGCCAGTCGCTTGCCGATCTGCAGAGCCAGCCGGTGCCCCATCCGGAAGCAAGCACGCATCGGTTGATTGCCGAGATGATTGCCCAGATTGAACTTCAACCGGACAGCCCACAGGCTAATGAATTAATCAAGCAGATCATGCAACGATCCGACCTTGATAAGGCCGTTGCGCAGGTAACTGCTGCCATTGGCCCTGGCAGACACCTGGATTTTCTGCCGCTTTATCGCGATTTTCTGCTGCTGCAGAATCGTGCCACTGAAGAGCCTGCCTCAGTCGGCCAGGTTGAATGGCAAAATCTGGAAAGCCGATTCCTGGGACATCAGGAAAAATGGCCTGACGAAATTCGGGTGGCGGCTTTGTTGGCTCATCTGGCCTCGATGCGGACAGACTACCCGGCGGCTCTGGCACAGATTGGCCGGGCTATTGAACTCACTGATAAGCAGGGGTTCGGCAGGGAAGATGATCTGGCCGTTGACTTGCACTATCGGCAGATCAGTTACAATTATCTGCTGGGTGCTGAAAAACAGCGAAATAACCTGACGGAAGAAGCCACCAGTTATTACGACGCAGCCATTCGCGGGATTCACGAATTTCAGAAATTGCATCCCAAGGCGGCCGAAAAGCCGGATGTCGCCGTTTTTCTGGCCCAGACGGAAGTTATGTCAATTATTGGTCTTGGCGACGTTCAGACAGACCGAACACAATATAAAGAAGCAAACTCTTTATACCAGAATGCTTTAAATTTGTTAGCCGGTGATTCCGCTAAAATCACGACCCCCAGCTGGAACGAGTCGGTTCGCCAGCAAATTGAGATGAGGCAGAATACTGTTCGGCAACTTCAGCAAAACGATCTGATCGGTCCGGCCAGATAAACTGGCCAGACCGGAATCTGCGAAACCAGGGCTCTTTCAGCCTTTGAATTTCTCAACCGTGCGAATGATCTCATCTGCAATTGTTTCCTGAATGCCGTGTTCAAGGTGTGTGGTAAAACCAACACACGAGCAGTTAATCTCGCCAAGCACATATTTATCAGTGCCGTCGGCATTGGTGTCGAGGATAAAATCCGCTGTCCAGATCAGCGGAATTTCATAATCGCCCAGCTTTTTCATGATTTCAGGCAGCGAACCCAGGAACGAATCAACCAGCCCCTGCCATTTTTCAGGCGCGTCGTAAGTGTATTTGGCACCAGAGAATAAAGTGGCTGAAAAAGCATCGGCGGCATCAGCCGGTTTCTTGTGCACAACAAAAATTGGCTTGGGCCCGACCAGCAGAATCCGAATCTCGCCCTCTTTAATCCGTGGCAGAAATCGCATATCAACAATCATACCGTTTTCGCCCACGATATAACGTTCACAGAACGTCATAAAGTCCATAAGCGTATGATGTTCTACATGGTTATCAACGGCCTCGGTACACTTGATTTTTGTATCGCCGGGCAGGGCCTGACCGGGTGTAAACGGTCGGTCGTCAACCACACTCACCCGCCAGATACCCTCCCCGGTCGACCCACGATTCTGCTTGAGAACTCGTTCGCCCAGCGAGAGACTTACCGGGAAATTTTTGTGAAGATCTTCGATTTTGTAATAAGCATAGGTGTCTGGTGGCACCAGATCTGTCTGGTTGAGCTTCACCAGTGCATCTTTGGCCCCATAACAAACCATGGCATCAGGATGCGGCAAGCCGACAACTCCTTCTGAGCAAAGCCTTCGCAGGAGTTTGAAGTAGTTTGCCTCGCCGCCTGGAATATTGCCTGGGTTAATCCGGCTGACATAAGCATCGGCCGTGGCCAGAACCTGTTGATGAATCTCGCTGCTCTCTTCGTCTGAATAATAAACGACTTCGGCATTCCAGCCCTTGGCTTTCAGGGCATTAACCATGGGCATGGTGTCTTTACGGTGGCCATCGGGGCCTTTGTCAGAACCGCCACGGGCTTCAAAAAAAACCACATTTTTTTTGGTCATTGTTGCAATTCGTTTCTGCATGAAGACGGGTGAGGGATGACCCCTGAACCATGCCTTTGGCAGGGCATGCCTTTTGATTTGTTTCAGGGTTATAATATTGAATTATTTCATAGTTTAGAGTTCAGAGGTGGTAGTCGGTCAAGCATTGGCTGACCTTTTTTCGCAATATTTGCAGAAACCTGATTTTCAAACCCCCTTTTGCTTTCTTGAAATCGTCTTGCCGCTTTTTCATTTTTTGTTAAAGTTCAGCATCATTTTGACCGGAGCCATTTGCCCGGCACGCATTTCGAATGGTCGCAAGGAGGCTGCCATGCATCACTTTCCAGATTCTCGCGCCGCTGGTTCCCCTGCATCCCGCTGGCTTCGGCGGGGGCTTTTCCTTTTGCCCGCCTGTCTTGGCTTTATTGCCACAGGCTGTGGCGGCAACTCTGAAAAATCAGCATCGCAGAAGCCAGCCCCGCAGGCTGTTGCATCGGCAGGCCAGCCAAAAACAGCGAATCTGGCCGAGCTTGAAATTGCAGGTCTTGAAGCCCTTCACGAGCCCATACGTGCCGTTCAGCCGGCTGCTTTGGCAGTTGCCTACAAACTGGCTATGAAAATGCCAGCCCAGGTGGAAGTCTCTCCTCCAGCCCCGACGACTTCTGAAATTGGCTCATGGAAGCGAATTCTCCTGGCCATTTCCGAATCGTTTGACAAGTACCAGCCTGAAGCACGCCGCGTGGCCCTGCAAATCGCCGGTCGCATGTTGAACCTGACCGCACGTGAAAACGTGGCCGCAAATTGGTCTGACCTGCTTGACCCCATGCGAGAGATCTTCGACAAGGGCTCAAAAGATCAGGATTACAGTGTCAGGGCCACAGCCCTTGATCAGGTCGCTGTGGTATGGGATTGGGTGCCCGGTCGTGACCTCTTCACAGTTGAGCGAAACACCCTGGCTGCCTGGAAGGGCGGCATGCTGCAGCTGGTTCAGCCAAGGCTGAAAGACGCCGAAATCCCCTCAAGGCTGGCTGCCCTGCGTGCCCTGGCCTCGTTGCCAATTGATCAGGCCGCCAGTCCGGGGCTTGAACTGCTTACTGACAAAGAGCCGTTTGTTCGCTCAGAAGTCATTCGTCTTTATGGGCTTAGATCAACTCTGCTGACAGAGGAAAAGCTCCTGGACATGCTTTATGATAAAGAGCAGATTGTCAGCAGCATGGCTGAAACCGCACTTAAGGCCCGTGGCCTGACAACGGGTCAGATCCTTCTGGGTAAGGCCATGGTGAACCCGGATCCCAAGGTTCGGCTGACAGTGATCGCCCAACTCGACGAATCCATGGATATTGACCCCGCCGTCTGGCTGGCACGTCTTGTTGAAGACAAGGATGCCGAAATTCGCCTGAAAGCTGTTGAAGCCATCGCCCGGCGAAAAGTGACTGGCGAACTTAAGCGTAAGCTGCAGGTCATTTCAGACACCGACAACTCCGACGCTGTTCGCAAATCGGCCGAGAAAATTCTCCGATCTGAATCCACCGCCGCCGCCAATGTGCTGCCCCCTCTGCCCGGCAAAACTCCGGAAACCAAGCCCGCTTCAAAACCGGCTACCATCAGAGCTAACTGATTTCTCGCTCTTAATGAATTCAAAAATCAAAGGGTAGGCTGAAAGGCCTACCCTTTTTTTCTTCAGTCACTCTCTGGATTTACATCATCACATAAAACCACGCCGACTATTCACAAAGTATAATTCTGACAAATCGATCTTATTGTATTGAAATCATTGGGTCCAAATGTTATCTTATCATGTGGCTTAGGTGAGATCTGCTCGCTGGTTTGGCCTGATTCTGTTCGGGAGCATGCTCAAGTCATGATTGGTCGCGATCGTTTTGCCGTTATTATGTCATTTCTCATGTTTACGCCCCTTCAGGGCTGTGCTCCGCCAGCTCAGGAGTCATATTCAGCCAGCGTTCAACTGGCCAGACTGGCCCCTGAAATGAAGCAGTCGGCTGAGCAGATCCTGAAGGATCAGTGCGGCACACCGGCCCGGCCGAAGATGCTGGGCAATGCACGCATGGACCGTGTGCATCTTGATCGTGGAGCCGCCGTTTACCGGCAATATTGCCAGCAATGCCATGGGATTACAGGCGACGGCAATGGTCCGGTGGCCAAATACATGATCCCCAAACCCCGCGATTATCGCCGCGGGATTTTCAAGTTCACATCAACAACATACGGCTCGAAGCCTTTGCGGGAAGACCTTCACAGAACCATCAGGCGGGGCGTGATGGGCACATCCATGCCCTCGTTTGATCTTCTGCCGCTGGAAGATCTTGAGGCCGTAACCGACTATGTTCTGGCCCTGACGCACCGGGGCGAGCTTGAAGCCCAACTGGCCGACGCCGCCGAATTCGACGGCAAGATTGATCCGGCCGCTGTGCCTGGCATGATCGAAGGCATCATGAATCTCTGGAAAGAGGCTCGATCAAATGTCGTGAACCCGCGTGCCCCGATGCCGACCCTGACCAAGGCCGATGTTGAAGCCGGAAAAGAGATTTTTCTGAAAATTGGCTGTAACAAATGCCATGGTGACCAGGGCCGGGCGGAAGTCAGCGACGAACTGCCGCCAGACATCTGGGGTAATCCCAACAAAGCCGCCGACATCACCGCCGGCATGCTGCGTGGCGGCACCGAACCGCTTGATGTCTATCGCCGGATTGAGGCCGGGATTAATGGTACATCGATGCCGGCATTCAAAGCCCAGTTTGAGAAAAATCCTGAAGAAATCTGGAAACTTGTGGCCTATGTCATGCACGTTTACGACATGCGTCGTGATGGAGTCATTCCGGCATCGGGCATTCTGAAACCCTATCCTGGCGTTGGTGCGGCAGATGCAACCGCTCCTGCCAGTGGTGGTGAATAAGCTAATCAATATATAAAAAAACGTTGGTTGCCGGCTCACAGTCGGCTCTGTTGCGAATCAACCGAGAATCACGTTCAGGCCATGGAGCCCGGCTCATCATGGAAATCAGTCAAATCGAAGAAGAGCTGAAACTGCTACGGCAGAAGGTTAACGAGCTTGAAGAGCAGGCGGCAGAAGCCCCGGCCGCATGGGTGCCGCCCGAAAGATATTTCTATTATGATGCCGCCAGCGGCTTCATGCTGGGTGTTTTCGGCTCGGTGGTCAGCCTCATGTTTAACGTGATTGGCTCGGTCGTCGCCGGGCTTGATCCGCTGCAGCTCATTCGCGTTTATCTCACTTTTCCCCTGGGCCAGCAGGCCCTGAACCTGGCTGAGGCTGGGGGAACGACAAAATCTGTTCCGGATGGCTTAATTCTTGCCCTGGGCTGTTGCCTCTATCTGGGCACGGGCATGCTGCTGGGAGTGCCGGTTTTTATGGCCGTGAACAGCCTTGCAGGGAAAAAAGGGCCTGTTCAGCGAATCATCGTGGCTGTGGCCGTGAGCCTGGGCGTGTGGGCCATCAATTTCTACGCCATCCTGTCGTGGCTTCAGCCGACATTTTTCGGCGGGAACTGGATCACCAGTGGCGAATATCTGCCCTGGTGGGTGGCCGCTGCGACACATGCCGTTTTTGGTGCGACAATTGCAGTGCTGGCTCCGATGGGCCAATTCTCACGCGACCGCAAATAAATTTCAGGAAAATCAAGACACGAGATTTT
The DNA here is from genome assembly GCA_040374745.1 of Planctomycetaceae bacterium. Lineage (GTDB taxonomy): Bacteria > Planctomycetota > Planctomycetia > Isosphaerales > Isosphaeraceae > QWQI01. The sequence goes on along the minus strand of JBEITT010000001.1, from coordinate 19,260 downwards.
TGACAGTTCTTCTGGAGGATGGTTCCCTTGCAAACACAGCCGACACAAGCGGCACCCATGCCCCGACACTCCGAACTGGTTGATGAGCGACTGGTTCGCTGGTATCTGATCTCAGCCGCCGGTTATCTGATGGTTGCCATGCTGGCGGGTCTGCTCATGGGCCTTCAGCTCATTCGGCACAATCCTTTTGGCGGAATCGAGCTTCTCTCGCCAGGCCGCTGGCGCATGGTGCATACCAATGGCGTGGCTTATGGCTGGCTTGCATCGGCTTTTCTGGGCATGTTGCACTGGGTCGTTCCGCGGCTCACTCTTCGCCCTGTTCTCAGCAGGCAGCTTTCCTACTTCATCTTTTTTGCCTGGCAGGTGGTGGTGCTTGGCACGGTTGTTGGTATTTTGATGGGTGAGGCGCAGGGCCTGGAATGGGGTGAAACTCCGGTCTGGATCGACCCTCTGGCTCTTGCCGGGCTGGCCCTGGTGGCCATCAACTTTGGCGCACCAATCCGCCACATGCACGGGCCGATGTATGTCACCCTCTGGTATTTCACCGCCGCCCTGATCTGGACATTCCTGACCTATGCCATGGGTAATTTCCTGCCCCAGTATTTTGTCAGTGGGACAAGTGCCGGGGCAGTTGGCGGCCTCTTTATTCACGACCTTGTTGGCCTGTTTGTCACGCCACTGGGCTGGGGCATGATGTATTACTTCGTGCCGATCATGCTGAAAAAGCCAATCTGGAGCCACGGCCTCTCGCTGGTCGGCTTCTGGGGCCTGGCGTTTTTCTATCCGCTCACGGGCATTCACCACTTCCTTTACACGCCCATTCCCATGTTCCTGCAATATGGGGCCGTGCTTTCGACCATTGCCGTCGAGATGGTTGTGACAACCGTCATTGTCAATTTCTTCGCCACAATTCGTGGCAGCACACGGGCTCTGGCTGAAAATATCCCTATCCGCTGGTTTTATACCGGTATGGTCTTTTACTTCCTGACATGCCTGCAGTGCGCCTTCCAGACAACACTCACATTTCAGGCCCTGATTCACTTCTCCGACTGGGTCGTCGGCCATGCCCACATGGTGATGTACGGCGTATTCAGCCAGTGGCTCATCGGCGTGACGATTTATCTTCTGCCCCGAATCTGGCGGACGGACTGGTACAGCCGCCGCCTGCTTGAATGGCAATACTGGACATCGCTGGTGGGAATCGCCGTGATGTCAGCCGACCTGATCATACTTGGCGTTTTTCAGGGGCTGATGTGGGCCAGCCTGGCACCATGGTCCGACACCATTAACTTCTCCATTCCATGGTGGGCACTGCGAGTGGTTTCAGGCCTGCTGCTGCTGGTCAGTCACAGCATTTTCATGCTGCATATCGTGCTGACATGGATGAAGGCTGTGGCCGAGCGCAAGGCGGCTGGTTCCGCTGCCCCCACCGAAGCCCAGCCTGCCTGAGCACCAATCCGGATTGAACGGGAGATTATGACAGATGCTAGAGAATAAGTCCGGAGTCTTCTTCATTGGCGGCATCTTCTTCTTCGGCCTGGCTTTTGTGTCGCAGGCCGTGGTGCCGATCCTGATGTATCGCGACCAGCCCGAAAAGACGGCGGAACAACTGGTAAACCCCAACGTGCGTTACCAGCTTGAAGACCTGGCCAAGCGCTTTCCCGAACCGTTCAAGGCGGCCTTCGGCGAAATTCCGCCTAACGCCACGCCCGAAAAGGCCGACGGAACCCGCGAAGCCTGGCTGAACCAGACCGCTGCCGATGCCCTTCGTATTGGCCGCAAGGCCTACACCGGCGAAGCCTGCTGGCACTGCCACAGCCAGTTCGTGCGGCCCGTTTCAAACGAAGATCGCCGCTGGGGGCCTGTCGCCAAGGCAGAAGAATATCAAAACGAACTGCAGCGGCCGGTGCTTTTCGGCACCCGCCGTGTTGGCCCCGACCTCTCCCGCGAAGGTGGCCGCCGATCGAACGACTGGCACGCCGTTCACCTGTTTCAGCCCAATTCCCTCATCGCCGGTTCACCCATGCCCGCCTATCCGTGGTATTTCGACGGCGACCCCTCAAAGCCCAATAAAAAAGGCCTGAGCCTGATTCTCTATCTCCAGTGGCTTGGCTCATGGCTTGAAAGTTACCCCTACTACGAAGACTATAAGCCTTCGCCTCTGAAAGACCCTGTCGCGAATGTCACGACATCGATTGATTCAACAGCAGGGGCTGCCAAATGACAACCCAAGCCAGCTCTCAGACAAAAGCCAGGTTCACGGGCTCGTCCATCTGGACAACCATCATTTTCGCCGTACTCATTCTGGTGCCGTGCTTCATTGGCTTCGGCAACAAGCTGCGAGAATTCATGCTGCTTTACAGTGGTCAGGTTGATGGACTCTTCGCCATTTCCCCGATTGTCAATTATCTTTTGGCCAGCACGGGCTTCTTTTTTCTCTTCTGGTGGGGCATCTTCAATGGCATGTTCGCCCAGATTGAAGAACCCAAGCGGGAGTTTCTCCGCCAGGAATGGGCACTTGATCAGGCCCAGGCCGAATATGAATCAGCCCTGGCTTTACAAAAGTCGTCTCACGGCGACGATGGCCCGGGCATTTACGAACAGTCGGCACGAATGAATCATAGTTGAGGTAAAGAAAAGCCATGCCACTGACCACACCGAACCTTTCGCCCGAGCAGGAAAATCGCTATCACACTTATGTGGGCAGTCAGATTCCCTGGTATATTCATCTCCTCTGGGTGTTTTTCTGGGCCTTTGTGATCGCCTACTTCCTGAACTGGCTGATTCCGGCGATCCTCACCGACCCGGTTCTCACCAAGCCGGTATGACGCCCGGGAGACAGGCGCCGGTGCCGTGCGCCTATTGTCAGCTTCCCGTGCCCGGCTCTGATTCGATTCAACCAGAGCCCGACTCGCCCCTGTTTTGCTGCTATGGCTGCCGTCTGGCGGCCGAAATCACGCGTGGTCAGGGCCAGGAAGCCGTGGTTCGCTGGATGCTCGTCCGCGTCGGCACTGCAATTTTCCTGACGCTGAACCTCTCCGTCTTTACGATGGCACTCTGGTCCAGCGATGTTTATGGCCCATCCACTGACAATTTACAGATGGAACAGGCCTATGCGGATCTTTTTCGATACCTGAGCCTGATCGTTTCCGCCCCGGTCATGCTCATGCTCGGGCCCCCACTGGCAAAGTCTGCATGGGCTGGCATTCGCTCCGGCCGACCCGGAACCGACCTCTTGGTCGTTGTCGGTGTCTGGGCCGCTTTTCTCGCATCGGTTTATGCTGTTTTCGAGGGCAAAGGGCCGATTTATTTTGAGGTGGCCTGCATTGTTCTGATCTTTGTCACACTTGGGCGCTGGCTTGAAGCATCGGGCAAGCTCCAAACACAACAGGCTATGGACGACCTTGCCCGGCTCATGCCCGCTGAATCGCCAGTGCTTCGTGCTGGCCAGGTGGTCATCATCCCCGTGGCCGAGATTGAAGTGGGCGACACCCTCCAGCTTCGCCCTGGCGATCGCCTTTCCTGTGACAGCCGTCTTCTGACAGGCGATGTTACTGTTGATGAGCAAATCATCACCGGAGAAAGCCTTCCACTGTGGAAAAAGCCCGGTGAAAAACTGTCCGGTGGCTCGCTTGTTGTCGAAGGCACTGCCACGGCAAGTGTCACTGCTCGCTTTAACCAAAGCACTGTCGCCCGTCTGATCGACCACGTGCGCCAGGCCCGTGAAGCCCGTGGCCGCTATGCCCGCCTGGCCGACCGTGTCGCCGCATGGCTTTTGCCCATCGTGCTGGTGCTTTCGCTGGTCGCGGGGCTGATTCACGCCAGCCACGGCGGCACCGCTCACGGACTTCTTGTCGCCATGAGCATCATGCTCATCGCCTGCCCCTGTGCCGTTGGCCTGGCCACGCCTCTGGCTGTCTGGTCGGCCATGGGCTCAGCCGCCCGCCGGGGCGTGCTTTTTGCCGATGGTGAATCGCTTGAAAAACTGGCGGAAATCGACACGATCTTCTTCGACAAGACCGGCACCCTCACCACTGGCCAGCCTGGTCTCGTCAGCACATTCTGGCTGAATCCGCAAGCCGCTGATTCTTCCAGACGCCATCTCATGGCCCTTGCAGGCCGATCGGCACACCCGCTGGCCTGCTGCCTTGTGCAATCAATTGAACAAGCCGCGGACCTGGCTGAACTTGCTCATTCCATAGGTGAATTACACATCGAAACTCGCCCGGGCCGTGGTATGATCGCCTGGCACGGCGTCTCCAAAATCGCTGTTTCACAGGTGCTGGGCAGCCCTGCCCTTCTGCATGAACTTGGTTTGCCCCTACCCAATGAAATGCAGGCGAGGCTCGATGCCGAACTTGCCGCAGGCCGCAGTGTGCTGCTTTATGCCGACCCCCCACCCGACGGAAATTTCGCCATTTTCAGCTTTGATGAATCGCTTCGGCCCGATGCCCGCGAGGCAATTGAAATGCTGAAAAATATGTCTGATATACGTAGTCTTTCAATCCTGACCGGTGATCACGCCCAGGCTGCCCGGCGGCTGGCCGATAGCTTGGGAATTGCTTTTCAGGCCGAGCTGCTTCCCAGGCAAAAGCAGGAGATTGTGGCTTCTACACGTATCATTGGCCATCGTGTCGCCTTTGTGGGTGAAGGTTATAATGATGCACCTGCCATGGCCATGGCCGATGTCGGTATTGCACTTGGTGCCGGTGCCGACCTCACGCGAGACAATGCCGCCGTTTGCATTCTGGGCAACGATATTGCCGCCGTGCCCTGGGTGCTTGATCTTTCGCGGGCCACCGTTCGCCGCATCAGACGCAACCTTTTCTGGGCTTTTTTCTATAATATTATTGGCTTGGTCTTTGCCACGCTTGGGCTATTAAGCCCGACCATGGCCGCGGCGATCATGTTCGTTTCAAGCGTGGCAGTCGTATCAGGTTCGTGGAAAAACGCCCTCTCTTCCAGCCGGTCGCCTGAAGCCGGCGACACCTCAACACAGGCAGCACCCGCATGGCAGGCCCAGGCCAGTACATGAATCTTGCCCTGCCGCTTATTTTCATGGGCGGCCTGCTAGGCTCAGCCCACTGCGTGGGCATGTGCGGCGGCTTTGCCATGGGCATTGGCCTCGGGGCATCGGGGGCTCGTCAGAATGCCCTGCGACAATTGGTTTATTCTGGCGGTCGAATCAGCACCTACACGCTGCTGGGGGCGGCTGCCGGTTTTGCCGGCTCGTGGGCCGACCATCGCTGGCATCACCTTCTGAATGTGCAGGCTTTACTATCACTCGTTACCAGCCTTTTACTGCTGGCTCAGGGCCTTTGGCATCTAGGCCTGGTTTCCTCAAAAATCGTCGCCCGGTTGGCTGCCGGCCCCCTATCCGGCCCTGTCTGCATGGCCGCGGGGCAATTTGGCTCGCTGCTCAGGTCGCCGGGCCTGGCTCCGGCTTTTGTCGCGGGTGTGCTCACCGCATTCATGCCCTGTGGCCTGGTCTATGCCAATCTGGGCCTGGCGGCGGGCAGTGGGCAAATTGTCTCGGGGGCTATGGTCATGGCCTTTTTTGGGCTAGGCACGGCTCCGCTCATGGTTCTGAGTGGTCTGGGTGCGGCCATGGCGACGCCTGCAATGCGCGGCCGACTGATGAAAGTTGCCGCCGTCTGCATCTTCCTTACGGGTTGCATTACGCTTTCACGTGCATATGCCGGATTCACCGCCGAAGTCGGCCCGGGCTCGATTCGTGCCTATTGTGCTGCCTGTGTTGAATCGGCAACCGATACCCGTTCGCCTGTGCCCTGAAAAATGCTAAAATAATTGGAAATCGCCCAGCAATTCCGATCATCTGCCGAAGGCAGGGGAAAGTAGCCTGAAAATGCCTGAATTCCAGTATGCCGAACCGTTTCCGCTCTCAGCCAACGACACCCGGTATCGAAAGATCGAGGGCGACTTCGTTTCAACCATCGATTTCGATGGCCAGAGCGTGCTGAAAATCAGGCCCGAGGCTCTTGAAGTGCTGGCCCGCGAGGCCTTGCGCGACGTCTCGTTCCTCTATCGCACCAAGCACCTTGAAAAAGTGGCTGCCATTTTGAGCGACCCCGAGGCCTCGGCCAACGACCGCAGTGTGGCCCTGGCCCTGCTGCGAAATGCCGCAATTGCCTCGGGATTCAAGTTGCCGATGTGCCAGGATACCGGTACGGCAACTGTCGTGGCCAAGAAGGGCGAGCGGGTCTGGACCGGGGGCAACGACTCCGAATGGCTATCGCGCGGCATCTTCACCACCTATCAGTGCGAAAACCTGCGATATTCACAGACGGTGCCGCTTTCCATGTATGAAGAGGTCAATTCAGGCACGAACCTGCCCGCCCAGATTGATATTTATGCCACGCCCGGCGACTCCTACGAATTTCTCTTCGTGGCCAAGGGTGGCGGCTCGGCCAATAAATCGTTTCTCTATCAGGAAACCAAGGCCCTGCTGAATCCGAAAAGCCTGGAAAAGTTCCTGATTGAAAAGCTCAAATCGCTTGGCACGGCCGCCTGCCCGCCTTATCATCTGGCGATTGTCATTGGCGGTACATCGGCTGAGGCAACCATGAAAACAGTCAAACTGGCCTCTGCCGGTTATCTCGACCATCTTCCGACATTCGGCAATCGTCTGGGTCAGGCCTTCCGCGATACCGCTACGGAAGAGCTTGTTATGCAGATCGCCCGGAAGAGTGGCATCGGGGCCCAGTTTGGCGGCAAGTATTTCGCCCTTGATGCCCGCGTGGTTCGCCTGCCACGCCATGGCGCCAGCTGCCCGGTTGGCATTGGCGTTTCGTGCTCGGCCGACCGCAATATCAAGGCGAAAATCAATCGCGACGGCCTCTGGCTTGAGGAACTTGACCGCAACCCGGCCCGATTCATTCCCGGCGAATTCCGTGATGGTCTTTCGGCCGAGCATGGCGTCGCGATCGACCTGAACCGACCGATGTCAGAGATTCTGGCCGAACTGACCAAATACAAAGTCTCGACGCCTCTCTTGCTTACCGGCACGATTATTGTGGCCCGCGATATTGCCCATGCCAAGATCAAAGAACGGCTTGACCGTGGCGAAGGCATGCCGGAATACCTGAAAAACCACCCGGTTTATTATGCCGGCCCGGCGAAAACGCCCGAAGGCATGCCCTCAGGCTCGTTTGGTCCGACCACGGCCGGCCGCATGGATAGCTATGTGGACCAGTTTCAGGCGGCGGGCGGCTCGATGATCATGATCGCCAAGGGCAATCGATCAAAGGCCGTGACCGACGCCTGTGCCAAGCACGGCGGCTTTTATCTCGGCTCAATCGGCGGTCCGGCTGCATTGCTGGCCCAGGAGAATATCCGCAAGGTGGAATTGCTGGAATTCCCCGAGCTGGGCATGGAAGCGGTTTACAAGATTGAAGTGGAAAACTTCCCGGCTTTCATTCTTGTCGATGACAAGGGGCACGAGTTTTTCAGCGAGCTGCCCGTGCTGGGCTGAATTCGACTCTTCATAGTATAGCCATGGCGCTGCTGATTTCTGCCTGATTGGAATTCAGGCAGGAATCGGGTTCAATTGGCCTTTTGATTCCTGTCGCGGTTGTTAATTCAATTTCAATTAAAATCATCACGATTTATTGAAATTGTCGTGAAATACAATTTACATCTTGGAATTGTATTTCGAAATGAAATGCAGATCTTTCTGGGCATTTCGCGCACAATCTTGTTATGCTTGAGAAATAACTGACACGACTTTCCGGTTGCCCGCCAGCGGCTAAGCCCTCATGCAACAATTACCAGAACTGAAAACAGATTCATCAGGCAGGCCATATTTTCAGCTGATTATTTCTTGCATCCTGGCGGCACTTGCCGGTGGCATGGGCTGGGGCATCCGCGGCCAGTATGGCCACGAAACTGGGGCGATGATCTTCGGGATACTTGTCGGTTTTGTTATTGTGTTATTTCATTTGCCAGTTGCCGGATCATTGCAGGCGGCCAGGGTGATCGCTCTTTTTACAATTGCCATTGGCTTTGGCGGGTCTATGACTTATGGCCAGACGGTCGGGCTGACTATGGATACCGGCGTTCATGGTAATGTTGCCGACCCGCATTTTAACCCGGCTGCATTCAGGTGGGGAATGCTTGGTTTGGCCATTAAGGGCGGGCTCTGGATCGGCTTTGGGGGGCTTTTTCTTGGCCTGGGGTTGGGTGGTAAAAACTATCGTCCTGCCGAAATGTTCGCCCTTGGCCTGCTGCTGCTCGGCTTGTTTTTTGCCGGTTGCTGGCTGATCAACTCGCCGTTCGACCCTGACGCTAAAAAACTGCCCTTTCTCTATTTTTCCGACCACTGGCAGTGGGAAGCGGCCGAGAATGTCAAGCCACGCCGGGAAGTGTGGGGTGGCATGCTTTGTTCGCTTGCGTTTATGGCGTTTTATGTCGGTCTCTGGAAGAAGGACAGGCTGGCATGGCATTTGTGCCTCTGGGGAATGATTGCCGGCCTTGGCTTCCCCCTCGGACAATCGTTCCAGGCTGCTGCCAATTGGGATTCCACCAGCTTTCAAAACTCATGGTGGCATGTCGGCATCAATACATGGAACCTGATGGAAGTGACTTTCGGCATGTTTGCCGGCGGCACTCTGGCTCTGGGCGTCTGGCTGAACCGGCAGCGAATCGTGCAGCATTCCCCGCCAGTTGTAGTTTCTCTTTCACCAGCAGTTGATGGCTGGCTGATCGGCTCTTACATTTATTTATTGATGTTAGGCTGGTATTTTGAAAATTCGGCTTTTGTCATGATTCAGCAATATGGCGTGCTGATGGGTTTACTGCCAATGACGACTGTCATCGGTGGCCGGTTGTCGCCATTTCTCTATGTCTTTCCGGTGGTGGGGGTCAGTATTATTGTAAAAACATATCTTGCCAGATTTCGAAACGCTGATTTCAGCAGCACTTCCGCAGGTCTGCTTTTCCTGGTCAGCATTCCTCTGGCCATACTTATCTGGCTGGCTTTTGCTCTTGCCGCTAAAAGCTCCAGCGGCATGAAGGCCAGGCAATTTGCGGCTATTGGTCTGCCTGTCACGGCTGCACTTTATTTCTGGCTTAATTTCACATTTCTCTCTTTTCCGTGGGGCTGGTTCACAGACTGGCGGGGTATGCTGGCACAGCATCATTCCGGCGGAATATATGTAGTGGCATGGTTGTCTCTGAGCCTGGCCGGGGTTATTGCGTTCATGCGTCAACCTTTCGACAAATAGCAAGTTGTAATTATTCTCCAGCGCCTTTTGAATCAATCACTTCTGACTGGCCAAAATGTCATATCTTTCAATGAATTTCGAAAATTGTATTAAATAAGCCGATAACCTGAAAAGTCGAGTCAGCCGTCACCCGACTACTTTTTCTACCAGCTACCGCTGGCCCCGCTGCCCGATGAGCTACCGCCGCTGAATCCTGAAGAACTGCTGCCAGAGCTTGATATGGAACTCGAGTCACTATCGCGAGGTATTCTTCGCGTATAGGTCGTGCGATAATTGCAATTCATGCAGCTTTCATTAACTTCTACCAGACCCTCGGAATAGGACGAGGACGCACGGAGAGTTGTCTCAGCTTTTTTACGGGTCCGCGACCGGCATTGAGGGCACTTTGAAAACGCAGTAAATAATGCCGCATATCTCAGGGTCATCACGTCGGTGCATAATCGGCAGAACCAGACATCGTAATCCACGCTGCCAATGCGTTCTTCGATCTGTTGCGATTCATTCAGATGCTTGTCGTCGAGGGTTTCCGGCAACAGAATCATCGGCCCCTGGCATTTGCCGCAACTGCGTTTTCGATAACGCAGGAAACGCCGAACCCCATATCCTCCGATACCAGCAGTCGTCATGCCTCCAATTCCCTTTATCAGGGGCCATGGATCCTGTTCAGGCTGATCGAAATTCTGCATGTTATTCGGCATGTCAAAGTTATTTCTCACTTCCGCAGGCGGTGCAGTTACTCTCTGAATATCGGCATGAAGAATCCGCGAAACGCACTGCTGCATGCCGGCGACCAAGGCACCCGCCACATCGCCTTGTTTAAATCGGGGCACAATTTCGCTATCCATGATCAACTGGGCAGCGGCACTCTGCGATTGATCATCGACACCATTACCCAATATAATTTCTGCTTTACGATCATTAACTGAAACAAAAATCAGAAGCCCATTGTTCTGCGATTTATCGCCAATTTTCCAGTGGTTAAATAATTCCGTTGCAAATTGCCGGGGGGTGCGTCCTTCGGTTGTCGGAATGACAACCACGGCAATCTCGGCACCGTCACGCTGATGCACTTCATCGCTAATCTGGTTCAGTTGGCGGATGGTATCTGCATTCACCTGGCCTGTCTGGTCAACAACCCAGCCACTGGGCCGGGGCGTGGGAATATCTTTTACATCGATCGCTGAAATGGCTGAAAACGCCATGAGCATTAAGGACAACATTTCTGAACCTCAGCAGCACAACAGAATCAATTGCAAAACCACAGCTAACTTAATTTAAATTATGAGATTCGGCCAACATAAACAAGTAAATTGTTTGATAATTTTGCAAAAAAGCCCAGCCACTGATGCATGGCTGGGCTCATGAAAAGTTATTTCCCACCAACGGCTGTCAGGATAGCCTGGCCAAATTCCACCTTGCCGAATTCGGCTCGCAGGTTGTCGTTTTTATATTTTGACAAGTCAATACGAAGTGTGATTTTCGACTTGCCAATGGGGATCAGAAACTGACCAGGCAATTGCCGGGCCTGCGATTTGATCCGGTCGGCCTGGGCCTTTTTGACCTGGGCCTGGTTCGCCGGGTTTGGCTGAGTCAGCCGAATCGGCGTGTCGTTCACCCAGGCAGTCACACCATCGGTCGAAGGCAGAATGATGCGAGTCTGCCCCCTGCCCTGCACCTCAACCTCGCCCTGAAGATAAAGCACTTCAGGCTTGGCGGGCAGCTTTCGCAGGGCTTCTTCCAGCGGCAGGTTGCCGTCGAACTTGCCATAGGCGGAAACCCAGGCTGTTTCCGGCGCATTCAGCACCGTCTGAATCACCTGATTGTCTGGTGCAGGGGCCGAAAGTTCTTCTGGCGGGTTATTCAGCACACGCCATCGCTGAATAGTTGTCGATGTCTTGCGGGCATAGTCGCCCGGCTTGCCAAGTTCTGAAAGAAAACGAATCAGGTCCACAAATTCCTGCCGTGTCATCAGGTTCGGCAGGCCCTTGGGCATCAGCGACCCGCCCATTTTTTTCTCTTCAATTTCGGCGTTTGTCAGAGAGAATTCCTTCCCCTCGGCGTCCTTCAGCTTCAGCCGCTGGTCGTCCTGGTCAACAATTATGCCCTGCACAATGCGGCCATCGGTCGTCAGCACGGTCATCATCTGGTAAAGCTCTTTCACGGCCAGCTCGGGCGTGACCACCGAATTGAGCAGATAGTCAACCGGCGAGACGCTGCCGACGTCTGACAATTCAGGCCCCACCTGCCCACCGGCACCAGCCAGGGCGTGGCATTTCAGGCACGAGTTTTCCTCGCGCCGGAAGATCTCTTCGCCACGTTTGGCGTTGCCTTTTTCGGCCACTTCGGCCATCAATGTTTTCAGTTCGGTGTCGGTCAGGGGTTTGACTTCCGTCGCAATGCCGGCTGCGGCACTGAGGGCTGTGACAAGCGTGGCATCGCTGCGGCCAATGGCATAAAGCTGTCGCAGGGCCAGCTTGGCGGTATCCTGCGGAATTTTTGCTGATTCAATGGCTTTGGCGAGTGTTTCGGGGCCGGTTGTTTTATTCAGGAATCCGACAAGAATCTTGTTCAGGTCGGCCCCGGAAGGTGCAGACGTACTAGCCATCAGCTCAACAGCCGGTTTGGTGGCTTTTGCCGGATCAACGGCGGCCAGCGAAGCCAGGGCCAGCACGCGAGATTTCAGGGGGGCAGTGGCTTTTGTCAGGTCATTTAATATCGCCAGGTTTTCGTCGCCGCCCAACTGGGCCAGGCCGCTCAGGGCTTCAAAGCGAATGTCGTCAGGCAAAGTGTCAGACCTGGCCAGGCCGGCCAGTGGCTTGCCGGCGGCGGCAACTTTCCAGGCAGTGATATTACGCATGACCGAGCGGAAGAGTGCGAGATCAATTTTCTGGCCGGGCTGGGGCAATGCCGACAGGATCAGATCTTTATTGCCGGCGGGCTGCACTTTGCGATTGGCGGCGGCATCGGCCAGCGTTTCAAAGGCCTTCACGCGAATATCAGGTGGGAAGGCTTTGGGGTCAACAGCTTTTTCAAGCAGAACGGCCAGATCGGCGGCATTACCATTGCGGCTCAATATGGAAAAGACTGTGCCCAGCCTTTCCGCTGGCACCTTGCCGCTTTTCAGCAATCGCACGGCCGGGCTTTCCTTCGGCGATTCATCCTGCGCCCCTGATACCTGAATCGGTGTCAGGCAGACGACAATCAGTAATACGAATTGCAACATGGCTGGCCAGCGGCAAGTTTTGATCAGGGAAGGTGTCATGGTGGGTTCACTCTTTCGGGCATGACCGGAACTTATCACTTTGGTTCCGGTTTACTGTCATTATAATTTTACCAGGCTTGATTTGACATAGGCCACCCGATCGTCTGACGAACTTCAAACTGACCTTCATGGGAATCGTTTGATTGCAGCAGGATTAATTTTGTTTTGATTCGGCATATTCAAATGAATCATCAGTCGGTTATATCACAGTTGTATTATCGGAAGATTGCCACCGGAATAATGTCATTTCGGGTGAGATTTTTCAGGCAACTGCAATCAAAGGCGGAATAAACGGATATTTTCAACGCCGCCGGTTTGATTTTCGCTTCTTCTTGAAAATGAATCAGCCGCCCGCTGTTTTCAGCAGGTCGAGCACGCGGGCCACGATGATCGCGGCAGGCGGGCGTTTCTCTTCAAGAGGAATATAGCCGGTGAGTTCGTCAACCATGCGAATTTCACCCTTGCGGATGGAAGCGAGCCGCGCGAGTTTGGCGGCTGATCGGGCGCGAAAGACGACGAATCCGTCGTCGGTGTGCACCCGGGCTACGCCCCAGCGTGCGGCAAGGATGCGGATTTCATTTTCGCGGATGAGGTTCTCGGCCTGTGGCGGCAAGGGGCCGAAACGGTCGGTAAGTTCCTGAACGAAGTCGTTCAGGCGGTCGAGGGTGCGCAGGCGGCTCAGGCGACGATAGATTTCCATCTTCACGCGGTGGCCATCGATGTAATCTTTGGGGAACCAGGCGCGCCAGGGCAGCTCGACACTGCATTCCACGGGCGGCGGTTCTTTCTTGCCGGTTCGCTTGCGCACGGCCTTTTCAAGCAGGGTGCAATAAAGTTCATAACCGACGGCTTCAATGTGGCCCGACTGTTCTGAGCCAAGAATATTCCCCGCACCACGGATTTCAAGGTCGCGCAGGGCGATCTTGAAACCGGCGCCGAGGTCGGTGAATTCCTCAATCGCCTTAAGCCTCTTCACGGCATTGGGCGTGACGGGCTTCTCGTTTTCAAGCAGCAGATAGGCATAGGCACGGTGCTTGAAGCGACCGACGCGGCCGCGAAGCTGGTGCAGATCAGCCAGGCCATATTTATCGGCCTCGTTAATGAAGATTGTGTTGGCGTTCGGAATATCAAGGCCACTTTCGATGATTGTGGTGGCCAGAAGGATGTCGGCTTCATGTCGAATGAATTTGAGCATGGCCCGTTCAAGCTCTTCGCCCGACATTTGCCCGTGTGCCACCAGGATGCGGGCTTCAGGCACCACGTTCTTGATACGTTCGGCAATGGTATGAATGTCATGAACGCGGTTATGCACGAAGAAGATCTGGCCGTCGCGGTTCAGCTCGCGGTAAATGGCCCGCCGCACAAGGTCGGGGTCGAACCGGCTGATGCGGGTTTCAATCGCCTTGCGGCCAGCGGGCGGCGTTTCAAGGTTGGAAATATCGCGGATGCCCAGCAGGCTCATGTGAAGGGTGCGCGGAATGGGCGTGGCGGAAAGGGTGAGCACGTCAACCGTGGCCTTGAGCGACTTCAGCCATTCTTTGTCCTCGACGCCGAATCGCTGCTCTTCGTCGATGATGACCAGGCCAAGGTCTTTGAAAACCACGTCTTTCTGCAGAATCCGGTGCGTGCCGATCAGAATATCAACACCGCCATAAGCGGCCCGGCGGATGGCTTCACGCATTTGAGCCCTGGGCCGAAAGCGATTGAGCACTTCAATGGTGAAGGGATATTCAGCCATGCGGTCGGAAAAGCTGCGAAAGTGCTGTTCGGCAAGTACGGTGGTGGGCACAAGCACGGCAACCTGCTTGCCGGCTTCAGCGACCTGGAACGCCGCACGAATGGCGAGTTCGGTTTTGCCATAGCCCACATCGCCGCAGACAAGCCTGTCCATCGGCTTCTGGGCGGCAAGATCCTGGCGAATGGCTGCGATGGCCGAGAGCTGGTCGGGCGTTTCATCGTAGGGAAAGGCGGCTTCAAACTGGCGATACCATGCGGTTTCATCGGCAGGATAGGCGAAGCCGGGCACGGCCGCGCGTGATGCCTGAATTTCAAGCAGTTCGCCGGCAAGGTCGATCAGGGCCTCGGCCACGCGGCTCTTGCGTTTTTCCCAGGTGGAGCCGCCGAGCTTGGATAGGGGTGGATCAGAGCGGCCGCCGCCGACATACTTCTGCACCAGCTCAATCTGTGAGACCGGTACGAACATGCGGGTTTCGGCGGCGAATTCAAGGACAAGTGTCTCTTCGGCATGCTCTTTGGTTCGCTCAAGAGTCTGCATGCCGTGATAGCGGGCGATGCCGTGGTTCACGTGGACGACGAGATCGCCCGGGTTGAGGTCGAGAAAGCTGTCAATGGCCCGCGACTCGTATTTGCGGCGGGCCTGGGCGCGACGGGTGTCGGGGCGGTGAAAGAGCTCGTGGTCGCCAAGGAGAATCAGGTGGTTATCGATGAGCCGGAAGCCGCTTTTGAGCTGGCCGACGACCAGTTCAAGCCGGTTCTCGCGGGCCAGGCGGGTGTCGGCGAAGATCTCTTGCAGGCGGTCTCGCTCGCCGGCATTGTGGCAGGCGATAAGCACCGATTCGCCTTCGGCGACCGACTCAAGCTCGGCCTTGACACGCACCAGGTCGCCAGTGAACCGCTCAAGCGACTCCACGCGCAGGTGGCAGGCCATATCCATACCATCAGCCGCCAGGCTGGCCACGGCTGCTGTGGGGAACCTGATCAATCGTTTGTATGTTTCTGCGAATGGGTAAAGCCCGCCCGTCTCGCGCTCGCGGGCCAGGTAAATCTCGGCCTGGCGTTTGATCTCGGGTGGGTCAATCATCACGACCCGGTCGCCGGGGCTTAGAAGTTCGGTCATGTGGGCCCGGGCGGGGTGGTCATCAAGCCCCAGGTCAGCCAGGGCACCGATACGCACCGACTTCACCGCCCCGCTGGTGCGCTGGCTGGCGACGTCGAAGCTGCGCATGCTTTCGATCTCGTCGCCGAAGAATTCAAGGCGAACGGGGTCAACGGCGTCGAACGGAAAGATGTCGAGAATGCCGCCGCGAAGGGCGAATTCGCCGGGCACTTCCACCACATCCACCCGCTGCAGGCCCTGCTCGCCCAGCCAAGTGGCCAACTGCTCGGGCGGTTCGTGGCCCCCCACGGCGATGGTTCGCATGGATTTGGCCAGCCAGCTTTGGGCCACCACCGGCTGGGTGATGGACTGAACCGTGGTGACGATGCGTGCCGGCGATGCCGGGCCGAACGCCGTGCGAAGCTGGTTCAGCCGCCGCACGGCTGATTCATCAGGCGTTTCACCGGGCCGGGGCGGCTTGATCCACGCAGGAATGCGGCTGATGGGCTCGCTGCCGGCAAAGCCCGCCCAGTCTTCGGCGAAGTCGTCAAGGTCGCCTTCATGCGGCAGAACCACGATCAGCCGCCCAGACGTCTGCCGAGCCAGGCCTTCCACCGCCATGGCCATGGCCGAGCCCCAGGCACCGTCGATGGTCACGCTGCGGCCCTGCTTCAGGGCATTGATGACACCGGCCCAACCCGTGGCAGAATCAAGCAGGGGCACAAGGCCAGCCAGCGACACACCTGCCGCCATTGCCCGGGCCCGTTTGTTGGTCTTGCTGCCTGGTTCGTCCAAAGTTGTTCACCTGCTTGTTGCAGAACCCGGCCGGATCAGGCTGATTCCTGACCGGTCTCTTCACTGTTGGCTGTCTCGTGGCCTGCCCGCTGGTTCTGCCCCCGAAAAGCGGCGTGCCCGGGCTCGGCCCGAACGATCAGCGAGCCTGACCGCATGGTCACGGCGTCGCCGCGTGCCTGAGGCCTTGCGGGGCGGGCTTCGTGTGCGGGGTTGCCCGTTGCGATAGGCAGATGAGCCAGGACAAGGTCGTGCAGGTCGTTAAGCTCAAAAGGCAGGTCGAGACAGGCACATGCACCGGCCGCACGGGCCCGGGCTGTCAGGTCGCGGCTGGCCATCGCCAGCAGGGCCAGCACCGGACGCCTGCCGCCCCAGGCCTTCAGCTCGGCTTCCCAGCGCGGGTTCAGGGTCGGCACGTCCCACACCATCAGGCTGCCTGACGGGATTGACGGATCTGACCAGCCGCGAGCAACCACAGCCTCCAGCGAGATCATCGCCAGGCAGTCGGCCAGCATTTCGACCATTGGCAGGTTTCGCGACATAATT
Source organism: Planctomycetaceae bacterium (assembly GCA_040374745.1). Taxonomy (GTDB): domain Bacteria; phylum Planctomycetota; class Planctomycetia; order Isosphaerales; family Isosphaeraceae; genus QWQI01. Next base: position 2,582 of record JBEITT010000001.1, on the reverse strand, counting down.
CCCACACGTGCCAGTCTCCCGGTACGGTCCATGCCGCCGTGGCCGGTGCGCAGACGATTCACGCGAATGGGGAAGACATCTGCGGCCACCGACTCGGGCGTGATCCGGTCGGCCATGGCGGCCATCTCCTGCACATCGCTGTAGCGGGCCATCTCGCCCAGAATCAGCTCAAGCCTCGGCCTGCCCGCCCGGAGATCTTCCATCAGTTGCCGCAGTTGCCTGATCAGTGCCACTTCGGCGGGGCCCGCATTACGCCGGTGCACCACCAGCCAGCCACTTTTTGCCCGGGCCAGCAAGTCATTGGCTGAGGTTGAAAGAGGGCCGTTCTCGGGCCAGTGCACCACCGAGTCGCCCTCAGCCAGCCTTGCCACCAGTTCGGCAAAGAGAGAGTCATTCCGGTCGCCCACCCAGAGAATCTCGGTTCCACGTCGCCGCCCATGGCTCTTATTCATGGCTTGTCCCTGCACATGACCTTTCCTGACAGAAGTCAGGATATTGCCTGCCCGGCATCGCTCACGAACCTGCCGACGCCGCCGCAACCGGCTCGACCACCGCCGATTCCTCTGCCGGATGCTCAGCCCGCAGGGCCAGGAACATCAGGATCACCGCACCCGCCACCAGCATGTTATCGGCAAAATTGAAGATGGCGCAGTGGAAATTCAGAGGATCAATATGAAAATAGACAAAGTCGCGGACATGGCGATAAATCAGACGATCGTAACAGTTACCCATCGCCCCGGCCATGATCAGCCCAAGGGCCACCGTCAGCCAGGTGTCCTTCGCCGCACCCTGCAAGAACAGCCACCAGACTATCAGCAGGCACGCCATGATGCTCAGCACCGCAAATATCAGGCTCGACTGCGGCAGGTTACCGCCAAAACCCCAAAGAGCACCGGTGTTATAGCTCGTCCGCAATTCAAGAATGTTCGGTACGACTGAAACCGGCTCGGACCCCGGCGGGCCTACCCGGGCGAAGATCGCCGCCTTCGTCCAGAGATCAAACAGGGCTCCGCCTAACGCCAGAAGCCAGAATATCACTCGATTGCGAAAAGGTATCGGGGCCATCGGTCACACTCGCTCCGGCATCCTGTAACAGCCTGGCCAGCCAACAACCAATACCGGCCCGACACTGCAGATTGATCCATTCTGTAACTGATTTTACGAAATCCCGACAGAACTGCCTATGGCAATATCAAGCCCCACTACAAGGTTCTCAGGCTGATCAGGCTTTTACAAAGTCATAAAACCGGTTTTGTTTGGAAATATTGCCTATGTCAATACTGTTTAAGTACTTAAGTTGTGTTTTCTGGTGTCTTTAAGGTTTGAAGATGGTCTCTCCTCGACTGGGACCAGGCCAGCGAGTGAAAATGACCAGCAAATCATTGAAACTTTAATAAAACTCAAAAGAATTGCATTAAAATCTAACAGTTGTAATGATCAGCGAAAAGCTCATGACAGACCTTCTCCGCAGAACCTTTTTGAGAGGCTTAAACTGCGGGGTTTAGATCAGGTCAGCCGGTTGTGACGGCGGCTGGCTGGGCATGCCGGGCCGGGCTGGCTGGTGGCTCAAGCAGTTGCGACTCAACCAGCAGCACAAAAGTGGCGACCCTGGCACACTTCAGAACCTCGTCACCGAACAGCGGCCGGCCGAGCTTCTCCTGAATCATCCGGACATATTCCATGGCCCGTTCGCGGGACTCTGCATCTTTGCATTTATCACGCAGAATGCTTGCCAGTTTGAACTCGCTGACGGGCCGCACGTCGATCAGCGGTGAGCCTGGCAGCACGCGTTTCATCAGTTCCGGGTGCGAGCTGAATTCTTTCAGCACATCGGCCAGGATCATGGCCGCTTCGTCGTCGAAGCCGGAATCAGGCATGATCGGCAGTTTGGTAATCAACTGCCCGCCCACGCGCACACCATTGATATAGTGAACCTGGCCGCCCGACTCGATGATGTCAAAATGCCATTCGATGCGGGTGATTTCTTTCGACAGCCTCTGGACCCGACTCAGAGCCCTGTTTACAGGATGCGAGTATGCATTTTTCCCTGTACTCTGCACCTGCATGACCAATGACCGTTGGTCGGGGCCGGCCATGCGATCAGGGGGCTGCGGATCGTTCACTTTCTTTTCTAAAAGCTCTTGTTTCAGTCGTTTATCGATGATTGTGCGAAGCCTGCCCGCCTGGCGGTCGAACTTGTTGGAATGCGACAGGGCATAGCGATGCATGAGCCGCACATTGACTCCGCGGTCCTTACTGCCCAGGCCCAGACCCATGGTGAGCCGAAGCTGGCTTTCGACGAATAAGTCCCACTGGGCTTTGAGGTTATCACGATGCTCGGTGAGTCGTTTGATCTGCGATTTGATCCGGTTGATGAGTTCCGCCCAGGGGTCGAATCCGCGATGTGGGAGAGGCTCTTCAAGTTCATGGGCACCCGCAAGATAGCTGACTTCGAACTCGTTGCTCTTATAGACCTTACAGCGAGGTTTCTCATTGGGTGCGGTCTGTTTGAGCGACTGCAGGAAGAGAACGACCAGCGACTGGCCCTCGCGGGTCATCTCGCGCACCAGGTGGCTTGAACC
>JBEITT010000050.1:0-39578 GCA_040374745.1 Planctomycetaceae bacterium | reverse complement strand
GGCGGCATAACCATGCTTGACGGCATTGGCGGCGGAACGTCGGGCTGGTCTGATCATGGATCCGGATCCTTCCTGAATGCGTGACTGACGAACAAAGCGGGGGACACATACAGCTAAATATAGCCGTAGTAAACGCAGGTAGTATATCGTCAGCAGTGGCCTGTGACAATTGGTGAATGGGCTGGAATTATTGGTGGTAGATATTGGAATTCAGGATTGGGTTCAATTTCCAGAAATGTAATTTCAGAATCAAATTTTCAAAGGATTTATTTATTAATCGTGTATGAATTGAATTTTTGTTTAGACGTCTCAAGGTTGTGTGAGAACCGGGAGCTGACAAAGGCGAATGGAAGGCGAGATGGTTTATCATTTGGCAGGTAGTTGCTGGTTTTTTGATATTTTCATGAGTGGTGCTGGTGGTGCAAGTGTAGGCTGGAAGTGATATTGCGCATGTAGTGATCAGGGCCGAGGGGGTGAGAGGGGCTTTCATGTAGAGGGGTCACTGATCAGCCAGTGCATCCGGGCGATTTGTTCATGAGATTTGGAAAAAAAGCTCTCGATAACTTACGGGAGTAATCCGGGCGAACGCCTTTTAGATGTGTTCCGGTTTTTGGCATCAGATGAAAACGCTGGTTGTCGTATTCACGCCAGCAGCAATTAGTAAGATAGGCAAAATGCATAAATATTAGGGTTTTCAAGAGTGAATCAGTTTTACGTTCCCTGAAGAAAGTCGAGAAATTTTTTAGGGAAAAACTGGGGAGCGGAAAAACATTCATATTTCATCATAAGTGATTGTGATACAAGAATTGACTGGTTTGAGAACAACCGATTTTTAAACAGGTTTCCCCTGATTTCTGACAGGGAAAAAGTGTTTGCAAGCGGTTAATGTCTGTTTATAATCCGGTGAGTCATTGAAGACACAGTTTCGGGAGGACTCGAACGACATGCCAATTTATGAATACACCTGCAATGGTTGTGAAGCGACGTTTGAGGCTCTGGTGCGGAGCTCGAACGATCAGCCCAGGTGCCCCAAGTGTGGGGAGATGGACCTGAACAAGGAGTTTTCAGCACCGGCGGCGGCACGGGTGCAGGGCGGCACATCTGCATTGCCGGTTTGCCCGCCATCGGCGATGCCACCGGGCGGCTGCGGTGGGCCCGCATGCCAGTCAGGGTTTTGTGGCGACATGTAACAGCAGACCAGCCTGCCGAGGCAGGAAATTGGGCAAAAGCCTGGATTACCATGCGTTTTTTGCCTGAATTCCGGTCTTTCGGGAGAAAGTCTGCATGGGCCAAAAAATAGCGGTTTTAACGATTTTACTGGTCAGAGGGTCGATTTTAGCGAGACAACGAGCGTGAACCGGCGTGAGGTGACGTAAAGCCGGGGTTTACGCCAGACGAGATGAACGGATCGGGCAACACTAGAGATTACACCACCGGCTTCCCTCCTATGGATATCAGCAACGACTGCCTCGTTGGGAAGTTTTCAGGAAATCAAAAAGGATTAAGGGAATGGCCAACAGGGTTGGACCCACGACGATAGAGCTGCAGCCAGGCGAGCGCGTGGCGGTGGTTTCGGCGGCGACTGAGTTATTTCGCGAGCGGCTTCGGGCCAGGATTGGCGACGGGGCGATGGTGGTCTGGTTTGGCGAGGGCATTGAGATCGACCTTGATCCGCTGACTCAGCGGTTGGAGGTGACGGTGCCGACGAATTTCTTTCGTGAGCGGATCAGCAGCCGGTTTCTGGGAGATTTGAAAGCAGCGGCCGAGGAAGAGACGGGAATTCGGGGCTGGACGGTGGCGATAGGCCTGCCCGGTGCCGAGGCGGAACCGGCCGGGGCGAAGCCGCAGGTGGCTGCAGAATTGGATCAGGCTGAAGCCCGGCATGATGTGCCCGGCCGCCCGGCTGTGCTGGAGAAACGTGCCGGAGAGGCGGCAGCATCGGCAAGAATGCCGGAGGCGGTGAAAAAAGCCGAATTTAAGCTGGAATCGCCGCAACCGGCGAGCCGAAAGCCGGGAGTGAGCCGGCCAGCGAAACCGGCGGAGCCGGCAGGTGGCCTGAACTGGCCAAGTGCCCGAGCTGAGAGTGCGCTGGGGCATGTGCCCGGGTTATTTGGTGAAGTGCCAGTGAAGGCGGCCCGGCGGCTTGATAATTTTGTGGTGGGCACGTGTAACCGGATGGCGTACACGGCGGCTGCCGAGATCGTCAAGACACGTGGGGCGGCATTTAACCCGCTGGTGGTGCATGGCGGAGTGGGGTTGGGCAAGACTCATCTGCTGGATGGCGTGGCGCATGCGGTGCGATCTCAGACAGGTGGTGGTCGGCTGATTCATGTGACGGCCGAGGCTTTTACCAATGCGTTTCTGGAGGCGATCCGTACGAACCAGCTGGCGAGTTTTCGGAGCCGGTTTCGGAACGCGGCGGCGCTGGTGGTTGACGATGTGCAGTTTCTGGCGGCGAAGCGTGCGACGCAGAATGAATTTCTGCACATGTTTGACACGCTGATGGCCGACGATGTGCCAGTTGTGCTGAGTTGCGACCAGCATCCGCGGCGGATTAACCGGTTGACGGACGAACTGGCGTCGCGGTTCATGGCAGGGATGGTGGTGCGGCTTGAGACGCCTGAGCCTGAGCTGAGGCGGCTGATTTTGCGGACAAAGGCGGCGGCACGTGGGGTGGCGATCAGCGATGGGGTGATTGAGATGCTGGCCGAGCATTTACGGGTGTCGGTGCGCGAGCTGGAAGGGGCCCTGAACAGCCTGATCGCGCACAGTGTGCTGACAGGAAGGCGGATTGATGCCGAATTGGCGCGGCAGGTGTTGCGGGAAAATGTGCGGCACACAGCGCAGCAGGTTGGCCTGAAGGATGTGGAACGGGCGGTGTGCGATGTATTTTCGCTGAATGTTGAGCTTCTGCACGCGCGGCATGGGGGGCAGAGTATTTCTATCCCGAGGTCGCTGGCACTGTATCTGGCGAGACGGCACACGAAGGCCAGTTACACCGAGATAGCCCGCCATTTCGGCCTGAAGAATCATTCGTCGGTGATAGCGGCCGAGAAGCGGATCAGGGAAGAGATGGAGAGCCCTGAGACGAGCCGGCGGCTGACCGGATTTGCCAACATGGGCGACATGGTGGCGGCTGTTCAGGCGAATCTCGGGGTCTGAAAAATGGCAGGTTAAAGTGTGTGCGGTGGCTCATTTTTCAGGCCTGGCGGGGTTGTTGGGCGGATGTTCCGGAAAAAAGGGTCATGCAGATTATTTGGAAGTGCCGATAAGGAAGGATAGTGTATCGAATGGAATGTCGGCACGCGCTTTAAGGCGGTTGGGGAGTGGATTCCCTCTGCCTGATGTCGCAGGCTAGAGTGCGAGACCGGACGCACGGCACCAGACTTTTGAAGGAATCGAGAGTCATGAGCAGTACGCGACGCAACCGTCGTCAGGCGACAATTAACAGCCTGGAAAATCTCGAAAGCCGCGAACTGCTGACTAACGGCATGAAGATGGGGCCTGAAGGGGTTCTCATCAACAAATTCGATTACAATAAATTGATTTACAAGCGGCAGAATCCGCCACCGGCACCACAATACCGGCGAATGGCATTTGATCTGCCGCAATATGGACCTGCGGCCAAGGCGATCATAACGCTTTATGGGCCTGGCACGCTGGTTTCGAACCCATCACTGACGCAGGGAACGCCTGAATATGATGCTGTTAACACGCACATCAATGTTGATGGCCACCTGCATATTCTGTTTGACAACACCACGAAGGAAAGCCAGATTATTGGCAAGGTGGTGGGCACCAGGCAGCGTGTGATCATTGACGAAATTCGCGATGCGGAAGTGGACCCTTATGATACGACGGGTGTCGGCACGAACCAGATGGGCTATGTGAACCTGACCGACTTTAACCTGGCTCATGGTGGCCGCATCAACTTTTCAGCCGGAGTTCAGCGAATTTTTCTTAATGATATTGGCCCGGGGTCGCAGCTCACACTTCAGGCTCTGGCGAGCCCGCCGGTGACTAGCCCGCAGAACCCGGGCGGATTTAACAGCACAACGACAACGTCGAATTCGGGGTCGAGTGCGGTAACGAATAATTCGGGTGCGAGGACTATTTCGACAACCGTCAATGGCATTACGGTGATAACCACCTTGCCAACGACAGACCAGATTACGGTTTCGAACGGTGAATTGACGGGTGTTGGTGGACTTATTGTACCCGGAGCAATTCCAAGCACTTCGGGCAACACCCGGGTGGAAGTGCAGGGTGTAGAGCTTTATGTAAAGAATATCAGCGGGTATCAGATTCCGGGCACGAGCATTTCGGGGGATCCGTCAAACCTCTCGGCCACCCGACTTGGTCAGGAACAAATGGCAGGTCTGCTGGATGTGGATAACGCAGGAGGCAACCCCGACCAGCTTGTGGTTTATAATGTGAATCGAAACTCATCGACATGGGTTGTGGAGTCGGCCACGGCGAATAATACGATTAATATAGTGCCACAGGGCGGGGTTCCGGCGAATACGCCGCTTACGCTGCTTGGCTCGGGTATCGGGCAGTATTCCAATGGCACATTTACCTTGCCGGGTTCGAACACGACACTTGAAGGTGGCCTGCAGGTCGTGGCAGTGGGTTATACCTACAACACCGGTTCCGGCGACCAGTACTGGATCAATACCTACAGTGTGCTTAATGGATCGCTTCAGGGTTCGTTCCGGGTTGATCAGCCGTTTAACGGTGTGGGTGGATCAAGCGGCAACATTTATGTGACCAACCAGACGGGCGGCACCAATGGGACAGGATCAACAATTGGCTATGACCTGTCGGCCAGTATTAAAACTGGTGTGGGCGTGCCGCTGGCGAATTCAACGACGGGGCTGAGCTATCCGGCGACTTTCAAGTCGATGGCGGGAACGACTGGTGCGGCCGGCATCTCGTATGTTTATGATGTTGGCCTGCAATATTTTCAGCCATATAACCCGAACACGGCACCCGACCCGCAGCTTGGCGTGATCAAGATGTCTGTTTCCGGCACGGGGGTTCTATCCAATGCCGGAACGCTGCAGGCTGGAAGCACGTCGCTGCCATGGTCAACCAGCACGAAGTATTTGATGGGATCTGTGGATCAGGACATCTTTATCGTGAATCCGAATCTGACCACATCGGACAGTACAGGCACTTACCTGACGGCAAAACTGTATGATGCCGACACTCTGGCGGGTGCTGGCTCGTTCAAGATTTACACGTCAGCCGGCACGAGCCTGAAGGGGCTGAGCGAGACGTTCTATCCACAGGCGTTTGGTGCGGTGGTGGTGGATGTGAGAGGCAACCTCAAGACATTTTCGGCCGAGATGGTGGATAATTCCATTTTGAATGTCAACGGAATTGCGAATTACATTCGGATCAAGGACACCAGCAACACGACAATTATGGCTCGGCCCGTGCTGCATCTGGCGGTGGGCTGGAAGCCGGGTTCCAACGTGAATATTATTTCGTCGGCCCGACCGACTAATAAAACACCAGGCGGGCAGGAACGGCCGGGCACGCGTGGTGGCGTGAGGGTGATTAAGACGCTGCCGATCATTGGGCCGCTGACAAACCCGATGCAGCAGGGCGGATTCTGACCTGAGCTGAACCCATAAATATACGTCTAAAGGGGGATGAGCCGAAGTGGTTCATCGCCCTTTTTTCTTCTATTGTGAGTGCTGGTTGAATCAAGTCATCGGCCAGATTTTCTCGGCTTCGATCACTTCAGTATCGGCCCGCAGGGAGAGCGGATTGTCAGTTGTGGTGTAAAAGCCAAAGCCTTTGTAATTGGTCAGATACTGGTGATTTTTAGAGGCTGAAAAGGATCGGCGGACAGTCGTATGGATGACAAGGCTGCCCGGTTGTTTCTGCAGCAGGCCGAGAAAATCGTCGGGGCTCACTTTCACCATACCGCCAATGGCATTTATGGCCATCATCAAGTTTGCCGCTGACGCTGCTGCTCCTGCACTCATTGTTGAATTCTCCACGCGAAATATCATCAGGCTGAATTGAAGATCTGACTCTATATTCTTAAATCAGGCCTTCCACTCATAGACCAGTTCATTGAGTTTCTGACTGAGTTCCTGGCGCACTGCCTTGATCTTCTTTTTCAGCTCGGGAATGATTTTTCGCGAGAGTTGTCGCTGCTGTTTTTCTGATTCGGCCAGTTCGTGCCGCCACTGCCCGGCCTGTTCCGGATGGGCATGCGGAATGAGTTCAATCGCCCGTTTCTGCTCGTCTTTCAGCGAGTTGCTCAGGGTTTCCTGCTCGGAAAGTTCGGCCTGAAGCGTATCGATCTGCTCATCCAGTTCGAGGCAGGCAGCGACGATCGGATGATCAAGCAGCGATTTGTTGAAGGAAGGCGTTTCTTCGATCAGCCATTCGCAATTCAGAGCGACCGTTTCCTGGTGAGTGATGATTTCAGTGACGGTGATGAGCTGTTGCCCCATGGCGGGCACCTGCACGCCGAGGCGTTCGCCCATGGGAATATCGACACGTGTCACTTCGCCGATTGTGGCATGAACCTCAATCCCGACCGTGTTGTTGAACAGCCTTGTGTGTTCAAGATCAAGCTGAAATTCGGTGGAGTGGTTGTTCACGACGGTGTATTGGGTGGTGTGCCTGGCCACATGTTCGGCGAATCGCTGGCCACCCGAGAGTTTCAGCAGGACTATTCGGCTTTCGTCGGTTTCGGTTTTCTTGAAGACATGCACGCCGGTTTCGCGGGCATGAATGACAATTGTCTCTTGTCCGGGCTTGGTGATTTCAAGCACCGATTTGCCCTGAAAATCGCCATCGATGAAGACTTCACACACGCCCCGACCCAGTGAATGACCAGACTGATTGACAAAGCGGACGGCGCGGAACGGGCTTTGCCTGTCCTGCCGTTCGTTATAGAAAAGAATTTGCTTTCCGGAATCGATAGTCGTTCGAAACAGTGGAATAACGGCTGAGCGACGGGCCTGGATGGTGAAGGGATGGGGTGAATGGAAGATGCTGAGGTCGCCGCTTTCGCGGACTTCGGCCTGTGCCTGGGTGGCGGCTTTTGAGGATCTGCGCATGAATCTCATATTTTCTGCCCGCGGTTCGGGGTCACCATCATCAGCCAGGCAGGGATAGGATTCCATCAGGACTCTTTCGGCAACTTTTTTCCGACCGCTTGCCGCGACGACAGCTCCTCTGGTTTCGCGATCGACCAGTTCGACATGGCTGCGTTTGGGCCTGCAGATCAGGGCGAGGTCGGTGGAGAAGGTGATTGGCTCGCCGGTGACGGTGGTGATCATGGTGTCAAGCCAGTCGTCGTCGGTATCGTTGTCAACAATAGCCTGGCCGTCGAGTTCCAGACGGTTGTCGTTGAGGCGAAGGTGGTATCGGATTTTCCATGCAGCGACGGGCGTGGCATATTGCAGGATGGCGCTGGTGGGTCCGGCAAGTGGGCGCAGGGCCAGTTCGACAAAGCTGCTGTCGGGCTTGATCTGACGCAGGCTTGCCCGCAGGGCCTTGTCGATTTCGTCCTGAATCAGTTTATCCATGAATCGCAGGGCAATGACGGCATCAAGCTCAACCTGCTGAATGCCTTTTTCCGTTATGACGACGAGCATGGGCACCCTGACGGCCTGCTGGTTCACGATTTTCCGGGTGGGCTGCAGGCCGACGAGTCGGCCCCTGTAGAGCATGCCGGCCTCGATTTCAACTTCGGCCCCGGCGAGCTTGGTGGCCATGTCCATCAGAATATTGTCAGACTTGAGCGTGAGCGATGTTTCCCGGGCATTGGTGGGCGAAAAGGTGGGCGGCGAGGCCACGGCCACCTCGCCAAAGACGCAGAGCGAGGAGATGACGTCGTCGAGATTGGCTTTTGAAACAGGGATTTGAATCGTGACCGGGCTGTCGGAATCCAGATCATAAACTTTGCTGATGACGGCTGTGCCATTGCTATAGAGCGTGACGTGATTCATGAGGCACCTTTCAAGAGAAATTCTGAGAAAACCAACCATTTGCAGAAGCAACGAACCGAGTTACAAACGATTGTCGCAGGGCTGGTCAAGATTAATCAAGCGGAACAGATAAGAATATTCAAACGACAAATGTAAGATCAATCAGAATTTTGGAATCAGCTTGGCCCGTTCCTGATAGAGGGGGCTGCGGGCCCATTCGCCGCGGCCGACGGAAAAGCCGCGATCCTGGAGGTTTTTGGAGAGGTCGGCCCAGGGGGTGTTGGGGTAAAGCGACTGCACTTTGGCGAAGAGCCTGCGGGCCTCTTCGATTTTGGCATCGGTGAGCTGTGCCGGGGCGATGCGCTGGGGGCGATGGCCGACAGTGAAGGTGACGATTTTGTCCTGCCCCGGCTTGTTTTGCGGCACAGGCGGCTTGCCTGCCTGAATATCGCGGCCCCATGATTCCATCAGGGCGATGTATTCGGTGAGCTTGACCTGGGCATAGACAAGCTGGGCGAGCATGAGGTCGTAGTTGGCCTGCCAGCGGCGTTCCGGCTCGCGGTCGCGGTCTCGTTCCAGGGCACGAAGCTGTTTTTCAAGGTTGGTGACAACAGAGAGCCGCTGCCGTGCCTGGGTGTTGGATTCGGCCAGTTGCTGAATGGTTTCGGGAGGATTGACAGAAAATTCTTCGCGCATGCCAAAACTGCGGGTCTGCTCAATCATTTGTGCGATGCTGGTGCGAAGTCGCGAGCCATTGAGCCGGCGGAGATAAGCCTGGCGGCCTTCGTAGTCAGGCGAAAGTTCGCGGATGTCGTTGTAATTATAGGCTTTTTCAATCTGCCTGACCCGTTCGTTTTCAGCGGTGGGCAGCAGGAAGTACCGACCGCCGGTTTCTTTGGTCAGGCGGGCGAGGTCATAAGGGGCAAAGCCTGAGGGCTGATCTTCGCGTCGGGGGTGAAGGCCGTCCCACTGCAGGGTTTCGGCCATGGCCGATTCGGGGCCGCGGCGGATGGTTGTCCAGTAAACGTCTTTTGTCTGGGGGTCAACCCAGCGGTATTGGAGCCGGTCGGTGCCGAACATGGCCTGTCGGCCGATCACAAAAACCGGCACGTTGAGCTGTTTGCAGGCCGACATGACTTCCTCGCCGCTGGCGAAATCGTCGGCGGATTCATCGGTCACCAGCACGATCATGAGTTTCTGATCGGAAGTGCTCAGCGAGCCATAGCGGCGTAGGGTCTGGGCGATGGCGGCCATGGTGTTTTCGGTGCCGGTGGTGTCGACACGCAGCTTGTTCACGGCGGCAGCGATGAGCTTGCGGTCGGCGGTGGGTTCCTGCATCAGGTCGAACTGTTCACCGAAGCCGATAACGGTGTGCCGCAGGGGGTCGCTGTTCTGCTGGGGCCGACGGCGCGACGGCTTCTTTTTCAGGTCGATTTCGGCTTTGTCCTTGGTTGCTGCGGCATCGGCACGCATCATTCCGGCTTCTTCAACCCGGTCGGTGAGTTCGGCCATGACCCGGTCGAACTTTGCCAGAATGGCCTGCTGGTCGTCTCGCATTGATTCAGATTCGTCAAACAGCCAGGCGACGACCACCCGCTGGCGGCCAAGCTGCACCAGAATTTCGCGCGAGATCTGGTCGAGGGCCTCGCCCACTTCGCTGGCCGGCTGCACGTCGCCCTTGAAGCCCGACTGGCCGACCAACAGCTTGGAGGCCATGGGCATCACGAAATTGGTGGTGATTTTGGGTACAACCACATCGACGGTGAGATCTTCCGGGCGGCTGAACCGGCCGGTTTCCGAAACGGCAGGCGTGGCCGAGGGGGCCACGGCGGCGGCAAGGTCGCTGGCATTGGCGGCTGAAGATAGGGTGCGGGTCGGGTCGTCGGAAGGGTCGGTCAGCATGTGCACGACTTCTTCGGGAGCGACCTTTGTGTCATAGGGCGAGGCGTTAAATGACGACAGTTTTTTTTCTTCGGTGGAGGTGGCAAAGGTGGCCAGTGTCAGCAAACCAAGTGTCACCACATGAACGACCAGGCTGACAACCCACGCCGGCATGGCCCGCAGAGTTGCCCGCAGACTGGAAGCGGGCGCACGCACAATCGGCGCGTGATTTTTGGCACGCTCGCGGCGTTTCGGCTTATCCGGTTCCGGCTTTGCCCCGTCGCTTTCCGCCATGATTGCTCCTGCCTGCAGAGGTTCGAGAGCGATTCAAAGGATATTGTGAATTGGCCCGGAGAAAGCGTCTTTAGAAAACAAGACGCTACTGACTATTTATTATTCTAGGGGTGGCAAAAGTTGTAAGAAAAGGGTTTCTGTACAAAATGTTGCCGAAATTGAGCATGGTTTGTCCTTTTTTTACGACTTGCCCCCAGGGTTATTGAATTGAGTGGTTAAAGTCTGGGCGGCGGTGCTGCCGGCGCCGCCTTGGTCTGGGGCCTGCGGGCCGCGTTGGCGGCGGGCATGGCGCGGGGTGGCGGAGGCAGGGTATATTCCACCCATTTGAAGCCCAGGGGTGCGGCCAGCTCGCGGCTGGCCAGATCGGCCCAGGGGGTGTTCGGGTGTTCTTCGACCACCTTTTTCAAGAATTTTTCTGCCTCGACGGCTGCTGATTTGGCCTTATCGCCCGAGACGATTTCAGTCGAGGGTTCAAGCCGCCAGGCGTTCGAGGCCGGGTTGGTGAATTTTGGCAGGTCCTTACGCATTCTGGCACAGGCGGAATTGTATTCAACGCATCGCACGCGAAGGGCCAGCAGGCGGCCGCGCATGAGGTCATAGTGGGCACGCCAGCGGCGCGAGGGTTCGCGGTCGCGGGCCTGGGCGGCTTTTTCGATGGGCACCAGGGCCGCTTCCACCAGATATGACCACTGGGCGGCCTGGCTTTGCTGCTGGAGCATGTTGCGATTGAAATTTTCATCTTCAACCGGCGGAAAAACCAGCCCCGGGGCACCCTGGGTGGTTCGGTCGGTGGCGGCTGAGGCCTGCACCAGAGCCCGCCGGAGTGGCCACTGGGCCAGGCCTTTTTCATAGTCGGCCCGGGTGCCGAGTTCCGGGCGATATTCGCGCAGGTGGTCGCCGCGGAATTCCCGCCAGCCGGGGGCGTCGCGGCTGATGAAATAAATACCGCCGGTCTGGGCCGCCAGGCGTGAAAGGGCATAGGGGCCGAAGCCGGAAGACATGGGCTGGCCGGGGTTCTGCTGGGGATACCAGAAGGGAATCTGGATCTGCTCGGGCATGACACTTTCCGGCCCCTGGCGAACATCGAGACCGGGATAAACCGTGCCGGTTTTGGGGTCGCGATAGTCCATCTTGCCCATGGTCCGCCCAAAAAGGGCCGGCGAACCCATTACATAGACTGGCGTGCGATTACGGTTGGCGATGCTGATGGCTTCTTCCAGGCTGGTTTCGTCGTCGCCCACCTCGTCGGTCACAACAATGATCAACGTCTGGTAGCGGCGGCCGTTTTTCTCGAACCGGCCATAGCGCTGGCTGACGAGCCCGGTTGTCTGGAAGGTATTTTCAAGGCCTGAAACGTCGTCGGCCACCTGGCGAATGGCTGAGGAGATTTCTTTGGGGTCGCTGATTGGTTCGTCGGTCACCGGCGTGATTTTTTCGCCGAAACCAACGATGAGTGTCAGCAGGGCGTCGTCGCTGGCCAGACCATCGCTGTCGATCTGGGCCACGTGTTTATAAACATTTTCCACCTGTTCAGAAAGGCGTTCACGCTCAATGCTGAGGCTTTTCGAGGCATCGAACAGCCAGGTGACAAGTGTCGGGCCATTTTTCAGGCGGTTGTGAATTTCAACAGCCAGGCGGTCAACGGCCCCTTCGACACCGCCGACATATTCGGCACCGGCGCCGCGGATCGAGACATTTTTATCAATGCGTGTGGCTTCCGGCAGAAGCATGGCGGCCGGCTTGGCAATATCAAGCATGGCCACTTCAGCCAGGGGGTCGCGTTCGGGGGCATTGACAACGGCGGTGGAGAGCTGAGGGGCGAATGAGCCGACTTCGGCCGGCTTGCTGGTGGGGTCGGCCACCTGACCGAGCTGCTCAAGATTCATGCGCTCCATTTCGGGCAGGGCGGTTTCCACGTCCTTGAGCACTTCAATTTCTTTGGCCGTCTCTTTTTCAGCCACGGCATAGGTGGCAAACATGAGCAGCCCGAGAGCGACCAGGTGCACAGCCACGCTGGCGAATGTGGCGGGCAGATTGGCGGGATGAATCTGATCAAGCCCCAGCGCATAACCGAGGCGGCTGTGCACAACCGAGCCATAAAGACGCTTGACGCGGGGCAGATATGGAAAAAGCCGGGCCAGTGGGCCGAACTGGCCTTTCTTCGTTTCAGGAGTGGCTTTGAGCATGTCAGATGAAGAGGACAATGGCTACAAACCCCCGGGTCACGATCAGTCGAATGGCCTTTGATCAACAGGATTCAAGTCATATCGTGACTCAATTATATCTGATCGGATCAGTATCCAATACGGCTGCCCGACATTTTTTGTGACATGAACCCTGGTGCAGGTGGGAATTAATCAACGTGGGGGGGCTTGCGAACTTTAACATGCTTTGCTGGCGGGCGATGTGTGGGATCAGGTGGGGCGTTGCTGACGGCTGAGGAATTCCCAGGCAATGGCATTCATGTCAATATCGGTGGACTGTCGGCCGGTAAAGGGTGAAAAAAACGGTTTTTTTACGGATGAAGGCCAGCGGTGGCCGCCACCTTCAATGCGGATGAGGGTGAGGTCGGCAGCCGAACGAGGGTGGTTCCAGTCATAACGGATAACAGTTGTTTTGTCGTCGTTCGATTCATAAACGCTGATTTCTGGATCAAAGTCGGCTTTGTTGACATGTCGCCACTGGGCGAGAGTCGAATCGACATCCTGAAATTTGATGAATCGGGGCGTGTTTTTGCCGGGGCCCTGCCAGGGTGTGATCGGGTCGGCGGTGCCGTGAACGATCAAGACGGGTGTCGAAGAGGTATCAGCCTTGACTGGAGCCGCAGGAGTGCCACTGACACAGACAATTCCGGCGAGCAGACCCGGCAACTGCTGGGGCAGCAGCGAAGCCATCATGGCACCATTTGACATGCCCATGGCATAGATTCGGCTGGAATCGATATTGTTTGACGAATGCAACTGGTTCAGAAGGGCAGAGACAAAAAGAAAGTCATCAGGGTCGTTGGCGTCGTCGCGCAGGCCTGCATTAAAGCTGCGATACATGCCGAAGCCTTCGCCCTGTGGCATGGCCAGAAGGAATCGGCCAGTCTCAGACATTTGCCGAAGTTCGGCATATTTTTCAAACCGGCGGTTGGGGTATAAAAACGGGTGAAACGCCAGCAGAAGTGGCCAGGCGTGGTGGGGCGGGCAGCAAAGCGGGCGATAAAAGAGGCAGGACCGATTGCGGGTCTCGATCATGAGATTAAAGCGAATCGTCTGGCCGGGTGCTGCGACATGCTGTGCCCGGGCGGACAGGCCGGGTGCCAGTGCCGAAACGCACCAGCCTGAAGCCGATTGAAGCCATCGCCTGCGGCCTGATTGCCCGAAAGTTGACATAATGGGGTTTGATTCCTGCGATTGGTTTCATGCCCTGCCGTTTCAATCTCAATATCGGCATGGCTTGAGGCTTTTCATGAAATTGCGGCAGGAATTAATCAATAAATCAACTGCTTAAGGGTTGCTGCCAGGCAAGACAGCAGTTGCCTGCGAGACTGGCAGGCACTGGTTGGCTTTCAGGCTGGTCGCCGACGGGTTATGATATTTACTGTTCAAGCATCGGCCAGCCTCAAGAAACTGCCCGCAAAAGAGAAACGCCGCCATGAAAAACCTGACGACCAGAAAAATGATTGATCGAACCCTGGCCTGCCTCATGATTTTGGGCTGTTTTGGCTTGTCGGCTGCGGCGCAGGCATTGAAGGTGGGCACGGCTGAAGCCGACATCACGCCGCCCAATGGCTTCCCGATGGCCGGTTATTATCACGAGCGGCTGGCTGAGGGCGTGATCGACCCGCTTAAGGCCAAGGCGATTGTGTTTTCAGGCAATGGGCAGCGGGCGGCCATGGTTGCCATGGATTTGTGCGGAGTGACAACCGACCTGGCCGACCAGATTCGCCAGGCGGCGGCAAAAACCGGGATCAAATACGAAAATATTGTTGTCAGTGCCACGCATTCGCATACATCACCTGACTATTATAAAACTCTGCATGGTTATCTGGGCCGGGAAAAAGGCGATGCCGGGCGGATTGCCTATGTAGAGAAGCTGATTGGCAATGCCGTGGCCGCGATTGAGAAGGCTGATAAAGAGGCTGTGGAAGCGAAGCTGGCGGCTGGGTTTGTTTTACAAGAGACGCCTGTCGCATTCAACCGCCGGTTTGTGATGAAGGATGGCACGGTGCAGACATGGCAGAGCCTGCGAAGCCCCAATGTGCTGAAAAGTGCCGGGCCGATTGACCCGGAGATAGGTTTAATGACGGTGAAAAATGCCGATGGAAAGATGCTGGGCGTGGTTTCGAATTTTGCCCTGCATCTGGACACGGTGGGCGGCACGAAGTGGAGCGGCGATTACCCGTATTTTATTGAAAAGGCCGTGCGGCAGGCTCATGGCGAAGGTTGTGTCTCGATTTTTGGTACGGGTTGTTGTGGTGATATTAACCATTCCAATCCGGATGGGTCGCCGCGCAACAAGACGGATTTAATTGGCGGATCGCTGGGCCAGACGATTGTAGGTGGCCTGGAGAAGTTACCCGAGTTGAAAAACCCGCGGCTGGTGGTGAAGAACACCATGGTGAAGCTGCCGCTGCAGGAATGTGGCGAGAAGGAAGTGGCCGAGTCGCTGGCGATTCTTGAGGCACTTGACAGTGGTCAGAAGGTGGAATTTCTGAAGCAGGTGTGGGCCCACAAGATGCTGATGATTGACCAGCTTCGGCACAAGATGCCGCTGGCCTCGGCCGCGGCGAAAAAGCCATTTTTGCGAACCGCAAAGCTGGCGGGTGTGGGCGATGCATTGCCGGTGGAAGTCACGACAATTGCCGTGGGTGACGATGTGGCGATTGTGTGCCTGCCGGGCGAGGTTTTTGTGAATCTGGGGCTGGCGATCAAGCAGAATTCACCTTACAAAACCACGCTGATTGTTGAATTAAGCAATTCGGTTGAAACCATTTATATTCCGACCCGGGCGGCCCATGCCGGGGGGAGTTATGAGGTGACGAATTCAACAGTGAAGCCGGGTTCGGGCGAGATGCTGGTGGAAGCGGCCCTGGGGTTGCTGCGGCAGAGCCGGACTGAGCAGGTGGCCAGATAAGGTTGGATTCATGCTGAAATGGTGCGAGGTGGTTTCGGGAATAAAGCCTGAAAAGGGTGGAATATGATCCGCATCCTGATTTTTGCCATGGTTGGGTTCATCACTGGCGGTTTGATGGATACGTCGATTGCAGACGATTCAGTGCAGTCGGCAAAATCGCCGATGAAACATGCCTGGGTGACGGCGAAAATTGAAGCTCCGCGAGTAAAGTTTCAATTGTTTGAGAGTTCGGCTGCCGGTACAAAAGTCAGTTATCATATTTACCTTCCTGAAGCCTATGAAAGCGAGACAAACAAACGATTTCCGGTTGTTTACTGGCTACATGGCTCGGGTGGTGGGCTGGGGGGTATCGGGCAGGTGACCAGACTTTTCAATGCAGCGATTGAAGCAGGAAAATTGCCGCCATGCCTGGTTGTGTTCGTTAACGGCCTGGTGGAAGGTATGTATGTCGATTGGAAAGATGGATCGGCACCGATCGAAACGATGATAGTCAAGGACCTTGTGCCGCATATTGATGCGACATATCGAACACTTGACACACGTAATGGTCGATTACTTGATGGCTACAGCATGGGTGGTTATGGGGCAGCCCGGCTGGGATTTAAATATTACGATAAATTCCGCGCGGTTTCGATCATGGGTGGCGGACCATTGCAGGCGGAACTGGTTCAAACGCCCAGGGCTGGCCGGCAACGCGCCGCTGAAGTTTTGCAGAAGGTATATGGGGGTGATCAGGAATATTTCAAAAGCGTGAGTCCGCGTCGGCTGGCGGAGAAAAATGCCAAAGCCATAGCCGGCGGTTCGCTGATTCGAGTGGTGTGTGGCGAAGATGACGAAACATATAAAAATAATCTGGCCTTTCATGAACACCTGGAAAAAGTTGGAATTCCGCACACCTGGAGGGTGTTAAAAGGTGTGGACCACAACCCGATGAAGACGCTGCAATCGCTGGGCGAATCAAACTGGGAATTTTATCGCAGGGCATTCGGAGAAGCGGCTAAATGATCAATGGTCTGATACCGGTAGAAAGTATTAATGCAATATTCAATAAGTGCTGTTAATGCATCGATGGAGAAATGAAATAAAATTTACAAACGACAAAATTAGGACAAATCGAGTTTGATCTTTTGGAGAATTGTTGGAATCAATACGGTAAAATTTGTCGGCTGAGGTGGTCTGGATTGTGGAACATGAGCCGATGTTGATAAGAGAACACCGGTTATTCAAAATATTGTATTTTGTATAATTAAATTATTAGAAATAACAGGGGCAGGTGTGCTGATCTGGCGGGGCTGGGGCTGGGGCTGGGATTAAACCGGTTTGAGCTGTTCAACAGAGACGTAATATTTTTCGTATCGGTAGCCGTCGCTGTAGAGAGTGCCGCCTGGGCTGGGCACAAGCACAGTGGCACGGGAGCGAATGGAATTGACCACGCCGACGATGCGACGACCTTCGTAGATGAAGCAGACTTTGGCGCCGGGTTTCACGCCAAAATTGATGCTGGCACGTTCGGCCGGGGTGATGAGCTGATGATGGCTTTCAGTATGACCGAATGTATTTATTGCGATGGACTTATAGCGACGTGCCGTACAGTTGGAGACGTCCCAGGCGAGCATTTCGGCGAGGTGTAGGATTTCATGTTCCATGATGCGCTGGAGAGCTTCGAAGCGGTTGAAGCAGAGTCGGCCACAGGCTTTGATGGGTCGATCGACATCCTGAAACGTGGAGAAGAGAACGGGGACGGAGACGGCAATTTCGTATTTGGCCGGGTCGAAGGGTCTGGCGGTGATGGGCCTTGTGCGTTTGGTATGGCCGCCGGATCGTGTAAGCCTTCGAGAGAGGTCGAACTTGAGAGTTGAGCCCTGTGCATTGACGGTATCACGCACGCGGCCACCGAGCAGGACAGAATCGTAATAATCAAACATGCGGATCAGGTCGTAAGTGCCGATCCGCGTGAAATTGCCTTCGTTATTGAGATGATCGGACGAGGCCATGACGTGGTCATGCACCTGTCGGAAGACGCGGTCAAGGTGTTCGGGCTGGTAATTCAGACCGACAAGCAGGTCGCCCAGTTCCTGGGCGGCTTTTTCTGAATCTGTCAGTGGTTTTCCGGGCAAAGGCCTTTTTCGCATATGATGTCCGAAGTCACTGGCACAAGAATCCAAGCTGTTCCAAGCCAATATATTATGTCAAACGGTGGGGAGTTGATCCAGACTTGACTTGCCCGAACGACACACTTGGTTATGATAGGGCCTTATTGCGCTGGATCGCCATTTGAATTATTTTTCGAATCGATTCAGGCAGAAATCAAGTGGGATATTTTCAGGGAGGAGACTGAAATGGCTCAGATTAAAGTGGTTCAGGACCTGGATAACAAGACGCTGATGGTTTTTTTTGGAGATCCGGGTGGCGAGGTACACAGTGATGCGATTGATGAGACGACAGTGATCTTTCGCAATGACGATGGCGAGATAATTGGTGTAGAGAAGCTGGAATACGAGACAGGCGGAGCCGTGGTGGACGTATCGGTCGAGACACACTCGGCGACATCTCTGCCTGAAGGCTGAGCCGCAGGAGAGGAATTTATCAAGAGGGCACCGGCCGCAGGCGGCATAAATATCAGAGCTTGCGGATGGTGTCGTTTTTTTGGTCTGCGGCGATGCTGTCGATCAGTGGCGCATTGATTGGTTTTTTAAGAGAGCGGAGCCTTTCACGGTGGGCAGCGGCTCGAGTTTTCTGGCCTTCTGATTCATAGATCTGGGCCAGGGTGTTATGAATATTCCACTCGTTGGGGAAGACGACAAGGCAGCGTTCGAGGATGGCCTTGGCCTCATCGGTTTTTCCGAGCCTGGCGAGAATCTGTGCCCTGGTTTCCTGAATGCCCAGGTTATCGGGCACGAGGTTAATGGCCTTGTTGATCAGTTCAAGGCCTCTCGGATAGTTGTAAGGAGGAAACTTGTAGTAGATGCCGGCGAGGTTATTGAGCGAGGCGATATCGCCTGGATCGCGTTTGATGATCTGTTCATAAATTGGACGGATTGTATCCCAGAGACCGGCAGAATGGCCGGATTGCGATGCGAGTCGGAGCAGATCAAGATTCGTTTCGGGTTTTTCAAGCTGGTTCTGCACCCAATTATAGGCATCGGCGTTTCGCTTATCGGGTGGCATGGCCCAGAGCAGGGTGGCCATGCGGGCCCAGAGCAGATTATCGGGGTTGGCTTCAAGCAGTGGCTGGAGTTTAAGCCAGACTCTGGATACATCAACCGGCTGGCGTTTCATTTCGTTGGCCAGAGAGATCTGGTCGAGTTCGCGGCTCCAGGTCTGTTTCTGCTTAAGGTTCAGATTTTCAAGGCTGCCAAGCCATTGCCGCATTTCGTCTTCCCGGCCTTCGATCATAAGCAGGCGTAGTTTTGCGCCGATCTGGGGATCGGTAGGTTTGCCGGCATTGCGTGCGATTTCATCGTCGAGCTGTGACAGAAGACGATTGACAGTCACATTCATATTCAGCACGCCGCTGGTGCTGCCGAGATTTGAGCGAATCCAGAGAACATCGGCAGCGACAGATGTATTGATATTTTCAATTGGTTCGAGGAATTTCAGGGCCGATTGCAGGTCGCCCTGGCTGGAAGCAAAGCGGGAGAGAATCTGGCGGGCATCAATTTTATCGGCCTGGCTGATATTTTCCCTGAGTGCGTCATTCAGGCGGGGCACCACTTCACGACTGAATACGGCGATATCAGGATTTTGCCTGATGATTTCGCGGGCATAGCGATAGTGATACTGGCCCAGTTCGGTGGCCTTGACGAGCGATTCGGCTGATTTGAGGAACCTTAGCGATTCCTGCTGGTTGCCGACTGCCTGAAGTGTCTCGAAATAGCGGAAGATGTCGTCAACCTGGGCGATCTGGCAGTCAAAGATACGCCGGCCGATGATTTTTGCATCGGTGGCCCTGTTCTGGGCAATTAGTTGTGGAACCTGCGATTTCAGGGCACCGGTGCGTTCGACATAGCGATCTTCGTGGCCGGCCATGCACTGCACAATCAGAAAAACAGTCATGAATGCGGCTGCAACCGTGGCCACCAGCCACCGAAACAGGCCTGTTCTGAAGAGGCCCGCCCCGAATTCAGCGGCAAGTGCCCGGCCCATGCCGGGACTGGCCTGATCGGGTGCGGACGCGTTTTCGGAGCCGACACCAAATTCGCCGGCAGAAAGCTGACGACTGGAAGCACGGCGGTCGTTGTGGTCGCCAAGGGTTTCGGTATAACCACGCTGTTCGGCGATGATCTGGCGACGATAGTAGCGATCCTGGGCGAGCGTCTTCCAGATGGAATTCGAGACGGTGCCAACGCCCTTTTTCTGAAGGAATCGATCGTTTTCAGTAATCTTGGAAGTTTCGATGTCAAGATGGGAGGCCATCGACTGCTTCGAGGACTGATCGAGCTTTTTGGGATGCTGGCTTTGCTGAAGCCCGCGAAGTTCGCGTTTTTCGGCAGCAATAATTTCGCGATTTCGCTTCCAGTCCTGAATGGAACGAGTGATTTTTTGAAAAACCCCGGGTGCAGGGCGATCCCAGCCATCGTCTTCGTAGTTGTCGAATTGACGTGGACACATGATATGGTCTTGTTATTTCAGGCAAATGAATGTCGATTGGTCATGAGCTTTTTTCAGGCTGACTTTTCGACTGACCCTGGCTTGTGAGATTGAGTTTCTCGTAGTTGGCGGCATCGGGCGGTTTTTTAAGTTTCGACATCACCAGCCGATGAGCCTCTGCCTTTTCCATCATACCCTTGAGGTCATAAATCTGTGCAAGGGTGTTGTGCATATTCCATTCCATGGGCAGTTTGTCGACGCAGCGTTCCAGGATGGTCTGGGCGTCGTCTATCCGGCCCATTCGCACCAGGAGCTGGCCGATGGTTTCCTGAATTTCAGGTGCATTTGGAATGAGTTCATTGGCACGCTGGGCATAAGCCAGACCCTCAGCCAGATGATCAGGCTCGTATTTGTAGATCAGCATGGCCAGGTTATTCAGGGCAATATAATTGTCAGGGTCTCGTTTCAGCAGTTTGCGATAAAGCTGGCGGACAGGAAGGCTGTCCTCGGCCCTTGTGCCTTTGGCGTTGAAAATTTGAGCGGAGAGGATGGTGGCCCGTTTAAGAAGGTTGAGGCTTGCCGAGCCATCGTCAAGCTGCTGCTGCACCCAGTTTTTGGCTGGAGTGGCACCCACCTTGTTTGGCTCGGACCAGAGAGTGGCGGCAATCTGAGTCCAGACCGGGTGTTCGGGGTCGCGTTTGAGCAGGGCTTCCAGTTTGGGCCAGTCGGGGGTTTTGGAATCGACGGAAGTGACGATTGAGGCGACCATGGTCATCTCTTCCAGCTCTCTGTTCAGTTTGTCGATGATTGAGTCAGAGAGACCTGGCTGGGCCTTCAGCCAGTCGCGTGCTTCTTTTTCCTGGCCCTGCATGATGAACATTCGGGTCTTGGCCAGTGCTGTTTCATAGGGAACCGAGCTGACCTGGTTAAGCAGGTATGAATCGAGTCGGGTCATGACCCGGCCGAGTTGGTCCTTGTCGAGCTTTTTACCGCCAGTCCATTCGATCCAGAGGGCCTCGGAACCTGCGACCGGGAAGTCGATCATGACCGGCTCAAGAATTCTGTAGGCCGTTTCGCGATTATTCATCGAGAGATAGAGCAGGGAAAGTTTGCGTCTGGCAAGCACGGATTCCACCGGGTTGTCGCTGGTGGCCACCAGCCTGAGCAGTTTTTCAGCCTTGATCACGCTGGCGGCCGACGTGGGCTCTTCAAGCATGAGAAATTCAGCGAATTTGGTATAGAGTCTGGCGTCCCTCAGTTCACGGGCTTCGACAAGGTCGCTGAGCAGGAGCTTCGATTTGAAAGGCTGTTTGCGGGCCTCAAACATTTCAACGTATTTCAGCCAGACTTCGATGTCGTTGGGGTCGACACTCAGGACCCTCTTGAAGACCATCTCGCCGGCTGGTTTGTCAAAGGTGCTGGCAGCGGCCACGACACGATATTTGGCTTTGGCGTCGAGGGCGGATTCGGTGAACAGGCCAGCGGCCTGGCTTGAGGCGAAGAGCACGCCGAGAATTGCCGGCAGAGACAGAAGGAGAGTCCGGCCAAGGAATTTGAGCGACGGTGGTCGCATCAGGTAATTTTTACCGAAGAGCTTAAATCGGAATGTCACCTGAGTATAACGGCGACTTGAACCCGCCATCGGGTCATTCGACCGACCCGACCTGACTTTTCTGCGATCGCCTGCTCGTGCCATCAGCCCATGACCTTAAATTAACGGAATTCAGCCAGCTTTGCCGGTATCACCCCGACAATTCGCAAGTTCAAGTGAATATCAGACTTGGCTCTACATGTGCAGTATTATATCCGGCCTTTTGGAACGTAACAAGTCAGAAAGAGTGAAGGCCCCGGCGCGTTCGGGTCTGACGATCGGATTTTTCTGTGGATAATGATCAGAGGTTCTCATCGAGCCTTGTTTCAGGGAAAAAGCCGATTCGGGCCATGTCCGGCTGGTGGCTTTCAGGTAAAATGATTTGAACTGCAACGCGTATTTTCGTCGGACATGGGCAGGCAGCTCTGACTACTAAGGGCCGATTAATGATCAAGGTTCTGGTCTGGGAAAACAGTTGGGGCCCCATGGCCGTGAAGCATCCAGGCCATGCAGCGGTGGCCGTGATGCATGGTGCACATGTGGCTGATTATGTCAGCTGGTGGCCTGAATCAGGCAAGA
Source organism: Planctomycetaceae bacterium (assembly GCA_040374745.1). GTDB lineage: Bacteria > Planctomycetota > Planctomycetia > Isosphaerales > Isosphaeraceae > QWQI01. The sequence goes on along the minus strand of JBEITT010000050.1, from coordinate 17,561 downwards.
ACACGCCGCCACCGGCTGGCCAGAACTACAGGCCAGGCAAAGCCAAAACGATCACTGAGGATTTTATCGCAGAACTTGGCTCTAATGCGCGGGCGGCCCTGGTTGGCGGTGCCGCTCCGCGTCGAGGTCAGTTACAGGATACGACCGAATTTTACACGGATAATCGGGTGTATGTTGATAACCCTTATGACGATTGGATGCAGGCACCAACGCAGGTTATCCACCTTCAGACCTGCGATGATGTAGAGGATCTTGGCAATGGCAATCAGCGACTTGGCCTGCATGAGAATAACCTGATGGACTGGTGGCATCTTTACAAAACCACGGTCATTAACCCACAGCAACGTCGTGAATATGATTTCGTCTCCAAGAAATTCAACTGTGCCAGTGTGGCCATGGCGGCACTGCTGGCGGCCGGGGGAGACCTGTTTGAAAAACCATCAAAAGCGTGGATCTATTATTCACCCAACGACATCCGCGATTATGCAAATAAACTGAGGCGAAAAATCGAGCGAATCAACACCCAGGCCCAGGCAGTGCAAAACGGTATTCTCAGCGAGTTTCGTCGATATATGCCAGAGTCACGCCAGAAGTTTGGCGTCGATTATCTTCATTCCTCGGGTGCCAATTCCACACGAATCGTTGAAATCTGGCGTTCTGAGGAATGGCGAAGGCAAAGTGCTGTGATGATTGGCCGGCGCAAGGAACAGGTTGCCGCCATTGATGAGGCTATGGAACATTATTGGGCCCTGGGAACTGGCTGGACTGATTCAAATTTTCTGAACAAGGCTTTATTCCTGTGCGAGATTTTGTCGAATGTACAATCGCACCTGATCGAGAAGCCCAACAGCGATCGCCGCCAGGCTGTTCTCAAGCTGGGCTCGCAGTGCATTGCCGTCATCCGCTATCATGCCGCACGGGGGCAGGCCCAGCACGATGACCTGATGAATACAGTTGGGTTCCTGTTCTGATACGGATTCTGCCAAAAAATGAATCATCAACAGATGAAAATAACACCGGAATTGAATGCGATGTCTATGAAAAAGTTCTCTGCCCTGCTGATTCTGGTGTTTTCGGCCTTTCTGCTACCCTGCAATCTGGATGCCGCAGAACGCAGGCCCAATCTTGTTTTCATCTTTACGGACGACCAGAGGGCCGATGCCCTGGGCGTGGTTCAGCGGGAACAGGGCGATAAAGCCCGCTTCCCGTGGCTGGAGTCGCCGAATCTCGACCGCCTTGCCAGCCAGGGTGTGCGGTTTCGGAATGCTTTTGTCGTGAATGCCCTCTGCTCGCCAAGCCGCGCCAGCTTCCTTACCGGCACTTATGGCCACAAAAATGGCATTCGTAATAATGGCACGCCTTTTAATGAAGCCAGCGTGACCCATGCCAGCCTGCTGCGGCAAGCCGGCTATAAAACCGGCTATGTGGGCAAATGGCACCAGGGCCAGCAGCGAGGCCAGCGGCCCGGATTTGATTTTTCAGCCAGTTTTATCGGGCAGGGGAAGTATTTTGACTGCCCGGTGGAAGTGAATGGCCAGCTTCAGCCAACCACGGGCTGGATCGACGACATTTCCACCGATTTTGCCGAAAAATTCATTGATGAAAATCGCGACAAGCCGTTTTTGCTGGTCGTTGGCTACAAAACCAGTCATGGCCCGTTTCAGCCGCCCACCCGCCACGAAACAACCTATGGCAATGCCGGTGCCCGCCCTGTTCCGAACCTGAAGCACGAAGCCATTTACAAGCGCGACCAGCCGAAAGACGCCGTGCCGAAGAAAAAGGCCGAAGCCACCAACAAAAAAGCAGCACAGACCAAAGCGGCCGCCAATCGAACCGATGGGCTGGTGAACACGAACCTGGGCATGTTCCGCGGCCTGCGGGCGATTGACGAGAACGTGGGCCGGCTGATGAAAAAGCTCGACGACCTGAAACTGGCCGACGACACGCTGATTGTCTATTCCAGCGATAACGGTTTTTATCTGGGCGAGCATGGCCTGGGCGACAAGCGATCAGCCTATGAAGAGAGCCTGCGTGTGCCCATGATTGTGCGATACCCCCGCAGCGTGCCGCAGAACAAAACCATGGACCAGATGGTGCTGAATATCGACCTGGCCCCGACGCTGCTGGACTTCGCCGGCGTGCCCGTTCCTGCCACCATGCAGGGGCGAAGCTGGCGGCCACTTCTGGAAGGCAAGCCTGTGCCTGACTGGCGCAAGTCGTTTTTCTATTGCTACTTCCGCGAGCCTGCCTTTAACGTGCCGATGGTCACGGCCGTGCGCACCGAGTCGGCCAAGCTGGTGGTCTATCCCGGCCACCCGGAATGGACGGAAGTGTTCGACCTGAACAAAGATCAATACGAAATGAAGAATCTGGCGGCTGATTCGGCCGCCGCCGGCCTGAAATCAAGCCTTGAAGTGGAATACAAAGCGGCCGCCGGGCGGATTGACTTTGAACTGCCGGCCCGCGACGAGCCTGCCCGGGCCAAAGCCGCCGCCAAAAAGCCAAATGGTGATTGAACTGATGTTCGCCAAAGTCAGGTTTTGAAGAGTCACAGCGGTTGATTGCAAGGTCTTTTCAGACCGATAGATGCAAGAAAATGACGGAGTTGTGCGTTCAAAAAATGCTTTACTTTCACCCTTGTGGAAGTATAATTAACTCTACTTGCTCCTTTAGCTCAGTCGGTAGAGCAGCTGACTCTTAATCAGCGGGTCGTAGGTTCGAGCCCTACAGGGAGCATTTTTAGCCTTTTAATCTCATTGTAAATTGCTAATTACCTGAATTGTGTGGAGTTTTCTTTTGCACCAGTCTTGCTCCGGCGAGTGATGCCGGAACGGGCAAAAGTATGCCACCGGCCATCATCCAGAGCGGGTGAGGAATCATCATCAGGTTGAGTATGACAGCGACCAGCATGAAAATGCCGGTGGCTCGGGCTGATGTTCGCTTGCCTGAAATTGCCATGGCCACCATGCCAGAAACCAAGGCGCCCGATGCCCAGGCCACCAGCACCGCCACTTTTGAGCCAAGCGGCACGGAATCCATCAGTTTTTTGATGGCCGCGGGATTGTTCAAATCGGCCTGAAGGCCTTCCGGCAGAGGAAAAGCTGCGTGGCCCAGCGATTCAACCAGTGCCACCATGATTGACCCGGCCACAATTCCGGCCACAACAGCCCCGATAGACCTGAGCATGAGAATTTGTTTCACCACTTGTTGTTGCGATTGTTCGTAAACTGATGGGTTTTTCCGGAATAATTGTACAACGTAATTGGCAGACGTATAAAGTCTCCTGGGTTTAATGTATGAAAATCTGGCTGATAACAGAATTAACGCATTGAATGATTGAACCATGTTCTGCCGGCGATACTCGATTAAAAGTTTTGCTGAGAGTATCGGATAAACAAATGAGGCGAGATCTATTGAGAACATTCGTCGTTATTTGGAGGAGATATTTTTTCAGGAAAAGATCGAGGATATTGATCAGAGCTAGATGACTGTTTAGCATGGGAGAATCACAACAAAGAGCAATATCTGATCAATATACAGTGGGAGCAGAAGAAATGGCGTGTGTCATTTTATTTGAAGGGACCGGTGCAAATAATAATGCTGAATCGGAATTTGGTAAGTTGGTATCAATTGTAAGTCGAAATCATTTAACAGTTCCACAAAATTCACAAAAACACACGGTAGGACATTATTCAGGAGTCGGTTCAAATAATACAGGGCCTATCAACTGGCACAAAACGCTATGGAATACGAACTGGCACAAGCGCGTAGATAGTGCTTTTGAAGTTGTTAAAGGTCATTATGCTGCTACCAGACAAACGCAAGTGATACTGATTGGATTCAGTCGAGGCGCATGTAATGCAATAATGCTGGCATGGAAAATGCAGCACGATCAGGAGCTTAGAAACTTACAGGTAAATATTTTTGCTCATGATCCAATCCCGGGTGGTACGACCGATTTCGATAATGCAAACTATCCTTATAATTTTCAACACCTTCCAGCTAACGTGAAAAGATACTGGACAATTCTCTATGAGGGCAGCAGTAAGGCAATGCCAAAGCGAATGTGGCAACCGATTATCCCCACAGGTGGCAATCATCGTAAGGTTGTTTATCTGCCTGGTTCACATACTAAACGAGACATTAACCATTCAATTATTCGCAAAGATCTGATGGAGAGATTTCTTAAAAAATGCGGCATCAGCATTCATTTGAATAAGAGTTCAAATGTATTACCGGTTGATCATCTGCTGATTGATAGTTATTCAGGGATTGATCTCTATGCTTACCATCACAAGAGTGCACAAACGACTTTCAGACGGACTGTTCTGGGTGCAAATGCCAACGTGTATCGCGATCATTTGTTTTATGTTAATTCAGATCATTTTAAATTGATTGAAAAAAACTTTCCTCAGTTGAAAAATGAACTCGACAAACTCAAGCCTGATTTGAATAAATCGATAGATATTGAAGATTCTGCATTCGTAAATGATTTATATAGATCGGAATTAACGATAACCAAAAATTTGTTATTCCAGGAGGAAATTGATTTCTCTCCAGATTTGACAAATTTCAGATTTTTTGAATTCCCTACAGGAATTATTCCTGGAAATATGAAATTTGAAGAATATTATAAAGAATTCAAATGCAAGACTATTTTTGTCACGAAAATACAAGCGAGCCACAAAACTGAAATATTCCAATTGTTAAAAACTGAAGTTGAGAAGGCTTTAAAAAGTAATCCCGAAAGAATCAAGGAGCCTTCAGAAATCAGTGAAGCGCAATTTCGTGAAGTGACTTGGGTCAGGGTCGGTGGCCGCAAGGAACAGATTAAGTGTATTGATGAGATGCTTAGATTGTATGAAATGAACGTCACAACACCCAATCAGAAAGAGCGATTAATTGCAGCGATAGCGCTTCAGCTGAAAATTCATCTTCAGACTAAACCAATGAGCGACAGAAAGCCTGGGGTTCTTGGCTTCGCTATAAAATTATTAGCACGTAATAACATCCTGGTGGTATCAAACCACAGGCAGGTATCAGGTAAAAAAGAAATCGGCAATTCGTCAGGCAAGCCTGACACTCCGAAATTCGGAAGGTTATAAACAACGGATCTGGTTTTGATTGGACCCACCGATTGGCACTTTCAAGATGGCTGTCTTAGTTGATATGATAACAAATTAAAGACCGGAATAGCACTCAACGACCTTGATGTCAGAAAATGCTGACGGGAATGCAGAATGATACGAAATTTGATGCTCTTATTGACAACTGTCATGGTATTAACTGTTGTTGGCTGCGATGAGCCACGCACGGCCACGCCTTCTGAAAAGGCCGCCATGGCCAAGGCCAAAGAGGCCGAAAAAAATCAGGTAAAGCCACGTGAGGTTATCGGCAAAACGACCACAGACATCCGCGATATGGAAGCCGAGAAGGCCAAAGGGGCGGTGAAGGCCGATAACGAAGGTGCCGTGCGGAAGGAGATTTTCGCCCCTTCCAAGTATTATGTCGTTTCGATCGACCGCATTGCGGCCATGAATGTGAAGCACGCGGTGGACCTTTATCAGGCCGAGACCGGGGCCTATCCGAAAGACTATAACGAATTCATGCAGAATGTGATCAAGAAGGGCCAGCCTGACGAAATACGCCTGCCACAACTGCCCTATTATCAGGAATATTCGTATGATGCTGCCAAGCATGAACTTGTGGTGCTGGAATATCCTGACCGCAAGGCGGCCGTTGAGAAGCAGAAGCGTTAAGAACCTGGCGAACTGGCCCGCAGAAGGGCCTGGCGGTGAAGTGCAGCCATGAGTGCCGGAACTGCTGGGCCGAACGACGACAAATCGTATTCAGGGCGAAGGTTCATCATTGCCCTGATTATTGCCGTACTGGCCTTCTGGGCCACCATTGGGCTGGCGTTTAATCTGTGGCGACAGGCTTATCTGAAAAAAGCCGAAGTTGGCCGAAAGATTGCCCATCAGGTCCGGCCGCTTGTTAATTACCGACCAGGTTCTATTTCAAGGCCTGACTGGGAAGATGCGGTGGATTATCTTGAGGCCATGCTGATTGCCGTGACAGGTTCGAACCTGCTGGGAGAAATACAGTTAGCACAGGTTGACGCGGAAGTGAAGATGCTGATTGCCGATTCGGCCAGGGATCATGAAAAATCGGTCGAACTGGTGCGGACATTCTGGAATGAACTGAATCGGCGAACCGGGCCAACAACCGAAATATATGGCCGGCCAGGATGTTTTAAGAAATAGCATAACTTTTTATTAGGTATGTATATACGACAAACCCGGAGAGGTTTTGGAAAACCTCTCCGGGCCGCCGTCTCGTCGAAGCAAACCGCAATGATGCATGCACAAAGGAGGAGACGAGATGGATCAATGATTTGAGTGATTCGGCTGAGTCTGCATTCTGGCAATGGCCCCCGGTCGCACTCACTGGCAGGCGTTCCTGCCTCACATCTTAATTATAGCTGACCAATCAACCGGCAAAGGATAAATCGTAACTTTTTTTCAGCCCGCCCAGCGTCTGCACGGATTCTCGAAACGAAATTACCCAGTTGGAATTAGACACCCAGATAAACCAGTTGGCCTGTTCAGAATAATCTCACAAAGTGATTCGATGATTTGCTCATGACAATCAGGCCGATGGATGTTATGTTAATGGTATCACTGTATCCAAGCCTTTACGGCATCAAAACCTGTAAAAAGGAAGCTGCATCATGCATCCTGCCAACCCGCAACGCCCTGACCGACGCGAATTTCTGGCCAGCACTGCTGCCACTGTGGGCACCTTGGCCGTGGCTGGCAGTTCCCCTGCCAAAGCCTCTCCTGGCCGATCAAATCTGCCTGCTTCGGCCACAGCGCAGGTGACACTGGGCAAATCAGGTGTGAAGTGCAGCCTGGTGGGCATGGGCACAGGCAGCCACGGCAGTGGTCAGGCCTCGAATCAGACGCGCCTGGGCGTGAAAGATTTTACGCGGGTTGTGCGTCATGCATATGACAGCGGCATCAGGCTTTTTGACGTAGCCGACCAATATGGCTCGCACGTTTACCTGCGTGAGGCGCTGAAGGGCCTGCCACGTGACAGCTATGTGATTCAAACCAAGACTCATGCGACGAAAGTGGCCGATGCCCGCAGCCACATTGAGCGGTATCGGATGGAGCTGGGTGTGGATTACCTGGATATTGTGCTGCTGCACTGCATGCAGAAGGCAGAATGGCCGCTGGAAAACGCTGGTTCGATGGAATTCCTGATGCAGGCACGCGAGCAGGGTCTGATTCGTGCCCACGGCACAAGCTGCCATGGCATGGACCCCTTGCGGATTGCGGCCAAGCACCCCTTTGTGCAGGTGGATCTGGCCCGAATTAACCCTGAAGGGGCCAAGATGGACAGCGTGAAGCCTGACGAAGTGGCCAGCCAGATAGAAGAAATGCACAACGCGGGCAAGGGCGTGGTTGGAATGAAAGTTCTGGGTGAAGGCAAGATTAACACGCCTGAACGAATTGACGCCAGCCTGCGATTTGTGCTGGGCCTGGGCACAGTCAATGCATTTGTTGTGGGCTTTGAGTCGCCTGCCCAGATTGATGACCTGATTGCCCGCACCAATTCAGCAATTGCATTTTTGAAAGATCAGCCCTGATTAAAATTGGGTTGATATTCTGAAAAGTTAAACCCCGGCGGAACGATGATCTGCCGGGTTTTTTGTTTATTAAGAAATTCTGCGAGTTGAAAATCAGGTCAATAGATTTCGGCACTGACGATTTCGCCGCCGGCCACGCTGCCGAGTGCCCGCCATGTCTGGCCGTCGATACCTGATCGAACAAACCTGACGGAGCTGTCGCCCATGAGAGCATGCACGCCGCCGGGGTGATGGCTTCTTGAAGTGATTGCAGCGAAGCGGGGAAGAGAGTCGCTTACGGCCGTTTTTTCACGTTTGCTGCTGATGTCCAGATCAGCGAATTCACCAGCCGGCCCGCCCTGAATCTGCCTGTTGGGTGGCCATGCCGTGGTGAAGCCGACATGGTGCACACCTGATTCAACCCATTCAGTATGGCCTTCCAGGCGAAGGGCGCAGCGACCATTTCGATATTCGGGCACTGTGGCATAGGGGTCGGCACTGGGAGGGGGAATGAGGTTTTGGTTCTGAATATTGGCAAGCGTCGGGCAATCACGATAATACGGTTGATAGGCCTTGCTTTCGGCCATCCACAAAGTCTGGCTGAGGCCATCGGTAAATTCTGAAATTTGACGGGCCTGATTTGGCCCGAATGCCGAGCGATTGCGCTGCGATGAAGCGGGGCCTGCCCAGACCCACCAGTCGCCCATGCAATAGTTATAGTTAGAAACACTCATGAGCCCGCCCACGTCATGTGTAAAAGTCTGGCGTGGCTCACTGGGGCAGACCAGCAGGTTCACACGCGATGAAGTGGCTGTGAGATTGGGCGGTGAATACATTTCCACCTGAAAATTCACGGCATTGAAAATTGCTCCCTGTTCGGCGAATGGCATTAATCGCGGATGGGGTCCGATGCTGTTAGTCCATGGGCCGCCGGGCGATCCTGGCCCCCGAAGAGAGAGTGTAATGGGCAGCACCCCGGTTACACCTTCATAATTATGCAGAGCCAGGCCAAGCTGTTTCAGGTTGTTCACGCAATGTGCCCGACGGGCGGCTTCACGGGCGGCTTGCACAGCGGGCAGCAAAAGAGCAATAAGCACCGAGATTATGGCAATAACAACGAGGAGTTCAATCAGCGTAAAGGCTTTGTATTCTGAAGATCGTTTGATGTCAGTCACAATACAGGCCTTCTCATTGAGTATCAATTCAGTGTGACAAGTTTATACAACACATCTTACCGACTTCTGTTTACAGGAACAAATATTCCACTGTTTGTCGAAGTCTGCCAGGAATTTCATTTTCCCGGGGGGGCGACAGTTTTTACTGAGAGATGAAATGCTGGTGATCTGACTCAACAGATCAAAAAGATTAAATTCATGACATCAGTAGGAATCCGTTCCGACCACCTCACCCCCATTGATCGTGCAAAGTTTCTGCCAGACACCGGGCTGGTAACTGTTCGGGTTTGAGATGACAAATAGATTACCATTTTTGCTGACCCCCTGCGGCAGGCCGTTTGGCTGGTAATTCCAAGTGGAAATTGTATCTTTGACAAATTTTACCGAACCATCAGCAAACCCGACATTCACGCCGCCGGGGTGGAACGACGAAGCGGCATTGGCAAATGCACCGGCTTGATCCAATCCCTGCAAATCATCGATTCTGCGCTGGGGGTTAACCGGCCAGAACGAAGTAAAAGTGGTGTCGCCATAATTGCCTGAGACCCACCAATGCCAATAGTAAAAGGAACCATCGCTTTTATTCAGCAGGCCATGAGCCCTCTCGGAAACGGCGATTGTATTTGACAAACCATCGGTCACACTGGAAATACGCACAGGCCCGCGATTTGCCCCGGGCCTGGAGGCATCTGGGTATCCATTCGAAACGATCAAGCCATTGTGCTGCATCAATACATCGCGCCGTTGGCTGTTTGTCCCGCCGGGGCCGCCATAAACTGAACCTGTCCACTGGCCCATGTTGAATGCATAGTCAGTGTAAGTGACCGGATAAGGCAGGTTATTATAGAGTTCGCCCGGGTCATAAACAGACCGCGCGTCCCAGATCTGGGCATCACTCGGACACCAGTAAGTTTTAATGGAAACTCCGGAAATGGTTGAATTCGCATCGCAGAAAATGCCAAGATTAGAATTCCAGGCGTTATAGATGGCTGTGTTTTCCAGAAATGGTAATATGGCAATCAGGGCACTGTGATGATCGCCAAAAGTTGTATTTGCCGGGTATCGCTGCAAATAGAACGCCATCGGGTAGGAACCGCTGGTTTGTTCATAACCTGCCAGGCTTAACCCAATCTGCTTGAGATTATTGACACACTGGGCTCGTCGGGCTGCTTCTCGAGCTGATTGCACAGCGGGAAGCAATAATGCAATCAAAACCGAGATAATGGCAATGACGACAAGGAGTTCAATCAGTGTAAAGGCTTTTTTCAAGCGATTCGACCGTTTTGACATCAGAATATGGGATCTCACAGTAATCCAGTCGTCGATGATTCGTTGATTTATCAGAATTTAAATATCAGAATCTGATTCTGAATATCAAATTACGGTGATATTCAATAAACCCACTCAGGCTGAACTTTCAGCTGAACAAGGGCTTTATCTCGTTTCAGCACAATCGCAATTTCTTCGCCTGCCTGCGTGCCCTGTAAGGCATCGGCCAGGTCAGCCGGTTGGAACAGCCAATGCGGACCAAATGAAATAAAAATATCGCCGGGAAGAATGCCCGCTTTGGCGGCGGGAGAGTTGGCCTGAACGCGGGCAACCTTAACCAGGGGTGGAATTGCGGTGGTTTTATCGCCCGGTTGCATTTCGATTTCAATTCCGATGGCATTGTGCCTTGGCACGACTTCCATCACGGGTGCTTTTTTGCCGGGGTTCATCATCCTGTCGGGCAGTGCGGCCACAACATTTTCAGTTGATTCGCGCACGGGCTCGAACCAGAGCCGCTTCTTTTCGTAGTCGATGGTTGTACGATAGCGTGCGAAAAAAGTGTAGCCGAGTATGCCGTCAAATCGTTTGCCCAGGATTTCGCTCATGGCGGTAATTGCTGGGTGATCAAAGATCATTACAGGAATATTGCTGGCCCTGGAGTCGCCGAATTGCATTTCCTTGACGGTGCCCTCACCCTGCATACCCATGAGAAAACTCGGACGTTTATTTGGTGAAATCGTTTTCGACTCTTTCGCTGCCTTGTTTGAAAGCAGTGTGACTGGCGCACCGAGATCGAAAATCAGCCGGAATGGACCTTCGCCATTTAATTTTACTTCGACATAAAAATGATTTGTGCCGGTCATCTCAAAAGCAAAACCGGGGCCGAGCTTTTCCAGATCAGGCACGATTGGCTTTGACTGGTATCGAATGGCACCCGGGGTCTGGGCTGAGATTGACCCCGAGGCGAGAAATATCATTGCGACTGACCAAATCAGGGTATTTAGCAGGTTCATTTAAAATGCCTCAACCAGTTTTAATTCGATTGTTTTTGATTCATCACCTCGCCTGACTGATAATTTCATCACTTTGCCGGCAGGTGAATTTTCCATGATTTTGTCAAAGTCAGCCCGGGATCCGAGAGTTTTTTCTTCAATCGCGGTGATTTCGTCGCCCGGCTTCAAATCAGCCTTTTCTGCAGGAGAGCCGGCGATAACACGGTCAATTGTAACAGACTTCTGGCTTTTGTCTGACTTCAGCGAAAAGCCTGCATAGCCCTGTGGCAGGCGTTTGAGATCGGGTTGTTTGCCGATGAAGAGCGATGCAAATTTCATGGCAGGGCCCAGCATATTCATGGCCTGAAGTTCCGGCGGCATCTCTTCGCGACGTGCCACGGGAATTTCGTCGAGAGTCTGCTTCGGGTTGAAGTCGAGTCGTGTCCAGATCATGCGTTTATGAGTGGGGTCAAGCGTGATGCGATAGCGGGCCAGGACGGAGAAGCCCATGAGGCCATCGAGTTTGACGCCAGGCAGCCCCAGCGAATTCATGCCCGTGAGCTGAAACGGGTCTTCTACACGCATGGTCAGGTTTTTCAGGGTGGGGCCACCTTCGAGCCGAAGTTCCTCAAGATTGCTGAAAAACTTGCCTTTATCAGTGGTGATGCCGGCTTTTTTTGAGGCTTCGGTGCCGAGAAAGAGCCCGGGTGCACCAGTGTCAACCACCAGATGAAACGGCCCTTTGCCGTTGATAATGGCTCGAACCACAAAGTGATTTGTCTGTGTCAGCAGATAAGGCACTTCAAAGGACTGGCCGGTCTGAGGGTCAGCGGCTTCGGCTTTTTTATCCTCGCCCTGAGTAGATGGAATGAAAAGCGCCAGGCAAATTAAGAAAAAGTTTGTCTTCACCAATTGAGGCATTGCACACCCTGCCATGTTGTAAAAGGTCTTCTACACTTTCCATTCCATCATTATAGACATTTGATTGTAAGCCTGCCACGTGGCGATGAGTTTTTTTGGATTATCGAAAGGCTCAGGAGGGGTCAACTGATGCGAGCATTATGACCTGAAGTTGGCCAGGTGGCGGAGCGGCAGCAATGATTTTCCGGGATGAGTTCCTGCTTTCAAATCAGGAATCTACCGCATTTCGAAATACATATTTGGTATAAAACCAGCTCAGGCCGAGTAACGAGAGCCCAAGCCCGAGAAAAGCCAGAACACGAAGAATACCGTCCAGCTCTGAAGCATCGTAAATAAAGACCTTGATAATGCTGATCAGCATGAGAACGAGCGAAGCAAGCCTTAATTCCTGTTTTTTGTAGTAGGTGCCGGCAATGACAAGCACGATGCCCATGATGATCCAGGCAACGGAATAAGCATAAATCTCTGCAGTTGGCAATTTCCCGATGCTCAGGTCGGACCCATGAAAATACTGACGTACATTCAGTGAAACCAGGGTGAAAACCAGAAATAACATAAAGCCCCTGAGATAATCAGCCAGTGCATTCTGAAATGGTGCCCTGATTAATTTGGTGAGAAAGTATAACCAGATGGTTGGGAGGCCATAATTGATCAGCAGGGAATTGAATATGATGATTGAGCCGATGTTCTGTGTTTTCCAGAGTGGATTGTATTTCAGATAATCAAAAAAGACGATCCGGAATATTGCAATCGATGTGATTATCAAGCCTGCGATGATACATGATTTTCTTAAATATTTATTTCCAATGATCAGGCAGACTAGACCTGAAAGGAATAAGATATTGGTGGTGATGCCTCTCTCGGTAAAACTGGCCGTTGCTAAAAGCACTTCGCTATCGGGATGGAAAAGATGCCGATTGAGATAATAACTCATGAGACTTATCAGGATGATGGCGATCAGTTCAAGAATGGAAACATCAATGTCATCGTATTGCGACCTGATTTGCAGAGCCGCCAGCAAAAACATGACGGCCGGCAGACCAAGCTGAAAAGCCGGCCATTTGACCAGCGGCAGGCTTTTGACAAGATCGACTTTCTGTTCAAAGATACTGTAAGCCGACAATTCAATGAAAAAGAGAATCTGTGGGAAGATAATCACGAGAAATGCAGAGCAGAGAGCCATGGCAACAAATCGAACTGTCGATAGATGAAGACGATTATAAATTATCGCGGCGACCATCATTTCAGTTGCAATGACAATCGGGAGAAAATCTTTGGGTGTTTCAATCAGGAGTGCGGTTGTCAGGAAGGTTGTAAAATTTAAGATGTAAAGCGCCAGCAGAACATTCCTGGATTTGTTGATGCTGGACTTTGTTGAAAAAAACACGCAAAAAATATTAACAAGCATGATTAATGCAAGTATTATTGAAACGCCTGACCAGAAATGATTGCCTGAGTTTCTTCCAACAATGAGAAGTGCGAAAAAATAAAACGAGAGAGTTGATGCTGAAACGAGCCCTGCCCAGATCCGTGGTTCGCGTGAAAACCATTGCAGAATGAGGCCTGAACCGGCAAAGATCAAAGCGAACAGGGATGTGGTGGAAAATCGTGTGAAAAGGTCTGGCGCATTCCAGATAATGAGTAGAATGTTTGTGAGGCACAGGACTAAATACGGTACAAGTCCAAAACGTTTTTCGCGCAGGCGAGCCAATATTATCAAGGCTGCAGAAATCAGGCCATAAACGAGCCAATCGTTTGAATTAAATTTATAATAGATGATCATGCCCGAAAATAAAATCAGGCTTATACCAGTTGAAACCAGATCGCTGATGTCAGATTGAAACGAGAGAATGGAAAAAATATCATCAGGATTTTCATCATCTGACCTGTCATAAATAAGGATGGTGAAATTGACAACAACAAGGAAAATTGTAATCCAGATAAAATCAGCATGCCGCATGGGCGATGATTGCAACCATTGCATTATCCAGAGACTATTTGCGATAATAATACCGTATTGCAACTGCCACCACTTCTTTTTATTAATAACTGTTGACAGCCCGATGTTAAGAACCATCAGATACATAAAAAGGCCCGAAGCCTTTGGATTAACCGAATTAAGAGCAGCCGGTGTGAGAAAACCGCTTACAATTCCGAGAACTGCAATGGGCAGACCATGCAGAAGTGAAAGTGATACAGCAGTGGCTGTTACGACAGTAAGACCAATAAAGGCCAGGTTGTAGGCAATAAGCTGATAAGTCTGGTTAGCTGCATAGATCGATACAAAAAGGACGGCGATGCCCGAGCCAGAAAGTGCCTGTGATATGGAGATATAGTTGGCGATTTGACGACGAACCCGAAAAAATATGCCACATGCAAGCAGCAAGCCGCCAAATATAAGGCCCAGCATGACTCGAATGGCTGGGGTAAGCAACCCAAGGTCGATTGAGTATTTCACCAGGAAAAAACCCGCCAGAATCAGAGCCACGGCCCCAATCCAGACGGGAAGACGCGCACCAATTTGTTTCTCAAATGAAGTTGAATCATTTTTCTTCTGTAAATTGGGAAACTCTGAGAAGCCAGACAGATGATCGGCCGGGTGACCGATCTGCGAGGTATCCATATCTGGATGTCGTTCGTTGACAGGCCTGCGGCGCGGAGGCGGGAGATCGGGAAGAAAAGGAGCCTGTATTTCAGGCTTTGGAATTACTTGAACTGGTGGAGTATCCGTTTTTTTATCCTGAATTTCGTCTTTGGATTTCTCGGGTGTGGTTAGTTGTGAATTGATCTTTTTAAGATTTTCAATTTCTCTGTAGAGCCACCACTGTTTAATTTCGAGTGCCTCGATCTTTTCGGAAATAAAATATAATTTCATGGTGACATAGATTAACATAATAAATAATATTAAAATGATCAGTGTATTCACGTGTGGGCTTTCTGTTGACAGGCGACAAAATGTTCCGTCTTTGAAGAGCTGTAACACCAGCATATAATGACCGGATATTTGTCGTCAATGACCAACTGTATTTCTTTATGATGATCATGACAACGCAGACCATTATTTTAACCGATCTGACCGGATTTCTCAGGTGAAAGACTTTCATAAAAAAAGAATAATTGCAGGAAACTGAAAATAATGACAAATACTGGTGATGGTGATATTAAATCTGAAAAATCCAGATTGACAGGTATTTATTAATCATCATTATTCTGCGATTTGCGGGTGGTCATTCTCTCCCGATATAAAATGAAACTCTGAAATGAAACATCGTCATCTAATAAATACAGATATTAAATAGTTTAATTACTTGTTCTTTTATTCTTAAACTGACGGAAAACCGTTGAAATTATCAGGTTCATGACCTGTATGCTGTTATGCGATGATGATAAATATATTCAATAGTTGTATTATGAATAACAGTTGGCTGATTGCTTGAATCTGATAAAAAGCGCGAAGGTGAATCAGCTTGATGATTGAATAGTCTTTCAGGCCATCATTCCCGGCTCAAGGCGATTCCACCCAGGGATCGTTAATCTTTAGCAGGGGAGGCAACAGACAAGTTTGTTACGGAAAGGATTGACAGTGGTTTTTGCCGAGTCGCAGCGGGTGTGAACATTTGATTTTTCAAGTTATCATCAGGGTCGGGCCTGATCAGGTGTGACTGAAATGATTCTGACATCTGTGTTGTCAGCTTGACTTGAACTGACCCGGCTGATTAGGATTCAGGATAAAGTTGAGAGATCGCGGCCAAGGCCGAGTACTGGCTCAGTTCAAGCAGGGGATGGCATCGATGGAAATCCTGTTGGCGAATGACGATGGGGTTTTTGCGCCCGGGATAAGGGCTTTGAGAACGGAACTATCGCGGTTGGGTCGTGTGACGATGGTGGCCCCGCACATGGAACAGTCAGGCGTGGGGCATTCAATTACGATTTTGGAACCGCTGATTACGAAACTGGTGGATGACGCCGACGGCACACCTCTTGGATGGGCAGTGGAAGGCAGCCCGGCTGATTGTATTAAGCTGGCTGTGTATGAACTGCTTGAGAAGCCACCGGATTTGATTGTTTCGGGCATAAATGCCGGGGCTAATTCAGGAATTAATGTTCTTTATTCGGGTACTGTGGCGGCGGCGATTGAGGGTGCATTTTTCGGTATTACGTCGATTGCGATGAGCCTGGAATTTGCCGAGCATTTTGATTTTCCGCGTGCAGCGAGGCTTGGCGTGGATGTGATTGAGCAGATTCTGGCGAAAGAGCCAGAGAAGGGCAGTCTTTTTAATGTGAATCTGCCCAGCCACCTGCGTGGCGAGCCGAAGGGTGTGAAGGTGGTGCCGATGGGCGTGGGTCGGTATGGAGAAGGCTTTGAGAAGCGTAAGGACCCCAGAGGCCGCACGTATTACTGGATGACTTATCAGCCGCCTTATAACCTTGAAGGGCCTGAGACGGATGTCACGGCATTATCTGATAATTATGTGACTGTCACGCCTCTGCATTTTGACCTGACAAGGCACGGGCAGATGCCTGAGCTGGAAGGCTGGAAATTGAAGTTAAATTGAAATAGAATCGGATAGAAATGAAATGCAATTAACGGTTGCAAGAGTTTTTTGCATCGTAACGGCCGCAGCTCTTGGCGGGATGGTTCTGGGTGGTTTATTCGGCTATGGGGCAGGTCTTATCTCGCCAGAGGTTTTCATAATCACATTTAAACCGGTACCGAACGATCCGCTGGCTACGGCTGTTTTGCTGGGTGCTTTTGGGGGAGTCATCTGTGGGGGATTGCTCGGTGTCTTCTCAATCCTGGCAAATCTCGCCTGGATGTGGTTGAAACTGAAACAAAATGAAAGATCGATGAAATAACAGGAATCGTGTCGAACGGACGCGATCCCTGAATGATTGGATAAAACGTTATGCGAGAGGCTTTCGTCAGGGAATTTTGATTTCGGTTACTTCGATAATAACTTTTTTGCCGGCGGCTTTAACTTCGGTCACGGCTTTAAGAACCATGTTTGGCATATCCATGCTGATCCATGTTCGGGTAACTGCCGGCCCGGCTTCCGTGGTTGATTTCGTGTCATACCATTCGGCGTTGTATTTTTTTCCAAGAATAACGACGGTTTCCATGCCACTTTCAAGACTGTCCTGGGGACGGCCGATTTTATTTTTGTCAACACCTGGGAAGAGTGGGAAACGACTGCTGATTGTTTTTTCAATGGGATCGTTGGTGACGAACGACCCGGTGGCATTACTACTGACGACGGAGGAGAGGACGAGATTCTTTTCGGTTCGTGAAATGAGCCGGGTTACAGTGGTTGTGGTAACTGTTGCGTTACCCTGGCTGACGAGAGATTTGGTTGTCATTGAAGTCCCAACAGGGTAATTATTCCAGCTTTGATATTGGGGGTTGGGAACATCTTCGGCCGAGAGAGAGTTTGTGAAGAAAGCCAATAATGCAAAAAATGTGATTGAAGAATTATAGATAATTGACATTGCAGAGACTCCGTTGAATTTCCAGATTTTTTCAGCCTTAAGATTATTTAATAACTTTGCAAAAGTTTAATGAAATCAGTGTTAAAT
>JBEITT010000147.1:0-8976 GCA_040374745.1 Planctomycetaceae bacterium | reverse complement strand
TCTACCATTGGCTTTGGCCGGTATTCTGTCTCTTCTCGAAGTCGGGTGCCCTGCCCACCGCAAAGTAGAAAAGTTTTCATGACTTCCTTTCTTTTCTAATTCGACACAATAATTTGTCATAAGGTCTTGGGTAAAGGCGAAATATTGAGAACGTCATCGTAGTCGCAGAATCGACGACGACGATCAACGAAATTGCCGATCCGGACGTTTGCCAATTCCGGTTGAGATTTTACTTCCTCAAGCAATGCTTCCAACGCCTTAATGTTGGCCGAAGCAGAAAAGCTGGATAGGTCTCGGACCAATGATTGAATATTTGAACGTTCTAGCTCATCGGATTCTTTCATCCAAGTTTCCTCAGCCAGTTCAAGAGCAAAATCATAATAGCTAAGCAGTAACGCTATGATGAAAAGCACTTTTGATTGGCGATCAGTCAAACTGTAATTCCAAGAGTTTCCGGCAAGGGGATCTTTGAAAAATACGGCATCAGTGTACAATGACCGTTCGATGGTGATGTGTGTGCGTTTGTCGAGAAATTTTCTGGATCGGGTGTGAATCGGCATGAAGCCATAGAAGGTGAAGCCGACGCTTCTCATGAATTGCTCAACTTCCGAGAAGAGCTTCTGGCCTTGATAAAGTTCACAAAATGAGACCTCGGCAACAACGGCAACCGTTCTTGTTTCAAGAGTTTTTTTTGCTCCCAACAAGATTTCGTATTCCGTGCCCTGGGTATCGATCTTGATAAATTCTCCCCAGTAATTTTCGTTCAATAGAGAACCGAAGATCAAACTGTCGAGGGCCACCGTTTGCAACTCACACGAACCAATTTCTTGCCATTTAACCATCTGGTATCGACGAGTCAGTTCAAAGTTCGGTGGAAGCAAGGAATGATTGGTCGCGGCAGAAAGTAAATGAAGTGTTGCATTTCGAGCGGTATCAGCCAAAGCGATGGGCTCAAGAGCGAACTTGGCCCATGGTGAGGTGACCTCTGAATTATTTAACAGACGTTGACATTCAGCCTCATCGGGTTCGAAGCCTAAAACAGCGGTGTGTTTTGCGATAGGATCAACGATATCGTGAGCCCCGCCACGTGCTCCAATATCAATAAAACCCATAGGATTACTTGCAAGCAGCCTGAATAGACTACTTTTAAGAAAAGCCGAATGGTCAGCCAGACTGTTTCGAATCCCGGATTCAAACATCAGCAAGATTTACCTCTGCACGTTTAGCGTATCTGCCAGATCGGAAAGGTGCTCCGCTTTTTATGTATGTACAGAGTAGCACTTGTCGCCAGCGTTCACTGACATTGGGGTTTGAGCCATGTACCACATGACCGTGGATAAAAAATACAGAACCTTTTGAAACGGAAGGTGTTATTGGCTGATATTTTTCTGGAACGACGCATTCTTCATTGTTGGCATTAGGATCTTGGGAAGCATGCGGGCCTAAATCTAATTTGCGAACTGGAAGCAAGCCATCTTTATGCGAACCTGGATAGACTATGAGCGCCCCATTATCTGGATAAACGTCTGTGAGTGCACACCACGCCGATGCGAACTGCCCGAAGGGTGCTTCTACAAAAAAATTATCCTGATGTAGAGAAAAACCACGAGTACCAGGTTTGCAGAAGAAAAACTCAGTCTGAATTCCAGCAGCAAGTCCGCCGACAAGTTGATTCATAATTGCAGCAAGTTCCGGTTTGGCCATTGCCTTTAAATAGATTTCGTTCACACGATGCGGCATCATGGAAGGGCGATAAGTTCCATTCAAAGCATTATCTAACGAAGTTGAAGCTTCGATCAAGGCATCGCATTCATCAGATGTGAATATTTTTTCTTGAATATAAAATCCATTTTCTTCGTAATAATCCAATGCATCTTTTGTCAAGCCTGACATTTCGTTACTCCGTTTGAAATCATTCATGATTTCTGAATTTTCATATATCACAGAATGATTGCAGCAAATTCACCATGTCGATCTACGGAACTATAATATATTAGCATATTACTCTGAATTTTGTGAAGAATACTGTAGATATTGGAACAAAAAATCATCGGCTTTTGCATAAGTTTCCGGTAGGCCGATATCGATGAATGGACCAGAGACGGCGAAACCGTAGAAGCCTTGGCCGATGAATGAGGGAAAGACGTCTCGCTCCATGGACAGGGCGACTCCTGCCGGAAGTTCTTTGATCGCTGATGTTTGTAGAAGATAGATGCCGGCATTGATCAAGCCGGAACCGCTGGCGGATTTTTCGAGAAATTTATCGATCTGGCTATCGGGGGTGATTACGACACGGCCATAGCGGTCGGCTTCGGGCACTTCGATCACGCCGATGGTTCCCAAGGCTTTTTTTTCGGTGTGGTAGGCGAAAAGGCTTGAAGCATCAAAGCCGCAGAAGGAGTCACCGTTGAGGACAAGAATATTTTCGGACTGGGCTTTCTCGCAGGCGAGCCTGATGCCGCCACCTGTGCCAAGAGGTTCGGTCTCAACGGAGTAAAGGATTTCAAGAGCACCGTGGCGTGGGCCAATGACCTCACGGACCATCTCGGCCATGTAGCCCACGGAGAGAATGACTCGCTGGAGGCCTTTTTTCTCAAGGGAATCGAGCAAGTGTGATAGGAGGGGGCGGCCAAGAACCTCAGCGAGCACTTTCGGGCGATCGGATACGACCGAACTGAGCCGGGTGCCACGGCCACCTGCCAGGATAATTGCATCGGTTTCGGCGATGGTGGCCATGGTGAGGTTTGGCTTGCGTGTTAATCAGGCGTTTTTGAAGACATTCCGGGCCATCATGCGATAGCCCTTAATGAGTTCAGGGATACCCATATCAAGGGTGTGAATGGCTTCGAAACCGGCTTCGCGGAGACGCTGGTTGGAGACGACATAGTTGCGTTTGTCGGGGTCCTGGCCGATTTCCGAATGCTCGATATGAAATTTCGGCAGGTATTCTTTCACTTTTGAGGCGAGTTCGCCCTTTGAGAGGTTGGCCTGGTCTAGGCCGGCGTTGTAGGGGCGGCCCTTCATGGCATCGAAGTTTTGAACGCTGTGAAGGAAGGCGCGGGCGACGTCGCGAACGTGAATGTAATTCCGTTTGAAATGGTGTTCAAAGAGGACGATATAGCCATCGAATTGGGCAGTATAGACGAAGTGATTGACTAGAAGGTCGAGCCGCATGCGTGGCGACATGCCGAAGACTGTGGCCAGGCGAAGCGACATGGTATTCGGGCTGGAGAGGAGTTCCTGCTCGGCCTGTACCTTTGTTTTGCCATAGATGGAGATGGGTTCAAGAGGAGTTTCTTCAGTGCAGAAGACGTCGCCTGTTGTGATTCCGTAGCCTGAATTGGTGTTCGGATAAATTACTGGCTGACTGGGGCTACGGAGTTTATTAATAAGCTGAATGGCACCAAAATTAGTGGATTCAGCCAGGAACGGGTCGCTGTCGCAGGCGGAGGCACCTACGACCGCGGCTAATGGGATGATGAAATCAGCCTGGCTGACGAGCTTCGACATGAGACGTTCGTCGCGGACATCGCCCTTTACAAAGTCAAAATTGGGGTTGGCGCAGAGATGAAACGGCCCATTCTGGTTCCAGAGCAGGCGATCGATGACGGTTACGCGAAAACCGGCATTGAGCAGGTATTCGCTCATAATGGAGCCAAGGTAGCCAAAGCCGCCTGTCAGTAGGATGTGATGAGACATTTTGTTTTGATTAACTCCGAGAGATTGCTTGAACTTCACTGTTCAAAAATGGTTTGGCGTGTCTTAGATCCGAATTTTTTTCGAGTTATAGATTATTCAAAACGCGGCAAAGCTCGAGAACAAGCTCTGGATCTAGCGACGGATAATTTCCAATATAGAACCCAAAGAAGTGAACATGGTCAACCACGGGGTATTTTGCTGCTTCATTCCCGCCGAACAGTTTTTTCAGGTATGGCTGACGCAATTGGTTGCCGCCGCCGGAAGTTCCACGACGAAACTCGACTTTAAGTTCTCGCAGGCGGGCCATCACACGATCGCGCAGTGCTTCGTCTGGCTCTCGCAAGACGAGCGTAAATGCGTAATTGCTGCTGCCTTCAAAGGCGAATTCAGTGAAATAGCGAGAAGAGTCAAGATTGTCGAGGAAGAGTTTCAGGTTACGCGAGCGGAGAGCGTTGTTGGCTTCGAGCCGGGGTAGCTGGTTGCGACCTATCACGGCATTGATCTCGGTTGACCGGACATTATAAGCCGGGAAGGCGAAAATGAAGTCGGGATTCAGGTCGGGGTGTTTTTGGTAGTATGGGGTTTTGTAGGAGTCGTCACTACATTCGCGAACCATCCCGTGGGAGCGAAACATTCGGACGATTTCATAAAGGTCGCGATCATCCGTGCAGACCATGCCGCCTTCAATGGTACTGAGGTGGTGAGCATAGTAAAAGGAAAAGTTACTCATCAGTGAAAACGACCCAAGTTTCTGGCCGTTCATTGTTGCGCCATGCGATTCGCAGACATCTTCGATCAGTGGAATATTGCGTGAGTTAAGTTCACTGAGTAATTCCGGGCTGAGTGCGTTATAGCCCAATATATGGGTCATGAAAACAGCTTTGGTTCTTGGCGTAATTTTGTCCAGAATCTGCTGGTGATCCATGCCCAGAGTTCGGCGGTCGATGTCAACAAAAACAGGCGTAAAACCGTTTTGCAGAACTGCGGCAATATCGGAGACCCATGTCAGTGGGGGAACGATGATTTCGCCCAGTCCGGCAATCTCACGAAGAGCACCCAGAGTGATTTGGTTAGCAGAGGAACCGGAGTTTACGAACACGCTGTATTTCACACCAAGCCATTCTGACCATTCCCGTTCGAAGGCCCTGACATTGGTGGATTGCGTAAGAATTGGCTCGCCATCCGTCAGGAATTTCACGACGCAGTCAAGGTCTTCCCTGGTGATGTTGTTTTTCATCAGGGGCCAATCGAGTGTGCGAGTGGTAGTCCCGATCTGATTCATCTTAATATCCTTTGAATAATTCACGAGGGAGTTATGCAGACAGGGGAAATTCAGAAAGGTCCCTTAAATTCCATAATCTCTGGTGATTCGATATGGTCAGGAATCCATTTGGCCTCATCAGGTCTCATTAAAGCATGTGCGTTAGATGCAATAGTTGATGCGTTTGGATAGAAAAGTGTCTCCAGCTTTTTTGTGGTTGGGCATGGCACATTTGCGAAACCCATCCGCAAAAATTTAAATATTTTTTTGCCCTGCAGGTATTCACCTACTGCAGTCACAATCTCGGCCGATGCGCCGCTGAATGTCCAACCAGAATCGACAACGATCAATGATCCAGTTTTCTTAACGGATTCACCGATAGTTTCTATGTCCAGGGGACTTAACCAAATTGGATCAATAACCTCAGCGCTGATTCCGATTTGCTCAAGTGTGTTTCTGGCACGCATGCACTCAACAGCAGCATGTGAGACCCCTACGAGGGTAATATCTTTCCCAGGGGCAAGTATTCGGGCTTTACCGAGCGGCACTGTATAGCCCTCAACTGGTACATGCCCCTTTTGAAAATGTACCATCCGATGTTCTACAAATATGACAGGGTTGTCATCCCGAATGCTGGAAATTAGACATCCCTTTGCATCATAGGGAGTTGTTGGTGCAACCACACGAAGCCCCGGGATATGCATGAACAGGGAGTGAAGGCCCTGAGAGTGTTGAGCACCCTGACCCCAGCTTCTACCGATAACTGACCTGACGACGAGTGGTACTTTTACTTGTCCTCCGTACATGTAATGGCTTTTCGCAGCGATATTAATTAATTGATTCATTGCAAGCAGTATGAAGTCCATGCGTATGTGCGTGTGAATTGGACGCATACCTGCCATGGCAGAGCCTATGGCGATACCCGTCATTCCTTCTTCAGAGAGCGGTGTATCAAAGCACCTGTTCACTCCGTACTTTTCAGCAAGACCAAGCGTAGTCCCGAACATTCCCTTAAAGTCGTCGATCCCTTGTCCCATTATGTAAACGCTGGGATCAATCGACATTTCATGATCGATTGCCTCAAACAAAGCCTGTGAGAATGTGATGATTCTATCGGTCTGCATTATTACACTTTCATCGAATCAATTGAATTTGATCAGGATTTGTTTACGTGAAACAGATGACGAAGAAGGTCTGAATCTTCCGGAAACTCACTATGCTCAGCGAAATTGAATGCTTCATCAATTTCGGTATTCACAGAATTCTCAATTTCTATCCTGACCTCATCTGAAAGCTGGTTACCGGTTTTTTTTTACCTGATCGTTCTGAAACCATTTCTCGAACTCGACTGAACTTCTGTATCCGAATTTAAAATCCTCATTGGGACCGACATGTTCTTTCCATCGATAGCACATGATTTCGATGAATTGAGGACCTTGGCCGGAACGGATTTCTGAAATCGCAGCTTTTACTTTTTGAGATATTTCATCGATGTCCATATCTTCCAACTTCTGTGCTGGCATATTGTGAGTAGATGCCATTTCAGTAATGGATTTACAGGCTCTTCTGGCGGATTCGAGTGAGTGAATCGCATAGAAGTTATTTTCGCAGATGAAGAGTATAGGCAATTTTTTAAGAGATGCGAAGTTCAGTGCTTCGTGAAAAACACCTTCTTCAACTGCACCGTCGCCGAAAAAACAGACAACTACAGTTTCTTTGTTATTGCTTTTTTCAGCAAATGCGTAGCCTACAGCTGTTGGAATGGTTGACGAGACAATGGCAGAAGCACCCATTACACCAGCAGTTGTGTCAATAAGATGCATCGACCCGGCCTTGCCCTGAGCACAGCCTGACTTTTTGCCATAAAGTTCGGCAATCATTTGATTCAGGTTGCCACCTTTAGCAAGATACATGGCATGACATCTGTAAGTGCCAAAAACGATGTCGCTACTATTTAAATGTTCACACACACCTACAGATATAGCTTCCTGACCTATCGAGAGATGGACTGGACTCATTATCTTATCAGAGGGATATATTCGAGCAATCTCTTCTTCCACTCTTCGAATAAGATAAAGGGATTTATATCGTTTCTCGAGCATCCTGTTCCCCTGAACTCGATTATATTCGCTTTGTGAGATATTTCTGATAACTAAGTATAGATTATTTTTTCTTTACTTTGCTAGTTAAATTTCATGTTTTTTTATTTTTCGATCTCTGTGATTTAATTCAATAAAGTTGCAGTATCAACCGAATCTGATTGAAGTTGCGTCGGTATTCTCGAGCCTTAATAGTAAATCGACTTGTTGGCCAAGATCTAAAAGTTCGAAATATAACCAGACAGTTTTGTGTCAGTATGACCCTCATTCTGTTCCGCTCCAAGTGAAAGTGGAGAAACAGCCTGATCGGACAAGCTATCCTATCCATAGGAATTTCTCGCAATGTCCAAAAATCGAAAACAATATCCCGCTGATCAGAAAGTCGCCATTCTCAGGCGGCACCTCATCAACAAAGTCCCGGTCTACGACCTCTGCGATGAATATCAAATCCATCCCACGCTCTTTTATCGCTGGCAAACCCAGCTATTCGAAAACGCTGCAACCGGCTTTCAACGCCAAAACCTGAATCCTCAGGCAAAACATCTCAAAACCATCGAACAGTTGCAGCAGAAATTGCAACGCAAGAACGAAGTTGTTTCCGAACTTATGGAAGCCCATCTCGCGTTAAAAAAAGAACTTGGGGAAGCCTGACCGGCTCCTGGCTTTCCCGTCAAACTCGCTTTGTCATCGTCCAGTTCATTTCTTACTGGACCAAACGAGCCGAATACCCCGTGCAGAAAATGCTCAAATCGCTGCAAATCTCATCCAGCAAATACTATGCGTGGCTCATACGTGGCGATACGGAGAACCGGCATAATGCCAGAATTCCCAAAGCCGGCTGGCTGCTTGAAGAAGAAAAACAGGCAATCCTGGCATTTCATGATCAGAACCTGACCGAAGGCTATCGCAGACTGGCCTGGATCATGAACGACCAAGACATCGTCGCTGTCAGCCCGTCTTCGGTGAGGCGGGTACTGCAACAGGCCGGTCACATGAAATCCAGAGAAATCCATAAGTCAAGGAAAGGAAACGGGTTCGATCAACCACTGAAGCCTCATCAGGAGTGGCACACCGACATCTCTTTCATCAGGATCGGGGGCATTTTTTATGCACTTTGCAGTTATCTGGACGGTTTTTCCCGTGTCATCGTCCATTCGGAACTTCGTGAAACCATGAAAGATCGGGATGTTGAAATCATCCTTCAACGGGCACGGGAGAAATATCCTGATGTTAGACCGAAAATCATCACTGACAATGGTCCGCAGTTTATTTCAAAGGATTTCAAGGCTTTTCTGAGTTTTTGCCAGATGACACAAGTGCGGACATCGCCATACTATCCACAATCGAATGGCAAGATAGAGCGATGGCATAAGTCGCTGAAGGTGGAATGCATTCGACCGGGCGTGCCTCTGACCAGGAGCATGCCGAGCGTATGATTTCCGCCTATGTTGAGCATTACAATTATGAGAGGCTTCACAGTGCCATAGGCTATGTGCCGCCGATGGCGAAACTTGAGGGGCGAGACGGGCAGATTTGGGAAGAAAGGAAACGCAAGTTGATGGAAGCAAAGAAGAAGCGGGAACTGACGAGAGAG
This sequence comes from Planctomycetaceae bacterium, assembly GCA_040374745.1. Lineage (GTDB taxonomy): Bacteria > Planctomycetota > Planctomycetia > Isosphaerales > Isosphaeraceae > QWQI01. Next base: position 323 of record JBEITT010000147.1, on the reverse strand, counting down.
CAGATGGGATCCGAAAACAAGACTGTTATACAGATGAGTTGAGTAGTAGAATTTGATGTTCTAGCCGAAGGACAGGGCAATGTGGGGGCACAATCCGAGCGTCGGCCAGGCGTCTGGAACCAGAGAGGGGTGGCAGGAAGCCACCCTGTATGACCTAATGGTTTCAGACCCGTATGCGAAAGATCCAACAATTTCAAACCAGGCAGAAGTAGCTTAACCGAAACGGCAGTTTTTCGTATCCGTCCGGTGAAACACATCTTCCAGGCCGTGGTAATTTGAGTTTTCGCAGTTCACAACTCAAATTCACTTCCCTGGGAGTCACG
>JBEITT010000060.1:0-32227 GCA_040374745.1 Planctomycetaceae bacterium | reverse complement strand
CGTCGGGCCGAGGATAAATAATCTGATTGCATTTGAGCGGAATTCAAGAGGAACTCGGTGTGGAATTGAATTGAGGTCGCCACCCGTTAGTCCGGTGCCGTGTGCTTCACCGGACGGATACGAACATTCGTGTTCTTGTTGATGAGTTTTTCAATCTCAGAAAACTTCTTCCTGAGTTCCTTGTCTTTTGTGATGCCTTCCTTTTCCTCTGCGATTAGTTCCTCTAGCTGCTTCTGGCTAGTAATCTCAAGGTTTTGCTTTGCATTCAGCCTGACCGTGTGCTTGGCATCAAAGAAGCCGTTGTCAGCTAGGCTCTTTGCAATGGTGGCGGCATTGTAATAGTTGAACGTCCCCTTCTTGAAATAGTTAGAAGCAGCGAGCAATTCGTTATACTTCTTAACGTAATCCTCAATCGCTGTCTTGAAATCTTTGGTTCCGAGAAAGCTCAAGACTTTGTCGTCAAATACCGTGTCGTAGCGAATGCTGGCGAACGGAGCGTCTTTCTGGGCCAGCACTTCTTCTTTGACGCGATTCAGAGCGCGATAGAAGGCATCCTGACTCTTGGTGAATGTGGAGGATATCTCGCTTTTTAAGTCTTTCTTCGACCCAGACTGTTCCTTAAGGGCCTTCAGGAAGGCGTCCTCGGCGATATCAATCGCGATGTGGAGTTGCTCATACTCTTTTCGCAGCTTGTTATCGACAAGTAAGGTCGAAGTCTTTTCCGTGTGGCCGAAGACCTCGTCGTAAGGGGAAACAACGAGAACGGTTTCCTTCGGCAAATCGCCACCACTCTCGTCTGTTATCTTCCTGATGCACACTCGATCCGGGAATATGCGATCCTTAGACTTGGTGTCATCGGCCACATCCTTGAATGTCTGAGCGAATGAAGACTTCATCGCGCCATTTGGGGCATAGATGGCGTAAGTCCTGCTGGTGGAGAAATCAAACTGCCAGCGAAGCTGCTTGATTCCGTAACAGTTTTCAAGCTCAACATTCAACTTGTTCATGCCAGTCATTGCTCCTTTTGCATATGGCGTTGGTTTACTGGACACCCAGCGCCTTGAACACCGCGTCCACGGGATCGGCGTAGAAGCCCGTCTGGAACTTTGCGAACAACTCACCGGGAATCGTCGGAATGTCCTTCACGCTTGCCATCGGCAGCAGAATGCGTTTGGCCCCGGCGTCGAAGGCGACCTGCAAGGACTCGGCCAAGTTCTCGACGGGCACGATATTTCCGCCCAGGCGATATTGCCCCGTATTTAGTTGAAAGTTGGTGGCGGACTATTGAAGTTTAACTCGCTATTATCGACTCGGCAACTGACGACTTCTCCTCCTCTATTGCTTCAAGGTTTGCTTTCAATATCCAAAGGTCCTTGTGACCCATCACCCGTTTGAAATTCCTTGACGAAACCTCATAGGCCACAATAGAAAAGGGGTCATTCTGGTTTTCTGTTGCCTTAATCCCAATCTAATCTGATTTTCTTGCCAGTTCACTTACTTCCATGGCATCGGCGGCGGATGACTGTAATTAACCCCTCAACCATGGCAACGGACTTTTTGAACCGTTTTATGCCGCTGAAGACTACGAATCATTGTTTAAACTCGTAAACAAAGTAGAATGACCCCTTTTTGATTGCAATTCAGACAGGCCGGTTCAGAAAATTGCATTAAAAGCAGACTAAACTGCCGGTCGGCCGGTGACAGGCACAATTTGCAGTGCATGGGCCACCTGACGCCCAAGTTGGGCCACTTCAATGTGCCGGTCGCTTCTCACGCCCTTTTCGGTAATGTGCGAGGTGACCTGGGCAGCGATTGGAAAGAGAATGCGAAATTGACCAATCTGATTCCAGCGGGCGGCCTGATGATAAATGGGCAGGAGTCGGTCGATTTCAGCGACCTGGTCGCGTCGTGAGCCAAACCTGACGCTGCTTGCCTGCTTCCATTCCTCAAGAGTCCAGACCCTGTCGGTCTGAGCCGGCGGATTTGGTTTGTTGTAAGGGTTGGATCGATTCAGCGCAGCCTTCAGTGGGGCAAGGTATTGGTTGATTTCAGCCTGGTCAGGCCGAACTTCAATTTCAAAGGCCGTATCTTCATACATGTCAGCCGCCCGCGAGCTTGGGTCGCGCACGACTTTCAGGTATCGAAGCACGGGAATGGTGAGTGGGCATTTGCTCTTGGCAGCAGCAAGTGTGCCTGAATCAATCATTTTTGAGTCAACGGCCGCTTCATATATTTCGGGTAAAACCCGTCGGAATACATCAAAATGATGGGGGTTGATAAAATAAATGTTTTCTCGCCACTGGTTGACGATGGTGCCGCTGCGCCAGTAGGTCACGCTGCGGTTTTTCGGGTTCCAGTTGCAACTTTCCAGCCAGTCGCGCCGAAGTTTGGAATATTCTTCAAGCATATCAACGTCTGAGAGTATTTTACCGGTGCCGGCAGTCGTAAACGAGGTACCCTTGCTTCTCATGAATTCAAGGCCCAGGCTTAGACCAATCTTTCCAGACGGGTTGCGGGATTTATTCCACCTGACACAATCGCCGTGGGCCCCGGGCAAGGGGAAAGTCCGGTGTACCGTTCCCGCGGTTTCCGAAGGGCTGATGCACTTGAAAAGCGAGCCTTTCATCCCTCCGACATTTTCCATGAGGATGGAGTGATATTCATTTACGATGGGCGAGAGGCTTTCAATAGGAGCACGGCCGGTTTCGTCGAAGCTGCCACCACCGCCGAAGTCGTTAAAGTCGCCGGGCACGGGGTCGTAGGCAAAAATATTGACCCTGACCCCCAGGTGTCCGAATCCGGCCAGGTGCATGGCATTGGCAATGGCGATGGTGGTGACGGCACCACGGCTCCAGCCCGTCAGGTTACAGACGGTAAATCGTTGTTTGTGAAATTCAAGCCAGAGCCACTGAAGGGTCAGGAGCACATTGTCGTTTGAGCCCCGACCACCTATCATTCCCTTGATTTTGCCCCATTCCGAATCAACCTGATAGGGCCCCTCTCCTTTTACCATTGCAATGGGCCGGCCCAATTGTTTTCGGTGAAGAGATGCTCGACCTTTGGGATTTCGTGAGTGCCGGAAAAAATCCAGTTACCGCTGCCCGGCCCGTCATTAATGTATTTTCGATCGCTTTCGCACCAACGATACATGTCGGCAACGGCTTCTTCTTCAATATCGCGGTGAAATTTAGTGCCGCAACAGAAAATCGAAACAACATTCGGATCACCAGGCATATTCCATACCTATCAAGTTGTTGAGTTTCGCAATAACAAAGGCGATTTGTTATTGCTTATAATATTACCAACAAACAGCAATGATAACAAGGATGAGCGGATGCCAAAGGCAGGATAAACCGGCCAGATGATTCAGGCTATCAGTGTCTTGATTTGCGATTTTATTTTCGTGTTGTGTGAAGGGTGATTATGCAAAAACAACCTGACTGAATATTGATTTTGGGAAAAAATGAAGACCTTAAGAAAGTCTTGAACGAAATGTGAGCAGAATTAATCTTGTCAACCAGATGTTGGTGTGTGCACGGTTCGCAAAAAATCATCCGTCAATCGCATGAGGCACAAACCGGCTCAGGTTGCCGGTGATCAGGCCGTCGTCTTCGCGAATGCCAAGCCCGGCCGGCTCGCCGCCGATGACCCATGAACCCAGCACCGGATAGTTGCCCTGAAGGCGAGGCAGGTCGTAAAATTCCTGAAATATATGGCGTGATAACGGGCCTTCATTATAAGGCCCTTCAGCACTTGTGATTAAGCCACCTGATGCATCAAAGATCGAGACATTTGACCCTTCACGCCCGAAAATCGGCTTTTTCACATACCTGAAGCGTCGTTCAGACGGAGCTTCCCTGCCCGCCCAGAGCAGGTTCGGATGATTCGGGAAAAGCTCCCACAAAAGTGGCAGCATTGCCTTGTTGGCCATAATCATTTTCCATGGCGGTTCGAGCCAGAGGCACTCGGCATCGGGCAATTGTCGGCCGAATTCCTCGCGCAGCATCCATTCCCACGGATAGAGCTTGAAAATGAGGTCGATTGGGTCGTTGGCCTGATCAACAAAGATATTACGATCGTGGTTGTAGCCGATCGTGGTCATGTCGATGATCGACGTATCAAGCCCGGCCTGCCGTGCGACGTCGAGCATATAGGCGGCAGTCATCAGGTCTTCGGGCTGGTCGGTCATGGTTGCGATATGAAGCCGGGCCACCTTTTCCATGGCACCGATTTCTGTCCAGGAAGCAATCAGCATTTCATGAATGTTATTGAACTGGTCCCATCCCCGGGCCAGGCCGTCGGTCAGGCGGTCTTCCAGCCAGAACCACTGGATCACGGCCGCTTCAAGCAGCGATGTCGGAGTATCGGCATTAAATTCCAGCAGTTTGGGCGGGCCATTACCATTCCAGGCGAGATCGAACCGGCCATAGACGGATGGGGCATCAGCTTCCCAAGATTGTCTGACCCATTCAACATAACGGGCCGGGATCTGAAATTCCTTCCAGAGCCCTCGTTCAATGACTACGCCGGCGGCCTGGACACAAAGGCGATAAAGCTCGGCCGTGGCCTTTTCCAGGGTTTCGATTTCATGGCCTGAGAAGATGTAACAGGCTGATTCGTTCCAATAGGGCTTGCCACCGGGGGTGTGGATCGAGAGCCCTTTTTCTTCAACTTTTTTCTGCCAGTTAGGGCGGGGAAGGATGCTCTGTCTGTGCATTTGACCGCCCGGACGTCAGGAAATGCCGCTGAAGGCACGGCCGATGGAGCCGAAACCGCCACGCGAGGTGCCGGTACTGGTTGATCCACCGGAAGTGCCTGTGGATACTCGACTTCCGCCAGAGGGGGAAGCAGCGAATCCGCTGGAAGTGCCTGGCATGGTTGAACGGCCGCCACCACTGCCAAAAAAGCCCATGCGTGGCAGCCAATACCAGGGAAAAAAGCCTGGCCTGGAGTGGGCAACCTGCTGGCCTGCCACCGGTTGGCCGTCGGGGCCAAGCTGACCATTGTCGGCCCCGTTCCAGCCTTCGTTCGCGGGTTCAGGTGCTGTCATGCAGGAATAAACACCAAGAGCCGTGACTGAGCCGATGGCAACCAGCAGTATAGTGCGGGTTCGGCGGCGGCGGCCGGTTGAAATGCCAGCTGCCGTTGGCGGTGTGGCTGGATTGGCGTTCGGATCAGGCAGATTGCTCTGGGCGGCGGAATCATCAAAAAAATCAGACATCGAACGAAGTCCTTCGTTCAGAACCCGCTGTGGGTTGAGCCTAACCAACCGATGAGGCTGATAACCTGACCAGACTTTGCCTCATAAACGATGGACCAATACATCTTCATCGTTCTCAATAACCAGTGTAACAGAACTTACAATTTTTTGAAATGATAAATCGAATTGCGGCAATCAGTCGATTCTGAGCCGGGGTGTCAACAAACAGGCGATCCGCCCCCCTCAGGAGGGGGGGTGGATTGAGGCCAGAACATGCGCAGCCGCGTCAGGGAGCGGGCTTGTTTTCGGGCGGGTTTCCTGTCACTTCCGGGGGCAGTTTAATATCAAACGTGCTTTGCCCGGCAGGCACATCATAGGCCAGGCCGGCATAGTCGGCACCCTGCACGGCATTGGCTTCTCTGCCTTCGACCCGGATTGAGTTGGAGCCTGTCAGGGTTTTGATGCTGAAAGACCCATCTTTCTGGATTTCTGTGCGGCGGGCCGGCTCGTTTTTACGAATATAGTTGGAAGGGTCGAAAATGACGGTGCCTGAAGTGGCCGGCCGGCCCTTGAGGATGACCTTGCCGCTGACGGTGGCCTCAGTGCTCGAACCGTCAACCGATGGCTTGCCACTGGTAAATCCGCAACCGGAAATGACGCATGTCATGGCCAGGCTGATAATGGTTGCCAGGTAATGGCATCTGGATATGTTCATCTGTTGAAAAAACTCCTGAATTGAAATTGCATTTGAATTAACTGCCCGGCTGAAGATTTCAATGAAATGCAATCGGCAATCGCCGGGCCCTTTTATGATGGCCCGGAATTGGCGAATCATGCAGAATTCCATTTCAATCAATAGCTGTCGGCCGAAACAATTTCGCCGCCATTGCGCGAGCCCAGGGCCCACCATGTGGAGTTATTGACAGTGTCTTTGACGAACCGCACCGAGCCGTCGGCCATAACCACATTCACGCCGCCGGGGTGACGGCTGGAAGGGGGCACAGCGCCATTGCCATTGGTTTCGCCGTTAATGCCATAAAGGCAGCCCCATGTGTTGGGTGTCATGACATGGTTGAAGCGGCCGGCGTAGGGATGGCCCGACCAGTAGTGGGCACCCATGACCTGCGAATCGGCCAGTGTGTTAGTCACGGGGTTAATGGCCCTGCACCGAAGGTAATAGCCATTAGGTGTATTTTCATCGACTCCGCCAAGGCTGACTGAATACATCATGGCCAGTGGCTTTGAGAGGTCGCGCGGGTTTGATCGATACGACGTATTGCCGTTGCCGCCCACGGCCTTGACTTTCTCACTGAAGGCGGATGTGTTGGATGTGCCATCGGTCACGTCGCGCAGGCTCACAATCTGTCCAGCCTTATTCAGGTGTGCCGTGCCGTCGCTGCTGAACGGGTTGGGGTCAGCCGCCCAGAGGAATAGCCCGGAAGCTGTATTTCCGCCGGATGCCCGGCCGAAGAATTGCGGATTGTGCCCCGAGTTCGACGCATAATTCAGGTGGCCGAACGGATTAGTCAGCTTATCGACATCTGACGGACAAATGAAAATATTATATTGAGTGCGCATCATCGTCTGGTTCTGCGCATTGGTGGGGTTGGCCGGGCCAATCGTCCGCGTGAAGTTAATGGTGTTATAAAGCGGCCGCTGCTCCATGTAAGGCAGCAGATAGATCTGGGCCGACCAGTCGTTCCAGCCAAAGGGGCCCTGTCCGAAAGGAAACGAGCCCACAGAATCGTGATAGTTATGCATGGCCAGGCCAAGCTGTTTCATGTTGTTAATGCACTGGGCTCGACGGCCGGCCTCACGGGCCGACTGCACCGCCGGCAGCAGCAGCGAAATCAGCACGGCAATTATGGCGATGACAACCAGCAGTTCAATAAGTGTGAAACCAATCCTCTGATCTCTTCGCCCGGTCTGCGAAAGTATCATGACTTACCAGCCTCTCGATTATGATTTTAGTCTCGATGATCCCTCACTCTCTGGTTCGACCCTCATCAACCATTGTTTGTTCATGCGCGATCATATTTGCTTCAGGCCTGTGGCCCTGGCTGAAAAAGCTGATGCATGAATTTTGAGTTGGCAGAGGATCAAACCGAGATAATCCCATTACAATATAATCAGCCGAGAAATCCAGACCACCGGCAAAATATTTCATCCCGGTTTTTCAGGCAGTCAATCCCCCTGCTTTATCCATCAATCTAGCCCCCACCACTGAAAAGCCAAAGCTCAACTCGGGCCAGTTCACAAGATCTGGCACAGCGATTATGGCAATCCATAAAATTATTTTTAAAACCAAAAATATTTTTTAGGTTTTTAGAACATTTTTTGAGTCGCTTTCGAAATAACCGTATGAGAAGTCGGTGGCAAGGAAAAGGAATCTGGCAGAGAAGAGGGGGTGGGTCATGATCAGGGTACTTGTCTGGCACAATAACAACAGCACACTTTCCAGCCAGGGTCATGCAGCAATTGCGATCACCCGCAACACGGGCCCCTGGATAAGCGAGATTGACACATACATCAGCTGGTTTCCGGTTGAATCGCTTGTGCCCAACACACCGGGTGCTCAGTTCCGGGATCCAAGGGGTTTTGAGATGGGCAAAGGGGTTGATAAATTCTTTGCAGACCCCTGCACCGACCTGGGTACTGATCTTCAGGCCAGGCTCAATTCGAATATGATTCAGCCGATGCCAAACCAGATGAAGGGGCCGACAGTCAACCTGGGTGGCACTCAGATCGAAAACCCACGATCTGGTATGTTCTCGTGGGTTCGCGTTCCAAACGATGTGATTGACATCCCGACGATTGACGACAACGGTGCCGCCATCACCGACCAGAAAGTTGGTCTTTGTGAAGCTAACCTGAGGAGTTGGTGGGACATCCGCAGCGATGCAAAAGGCAACTCAAGAAGCCGCAATGTCAAGCCCTACTATCGTTTCAAGCTGATCAGCAAGAAATACAACTGTGCTTCGGTGGTCACGGCCGCACTGATGGCCAGCGGCTGCGGGCTCTTTCTCAAGCCATCAAAGCCACTTTTCGCCATCAGCCCTGTTGATGTGCTGAATTATGCCCGCAAACTGCAGAGGAAGATCACCAGGATCAATGCAAGCCTGCAGACGGTGCAGAGCCAGGCCCTGGCGAATTTTCAGAAATTTCGACAGAACCGCCATGTGGACAACGCCCTGGTCAATGGTGATGTGTGGACCCCTGAAGCCTGGCGCCAGGCCAGCGCGGTTTCAGTGGGCCGTCGCAAGGAACAGGTGGCCCGCATTGATCAGCTGCTGCAGCAATATTGGGCCAGAGGCGAATGGAACCGCTACACAGCTGACTCGAAGGAATCAGACCTGGAAGAGATCCTGGTGCAGATTCAGGATCATATCCTGCAGAAACCACAGAGCGATCGCCGCGAAGCCATCCTGCAGCTGGGTGTGCAGGTTCAGGCCAAACTTGAAGAACGCACCAGAGCCGCTGCCGAAGCGGATGAAGATTATGATGACTGACAGGTATCAGTGAGTTGCGAATCGCATTGGCACAGGCAGGAGCAGGAAAATAAAACTATTTCAAAAAAAGTTGAATCTCAGACGACCGTGGCTGTCTCTTCAGCCGCGGCCGCTTTTTTATTTTCACTGTGTGGGCCATGAAGCAGGCCTGAATGAAACAACTGCTCAAGGCAGTAATCAGGAGAGCATGATTTTATTAACAGGAAACATATTTCTTTTTAGTAAAGACTGCTTGGCAGAGCCTTTGTGTGTTAATGGTTGACTCAGCCGGACTGGCTTGCTGTAATGAAAACAGGCTTTGGGCTTGGCCTGACAGGCCCTGGGCTTCAAGCTGACAGGCCGTTTCCATTGCAGGAATGAAAAAATGACTGGCGCATTGGTGAAAAAAGCAGTTTTTCTTACGATCATCACAGGCTTCATGGCACCGTTATTGCAGGCGGTTGGTGCGGAAGAGGGTTTTACAAGCCTTTTCGACGGCAAGACGCTGAATGGCTGGCACCTGATGAACGGGGCCAGATTTGAAGTGGCTGACGGCGTTATCAAGCACGACAAAGGCCATGGGTGGCTTCGAAGCGACAGGCAGTATTCTGATTTCATTATCCGGATGGAATTTCGATTTCTCGAACCAAAGCAGGACGGTGGCCTGTTCCTGAGGGCCGGCATGGAAGGCAGGGACTGGCCTGATAAAAAATATGAAATCCAGATCGAAAACACGGCGAGAATGGGGATCATTTTTGGCGCGAAACATTCTCTGAATGTGGAACTGGCCAGAAAAGCCCTGAAACCCGATGGCCAGTGGAATGAATATGATATTTCAGTTGTCGGACCTAAAATTGAAGTGCGTCTCAACGGCGAACTTGTCTCGAGCACCGAAGCGGCAACATCGCTGAAAAAAGGCTATCTAGGGCTTCAGGCGGAAGATGGCCTGCATGAATATCGCAATATCCGGGTAAAAGAGCTTGGCAGGTGATCGCCTGCCGGCGAAAGCCTGATTTGTATCGACACAGGGAATATTGCAAGGGGCGTGCTGCAATAATTCCCAGCTGGTTGATCGTAATTCAGGCGGAGTTGCGGATGAGTGAAAAGCCGGTGAGAGAAACTGCAAAATTAAAATCAAACGGGCCTTAGCTTGAGCGAAGCCAGCGATAACCACGACGCCTGAGTGGCTGTTCAATCAGGTAATAAGACAAAGCCGCGGCGAGGAAAGTGGCAGGCAGGCCAAGTGGAAAGTTCTGGAAAAGCCGGACTGGCCATTGAGCGAATTCAGATTCGGGAATTCCGATTTGTAAAAGAAACAACTGTTGCCAGAGATAAAGGCTGTATGATATTCGCCCTGTCCACGCCAGAAGTCTTTTTTCAAGCAGAAATCCGAGCCAGGTGGAGGGGTTAAGGATTGTCGAGACCAGCAGGGCCGGCGTGAGGCTGGCAATCCAGATTTTTCGGGCGGGAATGGGCAGCGTGACCAGGGCCAGGAAGGCAAGCAGCAGTGCCCCCTGAACCCATGCGGGGCCGATGAGCCGCCGCAGTTTTTCACGCCCCTGGTGGTTGGCGAGAATCAGCCCGAACCAGGCGCCCCAGATGAGATGATCAATGCAGAGATCGGTGCGGCCTGTATCAGCAACCAGTTGCGGGAATAAAGTGGTGGTCAGGCCATAGTGTGACTCAAGCCCGCGCCACAGGGCAACGGCGAAACAAACCAGTGGCAGGCTGTAGAAAAGCGTGCGCCAGCGGACCATGGCGATGGCAAAGGGAATGACGAGGTAGAATTGTTCTTCAACGGAAAGCGACCAGAAATGCGAGGTGTAGTGGCCACGCGGCATTTGAAAACTTGACCAGTAATTCCGGAAGAAAAAGAGGCTGGCGAAAATTTCTCCGGCGGTGACAATAATCAGGCCAAACGCGGCCAGCAGGCAGATGCAGAGAATATAAAAAACAGCGGAAGGCAGCAGCCGAAAGATTCGTCGGCCGTAGAACTGCATGAGGTCGAGTCGGCCGGTGGCAACCCTCTCAGTGCCGAGTTTATAGCAGATCAAAAGCCCGCTGATGGCAAAGAAGAGTTCCACACCGTAGCCGCCAAAGCCATTGAAGGCACGAAAAAAAGCTATTTGGCTGTATTCAGGCGGAGAAATGGCAAGCTGGCCATGGCCCAGGAGCACGGTGAGAATGGCCAGGCCACGCCAGCCGTCAAGCGTAGGCAGGTGTTCAGATCTGACCTCTCTGGCCCTGGTTTCATTATTCTGGCTGACACAGGCCGAGCCGGGCAGTGGCATGAATCGGAATCCTTGAATCAGCGTGACTGTCGATCAGGCCTGCACAATTCAGACATCCATTGAATTCGGGGATGTCGTGACCGGGGGGCAAATTCTGACTGGTGCAGTGCCGGTGGTCTGATTTGCGACAAGTCGAACACTCTGTCGAATGTCGTCGTTGCGAACAATTTGCATAGGATAGTTCAAAAAGTGGCCCGGGGAGAAGGGCTGAGGCAAATTCGCAACAAATCAGTCTTTTTTGTAAAACGTCAAAGACCCTGAAAAACAAAGTGCCGTGGCGGGTGAAAATAACACATGAGTGCAAAAAAAAGACGGCCGGGGAGGCCGTCTTTCTCTCTTCAGGCGAATAAGGTCAGGGCGACTGATGTCTGTCAATGCGGGTGATAGCCCTGGTGTTCGTCGTGTTGGTGCACTCTGTCCATGTCGCTTGAGCGTCTTGGCACGTGTGGCCCGCGATAAAGCGGCCCGCCCGTTCGCTGATGCTGCGTGTGCGGCCGCAGGGGGCCACGACGCAGAGGCGGCTCGTGCTGCTGCATGTTGCTGTAATTGCCCATATAGGGGTTGTGTGCCGGTGGCATTGGCGGGGCATAATTGCCATAGGGGTTGCCAAGGGAATTGGCATTGTCCCAGTCGCCATCGTCGAAGTCGTCGTAGCGGCTGACATAGCCCGGCAGCTTGGCACGTTCCAGCTCGTCAGCGTAGGCGGCCAGAACAGCGGCCTGAAGTTTTTCACGGCAGCCAGAATTAATCGGGTGAGCAATGTCGGCGTGAAGTTTGGCCCGACCTTCTGAATCGCGAAGGGCACGGGTTTCGTCAAGGCGAACACCACACTGGTTGCAGAATCGGCTTCTCAGATGATTCTTGGTGCCACAGTGGCCACAACGGTCCGACAGCTTGCGGGAAGGCATCGCGACAAAAAAGCCTTTGGCGCCTTCGATAATTTTCAGGTCGCGGATCACAAACATGTCATCGAGGGTGATCGAGCAGAAAGCCTGCAGGCGCTCATTCGATCCGGAGTTGTCCTCCATGAGCTTGATCCGCACTTCGGTGATTTCCACAGCTGGTACTCCTTTACATCGTGTAGCGTAACTCAAGGTCCGCAAGTCAAAACCCGGACGATTCCCTGTCCGAGTCTGGTTAACTCTTCCGCAGCGGCTTGGGCATCCGCGCGGTTCGCACTCAGCCCGAAATAGGCTGAGCCACTACCGGTCATCATTGTCCCCAGAAACGCTGGCCGAACCTGTTGCATCCACTCCGGAATCTGGCGTAAATCCGGTTTGAAAAGCTCAGTTGCATCCTGAAGACGGTTGAACAGCCCACCCGCCAGGGCATCAATACTTCCCGACTCAATCGCCCGTATCACAGCCGCCCCATCCTTGGGCGAACCATCATGCCGGACCCGTCGGAAAATCTCCGCCGTAGCACAGTGAACCATTGGGCAGAAAAGTACGAAATTGAACGAAACTGTCAAGCTCAAAGTTTTTACGATTTCGCCCCGACCCCGGCACACAGCCGCCGAACCATAAAAAAAGAACGGGATATCGCTGCCCAGACGTGCCCCCAAAGCCGCCATTTCATCCTGACCTAAATTCAAACCCCATAATTGATTAAGCCCCATGATGGCCGTCGCTGCATCGCTTGAGCCGCCCCCGAGGCCGGCTCCGTGCGGAATCTGCTTTTGAAGATGAACGCGACAACCCTGCTGCACGCCAAATTCGTTCATGAGCAGGCGGGCGGCCCTCACAACGAGATTTTTTTCATCAACCGGTAACGACGAATCGGAACAGGTGAAATCAACTTCCGGACGATCCAGCCGATCAAATGTCAGCGTATCGCAGAAATCGGTCCGCAGCATCACTGTTTCAAGCTCGTGGTAGCCATCAGGCCGCTTGCCGAGCACTTCCAGAAAGACATTGATCTTGGCCGGGGCCGGCAGCACAATTTCGTGAGAAGGCATAGGGGTTGGCTGTACTTTAAGTGCTTATGGGGTATCAGGTTTCTTGCGATCAGGCTTGCGCATTTTGGGTGTACGCCGGGGCGGTGGCGAACCGGTGGCCGGCGGGTTTTGAGGGGAACCGTTTGGGCGAGGAGGCGAAGTGTTTGTCCGAGGCGGTGGGGCAGCGTTCGGGCGTGCGGGTGACTCGCTCGGCCGAGGTGTGGCAGCATTCGAGCGTGGCGGGGTCATGTTTCGATTATCACGATCTGGCCGTACCAAAGCGGCATCACTTCCGGCAGGCCTGTTTTCGGGCCTTGGCGGTCGATTCTCGGGCCGGGGTGGCCTGGGGCCTCGATTTTCAGACAAGGGCCTTCGAGAATGCTCAGGGGGGTATGGTCTTCGGGAATGCTCGGGCAAGGGCCTTTGGGAAGGCTCGCCGTGGCCCTTCCAGGCAGCGACGAATTTGGCGACCTGGGCGGCTTTCTGGTGATCGCCGCGTTTTTCAAGCACGCGAGCCAGCCCTTCGGCTGACTCCAGCGAGATCCGGTTGATTTTCTGGCCGCCGTTCATCACGCCCAACTCATTACGCCCCAGCCACTTCAGCGTGATTTCAAAAACATAGGCATAATGGGCCCTGGCGATGTTCAGGTCGTTCGATTCTTTCTCGGCAATCTTGCCCAGAAGCAGGTGCGCGGCGGTCATATCCTGGCACTCTTCCAGAAGATAGAGCGCACCGTCGCGGGCGGCTTCGTAGTCGCCTTCCTTCATGAGCATTTCGATGTCGGCCAGGTCGGGCTCAAGCTCAAATGCACAGTGGGGCGGCACCAGAGTCCAGCGGCCCTGGTCGTCAATCTTCACCCTTGGCGGAATTTCCCGCCCGCCCCGCCTTTTGTCATCTGCCATTGTTGCCTCTTTTTTCCGTCGCTCGCCTGAATGAGTTTCGACTTGGCATGAAGAACCGATTATGGTCAAAATATCTTAACAAACGAAAGCTCCTGATGAAAAAGGCTGGCCCAGTGGCCGGTTTTCCCTGGAAGTTGTCAAAGGCCCGATATGTCAGCACCCGATCAGGTACTAATTGCCAGTGTGTCCGGCCTTCGTGGCCTGGTGGGCCGGGGCCTCGACCCCATCGTCGCCAGCCGGTTTGTCGCTGCCTATGCCGCCGGACTTGATAGACCCGGCTCGGTCGTTGTCGGCCACGACGCCCGTCTTTCGCACCCGGTTTTTCAGCACGCCGTGATCAGCAGCCTGCTGGCCAGCGGGCTTGATGTGCTTGCCGTGGGGCCCATTGCCACGCCCACCCTCGGCCGATATGTGCGCACCAGCGGCTCTGTCGGCGGCATTCAAATCTCGGCCAGCCATAACCCGAAAGAATACAATGGCCTTAAGTTCTTTCAGCCGGAAGGCATGGTCCTTTCGCCGCAACTGGGCCGCGAAATGCTCGACCGCTTTGAATCGGGCCAGAATCGGTGGGCAGGCATTTCAGAACTGGGCCAACTGCACTCTGTGACAGATGCCGATGAAGACCATATAGCCGCCGTTTGCGCACTGATTGATGCTGAGCTTATCGCCTCTCGCCGGTTTCGCATACTTCTTGACGGATGTCATGGTGGCGGCGGCCCCAGCCTTGAAAAACTGCTGCGGCGCCTTGGCTGCGATGTTCTGGGCATTGGCACCAGGCCCGATGGCCTTTATGACCACACGCCTGAACCGACGACGACAAATCTTTCACGAATTGCAAAACTGATGTCGGGTGCCGGTGACTTTGACATTGGTCTTGTGCTTGACCCCGACGCCGACCGCCTGGCCCTGCTGGCTGGCGATGGCACTTTTATTGGCGAGGAATATTCACTTGTCATTGCAGCCGCCCAGCGTCTGAAACATGGTGGCCCGGCCGGGCCTTTGGTCGCGAATTTATCGACATCAGCCATGATTAACAGCGTCGCCCGTGAATACGGCCGCGAGGTTATTCGCACACCTGTCGGTGAATTTCATGTGGTGGAAGGCCTGAGACAAAACGGCGGCGTGATTGGCGGCGAAGGCAATGGCGGAGTGATTGACCCGCGAGTGGGCTGGGTGCGGGATAGCCTGATGGGGGCGGCCCTGGTGCTTGAGGCACTGGCCGAAAGCCCTGCCGGCAGCACACTGGCCGACCTTGTTTCGCCCTGGCCGAAGCTGACAATGGTCAAAGACAAGATTGACCTGCCGCCCGGCGGTGCGGCTGTGGCCCGCGAGGCACTTGAGGCGGTGGCGGGCGAGATTGGCTCGAAATATCCGTTCGCCGTGCTTGATCGTCGCGATGGCCTGCATGCCCGGCTTGATGATTTAACTTGGCTTCACTTACGGGCGTCGAACACTGAGCCGATCATACGCATTTTGCTGGAAGCCGCTGGCGAAGTTGAGGCCGAGACGCTTCGGCGCGAGGCTCGCGCACTCTTTACGAAAGTTCTGGGCTGAAGCGATGAACTGGCCTGATTACGGCGAACAGACGCCCAAAGTCTTTTTTCTTGATGTGGACGGCACGCTGCACCCCGGCACCACTGCCTATTTTGTCGCCCTTGAAATGAAGCGTCGGGGGCTGGTTAAGGGCTCGTTTTTCCTGCGGTCGGCGTGGTATGGCCTGCAGCATCGATTCGGGCGGCTGGATTATGGCCGGCTGCTTGACCACGCCATTGAAACGCTTCAGCGAGTGCCGATTATCGACCTGGAACGCATGGGCTACGACTGTTTTGCCCGCGATGTGAAGCCAAATCTCCTTCCGGGAGTGCTGGATCATCTGGATGAAATGCGGCGGCGCGGGGCCAGGCTGGTGCTGGTTTCGTCGTCGTTGCGGCACACGCTGGAATCACTGAAAATTTTTCTGCGGGCTGAGGAAGTGATCGGCACGCCGCTGGTGGAAAAGCGTGGATTTATTGTGAGCCGTGGCCCCGGGCCGGTTTGCTATGGGCCCGGCAAGCTGCACTGGGCCCGCCAGTGGTGCGAACTGCAGGGCATTAACCCTGCCGACTGCGTGGCTTATGGCGACAATTACAGCGACCGCCACCTGATGGAAGGCGTCGGACGTGCCGTGGCCGTGCGGCCCAAGCGTAACCTGCGAAAATTTGCCCGCAACAAAGGCTGGACAATTGTCGAATAGCATATTCAGATATTTATTCTGGAATTTAATTTTCCAAAATTTTGAGCATCCAGCTTATTTGTGCCAGGATTATTAATTCTGGTGTGTAAATGTATTTTTAATGTCAAAACTGAAAATGATATTCTAACGGGTCATTCGGCTTCGTGGCCGGGGCCAAAATTACAGAACTCTCAAGCCAGCTTCAGCGGAGGCAATTATTAAATGAACCACCTGAAAAAGAGAATATTGAAATGCCGGCTTAATGAAATATTCATTTAATTTGTCATCATTCAAAGTGCAGCCTGAAACTAAAGACCATGGCAATTACGCTAGAATCAGGGTTCTACATCGATATGATAAGCTGGAAGATATTTCTGGCGATCGACGCAGGCGTCTGAATACAGATCAGCATAAAAGAAATAATGAGAAGAAGAGGAAGGCACTGATAAGCCTTCCTCTTCAGAAGAATTCAGACTTAACGACGTATCGGGTTCTGGCCGGCCGAGCCGCTGGCCGTGCGGGCGGGAGCAACACCGGCACCCGATGCAGGCGTGGCGGGTTGGCCAGGCCGGGCTGATGCAGGCTGGCTGGCACCAGCCGGGTTTCTAACCACGTCCCAGCCCTTGGCAGGAACGGTGCCGATGAAATTGGCATTGTCGATGCCGGAATTCACCTTGATGGTTTTAAAGGTGTAGGACTGAGTATCCTTACCGTTGGGTGCCCAGAGAATCAGCCGGTCGGGCAGGAATTGCTGCTTGTTCAGAAGCACATAGACCTTGCTGAAGCTCTCCTGGTCGAATTTTTCCAGGGGCAGAATCTGAATCCATGCCCCCTGCTCGTTTTCGGAAAGAATCGACATGTTGTATCGCTTCTTTGCCTTGTCGGCCTTCATGTTGAACAGGAACGGCAAGGGGCCTTCTTCCAGGGCCTTGGCGCGTTCCTCGGCCGAAAGCGGATAGATAAAGACCTGGCGGCTGGCGGTCTGGTAATGAAAAACCTCTTTGCCCGTTGCGATGATTCGCTCGTGATGCAGGTATTTCTTTTCAGCTGTGTTGAGCTTCTCAAAGTCAAGATAAGCCAGATCAGGGCTTTTGAGCAGTGCCCTGCCCTTGTAATCAGACATTTCCTGCCAGGCAGGTGAATGGTCGCGGCGCACAAATTCAGCGTCAAGCTCTTTCACTAAAGTGCTGCGTTCTTCCCAAGTTCTCAGCAATACGTCCATGCGCTGGGCAAAACGGGCCAACTCTTCCGGCGATTTTGCTGGTGGGGCCTGCGCCTGGGTCTGTTGTGCGGCGGGCTGGCCTTGAGCAGGCTGGCCTGTGGGGCGGGCCGACGCGGGGGCGGCAACAGCCGTGCGTGGCGGCTGCACCGGTGCCTGGGCCGGTGTCTGGGCTGTGGCCAACGGGGTGATACCACCGAGGCTAAAAACCAAAAGAAGCGAAAGAGAGCGGCCGCCAGTTGCGGCGAGGGGTCGAGGCATGGGTGCGATCCTCCTTGATTTCACCCAATATTTCAGGGCACAGGGGCAGGAATCCTTCCCGCCGATTACCCTATCAATCGAATAGATTGCAGAATTTTTAACAAATCAAAACAAAAGCGTACAGGCCAATTTTATTGGGTATGTAGGTCGGGGTTAGAAAATGAGTGGTTAGATATGACCATTGGAAATCAGGGCACCAGTCTTGAGCCGACGACGGTATTGATGGCCAGCGAGGCACGGCGCAGGCGGGTGACGCTGTCGCGATATTGCCGGACGGCGTCGTTATATTCTCGCTGGGCATTAAGATAGGCTTGCAAATCTAATTCACCGGCGCTGAAAAGTTTGTAAGTGTCGTCGCGCACCTGCTTGGCGGAAGGGAGGATTTCGTTTTCCAGCATATCCACGGCCTGTGTGCTGATTCGCAGTTCTTCACAGGCTGCAAAGACTTCGTTACGAACTCGCTGTTCAACGGCCTGGACTTCGAGACGGGTCTGGTCAACATTGAATCGGGCGCGTGCAATATTGCCCTGATTTCGGTTGAAAATCGGCAGGGGCACCGTCACGCCAATGGCCCAGCTGTGGGCAGGCGGCAGGCCGGCAGGGCGGTTATCCTGCATGGTATAAGGCTGATAGAGCAGATAAACATCGCTGAACCGATTGGCCACGGCAAGGCGAACGTCTTCATTGGCCCGTTCGACACCCATGCGAAAGGCCTGCAGGTCGGGGCGACTGTTATAAGCCAGGCCAGTGAGCGTTTCAAGGTCGGGAATAGGCGGCTGGGCCGGCCTGAGCAGGCCACGAAGATCAAATTCGTCGGGGTCGTTCACGTTCAGGCTGAGAAGTGTGGCCAATTGCTGCTTATTTTTGCGTAATATGGCTTTAGAATCTTCAAGCCCGACAAAGGAGGCACTACGCTGAATTTTTACGCGGTTAAGGTCTGCCAGGGTGCGGCTGCCTTTTTTATAGAGTTCATCAGTCGCTGAAACTACTTGCGTGAAGCTGTCGAAGCTGGCCTGGGCATAGCGAACGGTTTCGCGGGCGGCCAGGGCATCAACATAGGCGATGTAGAGATCGTTGATGAGTACGCGAACGGCATCCTGATATTGGGCTTCAAGCACGCGGCGGGCCTGCACGGCAACTCTCACGCGGGCCTTCCGCTTGCCGGAGAGGTCAAGCGGTGCGGTAACGTTCAGGTCGTACTGGGTCTGGCCGCCCGGTTTCCGGTCGTTAAATTTGCCGTAGGGAATGAGCTGGGTGTCAAAATAAAGAAAGGGGTTTGAGCGAAGGCCGGCGGTAAGAATATCGGCATCGCCCTGCGGCAGTTCCAGGGCTCGGGCACGCAACTCGACATTGTTAGTGACAAGTTGTTCAATGGCAGCGTCAAGAGTCAGGCCGAGTTCAGGCCCTTCCACTTCGGCGGTGCCAAGTGTAGGCAGATCAAGCGAACCATAGACAGGCATATCAGAAATTGGCAGGGCCGTGGGAGCCCCAAGAGCCGACGATGGCGGGGCATTGACACCTATTGCGCCAGGCTGGGTAATCGACGCAGGCACGCGGGGCATGCCCTGGCCCGGCGCCGACCCGATAAAGCCCTGACTGGCCGGATTGGTATCTAGAGAATTGATTTTGGCATCGCCCGGCGATCGGCCAAGCAGCGATCTTTCAGGATCGGGTGATAGTGGTGCAACTGGCTCGGTAGCCGACTGAGCCAGGGCCGACTGGCCACTGATCAGAAGCAATGTGAACAGAAGCAAATAAGCCAGTGGAGAGACCGGCAGAGAGAGTCTCATCAGATTCATCCTGAATCACAGGCGGTGCCAGCACATGAAACGCAATCCTTACGTTTCGACATGAGACCGCATCAATACTCTTATCGGACAAAACAAGAAAAAAATAGCGGTTTTTATTGAATCTGGAATAAATGAATGAGATCTGGAAATTCAGGTAAAATGCATAAAATATTACACAGTGAACTGTTATAAAAATCAGGCCTGCCGGCAAGATACCGACAGGCCTTTAGCGGGAGATGCGGTGTCGGGGCCGGATCAGGCTACGACTTCATAGCCCTTACGCTGTTCGCGGGTCTGCCATTTGTTGGCATCTTCGTCGCCCACGATCTGCTCTTTGGCGGCGTCCCATTTCAGGGTCTTGCCCAGACGCATGGCGATATTGCCAAGGTGGCAGGTTGTCATGGCGCGGTGGTGGCTGAAGACATCGGAAATGGGCAGACCACGGTCGCGCACACATTCCATGAAGTTGCCCATGTGGCTGTCAAACCGCTTGCCGTTACGCAGCTTCATCAGCAGCGATTCAGACACGGGGTTCTTGTAAAGACCATCAACAGGCATGCCACGCAGCACGATTTCGCCACGGCTGACGAAGATGGTGCCCTTTGTGCCCTGGAAGGTCACACCGTTTTCGCCCGAGTCGGTGATGTGAATTTCGGCACCGCCGGGGCACGTGCACTTCACCAGGAAGGTGGTGGCACAATTGTACTGGTTGTCAACTGTGGCATAGCCGTTCTTGTAAGGAACTGGGTGTTCGGCCTTCAGCACTTCCACCTTTTCCACGCCGCTGTTGTCAAGGCCCAGGCCCCACATGGCAATATCAACATGGTGGGCACCCCAGTCGGTCATCTTGCCGCCCGAGTATTCATACCACCAGCGGAATTCATAGTGGCAGCGTTCTTTGATATAAGGCACCATCGGGGCCTGGCCCAGCCACATGTCCCAGTTCAGGTTGGCGGGTGGGTCTTCTGTTTTGAAGGGGCCACCCTTGGGTGCGCCACCGATGGAGCAGGTGACCTTTTTCACGTCGCCAATACGGCCATCGCGAACCAGTGCCACGGCCAGCAGGAACATATTATTGTTTTCGCTGCGCTGCTGGGTGCCCACCTGCACCACGCGGCCGGTTTCCTTCAGTACCTTGACAATCTGCTTGCCTTCGTCAATTGTCAGTGTCAGCGGTTTCTGGCAGTAGGCATCTTTTCCGGCCTTGAGGGCTTCGATCAGAATTTTGGAGTGCCAGTGGTCGGGCGTGCTGATGGTGACAATGTCAATGTCTTTACGCTCAAGCAGCTTGCGATAATCTGTATAGGTGTCGGCCTTGCCCTTGCCTATGCGCTCGCTGGCCTTGGCCTTCTCGGCACGGTCTTTATCAACGTCGCACACGGCCACAATATCGCCATAGCGGGCGGCGGCTGAGGAGTCGCCACTGCCCATGCCACCCAGCCCGATGGAACCAACCCTTGGGCGGCTGTTAGGTGTCTTGGTGTCGTCGGCCATGGTGCGGCCGGGGCGAAGGTAAGGCAGGACCAGGCCACTGGCGGCCGTGATCCGGATCATGTCGCGTCGGTTCGTGTGTTGTGTCATGGTTGTCTCATTCTGATGATGAATGTGAATTGCCGTGAGTTGAAAGAAATTCGGGCCTGAGGGTTAATTCACGACCTTACCGCCCTGATTGGTGGGCGGAAAAGGGCCGGGAGACCGGATTTTCCTGTGGAGGACTTGCTTGACCGCTTTCGAAACAGGCGAGAGGTTGCCGCCGGAGCGACAAATGACCTGCGAAAAGTGATATTTCATATCATGACGCCCGGGCGGGGCCGGGTCAAGATGCTGCCTGACCAATTCCGGACACGATCATTTTGAATGATGGCTGGCATGAACCGGGCGGATCAGCAGGTTAGCCACCAGTGCCAGAACCAGCAGGCCGGCCATGGCATACATGGTGCTGTTATAAAGTGAGTTGGTCGGATCGGCCACGCCTGGGCTGATTTCAATCAACCGGCCGATCGTCACGGTATTGGCGGCAACCAATTCGTCGAGCTTCTCAAGAGAGGCCCCGAATTTTGTCGCGAAGGCCGCCGGATCTGCCTTTTGGGCCAGATCCTTGATGGCAGCGATGCGTGATTGTTCACGAAGGTAGGTAATTGCCACCGGGCCAAGCACGCCTGCGGTGCTCCAGGCCGTGAGCAGCCGCCCATGAATGCCACCGACATATTTTGAGCCGAAAAGATCGGCGATATAGGCGGGAATGGTGGCAAATCCGCCGCCATACATGGTGAAGATCAGCATGGTCACGCCGTAAAAAGCCACCAGCCAAAAAGTTGCGTGGGATTTTGAGGCCGAGATCGCCAGAAACGGTATGACGGCGTAAAGGGCGGCACCCAGCACGAAAAAGATGCTGTAAACCGGCTTCCGGCCGATTTTGTCGGAAATGCTTGCCCAAAAGAATCGCCCGACCATATTGAACACGCTGATGAGCAGCACATAGGTGCTGGCGAACCGGGCGGTGACAATCGTTGGATACGAGGCCTGAAAGATGTCGGTCATCATCGTCTTGGCCACACCCAGCACGCCAATTCCGGCAGTGACATTAAAGCAGAGTACCACCCACAAGAGGTAAAACTGCGGTGTTTTCAGGGCTTCATCGGCGTCAACCTGGGCCGTGGTGATCATCTTCGACGACTTCGCGGCTGTGGCGGCGTCCCAGCCGGCCGGGGCCCAGCCGTCGGGCGGCACGCGGAATGAAAAGGCCGCGGCGATCATCACCAGAAAATAAAGACCGCCCAGAGCAAGGAATGTCTCGCCAACGCCGGTCGAGCCCGTGCCCACGGCATAAACACCGGCCTTCAGCCCTGGCTTCAGGGCGGCGGCACGAGTGTCGAGCACTACAACCTGAGTTGTTTCGCCCGTGGCCGAACGAAGAAAACTGCGGCCATTTTCCACCTGAAACCTGACTTCCGTTTCGGTTCCGAGAAATGTCGCAGGCTTTGAAAAATGCTTCAGCAGGGCTTCATTCAGCGGTGTGCCCACAATGGCACCGCCGCCAAAGCCCATAATGGCCATGCCCGAGGCCATTCCTCGCCTGTCGGGGAACCACTTGATCAGCGTGCTTACCGGCGAGGTGTAGCCCATGCCCAGACCACAGCCGCCCAAAACGCCATAGCCCAGATAAAGCAGCCAGAGCTGATGCAGATATATTCCAACCGATGCCAGCAGAAAGCCGCCGCCCCAGCAGAAGGCCGCTGTGGTGCCGACCATTCTTGGGCCGACCCGCTCAACCCATCGACCAGCCACCGCCGCTGAAAGGCCGAGAAAGACAATAGCCACCGTGAAGATCCACACAACCTGGCTTAATGTCCAGTCGTCGGGCGAGCTGGCCACAACACCCCTGATATTTGTCAGGGGCGTGTTGAAAATACTCCAGGCATAGACCGAGCCGATGCAGAGATGGATCGAAACTGAAGCAGGTGGCACAAGCCAGCGGTTAAAGCCGGGTTTGGCGACGATTCGGTTACGTTCGAGATATTTCAGCAGGCTCATAGTCGGCGTATTTATCTCAGTTCCATCAAGTTTTCAGCTAAAGTGGTGGCAGACCATTGCCTTACCAGTCGGTCGAGCCACTGTCGGAGCTGCCACCGCCCCAGTCACCACCGCTGTCAGCACCTGACCAGCCGCCTGAATCACTGCTGGAAGAGCTTCCCCAGTCGGCACTTGTATTCGATGATGACGATGACCAGTCGCCGCCGTCATCGGCGCCGAACCACTGATTTGACTGCTGCTGATTCGGGTCAATCTGGGGCGACCCCCAGCCGCCCTGGCCCATACCCGTCATTGAGCCTTGCGAATAATCGTGGTGGCCGTGGCCACCCAGCCGATTATAAGCCCAGTTGCCCAGAATGGCACCGCCCAGGCCGCCCAGCATTCCCTGAAAAAATCCACCGCCGCCACCGCCACCGCCATAGCCCGGGCCATAACCCTGGGCACCGGGGCCATAAGCAGATTGGCCAGGGCCGCCACGGGGCGGCATGCCCGCGCTGTAAGATTTTGCACTGGAGATGGAACGAATAACGGCAATCAGGATTAGAAAGCCTAAGCCGAGAAAGACAATCAAGATAATTCCGCCGGCAGAACCGGAGGGTTTGGCGGGTGCCGCCTGATTGACCGGCACAAAATTCGGAGCCGGGGCGGGTGATGTCCCAGGCTGATTCAGTGGCAGGTTCTGTGGCGGGGCAGGCTTGGGTGCGGCTGCCACTTTGCCTGGAGGAAATCGCATGCACAGGGCGGTGATGGCATCGAGCCCCTTGCTCAGGCCTTCGTCGAAATTCTGTTTTTTGAATTCGGCGCCAATGGCCCCCCTGATTTTGTCTTTATCGTCGTTTGTAATACGCCCGTTAAAAATGCTGGACCATAGCACTTCAATCTTGCGATCGTCTTTGAGAATAAGCACATACAGGCCGCTGCCCGCATAAGTTTTCGCCTGCTGGATGGCATATTTGCCGGGGTCCTGCCCCTGGGCGCCGGGGCGCGTCTGAATTGTCACCGGCAGGCCTGATTTGGAACGCAGTTCTTTAAGGCGAGCCTCGGCCTGGGTCAGGGCCGCCTGGCTGAACATGTTCGCTTCGTCGCGAACTCCCGCGGTCTGGGCGATGGCTTGCGAGGCGGTTGCCAGCAGGGCGATCGTCAGCAGGCCGGTGGCAAGTCGCTGAAATCCCGGTCGATTCATGATCATACTTCCCGTGGTTAAACCAGATTAGGGGCGGTGATCGAGTTCACGATACTCGTTCCTATCATAAGGTTCTTCGCCGGGGGAAACAAATTATTCGTTGGTTTTCATTGCATGAATCCAAAACTGACGAACGAAAGCCTGAATTGCCTGAAATGGCACTGAATTAAGCCATCCACCGTTTTAATCAATATCCTCAAAACGTGTGACGGCAACCACTTCTGAAAGTTTCACAAGCACCCGGGCACGGTTGCGGCGAATGCCGACCCGGCGGGAGTCGATAAGATAAGCCTCGCGCGTGGAATTCGAGTCTCGCAGGTCGTGAAAATCAGCATTTTTCAGGGTGAGGAAACCAATATCTGCCGCCTCAAGCACGCCCAGGCACAAAAAAGGGCCGGCCAGATCAACCACCACCGCCTGCCCGATCCAGGCCGGCAGGGGGGCAAGCAGATCACGCGAATTTGAAGCCGAATCGTGCGACATACGCTTAGTCCTTTTTTGACAATGATTTAAACGAAATCATTCGAGGCACTGTGGAAAATGATGGTAGCTCACTGAAAAGTTCGCATAAGTTCATCTTGACACAAATTTTGTTCCGCTATACTTTTCCGGCACTATGAAAAACCTCCATACCATTGCCATTATTGTCGTTCTCGATTGCATCGGGGCCGTGGCTTTCGGGCAGATGCCCGAACCGAAGGCAGGAGGAGGTTCATCGGCGGACCGGCCGGTTGTAGCCGCCAGCGATCCGCCGCAGGTTATTTTATTAACCAACGGCCGCATTCTGGAAGGGATGATCACCCGTAATCCGGAAGGCGGCTATAATGTTCGCCAGAAACTTGGCCAGATTAAGGTGGCAGGCGATGAAATTGAAGGGCTTTTCGCATCGCTCAACGCTGTTTACGAGCATAAAAAAGAAATTCTGCCACCGCGGGATATTCAGGAACGGATGCGGCTTTATCGCTGGTGCCTTTCACTGGGTCTGCTGAAGCAGGCTGAAGAGCAACTGAAGGCTGTGCTGGCACTTTCGCCGGAGCATGAGGAGGCCATGAGTCTGCTGGCTCAGCTTGAACTGCGGATCGCCCGCCAGAAATCGGCAACCAGCGACCCGGCAGTGATGCAGACATCAGCCACCACAAGCAAGGAGAGCGGCCCGAAAGACCTTGACCCGGCATTTCTGAACCGGGCCCTGCGGGACATGGCCCTGCGCACCAATCCGGTGATCTTCGACCTGCCCGAGCCACAGGCTTTGAAAAGGGCACAGGAGTTCAATCAGTACATTCACCCGATTGTGCAGAAATATTGTGCATCGTGCCACAACGAGCGAACGCCCAACGGCTTCCCGCTGGTGGCGGTGATGGGCCGGGCAGCACGCGACCCCGCCATTCTCAGGGCTAATCTCGACGCTACATTAACCCAGATTAATCCCCTGAACCTGATGCAAAGCCCGCTGCTGACAAACAGCCTGCTGCCGCACCATCCGAATAATCAGCCAATTTTTAATGCCCCCAGCAACCCTTATTACCGGCTGATGGCCAACTGGGTGTCGAACCTGCAGAATCGGGGCTATTCCGGAGTCAAACCGGTGGGTCGGCCGGAATCAGCTTCGCCATTCGGCGCTGATCCATTACCGGTTGATACTGTTCCATCTCCTGCTTCCAAGCCGGCGGGGGGATTCGCCCGTGAAGGCCGGGAGGCTGAAGCACCGGCCGAAACAGACCCGAGCCTGCCTATCCAGCTAAACCCGAAAGTCATGCAGCAAAGCCGGTTGCAGGAAGTTTCACCGGAAGAAGCAATTCCTGCTGCCCCGGGAAGGATGATTCCAGGCAGCTATAATGGACCGGCTACTGAAGTGCCCAAAGGCACCAGGTTTCAGAAGCCGATTGCCGGTGGCGGATCGCCCGAAGAGCTTTTGAAACAGCTTCAGGCCGAGGAAAAGGCACGCGACGAGCGGGAAAAAGAGCTTGAAAAGCTGAATGACACCCCGAAACCTGATAATAATAAATCATCAGAAAAGCCTGTATTGAAATCAAAAGAGGCTGGCAAGAAGCCGGTGAAAATCGACGAAAAACTGCTTGAGAAATTTATTCTTCAGCGCAGTTCTGGCGGCTGACTTTTGGTAATCATGCTGGCACAGTGGCTCACAGCGATGGCATCGGTTTATCGCCCGGGCTGGTTACCAATGCCGTGGCTGACTTTATAAACCAGTTGTTCAAGCTGGACTGACAAATCAACCGAGACCACGCTGACTGTCTCGGGCACACGCAGCACCACCGGAGCAAAATTCAGGATTCCGCGAATGCCTGACTGGGTTATCTCAATGGCGACATCCTGAGCCACATCAGCCGGAACTGTCAGTGCAGCGATGGAAACACCCAGTTTTATGCAGACTTCGCCAAGTTTTGCGATAGGATAAATTTCAAGATCGTTAACCAGTGTGCCAATTTTTTTCTGGTCGCTGTCAAAAACCGCAGCAATACGGAAGCCGTGTCGATCAAATTCTCGGTATCTCATCAGGGCACGGCCGAGGTTGCCGAATCCCACAATGGCCAGAGGCCAGAGTTTATCGGTGCCCAGGGCACGACGAATCGAGACCTGCAGGTCGTCTATCTTATAACCAATACCGGGATGGCCAAACTGTCCAAAAAAAGCGAGATCTTTTCGGACCTGGGCATCGCTGAGCTGAAGAATTCTGGCAATCTGGTTGCTTGAAATGCACGTCTGGCCGCTGGCCTGAAGAATTTCAAGCTGGCGGAGATAAAGGCTCAGTCGAGTGACAACCGGCCGTGGGGCCAGTTTGGCGACATTCTCAGGCTTAGTCGATTTTTCGGGCATCAATATGCGACCAGAGACCTTTTCAACAGGCAAAACGCGGCAGAGGCCACCATTTCAGGGCTATAGCCTCTTGGGCGACGTCTTTAAACCTTAAATATTCTATACAACCCGGGTTGAACAATTCCATAGTGATGACAAAAAGGCATCGCTCTTTCGGGCCCGTAAGCCATGCAGAAAATGATTCAATCCAGACCCAATGGCAATTATTCAAGCAGCAGAGAAGCCCTGTCTCAGACCTCGCACTGGGCCAATTCCTTGAAGTTGTCGGCCGGCAGGCTTGAAAGATCAAGCCCGAATGTGCCTTCCGGGATGATCCTTACGCGACCGCTGCCAACATCGTAAATACCAGCCACCACTGCAATTCTGTGCTCGTCTACAAGATTGCGGATGGTTTCGCTGCGCTGCATGATCTGGCGTGCAGTGTAGACGACATTATTGGCGGCCACTTCATCGACAAATTCAGGGGTTTTTGACCCGGCATCAGTCTGAATCATGGTCTGGATTGTGTCAAACGACTGCTGGATGCGATCGATCACGGCATGCAGATGCTGGCAACCGGTCTGTTTTTCGATGGATTCAACACTGCCGGCAAAATTCACCGCAGCCGTCACGGCACCGCAGCGGGTGTGGCCCAGCACCACCAGCAGTTTCGCACCGGCCACCGCCGTGCCATATTCCATGCTGCCCAGCACTTTGGGTCCGCTGATATTGCCTGCAATCCTGATGCTGAAAATGTCGCCGATGCCAAGGTCAAAAATTAACTCGGCAGGCGAACGGGAATCGATACAGCTGAGAACTACTGCCATTGGATGCTGGCCAGCCGAAGTGGCCGAAACAATGCGGGTAAAATCGCGCGAGAGCTGCCGCCCCTCTCGAAATCGCTCGCTGCCGTCGAGCAGCACACGCAGTGCCTGTTCCGGCGTGATTTTTTCCTGCAACTCCCTCGATGAATAATCAATGTACTGAATCTGATTCTTCAGATCGTAATGATCCTGGAAACCATTCAGGCTGACCTTGATGCCACGCAGGGGAGCCACGTTTGAAGAAAAATCACGGATCAGATCAAGAATGTCTGTGTCAATAAAATAGGAGCCTGATGCATCGATCATGAGATGAGCCCCCCGGGGAAGTTTCTCAAATTCCTCCTGCATTGAGGCTCTGTTCAGAAAGCTCACCTGATTTGCCAGGTCAAACCTGATGACCTCGCCCCCCAGGTGGTTTTCTATCACGATCTGCATGGGCCGTTTCAGGTTACGATATAAAATGAATGCCAGGCTTACCGCCACGCCAATGATGATCCCAGTCAGGAGGTCGGTCAGTACAATCGCGATCATCGTCGCGAAGAACGGTAGAAACTGACTCAGGCCTGATTTCCACGTTTCCACAAAAAGTTGCGGCCTTGCCAGCTTCACACCTGTAACGAACAGAATGGCCGCCAGACATGACAGCGGAATCAGATTCAGATACTGAGGCACAATCAACACGCAGAGGATTAGTAAGATCCCGTGAAAGATTGCCGAGAGCTTGTTAGTGGCCCCTGACTCAATATTCAACTTGCTGCGTACGATGACCGATGCAATCGGCAGCCCACCCACCAGGCCGGCCAGCACATTACCCACACCCTGTGCAAGCAATTCCTGGTTTTGCGGCGATTTGCGTCGCTGTGGGTCGATCTTGTCGATGGCTTCCAGGTTCAGCAGCGTTTCAATGGATGACACGATTGCGATCGTTAACCCCGACAGATAAACTTTCGGTGAGAGAAAGGCCGAAAAATCTGGCCACTGGAAAGAACCGATAAATTCGTTTAAATTGCCGGCAACGGGCACCTGCACAAGGTGGCTGGCCTCAATTGCCCAGTTTCCGCCCACGAGATTAAACAGCAATTTCCCGACGACACCCACCAGCACCACAGCCAACGCTGCCGGCATGCCCAGACGCGAGCCAAGTTTGTAGCGATCCCATGCAAATAGCATGAGAAGTGAGATAATGCCGATCAGTGCAGCACCCTGGTGAAAGTCGCCAAAGATACCGAGAAGTTCTGTAAAGGTTGTTTCTTTGTCAGGCTGAATAAACGCCATCTCGCCTTCAGGGTCAGTGTCGTGCCCCACGATATGCGGAATCTGCTTGAGAATCAGGATCACGCCAATCGCGGCCAGCAGACCCTTGATTACGTTGTTCGGCACAAAGGCAGAGAGTGTGCCGGCCCTGATAACACCGAATAGAATTTGTACAAGACCTGAAACGACCAGTGCCGCCAGAAAGACATCGAACCTGCCAAGGATCGACATCTGGGCTATCACAACAGCCACCTGGCCTGGCGATGGGCCGCTGACACTGGTTTGAGACCCACTGATCAGTCCGACAATCACCCCGCCGATAACACCCGAAACGATTCCGGCAAAAAGTGGCGTGCCCGATGCCAGGGCTACACCGAGACAAAGCGGCAAAGCCACCAGAAAGACTATGAGCCCCGAAACGAGATTGCTTGCCATATCTCTGCGATCGATGGCACCATTGAAACCGATACCTTTAAGCACGGACATGATTCGTTTTATTCCTGTTCAAAAGTCGTTGGGTGGCTGATGATTCCGTGATCCGGTTGACTTGAAGAGATCATTACCAATCCTGCAACTCTGATTGAGAGGAGCCGGAAATGGCCTGGATCAGTCCATCAGCGTGGTGGAGAGGAGTCAATCCAGGAAGCTGGATTGCAGAACGGCCTGGAAATCAGGAAATTCAAATAATAAGTGGTGCACAAAGGCCATTGGGCAGGCAGTGCCCTCGCCGGGTCATCTGCCATGGCAGCCATCTACCGGAGTTCTTACGGCCATTTTTTAATGATGCGGCAATAATCGGCGGCCGCTGTGAATAGAGGCGGGCAAATTTCCCGCGAGGGTGCCTTAAATTAAGATTGCCTGACGACGAGACCACCATCACTTCAGGCAGTTCAACCGTATCTTTCAGTTCCGATTCAATCTCGGCCGTGTGCTCGACAAATTCCCGCGGGAGGTCACGGGCCGTGAAGCTCACCGAGACGAAAACCGCCAGGACAATTCGAAAAAACCACGATTTACCGAACACGAAATGGTCAACTCCCAAGGACACTGATACGGAACATTTATTGGTATAACGATTTCCGTGCAATTGTCAAGGGTCGCCGGGAAATCGTCTGATTATGATTTAACTTTTCCGTATGAAGTCAGGTTTACCAGAGGTGCGGATGCACGCCTGACACATTTATCCTGACGAAATGACGATAATCAGGCCACCGAAAAGTTTGCACAGCGGCCCGTGATAGTTTATGATGGCGAGTAATCTGCGAAGCAGGCTTGCCCCAATCCCCGCACACGGTGAATTCCGCCATGTTAAATCAACTTCAGCTTTGGCTCAGCCAACTCGCCGCCCGTTATAACGAAGACCCGCTGGTGACCCTGGCAGTCTCTGCGGCAATGGTCGCTTTCGCCTCAACTCCGGTATCATTCGCCATTCTTGGCAAGATGGATTGGTTTGCACCCAGGCGTGGGCGGACAAGCGTTCGGCCGACCTTTCTCAGCATTGTTACGGCCATGCTGCTGGTGATGGGCATTCCGGCGATCTTCACGGCTGTTGTGATTAAATCAAGCTATTACGATGTAAACCGCTATGAATTTGACCCCAACAAGACGTGGACGGTGCTTGAGCAGGGCCGGAAATTCGAGGATGTGGTCAAGGCTGACGAAGGTGTTCGCGAAGAGATGAAACGCCTTGCTACGGAACGCAAGGACCTGGTTAACGGGATTAAAAAACTCGATGAATCGCTGCTGGCCCTGAGGGCCAGTGCCGTGACCGCGCCTCAGACATTAGCCTCGTTAAAAGATGTGCTTGAAAGAGTCGGGCCGCTGAGAAAAGCCGTTGGGCTTGATGCTCCGCAACAACTTGAAGACCTTAAGGCACCGCCGGCTGCCATTTCAGCGGCCTTAAACCAACCGGTTTTTGTGGTGGCCAATGCTCCCAGTATCCCACAGCCGGGCGTGGCCCAGCCAGGTGCAGCCACACCGATTTCAGCTGGTCTTTCAACAGCCCAGCGTGATGCCGAGATTGGCACAGTGGCTGAACCACAGAAAGCCATTGCCGGCATGTTGCCCCTGACGGACCTGCCCGCCGGCTGGACGATTGGCAAGCTGGGCGATAAGCATCTTGAAACATTTAATGCCGAAAACCTGTTTGAGAAGATCGATGGTCGAGCCGAGAGCTTTATCCAATATGATGTCAAAGGCATGGCTTATACCTATTTTCATCCGGTGGGCGACGATTCCAATGAACTTCAGCTTTATATTTTTGAGATGGCCAACGACCTGAAGGCACTGGGCAAGTATGGTTCGGAAAAGCCGGAGCAGACGAAGCCCGTGGAAGTGGGCACCGAAGGCTATTCGGCTTCAGGCTCGTTGCTTTTCCGTACCGGGAAATATTACACGCAGATCGTTTCAACCAAAGACGACCCGAAATTTAACGAATTTGCCCTGGCCATTGCCAAACGGGTGGCGGCGGCGCAGGGGGCCGGCAAGACGACTTCTGTTGCGGCAGGCGATGCCAGGGAAGCCTCTCCCGATTTGCTTTTCGGTCTGCTGCCCAAGGGCTCAGGCATGGCGAATCCAAAATATGTGGCCCAGGACGTTTTCGGCTACGCCTTCCTGACCGATGTGTTCATGGCTGACTACAG
Organism: Planctomycetaceae bacterium; assembly: GCA_040374745.1. GTDB lineage: Bacteria > Planctomycetota > Planctomycetia > Isosphaerales > Isosphaeraceae > QWQI01. The sequence goes on along the minus strand of JBEITT010000060.1, from coordinate 676 downwards.
CGCCGGGAATCAGTCGTGGCAGGCCTTCCTGCGACCTTATGCCGACGATGCCGAAGCCAAAAAGATGTATGAGAAATATCTGGAAACGGTAAAGGCCGACGGGGCAAAAATCCAGGTGGAAAAAGCCGAGAATTGCGACTCCATGGTTGTCAGTTCAAATATCGGTCTGGTGGATGTCGTTTTTCGCAAGGGTAATACGTTTGGCGGTGTGAACGGGGCGACCGATCCGAAATCAGCCCTGGCTTTTGCCAAGGCATTTGTGTCGGGCGTGCCTGCCAAATTGCCTGCCCTGCCCGCTTCTACCAGCCCGGCCGCCTCAGCAAAACCTGAATAAATTGCCGGAAAATGCTCATCAGACGAGCATTTACGGTCGAGATGATGATAAGATGATGTCAAGTGCGAACTGGTCCATAACTTCCGCATACATCTCCACGTGCAATGGGGTCTGTAAATGAGCGAGAAACTGACGGCGAAACAAATTTCGAACCTGCAGAAACTGGGCGGGGTCAACCCGGCCGACACCTCGTTCAGCCGCCGCGACTTCGTGCAGCGGGTGGGTGGCACCTGTGCCGTTTTGGGCGGGGCGGGGGCCACCGGTCTGGTTATTAACGACCAGTGGGGCATGGAAGGTGTCAAGCCGCCCCCTCCCGTGAAGCTGAAGGATTATTCAGTTACG
>JBEITT010000189.1:0-4213 GCA_040374745.1 Planctomycetaceae bacterium | reverse complement strand
GGGCCAAAAAAAATGGTCATTCTACTTTATTGCCGATCAAACGCCGGTGTTTGCCTAAGTGCTAACCAAAAGCGTCAGCCATGGGCCCGGATTTCAATTTATTTCAAATACCGTAAATAAAATTGTATTTTGGCCTTCACTCAGGCATCCTGTTCGTTAAATACTTTGAAAGCAATTTTGCTTCTCGATTTTATCAACATTTCTTTTGCCGATTTCAGCGATTGCGATAAGATATTTCTTATTCGGTGTATTGGCAGTGGGATACCAGAGATGAATTTCCTCAGGGCACGAGTCAGCTTAAAGTAACGGCATTGTCGGTATGCTTTCGTCAGTCCACAAAATCTCCCCTGAACAGAGCCAGTACACAGCCCATCAACCCCGCAGAACGAGCCTTAACGATGAGCAGCAGCAAACCCAATCGTCGAACCATGATTCAATCGTCGCTGGCCTGGGCTGGGGCCATCGTGCTGAATAGCCAGGTCAGCCGCGGCGCGGGGTTCAAGGCCGCCAACGATCGCCCCCGCATGGCCGCCATTGGTACTGGCAGCCGCTGGTCGCAAAAGGCCACCGGGCTTAAAGGGCCCTATGGCTCTGCCACGGGGATGGCCGAATTTGGTGATTATGTGGCCCTGTGCGATGCCGACGGCAGCCGGCGATATATGGCGGCTGGCCTGGTGAAGGAGTGGCAGGGCAAGACCCCCGACATCATGGCCGACTATCGCGCCATTCTCGACCGCAAGGATATTGATGTTGTGCACATATCAACCCCCGACCACTGGCACGCCAAGATGGCTATTGAAGCCATGCGAGCCGGCAAGGATGTTTATTGCGAAAAGCCAATGACGCTGACCATTGAGGAAGGGCAACTGATGGTCGATACCTGCCGAAAAACCGGCCGGATTGTGCAGATTGGCACCCAGCAGCGCAGCGAAGAGACTTTCCTCAAGGCAATCGCGCTGATTCGCGACGGCCGTATTGGCAAGGTGAAGAAAGCAACCTGCGTGATTAATGGCGCACCGGCCAGCCCATCCATCCCGGTGGCTGAAGCTCCGAAAGAACTTGACTGGGACCTGTGGCTTGGGCCAGCGGCAAAAACACCCTTCCGGTATCTGGCCAGTAATAACGGCGAGACGAAAAGCTGGTCGCGCTGTCACTATGAATTCCGCTGGTGGTATGAATATTCCGGCGGCAAGCTGACCGACTGGGGGGCTCACCATGTGGATATTGCGACATGGGCCCTGGGCAAGACAGAAACTGGCCCGGTGTCGATTGATCCGGTTCTGGCCAAACACCCCGTCGCCTTCAAGGACGGCCAGCCCACCGACGATTCCCGCTATAACACCGCAACCGAATTTTTGATCTCTGCCAAATTTGCGGATGGCCAGGAAATTGAAATTCGACACGATGGCAACAATGGAATTGTATTTGAAGGCACCGAAGGCACGTTTTTTGTGACCCGAGGCAGAATATCAGGCAAGCCTGTTGAGGAACTGGCCACGAAGCCGCTGCCCGATGGAGCCCTTGACAAAGTCTATAAAAACCAGCCTGTGACAGGCCACTATCGCAACTTCTTCAATTGTGTGGTAAGTCGAAAGGAACCTGTGTCAGACGTATTCAGCCACCACAGGGCTTTATCTACCTGCCACCTGGCCGGCATCGCCGCCCGCCTTGGCCGAAAAATTGAGTGGGACCCGGCCCGCGAGACCATAGTGAATGACGCCCAGGCCCAGGCCCTGATCGCCAGGGAACGACGCAAGGGGTTTGAGATTGCGGGTTGATTCTACAATCTCTGTAACCTCGTCACATGGCGAGCCAGCCTGATATGGTTGAGGGCACGCCTACGTGCAGCAATTACGAACATTGAAATGTGTCGAACTTTTCAAGGGTGCAATGCGTTGCAGCCTGCAAAAGAATGACTCACCAGGCTGGATCAAAGCTCACCACCGCGGCCCAGCCGTTTCATTGGCAGGCTATCGCATTCTGACATATTCGACCGGGCAATTGGGCAGCGAGAGCAGAAACATGCGGCCATAGGGCTTGGTCACAAGGCGAGGGTCGAGCACGTGCACGCTGCCATAGTCGGTGCCGGTGCGGATCAGCCGGCCGAAACCCTGGCGGAATTTGATCACGGCCTCAGGCACCTGGTAGTCAAAAAACGGGTTACCGCCCTGCTTTTTCAGGTGTTCAACCCGGGCTTCAAGCAGGGGATGATCGGGTACGGCAAATGGCAGACGAACGACGATAAGCTGAATCAGGCTCTCGCCGGGAATATCAACCCCCTGCCAGAACGAGTCGGTGCCGAACAGAACGCTGGGGCGACCCTTCTGAAAGTCGCTGACCAGGCGCGATGTGGGCAACCCTTCACCCTGAGCGAGAAGGGAAATTCCCGAGCGGTCGAATTCAGGCCGAAGCCGGCCGCCCATGCGGCGAAGCATGTCGAACGAGGTGAAAAGGACAAGTGTGCGGCCCTGTTGTTCAAGTGTTAATCGCCGCACCAGATCAGTGGCCTGCTCAAAATACTGACTTTTGTCGGTGGAAGGGTCGGCCAGATCGGGATAGACCAGCAGTTTGGACTGTTTCTGATAGTCAAAAGGGCTGTCGAACTGAACTGATGGGCCCATTTCTTTTTCAAAGCCGATTCGCTTGTGGAAGTGGCGAAACTGGGGCGGCTTGTCAACGGCCAGAGTGGCCGATGTGAGTATGCAGACGGGCACCTGCTCAAAAAGGGCTGTGCGAAGCTCGGGACCAGTATCAAGCGGTGCGGCGACAATCGTAAAACGTGCGTGGGCCAGATCGACAATTTTTTCACCGCCGGCAGTGGTTTCACGGCCCCGGTTTTCGGCTTCGATCCAATAGACCATGGCCGGGTTCAGCTGGCGATGCCAGAAGAGGATACTGTTGTGTGATTCGGTCAGACGATCGACAAACGACTGCATTTCGAGGGCTTTTTCCTCGGAATCCATTTGATCGATGCGATAAGTTAACGAGCTGATCAGGTTTTCAAGGGCAGTGGTCAGGCGGGGCTGGCCAGGCAGGCCATAGCGGGCGCGGCGATTGGAACTGTCGGATTCGGTGCTGATCAGGTCCCAGACCTTGAGAAAATAGAGAGGAATCTCGCGACGGACATCTTCGACAAGTGCCATTTCATTGTTAAAGCCATAGGCGGCGAGGATGCCCGATTCGTTGCGGGAACGGCCCCTGAGGCGGGAAAGCTGGTATTCAAGGCCGGTTTGCGAGACGCGAAGGCCGAAATGATCAACGGCGACCTGTTCAATAGTGTGGGCTTCGTCGAAAACGACGGCGTCGTAATCGCCCAGAAGAGTGGTGTTGGGAGAGGCCTGCCGAATGGCCAGATCGCTGAAAAACAGGGCGTGGTTGACGACAAGCAGGTCGGCTTTTTCAATTTCGCGTCGGGTGCGAAAATAATGGCATTCCTTGAAGGTGGCACATTTTCGGCCCAGGCAGTTGTCGGACTGGCTGGCGACATTATCCCAGACAGTAGCCAGAGGCTTGAATTCAAGATCGGCCAGGCTGCCTTCGCACGACTCGGTCTGCACCCAGTCGGCAATTTTTTCAAGCTGGCGATTCTCCTCGGCCATGTTTTCAAAGAGCACACGCCGCCGCTGCAAAGCCATTTCCAGGCGACGCAGAGAGATGTAGTTTGAGCGACCCTTGACCAGCAGGGCCTTGAAGTCGGGGAGGATTTTTTTGAGCCGGGGAATATCCTTGCGGAGAATCTGTTCCTGCAGGGCGATGGTGTGGGTGGAAACGACGACTTTTTTGCCCTGGCTGACGGCATAGAGAATGGCGGGAATGAGATAGGCGAACGACTTGCCGACACCGGTGCCGGCCTCGACAACAAGGTGATGCTCAGCCGAGATAGCCTCGCCAATCGCGACGGCCATGTCTCGCTGCTGGGGGCGAATTTCAAATTTATTGCCAAATGCCGTTGCCAGCTTGCCGCCGGGCTCGTAACAAGCCTTGATTTCGGCAGTCCAGTCGTCGGCGGGTTCGATTTCTTCGGCCATTCGGCGGGCCCATGGGATCTGATCCGGGCAAGTGGCGATTCAGGGTGTTAAGTCTGCATCATGTTAAGATTTATTATGATAAAAACGCCTGAATCTGTGCCATTATTTTTTATAAACCGAATCAGGCTGGAAGACCGGCTGTTCTGTTTCATTCCACGCTTGTCCGGCGTCGTCAAGCTGGCGAT
>JBEITT010000120.1:0-14375 GCA_040374745.1 Planctomycetaceae bacterium | reverse complement strand
ATATATAAAATTATTAAAATTCATTTGTATCGAACCCGTATCAAATCTTATTTAAAGCATGGCATCGGCATTCATCATTGCGGCTCGCTACTTTAAATTCCTTAACATTAATAAAAAAGGGGATTTCAAAATGATCAGGTTCCTTCGAAAACTCGACAAGGGAAATACTGAAAACCGATTTATTGATTTGAATTCCATATTGTTGGAATTTTTACACTGCTTATTAATTCATCCAGAACTGTCTGGTTTTCATAAAAAAATGGATTGTATTTATGCGATGAAAATAACCTGCCTGCTCACCAGGATATCTGAAACGAAAATGACTCTTTAAATTTATATGGGTGATGAACATATCCGGTACTCAAAATAATTTCATCTGACACAAAGTTCTTATGGTTGGTACTTCACGTTTCTTTTTGTAAATTTTATATTGAAACCTGAAGCCTGTCTTCGAATCCTTTGTCTGATATTTGTGATTACAATCAAAACTATTGAAATAGATTAGCGATATTTCTGTTTTGCATGAAAAAAGGTGAATGATGTATTCAATTTATTTTAATAATTTGTTTGTCAGGTTATCGTTTCGAAGATGAATCACAAATCATGGATTCAAACAGAATAGTTTTCCCTTGACCATTCACTTGGTTCTTCGAGATGTAGATGGTAAATCATTTTTTTCATAAAGCCGAGCTGAAAGATTCTTTGTATTTCGCAGTTATCGAGAACCAAAAAATTTGACTGATTCGTCGCAGAAGAAAAAAGTTGAAGCCCTTCATCAGCCAGACTATCTCCAAATAGCTGTAGCCAAATGCTTTAAAGCTGGTTGATGCAAAAGGGCTCGTTTCGATGTAGAATAAATGTAACATCGATCTTCAGGAACTGATATTCAAACATACCGAACTTAACCCGCAGAGTACAGAAAATGAGCAGCGAAACCAGTGGCCAATCGTTTTCCCGATCCGACACCATCAAGCGTGGCGACCACCGCGCAGCCCATCGCAGCCTTCTGCGAGCCACCGGTGTGCGCGAGGACGACTGGGACAAGCCCTTTATCGCGATTTGTAACAGCCATGTCGATATTATTCCAGGCCACGTTCACCTGCAGGAAGTCGGGAATTATGTAAAGGAATGTGTTCGCCAGGCTGGCGGCGTGCCCTTTATTTTTAACACCATTGGCGTGGACGACGGCATCGCCATGGGGCATGCGGGCATGAAATATTCGCTCCCCTCGCGCGAGATCATCGCCGACAGCGTGGAAACGATGATCGAAGCCCACCGCTTTGATGCCATGATCTGCATTCCGAACTGCGATAAAATTGTGCCTGGCATGTTTATGGGTGCCATGAGGGCCAATATTCCCACGATATTTGTCTCAGGCGGACCGATGGAGGCGGGCAAGACCTCAACCGGCAAGACGGTTGACCTGATCGACGCCTTTGTTGCCGGTGCCAAGCGGCAATCAGGGCAGATTTCAGCCGAAGAACTGCTGGACATTGAACAGGCCGCCTGCCCCACCTGCGGTAGTTGCTCTGGCATGTTCACGGCCAACAGCATGAACTGCCTGGCCGAAGCCATTGGTCTGGCCCTGCCCGGCAACGGCACAATTCTGGCCACGTCGGCCGAACGCAAGACACTTTTCCGCAACGCGGCATTTCGCATTGTGGAAATGGCGAAGCAGTTCGCCAAAGTCGGCCCGGGGCATGGGCTCTTGCCAAGGGAAATTGCCACACTGGCCGCATTTGATAACTCGATGGTGCTGGATATGGCCATGGGCGGCTCGACCAATACCATTCTGCACATTCTGGCGATTGCGCACGAGGCTGGCGTGCCTTTTGACCTGAAGCGGATTGCTTCGGTGAGCAAGCGAACGCCACACATTTGCAAGGTTTCGCCCTCGGGCAAATATCATATTGAAGATGTGGCCAGGGCCGGTGGCATTCATGGGATTCTGGGGGCGGTTGAGCGTGGGCGGCCAGGCACTCTTGATCTTTCGTGCAAAACCGTCACAGGCAAGACGATCGGCGAGAATATCGCTGAATACGACGTCAGGGCCGATCATGCTGCAAGCGAGGCGAAGAAGTGGACGGCTGTGCGGCCGGGCGGTGTGCGATCAAGCACTGCGTGGTCAAGTGGTGAAGTGGCCGAATCAACCCTGGCTGTGCTTGAAGCGCCGACTGCCGGTGGCCATGGCTTCGGTGGGCCCGACCCGGATGGTTTCGACCCGTTTGATGTGATTCGCGAGGTGCCAAAAGCATATTCGCAGGAGGGTGGCCTTGCAGTGCTTTATGGTAACCTGGCGCCCGATGGAGCTGTTGTGAAAACTGCTGGAGTGAGCCCTTCCATGCTAAAGCACGAAGGCCCGGCGATTATCTTTGAGAGTGAAGTTGATGCCTATAATGGAATTGTATTTGGCAAGGTGAAAGCCGGCGATGTGGTGGTGGTGCGGCAGGAAGGCCCCAAGGGTGGCCCTGGCATGCAGGAAATGCTGGCCCCGACCACAGCGATTAAGGCTGTGGGCCTAGATGATAAATGTGCTTTGGTGACAGACGGGCGGTTCTCGGGCGGCACAGCCGGTGCATCCATCGGACACGTCAGCCCTGAGGCCGCCGTGGGCGGGCCTATCGGACTTCTGAATGACGGCGATATAATTTCAATTGATATTATGGCGGGAAAGTTGGAGGTAAAACTCTCAGAAGCCGAGTTGGCTGAGCGTAAGCAGGCATGGCAGCCCCCTGCCCCTCGCGTGACTCGTGGATTTCTCGCAAGATATGCCAAAATGGCAACTTCGGCCGACACTGGTGCTGTTCTGAAGTGGGATTGAGCAACAGTTAATCAATATTCACTTTAAGGCACGGGCAACCGTGCCTTTTTTATAATGAAATGAAATTAAATAATGAATCGGATTCTACAGGCTACTCATTTTGCAGCGATAAAACACACCAGCCAGCGACGGAAAAACCCTGCATTGACACCTTATATCAATCATCCTGTTGAGGTGGCATGGCTGCTTTCTTCACTTGGCGGAATTGAGGACGAGGATATTTTAATTGCCGCCCTGCTGCACGACACAATTGAGGATACACAAACGACGAGAGAAGAAATTGTAATGCAATTTGGCGAGCGGGTTGCCGGGTTTGTCTCCGAGTGTAGCGATGATAAAAGCCTGGCCAAGGCAGAGCGAAAACGCCTTCAGATTGAAAACGCGCCAAAGAAAAGCCATGGGGCAAAATGTATTAAACTGGCCGACAAATTATCAAATTTGATGTCGATGCTGAATGACCCACCGCTGGACTGGCCTGCAGATCGTCAGCGAGATTATTTTCTATGGGCAATGAGCGTTGTGGCGGGGCTTAGAGGTGTGAATCAGGCTCTGGAAATTGAACTTGATAAGGTTTTTCAGGAGGGATTGGTAAAGCTGGGAAATTAAAATGAGTTGATGATGACTCCTGAAACCAGTAAAGGATGTTACTGGTTCCTGGAATCAAAATGAAACGGATTGAATATCAGACTGATGTCAGATCAACGACCGGCGATTTCCTGGCAATCGTCTTGATCGATTCCATTGCATTGACCAAGGCCACGGCCGACTCATAGGTTTCACTGGTGCCGATGACTTTGCCATTGGTCGCCTTGAGGTTGAAATAAGCATTTCCATCAACAGAATTGCCGACGACATAAGCTGACTTCCTGCGAGCATTGGCTTTCACCGACTGGATACCAGTTTTGGCGTTGGCCTTTGTCTGATACATTTCACTCATCAGGATGGTTTCATTATTACCAGCCTTCAGCTCGAAATAATATTTGCCATCCGATGACTTTTTCAGTGTAAAGAGACCCATGTGGAAAGAACCTTTCAATAATTAAATTTATCAGTTTAAATTGTTCAATTTGAAAAAAACGAACAGCTATTCACATCGAAATTATTATCCAGAATGCTGATTAATAATTACCGGCAAAATTAACATTTCAGCTGGAATTATCAGTCGATTAACGATTGATTTTATTGGGCAAGATGTGCGGGGTAGTTCAGCAGATGCAAAAACTACCCCACAGATTGCCGAGGCGATTCGACCGGATTATCGGGACGAACGGAATTTTCTAACGATTTCAACATACTGTGATGCCAGACTTTCCAGTCGTGCGAAATCGCCGGCAGCCACGGCTTTTGGTTCGACAAGGCTTGAGCCAACGCCCAGACAGCAGGCACCAGCTTTCAGGAACGATTCGGCGGTGTTCAGGTCAACGCCACCGGTGGGCATGAGTCGGATTTGTGGCAGAGGACCTTTCATGGCCTTGAAAAAGGCGGGGCCGACGACATCGGCCGGGAAGACTTTGACGACATCGGCGCCTGCTTCCCAGGCTGTCAGGCATTCCGTTGGAGTGAATCCGCCTGGCATAACGACTTTGCCATAACGCTTAGCCAGGCGAATGACGTCGAGATTAACGCATGGGGTCACAAGATATTCAGCCCCGGCAAGAATGGCAGTGCGTGCGGTTTCCGAGTCGAGCACCGTGCCTGCGCCAAGAATGATGCGGTCGCCAAGGGCTTTGCGCACTTCGCGGATGACACGGTCGGCTTCGGGCACGGTGAATGTAATTTCGGCTGCCGTTACGCCGCCTCGAGCCAGGGCTTCAACAACCTGGATCAACTGATCGGGTTTTTCCGACCTGACAACCGCCACAATGCCGCAATCAAGAATTCGTGAAAGCGTGTCCGAAGCCATTTTTCTGAATCCTTCTGGTCAATGGAAGTTCAATTTCAGGACTATGATAACGCCCGTGAACGAATTCGGGGAGAGTGTTGGACTGATCCCGCCTAAAATTGTTAAGTCAAAGGGTAAATTGTCAATGAAGTGTTTTGCTGACAGACTGATGAAAAAGTCGCAACTGCCAGAGAAACCATGTGTTGTGTGCCACCGGCCAATGATCTGGCGAAAAAGTTGGGCTAAAAACTGGGAAAATGTGAAATATTGTTCTGACAGGTGTCGTCAAAAGGGTCGAGCAGTCACTTAAAATGCTGAACTTATGAAGGTGATAATATGGCAGAGCGTGTGATGGTGTGGCTGAGAAACGATCTGAGATTTCACGATAATGAGGCATTGGCTGCAGCAATTTCGGTACTCCCGCAATCGATAGCCGTAGTTTATTGTGTTGATCCAAGGCATTTTGGAAAGACAGAGCTTTGCGGATTTCCGAAAACGGGTTCGTTCAGGGCACAATTTTTATTTGATTCATTAACCGATCTTCGAAATACACTCAGGGATAAAGGTAATGAGTTGATTATTGTTCGCGGCAAACCAGAAAATGAGATTCCAGCACTGTGCGAGCAATTTCAAATCAGTGAACTCTTCTACCATGAGGAAGCAACAAGCGAAGAATTATCAGTTGAAAGAAAATTGACTGATAAACTGAAAACAATAACCAATCTGCGTGTGAAAATTAATAAATATTGGGGCGCAACATTATTTCATCGAGATGATTTGCCGTTTGAAATTCAAGAATTGCCCAATGTTTTTACGCAGTTTCGTGTTGGTTGCGAAAAACAGTCGAAAATCAGGCCACCCGTAAGTATGCCAAAGATAATGTCGGGGCCTGTATCAGGAATGGAATCGGGGGATTTGCCATCGGTGGGTGAATTTCAATTACCGTCTGTTCAGGCTGATGAGCGAGCGGTCGTGAAATTTCGCGGTGGTGAAACGGCAGCTATTGATCGGCTTGATGAGTATCTCTGGCGAACTGACAGGTTAAGAGTTTATAAAAAAACAAGAAATGGTTTGCTGGGTGCGAATTATTCCTCAAAATTTTCGGCATGGCTTGCATTTGGGTGCATCTCACCAAGATTTATTGCCTCAGAGGTAGCAAGATATGAGCGTGAGAGGGAGCAGAATGAATCTACGTACTGGATGATATTTGAATTAATCTGGCGAGATTATTTTCGATTTTATGCACTTAAATGTGGAAATAGCCTGTTTTATCAGTCCGGGCCTGGGGGAATCAGGAAAAAATGGTGTCTGGATTTTGAGAAACTGCGATTGTGGCGTGAAGGTAATACGGGGATTCCGTTTGTTGATGCTAATATGCGAGAGTTATTTCTGACAGGATTTCAGTCAAATCGGGGGCGACAAAATGTGGCGAGCTTTCTTGCGAAGAACCTTGGTATTGACTGGCGGGCTGGTGCCGAATGGTTCGAGAGCCAGTTAATTGATTATGACGTCTGTTCTAACTGGGGCAACTGGGCCTATGTGGCAGGTGTTGGGAACGATCCGCGACAGGATCGCTATTTTCACGTAATTAAACAGGCCAGAGATTATGACCCTGAAGCCCGATATGTGAAAACCTGGCTACCTGAATTGCAAGAACTTGAGCCGGAATTTGCTCATGAACCATGGCTGACGCAAGAAAAGAGTCGGCAGCAATTGTTTGAGAACTTTGGCCCGAAAATTGATTATCCGGGGCCCATGCTGGACCTTGATTCAAGTTATCAGCATCTCAGGGCGGCCCAGGCCAGTGACTCAACCCATCAATCACGACCATTTCATCGAGGTAATCGTGGACGACGCAAATGAAATATTTTCATTTTATTGAATTAACGTTTAGATTTGCGAGCGACCAGTTCTCTTGCTGAAATATCATCGAGATAGGCAAACGGGTCGTTTTCAGGCTGGCGATGCTCAGGCAAGATGCGTTTATCAATTCTTCGTTGCAGGTTAGTGATCAACATATTGAATATAAAAACAGAAGCAAGTGTTGGAAAAAGTGCGGCAAGCTGACTTAGCTTTGCTATATCAGCCGACTCATTGAAAATGTTTGAACCGATTGCAATTCCGGGCACAGGGCTCAGGCTCATGATGAGCATGCCCGTGTTTTCAGCGTCGTTACTGGGGCTACCAATTATGACTGATATTCCGAGCATGAAGGGCAGAACCCAGACTGCAAAAATAAATGCAATCAAGGCTCCGACGGCATGCTTGCCCAGTCTTAATCTGAAATATTGCAAGCACAGGCCAAATTGCAATAGAATCAATACAGCCGTAGCCAAGCTGGCACTGGGCATTGATGGAATTGAATTGTATTTTTCGGCCCGGATAAAGCTGAGAAGACTGGTGCCCAACATCAATAGGATGGCAAATACAATCAGGACGCCGCGATTCAGAGCCCTCTCTTCCCAGTGCCCCGGGCGTCTGAGGCCCAGGCGAAGGCTTCGCCGCAGGCCACCTATGTAAGAAACTCGCTCGGGCGATGCTGTTGCAATCAAAAGAAATGACAAAAGGCCCCACACACAGGTGATACCAAATTCGGCGGGAAGTATTAAATCTTTGTCATAAAAGTTTTGATTAATCATTAATGCGATTCCTGCAATAATAGCGAGGAGAAATGCGATTATTGCCTGTCGTTTAGTGAGAGAAGGCCGATTGTCGTCGATCATTCGTCTTATGCCTGCAATAATAAAAAAAACGAGTACGACAATACCGATACAGGTAAATACAAGGAAGATATTTCCGCGAAAGCCAAAGAAACTGACTGGTGGAGGTTCGTTAGCAGCACGGTTAATTGCCATTGATCCGCTGAGCAATGGCCCGAGAAAACCCATTGCTGCAAAAACACCCCAGGCGGCACCCTTGGCTGCATTGGCGTTAGGTGCTTTAACCAGCATCGCCGCCACGATGGAAATTGCATGCATTAACAAGGTCATAACAAGTAGTGCCATTAATAGTATAGCCAGACCAAAAAGTGAAATTTCATACAAAATACATGCCAGTACAAGAAATGGAATTGCAAATGCTACCAGAAGATATTCCCGGATTGTGCCGCCGAGTAAAAAACCAAGATAAAGGCTCTGTGGTGACTGCGGGCTGAGGCGATGAAAATCAATCATGCCACTGGCTCGAGTCGTTGAGATCATCATGCCAATTTGCTGTGAGCCCACAATCAGCATTAAGAATATCATTCCGCCCATGATATAACCGGCTGAACGGTCGTAACGCTGATTACCGAATTCAAATTCCATCCAGAGTAGTGCCGAGCAAATGACAATGATCATCATGAGCCATGAGATCAGGCTGGAACGCTTCAGCCGAACCTTTGACTGTTTGATAATGATGGGGTTATCAAAAAAAATGGCAGGATCAAAATATTTATGTTTCATTTTCAGGTTTGATTCAGATTGCATTTTACTCGCTCCTGACAGGATGTTTCTTTTGGCGAATTTCTTGTAATTTAAGTGTGGTCAGGAGACTTCACGTGCACCAACCTTAAGAAAGAGTTCTTCCAGGCCTTCACGCCGAGGCGAAAAACTTGTGATACGAAAACCGCTCTCGCAGAGCCGTGCCAGAAGTTCTGCCACTGCTTCCTGATCAGTGGTGTTGAGATGCACCAGAAAATCTCCGTTTGAATTAAGGCTGTCAATGGATTTGACTTCATTTCTAAGCCCTAGCCATTCGTGGAGTTCTGCCTGCTGATTCAGGACCCTGATTTCAATTGCAATACCTTCGCTGAATCGGGTCTGGACTTCGTCGATGGTGCCCTGTACCACCATTCGGCCTTTTTCCATGATTGCGACACTGGTGCAGAATTCGCTCATCTCACTGAGGATGTGGGAACTGACGAGAATCGCTTTGCCCTGCGCTGCCAGAGCCCTGATGATGATTTTCAACTCAATGCGTGCATTGGGGTCGAGGCCCGAGGCTGGTTCGTCAAGCAGGAGAACTGAGGGGTCGGGCAATAGGGTTTTGGCCAGAGTCAGACGCTGACGCATTCCTCGGGAAAGTGTGCCGGCAAGGACTTCGCTTTTTTCAGTCAGGCTGACTCTGGCCAGTTCTTCAGCCACACGTTGTCTGCGAATTGATTTGGGTATTTTGTAGGCCGCAGCGAAAATTTCGAGATATTCCCTGCATTTAAGATCTTCATAGACTGGAGCAAAGTCGGGCATAAAGCCAATAATGCTTTGCGCGGAATCGGGGTTTTCGCGGGCGTCGATACCACCGATTCGAATAGTGCCGTAAGTCGGTTCCAGAAGTCCAACGATGGCCCGCATGGTTGAAGTCTTGCCGGCACCGTTGGGCCCGATCAGGCCACAGACATGGCCTGCACTGATGTTTATGGAAAGGTCGCGAACGGCGCAGAAGTCGTCGTAATCGACACGCAAATCGCTGACATCAAGCATCGATAGCTGTTCCGGAATTTGCCAGATTCATGTCATGATTAATCGAGACAATTGATTCAGCCTGACACGATTCACCTGAACATGAGGATATTCGTCGATCGAAACCGATTATTTCATGGTATGACGAATTTTTTCAAATTTTTTTACAAACCATGTCGAAAATCCCCATAAAATCAGCCCGGTAAAAAAGATCATCAGCATTGCCAGCAGCACAACTGCAGCGAGATGGCTTTCCAGGCCAGTGTGCATAAGCCCCCATAGCCTGACAGCAAAGAGATCGAGGCCGGGTGGGGCGACAATATTACTGGCAGGCAGTTCAGCAAAAGCCATGGCGAAGACAACAAATAAAACTGTGAGGAGAAGTGGCCCCATGCCGGGCAGAATAACTCGCCTGAATTTTTCGCAGGTTGAGAGCGAATCAAGCTGCAGCAGGTCTGTGAGGGCCATGGATCTGGTGGCAACTGCAGGCCAGATAAGGATGACTGCGATTGGCAGAAGCCGAAACAGCTGGGCCATTATCAATATGGCAGGACTGTCGTAAACCGAACGCAATGGTATCCAGACCCAGATAATAGCCAGGCCTGCCACAGGCCCTGGAGTGGCCAGCCCAAGCACACACCCGAAGAACAGGAGCCACTGAAGTCGGCGATTTTTCGTGGCCAATTCAACCATAAGCCATGCAAGAATGACGGAAAAAAAAGCCGTGAGACCACAGACCAGAAGAGTCGGTGCGATTGTCTCAGCGATATCGGCCCTGGCGTTATTCAGATTATTAAACAAGTTTTTCAGTGACCATACAGGCAATTTGTTCAGAGTGGCCATGCCACCTGCCCTGCCTGCCCGCCAGATAATAGCCAGTATTGGCAGGAGCCAGAAAAAAAAGGTGAGACCAGCCAAGATCATGACTGGCCAGATGGAATTCAGTGGCAGTGAATTGCCTGTGTTGTTGAAACTGATTGAATCGTGGGCCGAAGGTTTTATGAGTTTTTTTTCGAATTTGGCAAACCACAGGAAAAAAAGTAATGCAAGAAAGACAGAGGGAGGTATCGCGGTGGTGGCAGCAGCGGCCAGACCATCGCCCATTTGTGCCTGCAGATAGGCTTCTTCGGCGAAGGTGCGTTCCTGCACCAGGTCAGTGACAGTCATGTCGCCGGCGGTCTGCATCAGGGCGATAATGGCCGAACCCAGAATGGCCGGAATAGTGAGCCTGAGTGTCGAGCGGAAAATTGAGACTGGGAATGGGCTATTGAGACGAGCCATTTCTTCCAGGCCAATATCTGATCGGCGCATGACTGAACCAAATATCCAGGCTGTAATTGGCATGGCTGCGATGGAATGCACAACTGTGGCAGCCAGCCAACCTGAAATGACTGGCTGGGTGGAGAGCCCGAATGCCTGTGAACGTCCGAGATTGCTGAAGCTGCCAAGCCAGATGGTGGCTGTGACAGGCAGCGGCATAAAAATCAGGATGCGCCAGAAATGGCGAGTGAGTTGCCGGCCAGGCCAGTGGCAACGATCAAGTATCCAGGCAATGAAAAGTGATGGAGGAACCGCAAAAATAATGGTGGCCAGGCCCAGTCGCAGACTTCGTGCGGCAAGTTCCAGCCATCGACTGACAGATTTATCGGCCTGTAACCAGGGTGGAGGTGAATTGATCAGCCCGGGGGTGGCGTTCTGAACTGGGATTTGTAAAGGATTAAATATTTCTCTCAGAATTTCAATAAAAGGCAGGAACCAGATCAGCGAAACAATTAACAGGAACAATGATGTAGAGAAATATCTTTCATAATCAATGGAATTGTTCTTCATGAACTTTTGCAGGGAAGGATCATGGAGATTCTTATTTAATGAATTTCAAACAGGGACTGAGTTCGCAGAATTGCCGATTCATTTGGGAAGGTATGGAAAGTCTGAACGGAGAGATAACCCGGGCCCGGATCAAAATTCACGCGGATGATTGGATTTTCTTCGAGGCGATGGTGTCCGCCACGTTGCCAGCAAAGACTGTGAGGAGTTGGCTTCAGGAGCATCTCGTTGCTGAGGAATCGAAAAATGGCAGGTTCGGCCATTTCCAGCTCGTAATTGATCTGATATTCCAGCCTGCCGCCTGGCTGGATAGTCGTTAGTTCCTCGTCGAGCGGGGTACGCTGCCAGATTACGCGATCCTGTGGCAATTCATGAGAGAGGTCTGTCAGGATTTCTGTGAGTACAACAGTCTTATTGGAAAAAATCACCGAGTGTCCGGTCTCGTGTATCCAGATGTCAGCATTCCAGCCTTCAAAGATGTTTAACCGGCGATGTGCGCGTCCATTGAACCAATCGGCATGAAGTGCCTGCCTGAGTAAAATCAGGCGATTGTCAGACACTTTGACCGACTTGGAAAAATGCTTCATCTGAACCTCATGCCATACCGCAAAAGCCTTTTGATAACAGGCCACAAGCCTGCCCCCATGCCCAGCAATCTTTTATGTCAAAAGACAGAAGACCTGCATATGGTGACTCGGGCAAGCCTTGCGGCAAGCAAATCATCAATTGGACGTTATGATAAGTTTACCGGGCCTGAGTGACAATCCCATAATCCATGATCTTTTTTCCGTATTTCTTTTTTGCAACTTCGTTCAAATTTGATCTTTTTATGAAATAGTTGCCCAATGTCTGATAATCTTGCGGAATTTCTTGTCATAGCATCTTCGACTTGACCGATTCGTAAGTTCAATTAGGATGTTGCGATGTTCCGACGATGCGTTTGATGGTGCTTTGCAAAGGCCAAAAAATGTTGACTTGGATGGTGATTGGCGGCACATGGAGGTGCTGGCATGTCGGGCTCGATGACAGGCTCAGAAAAAATCCCTGATCAGAACCAGAAAACCATTTTTGACAAGGTTCTGATGGCCTATCGTCATGGCGGTCTGGAATATATCTGGCACAAGTCGATGCGCAGGGGGCTTGAAAACTGGCCATCGCTTAAGCGGCGGGCCATTTATTCAGACCCACAGGAATACTGGACGCTGAGAGGTGGGGAAGAATATCAGGCCGAGCAGGAAGGGCAACCTGCACGAACCGCAAGGTCGCTATGGCTTGCTAGGAAAGTAGCAGGCTGCCAACCGGTTTCCATTCTGGAGGTGGGCTGTGGTTATGGCAAGCAGATTGCCAACATCAGAGCTGAATCAGGGCCTGCATTACAGATTACTGGAATTGATTATAGCCCGACCCAACTGGCACTTGCAAAAAGACATCTTGCCGGAATGGAAAATATAAGGCTTTTCAGGGCATCGGGTGAGAGGCTGCCATTTGCAGACGATTCGTTTGACATGGTAATTACATCGGCAGTGATTCTGCATAACCCGCCGGCTATGGCCGAAAAAATCAGGCTGGAAATACTTCGGGTAGCCCGACGATGGTGCTTGCACAATGAAGATACTGACATAACTTACAATCGATATGGATATGACACGGCGGGATGGTATAGGAGTCGTGGGCTGACAATCATCGAATCAGGGCCTATTCCTCACGAAGTTTTTCAAGGCAGCGACGACCCGGCTGGCGAATCTGGTCGATCACAGTTTTGTATGGTCAGGTTGTAATGTCTGTTTCAGCCGGTGTAAATTTATCAGAATCAGGAAATTCTGGAACCAGCAGTATACAAAAGCTGGTGGCACATCCGGCTCAGCGAATAATTAAAAATAGTCTTTGGTATATTGCTGCCGGTCAGATAGAGCGGATCAGTGGTATTGTACTTTCATTTTCCCTTCGCTGGGGGCTTTCACCCGCTGACATTGGTATTTATTCAGGTTTGCGGTTTTTTCTCGATAATACAAGCTATTCAAGTCTGGGTGTGGCATTGGGGGCTGTGCAGAAGCGTCCGATTCTGATTGCAGCCGGTCAGTCAGTCGAAGCGGAACGACTGACCAATATCGCTTCGGGCACTAATTCAATTACATCTGGGGTTTATGGCGCAGCTTTAGCAGCTTTTGGTTTTTATTATCTGATTATGGAGAAATTGCAGTGGGGCATAGGCTTCGCTCTGGTTGGAATTATGGTTATTCTGAAAAGAAGGCAGGATTTTCAGATCGCAATCATGAGAAGCGAGGGCCATTTTCAAACCAGCTCAAGGATTGCAATTCAGGTTAATTTTGCATTTTCAATATTGATGATTGTCGGTATTTATCTTGGTGGATTCTGGGGAATGTTGATTGGTTTGGTGGCGGGCTTTTTATTTCAGGGTTTTCTGCTCAATAGATCACCAGATTGTATTTCAATTCGTCATGAATTTCATTTTAGGACTGCATGTCGACTGGCATGGACGGGTTTGCCGATACTTGCATTAAATTCAAGTTGGATGCTGCTGGGTTCAATGGATCGAATGATGATATTGGGCGTGATGCCCGATGGTGAAAGCCAGGCCGGTTATTACTCAATTGCAATTCTGGCGACAAGCTGGTGCCATGATATTGCCGGAAGAATTGCAATCGTGCTTTACCCGGAATATCAGCAGGCGATTGGAAAGGGTAATAATTACAGAGAAATTATGCATCGAGCAGAATTTGAATCGATAATGATAACAAGTGTTCTTGGCCTGATTGCACTATGGGCCATTCCACCAGCTCAGATTATTTTGCCATTGGTTTTTCCAGGTCTGGCTCCTGGTATGGTTGTATTCTTGCCGATGCTCACGGGATCGCTCTTTTTTTCATCTGCCTGGCCTATCAGGCAGGCAATGATTGCCACTGGAAAGCCATGGAAAGCAACCATCATCGCTGTGGGACTTGTCATTCCACAATATTTAATCTTAAAGAATGCCTGCCGCTCACAGACAATTTATGAAGTTGCCGCGACCAGTACTTTGTTTCAGATGTTGGCGACTTTATTTCTGATGATAATTGTCTGGTCTTCATCGAAATGGACCAAAAAAATGGCAATGATGCGATTAAAGTATGTGATGATCTTATTTAATATTGCATTCGGTTTATATATTTCTTCAATTGTTTCTTCAACACACTTATTGCAACACCCCGATTTACAAACAACGGTTCAGTTGATCTGTAAGATTATTATTGTTGAACTACCGCTGATTTCGTTACTTCTGTCATTAATATATACTAACCACAAGTTGTCTGTAGAAAGGAGTTATACTTGAATGTTTATTGACACAACCTTTCTCGTTTTGATGGCTTTGAGTTCAACTCTATTGGGGAAATGGATTTTCCATTGT
>JBEITT010000027.1:0-51942 GCA_040374745.1 Planctomycetaceae bacterium | reverse complement strand
GCACCGGCCGAAGTGGTGTTATCGCCAATAAAGAAGTAATTATTCAACGTGTATGGTGCGCTGCCAAAAGCGGAATAGCTGCGGGTCGGCCCACTGAGAAGCGGGCTGTTGTTTCCATAAAGCAGATAGTTTGCCCCGGTCACGACCAGGCGGTAATTCACCGCTGCAGAAGAGGTGTCGAAGGTGGTTGATTCGCCATGCGTAAAGAGAGGGCTGGCCGTCTGGGCCCAGACTTCGTTACCCCAGAACCCAAGTTCGATACCCTTGTTGTCAGAGCCCAGAAGAATCACGCTCGTGCCGGCGCGGTCGTTGGATATGTGATTTTCAGAAACGACCTGCATCGACCAGGCCAGTTCAAAACCCGCGGCCGGGTTCAGAGTCGGGAAAGCGGCATTTTTGAAGGTGTTCAGAATGGGAATGGTGTTCGACCAACCGGCCCGGTTGGGCTGGTCTGTAATCAGGCTGGTGCCGCCGGTGACCAGACTTTTGCTGATTGCCCCGCCAGAACCGGCGTCCTGAGCATAAAAAAGCCATGGTTGGCTTTCGGGCAGTGTGCCCAGTGTGGCGTCGTAAAGTGGAATATCTACTGCGCTTGCCAGCGGAGCTGCAGAAATCAGAATGAGCAGTGAAATAAAAAGTCGCTTCATCATTGGCTCGCCTGATTGATTGATTGATCTGGATTCCCAAATCTACTATCGGCCAAAATTGGCAATAACTTCGAAATCAAAACCTCTACATTCTGTGAAAACAAAGGTTTGCAATTTACAATCGTTTGCCATCAACTCCAGCGTCGCGGGGGCGGGGCGTCAAAATCAACCGACAGCGGCGGGAAGCGGATGCCTATTTTCCAGATCATTTCTGGCTGATGCTTCGCCAGAAGGTATTTCATGACAACTTCGTCGGAAGGTGGCATTCCCGGGTCTTCAAAAACTACGCACAGCCGGCAGATCTGCTGTTTTGACTTCGGGTTCCACACTTCAATAAGCCCATGGCTTTTGCGAGGAATGCGGTAAGTCTGCTCTCCATGAGTCACACTGATCCGGTCGTAAACACAAAACTCGTTGAATTCATCGTTAGTTACTATATCCCTTACCAATTCTGCTGCGACCAATTCCGGGATTCCTTCTGCCTGCACAGCCAGGTCAATCTCGGTCGGTTCGTCTTCCTGCGTGGCAGCCGGTGTGCTACGTCCTTCAATCACTCGCCAGGTTTCGTGCGATACCATGTAAGCATAAGCAGAACGCAGTGCCGGAGTTTTGGCGACCAGCGATGGGTATTTCGACCCTGCCCTGACCACTTCTGTTGCGAAGGCCATGATTTCACGATGAAGTTTGTCCATCCAGTACCTGAGCATCTTCAGACGGTCAGATTCGCTATATCGGAAGACATGCGGGCCGACATCGGCGATTGTCAGATGCGTATCGGGCTGCGGCCTGCGATGGATTGGTAACTGGTCTTCACCTTCTTCAATCGCTTCCTGGTATTCGGCATAAGAAATTTCGCCACGGGCGAAGCGATCGGCCAGATCACCGGCGGATTTATGTTTGATGATCAGTCGGCGGTAGGTCGGCCGGGCTCGAAGAATGACTTCGCGAGAGGCTCGATCCTCTGCACATCGAATATCCTCAGCCTCAATTTCCCAGCGAAGATACCCGGTACGAATCATCTTGAAAGGCCTGATTTACAAGAAATTTCTCGAGGCAGAATGACATGATCGGTGCCGCGAGACACGACCGTGGTGATCAGCCGCCCTGAATAGCGGGCACAATAATAATTTCGGGTGCGGTTTCGTCAAAAGCTCGCAGCAGACTGGTTCGGCCCGGTCCATCGACCCTGAAAGCAAGTCGGCCAGAAGTAAAGTTTTCCTCGAATAGAGTCCGTGCATTGCTGATCGAATCGTTGTCGTGTTTTTGCCATTCTGCCAGGCAAAGGTCTCCATGGCCGGTTTTCAATATTCGTAGCTTGTGTGATCTGGTTGGATCCGACATGGACTGACACTCCCACGATCGATTGTTGCTGTTGGGCAATGGGCAATTATCTTTGTTCAATATATTTATTCTAACAATTGCGTCAAATGCCCGTTTTGAAAAGTCGGGATGCAGACTGGTGAGCACCACCGGCTGCACCGGGTTGTGGTGGATGTTCCATGATGGAACCCCCTCCAGGCCCCTTTGTCGCGGCATAAGTCGTACCACGCCAAGTAACTTTGCCCGTAAGACACATTCGTATCACCCGCAGATAAATCCAGTCTGAAATAAGTCCTGATAGTGGATACCAGACTGTATCCTGCCAGCGGGCACGGTTGAAATGATAAAGCCGGGCAATGACTGTAAACATCAGGATGTTATGGGCCAGCGAAAGCCACAAAAGTCTCGTCCCAAATCCGCCGTCGTGGCCAGTGGCCAAAAGCACCAATCCCAGCAAAGGGATAAGCCATGCAGACTGCGTGAATATTAACGGCTCCATAATCTTCCACAGGGCGGTGAATGCATTTCTGCCCCATGCATCATAATAAATCCGGGCCCAGCCTGAGATCTGGGTCCCAAGGTCGGTGTACATTCGAGTCGAACAGATTTCGGGGGCAATTGCAGTAAGCACGCGTTTCTTTAGAGTCTGCTTCACCACGCGGGCCAGATAAATATCCTCAACGAACTTGTCGCGAACGCTTTCGTGCCCGCCCGCTGCTTCATAAACGGAACGGTCTATCAGAATGTATTGTCCATTGGCAAAGGCCATGCCCGACCAGTCGGCATTAACCAGCTCAAGCGGGAATGATCGCATCAGCACAATTCCGCAAAGCGGCTGATTCACTCTTTCCCAGAACGTTTCGCAGCGCATCTGGGGCAGCAGGCTGACCATGGAAGCCTGTCGATCTTTTGCCCACTGCATCACAATGGAAAGGCAGTCGGGGTTGTGTCGGGTATCTGCATCCACGAAAAGAATCCATGACCCTTCAGCCACTTCCATTCCGCGTTTCAGCGCATAGGTTTTTCCAGTCCATCCGGCTGGTCGATCAATCAGATGAAGCACTTTGATCCGGTTGTCGGTCCTGGCCACTTCGTCGGCAACCATGCCAGTTCCATCGGTACTGCGGTCGTCGATCAGGATTAATTCGAAGTTGGGGTATGTCTGGGCCAGCAAGTCACGTGCACAGGCTTCAACATTGTGCTCTTCGTCCTTACAGGGCATAAGTATTGAGATCATCGGGCTAACTGAAGTTATTTCAGATTTTGGTGAGTTAAGCCCAAGTTTTGGAGTTCGCCAGAAAATAAAACCAATAGCGAGATGCCGGAATGCCCATACACTGACCATCCAGACTTCAAAAGCTACCAGCCACCAAACCCATGAGTCTTTCATTAACGATCTCGTTCCCTGAGGCTGGTTTTGTTGAAGGAGAGAAGTCATTTCATCCTGAAATCACCGACATATTTAAACCGGTTCTCCAGAGTGTGGCAATGCAGATCTGATAGAAATTCTGGTAAACTTGATAATTCTTTTCACATGTAACAGATCAATACCATGAACTGCTTATTTCACCATGAGAGAGCGGGTTTCGCGCAGAAGTCGCTCCCACTGGAAAGCCGGACCCGGGTCAACCTTGTTACTTTGAACATGATAATGCCCGAGAATCCCAGAATAGGCTTTAAATTCATTTTCAGACAACTTTTGCGTAATGAGCCCGCCTGATGCATCCTTGGGGTAATCGCATTTGATTTTCGGGAAAACTGTGCATAGTCCAGCTGTAAGTTTTGCCAGGGCAGCATATTGCTGTGGTGTCAGGTCATATTGTTCAAGATTCTGACCCTGAATATTTCCTTTTACCAGTTCATTTCGGTCGGGATGGAGCAGGATTGATTGATTGCGAATACCTGATTTTTCAAGCCCGCCGGGAATCTTTATGGCCGTTTTTCCATCATCACCCTTGAAATACCATTGCTCAAATGGATTTTTCCCGCCCACTGCATAAGCACCAACATTAGCGATTTCTATTCCAATGGAACGCCCGTTAGAGATCGTCGCATGCCAGGCAGATTCCTTCAGGTCAAGTGTCTGATAGATGGTGCCGTCAAGGTCGAGCATAAAATGCACACTCAGTCCTCGCATATCGTGCAATACCTGAAAACACGTTTTGGCAGTCCCCCGAGCATCGAAGTGAATTACGAACTGATCTACCACCTGCTGCAGTTCGTTCAACTCCCAACCAGCACGCCTCTTTTCAATTTGTTCTGCTGTCAGGCCCCTTGTGCGCATTCCGTACCGGTTCGGTGATTTCACGCCCCCAGCCTTCTGCGTGGCTTCCCAGTTGGCCTGGTCAAGCGGCACGAATCGCCGGTCGACCCGATAAGCGTCATATCCACCGGCGTCAGTCCATAGAACCACAGGCGTGCCAATATGAAATAGCTGACCACAGGCGACAATCTCGTCGCCTGTTCGCTTCAGTGGCGTGCCAGGGGCCAGGTTTTCCTGGGCGTTGAGGCCGCTGGTCAAGCCGGAAATGGCGAGAATCAGAAAACATTTGAGTTCAGAAATTCGTGTCGTCATCGCTCTTTTGGCCTTTGACTGGACTGGCCGCAGGTTAAAACATGTTAGTTGACCGATCATACCAAGTTGCCCAGGCATAATCTGCGCATCGGTGGCCCGTTTTGAAGCAGCCAGTAATGCCCGGTCTAAACCAGCCGAGCATAAGGAATTTCAGGGTGTTCCGGTTCCGGCATGGCCATCGCTCTTGCCTGAAACGCGACTCAACTGCTAGTCTCTTGCAATACCTCCAGCTTTTCCTGATTTTACTGATTGACCGAAAGGCACCCCTGCCATGAATCGTCGTCGCCTTTTTTCTGCTGCTTCAGGGCTTGTTCTCTGCCTCACGCCGGCCACATTTGGCCAGGATACCAAACCGGGCGCCGAGTCTCGGAAATATATGCTGGAGCGCGTTGACGATGCCGCGGTGGTGCAGGTTTATGCCGATGGCTTTGCCGACCTGCCGATTGAGCAGAAGAAGCTGGTTTACCATCTTTATCAGGCGGCTATCGCGGCACGCGACATCTATTACGACCAGCGTCACGCCCAGGCTCTTGAGATGCGTGATCTGATTGAATCGATCATCACCACCCCCAATGCCGCAGTCGGCGAATTTCGGCAGAATATCCTGCAATACGCCAAGCTCTTCTGGCTTAACAGCGGGCCTTATCACAACCTGACAACCCGCAAATTCACCCTGAAGGCCAGCCGCGGCGAACTGGTTGAAGCAGCCCGGAAAGTGGCCGCCGCCGGCGGGCCTTTGCCGCTGAAATCCGGCGAAACGCCGGAAAAGCTGGTTGATCGGCTGGCACCGATGTTCTTCGACCCGAATTTCCAGACATTTGTCACCAATAAAACGCCCGGCCCCGGCAAGGACATCCTGCAGGAATCGGCCAATAATCTCTATGTTGGCGTTTCAATGAAAGACCTTGAAGGCTTCAAGGAACGCTATGAACTCAATTCACGGCTTGTCAAACGCGATGGCAGGCTGGTGGAAGAGCCTTATCGTGTCGGCGGCCTTTACGATGCCCAGATCCGTGCCATTGTCGGCCACCTTGAAGATGCCGTTAAAGTGGCTCCGCCCGCCACGGCCAAGGCGCTAAAGGCCCTGATCAAAGTCTATCAGACGGCTGAAGAAGCCGACCGTAAGGCTTATGACATTGCCTGGGTGCAGGACAAGGACGCTCTGGTTGACACAATCAATTACTTCACTGAAGTTTATGTCGATGCCCGCGGCAAGAAGGGGGCGATGGAGTCGATCGTCTCGATTGTGAATCAGCAGAAGACGGCAGCCATTAAGAAAATCGCGGCCAATGCAGCCTATTTCGAAGCCAATATGCCCTGCGACAAGGCCTATCGCAAGCCCGACGTCAAGGGCATCACCGCCAATGCGATTGATGTCGTGGTTGAGACAGGTGATGGCGGGCCTGTCACGCCGATTGGCATCAACCTGCCGAATGATCAGGCCATTCGCGAGGAATATGGCAGCAAGTCTGTCTCTTTGTCAAATATCATTGAAGCCTATGAAAAATCAACGCCGCCGGGCCTGAGATCTGAATTCGCATGGACAGCCGAAGAAGCCGCCCGCAATGAAAAGTATGGTGCTCTGGCACAAGACCTTACGGTGAATATGCATGAGGTGATCGGCCATGCCTCAGGCCGGATTTCTGAGAAGCTTGCCGGTAAGCCGCAGGATTTGCTGAAGGAGCAATATTCAGCCCTTGAAGAAGGCCGGGCTGACCTGGTGGCCCTCTATTTTATTGCCGACCCGAAAATGGTTGAGCTTGGGCTGGTGAAGGCGGATGAGCATCAGGATGTGATTCTGGCGGAATATGAATATTACACCCGTAATGCGATGGTGCAGCTTAGGCGCATGAAAGAAGGCGACCAGATTGAAGAAGACCACATGCGCAATCGCCAGATGATAGTGAACTGGTTGATTGAAAACTCCAAAGCGATTGATGTTCGCAAGCGCGATGGCAAGACGTTTTATGTGATGAAAGATGCCAAAGCGTTTCGCGAGGGTGTGGGCCGGCTTTTGGCCGAAGTGCAGCGAATCAAGTCGGAGGGCGACTATCCGGCAGCCAAAGCCCTGTTTGAAAAGCACGGGATCAAGTTCGACACCAGGTTGCGTGATGAAGTGCTGGCCCGAGTCGCGAATCTTGATTTGCCCACTTATACAGGCTTTGTCATGCCCCGGCTTGAGCCTGTAATGGGTGATTCAGGCACCATCACCGATGTAAAAATCAGTTATCCACAGGATTTCACCCGCCAGATGCTGGAATATTCGGCAATGAGCCGCAAGATCAGGGCCGGTCGGTAAACCGGCTCTGTCTCATGAGTGCTTATTTTTCATCCGACTTGATTCCTTTCAGTGAGATTCATGCCGATGACTGATTTTCATTTCAAACCGGAGAATTATCCTGAAGCAGACTCCTTTTATGCTGCCCCGGATTCAGAATTCAACGATGATTTGTATTCGGATAATGAGCTTGACGAAATAGAACAAATTCGCGGTGAGCATTTTTCAGCCGAGGCGTCAGTCAGGGCAATTGGGACTTTTTTCATAATATTTAGCAGTTTTTTCATTATAAGCGATATGATTTTGTTCATGATTATTTTATCAGAAATATCAATGATAAAAATGTAATTGTGTCTATGAATCGATTCTTTGACCTGTTTTTTTTAATCCCCTTTTTTTTTCTTGGTCAAGCTCTTCGTCGTCTGAGAAATTGGGCTCGAATTATTTCAATAATAATCTGAGTTCCGTTCAGTGTAATTCCTTTCGCATGGCCTGCTCTCTACTCTCTTTTTAACAAGAAGGCGGCTTATGTCTGCAAACCGGAGTACGCCCAAATCAGAGCAATGACGCCCTGCTTCACCAAAAAGAAATCTGTCGTTTTCAAGATACTCATCTTTTCGCTGGCTGCGATCTTGTTTGTTTTGATAGAAAGTTTTATCAGCGGTTTTCTGAATGGTATGAATCGTGCCCGTCAGATGAATTAAGCAATATCCATCGAACCGCAATACTAATAATCCAATCGGGTTGAGTTTTAACCCGATTGCTTTGAATTGCGATTTCCGCGAACGATGACTCATCGTGCCTTTTCGTTTGACATGACTTTGAATAAAAAATAATTAGTGAGTTCATATCGTGCCAGGGGTTTTGTCTCATGCGATGTTTCTGTGCTGTGTTCAACATTTCCCTGATCTTCCTGATTTCTGCATCGTCATTGCATGCAATTGATCGGGTGGTTGATCCACAGTCTGCAGAGCGGGGCCGCGTAGTCGTTGAAAAAGGCAGCTACCTCACAGCGGCATGGGAGTTCGACACATGGGAAAAACTGAAAAAATCCACTAAACCGCTGCCCGAGGCCCTGCGAACCACGCCTGACACCCAAAAAACCGACGCGGATACGATCGCCCGTCTGAGATTCGGCCTGCATCCGGCACCTTTTGATAATGATGGCTTGCCCATGGGCCTGCGCCCGGCCTTGATGAAAGATCAAAAAGCCAAAGGCCTGCAGATTGATTGCCTGATATGCCATGGTGGCTCGATTGGCGGCAAAAGCTATGCCGGCCTGGGCAACAGCACTCTTGATTTTGTGACTTTCCTGAATGCTATGACTCGCACTGAGGGTCGAAGGCCGCCAATTCTTACATTTAATCTCAATTCCACGCGTGGCACGGTGAATGCCGGGCAACTGGCGATTGTGCTTTTTAGCCTGCGGAACCCAGACCTGACCATGAGATCGTTCCCGTTACCTCTCGACGCGAACGTGCCTGAGCAGGACGTTCCGCCATGGTGGCACATTGCGAAAAAATCGACAATTTATATTGATGCACGCACTCCCGGTGAATCAGCCCGAAGCCTGATGCAATTTTATCTGGGTGAACTGACCGAAGCCCAATTTGCCGGGCTTGAGCCCAAATTCAAAGACCTGATGGCCTATCTTTACACAATCAAGCCGCCAAAATGGCCCTTTGATGTCGATCAGGCCAAGGCCGCCGAAGGGCGTGTCGTTTTTGAAAAAAACTGCTCCTCGTGCCACGGCAAATATGGCGAGAAGCCAGAATATCCTGACCGATTGGTTGAGCTTGACATCATCGGTACCGATCCGGCCCGGGCCAAAGGTGTGAGCGATAAATCCATCGATCACTATAATTCCACCTGGTTCGGCCGGGTTCACCCCGTTGATAAATCAGTGCCTCTGGGCTATCAGGCACCGCCCCTTGATGGTGTCTGGGCCACTGCCCCCTATCTTCATAATGGCTCGGTGCCAACGGTTTACGATCTGCTGAACAGCAGGAACCGGCCTGACCGTTTTATCCGACATACGTCAACCGAATTTGAAAATTACGATCGCGACCGCCTCGGCTGGAAAGTTCAGACGCTGAAACCGGGTGAAAAGCCGGTTTACGATGATCTTTTCCAGAATCGTTCGATTTATGATTCGTCACGCTATGGTCTTGGAAATGGCGGACACACATTTGGTGATAAACTGTCAGAAGACGAGCGGTTGAAAGTGATTGAGTATCTCAAAACACTGTGATTTTGAGATTGACGAAAAAAGCCCCTGCAGTATGCTGAATCAGGAAAGTGCCCGGTTCCCAAGGGTACATATTTACAGGCGGGAAGGATCCCCAGCCATGTCGGTCATATTGCGACGAAAATTGCTTGCCATCATGCTGGCCGCCAGTTCGGGCGGGTGTCATCTTGTTCGCTTCAGCGGACAGGAAAAAGAGAACGACGGTCCTTCTGTCGCTGAATCCCTCAGGGCAACCAAGCCTGACGGGCACCCGCTTGATGGTCCTAAACGCGTGGGCATGAAGATCGCAACGCTGATTGCTCCGCTCAAGGACCCATCGATCGATCAGTCGATATGGCGCACCTGCGACGAACAGGTTTTGCCGACGAATCTGAAAGAATCCCTTCAACGTAATGGAATTCGCGTTGGACTTCTGCGTTCTTCGCTTCCATCGGAAGTGGAAGAGTTAATGAAACACAGTGGTCCGGCAGGACAGATTGTCGAGCCACTGGTGGTGAACCAGCCATTTAACGAGCCGGTGAAGATTGCCACGGCCGAATCCAGACCTGAAATATCGTTGCTTGTTGATAGTGGCATGGGTGTGGCAGGCAAGGTTTTTAAGGATGCCAGTGGCTTTTTCCGCGTGGCGGGGCTTCTTGATGACCAGGCCGGGGTGATTTTGAAGGTTACTCCCGAGATTCATCACGGCAAGAATGCCAGTCAGATAACACCTTCACAGGCGGGTGCTAACCCATTCGAGCCAGGACAGTTATTAATCAAGTCAGGCCAGACGGAAGAAATGTTTCGCGATCTTGCAGCAAATGTACGGATCGAACATGGTCAATGTCTTGTGATTGGGCTTGATTCGTCTCGTGAAGGTGGACTCGGCTGGTTTCTTCTGACAGATCCACCAAGGGAAGAAAAGGAAACACGGCAGAAACTTATTTTAGTCTGGGCATGGAACGCCAATCGCGAAGCCTCACTCAAAGTGCCCGACATCGTGAAGGCCACAAGCCGGGAAGTTCCTGTTTTTCAGCCTGTTCAGGCACCTTCAACTGCTGTTAACCTGAAGAGAAAAAAGCAGGAGAGTCAGCTGGATAACCAGGTGCAGACGGCAGGCTATCATAACCCGGAAGAAAAGTCTGATAAGTCAGCGAAACTTCCATCCAACGCTCTTATTTCAAAAGAATGAGGTTGGTTTTGGGGAAAAAGTCTCGAAATTCGAAATAAATCATCAAATTTCAGGAATTTGGCCGATGATTGTTGATAGAATCAGACAACATCGACCTGGTATCGTACTCGCAACTTGATTCATCATTTCCCACTAGGGGAGTCGCTCATGGATGAGCAAACTCGCATCGATCTCGAAAAGAGTGACAGGCCACAAAATCTAAAGCCTGACAGACCCAGAAAATGGCTGGCCCACAGTGGGCATTACATTGAAGGACGCCAGGAATACCATCCTCATTTCAGGCTGCCATCCTCGGGTCAATCCCGCTGATCAACGCAGGAAACAGACTAATCAGACAATTGAATCGTCGTGCACTTCACGCCATGTTGGTTCACGCCAGGCATTGGCCAGACCATGTGCCGTGGCCATGCCTGATGTCATTTGATAGCTGGCGTGGCAATTGGCTGTTTCCCAGAGTTGCACTTTGACAACGGGCAGACCAGCCTGGTAAGCATGATCAAAAATAAGTCGTGCAATATTTTCAGCTGTCGGGTTTGAGTCCATCAGAAAAAATCGCTCGCCCTGGGCCTGAAGCACTGGAACGATCGGATCGTCTTTGCAAAGAATCATATTATGATCAAGATTATCATCAACCCAACGCTGCACCTTCTGCTTGATGTCGGCAAAATCGACGAGCATTCCACGTTCATCAAGTGATTCAGCTTCCAGCGTGATAATTGCTCGACCATTGTGCCCGTGAAGGTGGCGGCACTTGCCGGGATAGTTCAGAAGACGATGCCCGTAACAGAAATCCAGTTCTCGCGCTACCTGATACATGGCACCTTGTCTCCGACCCAAATCTGGCTGATCTGCCAGTGAATGCTCAATGACACCTGAACTCATTACTCATTATACTCCCGAACTTGAAACGGCCACCGCATAATCTGTTCTATCTGGAATTGCAGCCTCGCGAAATGCTTTCTGGCGTTCGGCACATTTGTTACAATCGCCACAGTGCCGGCCTTTAGTCGGGCTGAGGCAACTGAAGGTGTACTGTAATGGCATTGCCTGGCCGATTCTCAACACATCAATTTTCTTTAAATGTGAATAAGGTCGAACCACTTCAATCGACCAGTCAAGCCCCATTGAAACTGCCCGTGTCAGTAAATCGAAAAAATCAGCGGTGGCATCTGAAAATGGATTGCCAGATAAAACACCTGAGTAGATAAAATTCACACGATTCAGGGCACACCATACCGCCGCCTTTGAGACTAGCAAAATGTTGCGTCCCGGCAGATACACCGCTTCATCAGCAGATTCTGCGTCGGGTACTTCACCCTGTTGGCTCCAGTGCGACCCATAAACATCGCCCATTGGCTGACTTAGCTCAACCAGTGGCAATAGGTTCGGATGATTTGCCGCCATCAGGAACTGGCGGGCATGGTCGATTTCAATTTCTTCCCAACGCAGGCCAAACCGGATGTATATCGGATGTACCCTGAACCCCTGGTGAGCCAGATCACAAGCTAAAATGGCACTGTCAGAACCACCACTTGTTAACACAGCCACATGATGTCTGGGCGATGTACAATGATTTTGGGAAGATTCAATCATCAATGATCAGCCTGATGGTAAGTGATTCTTTCAGTTAGTTTCATGTTAGACATTTGGGGAAGATCGGGAAGTTCAGAAGGGTAGTCAGTGGAGACTTAAAAAAATAACGATTTGTTAATTTGTAACGATTTGCGCGACGATAACGATTTTGTTGGATTGAGGAATAGATCGGCTACATGATGGGTCATAGGTCTTGGGGCAGTCAATCATGAATTTTCATTCCAAATACTGCACTCTTCAAGTCGCCGTGATTTTATTTGCGATTGGTTCCGGCTTTTCCATTTTCATTCCCGGCACTGTTCTTTCTCAGGAATTACCAGTATCAGCAGGTATGGTTGAAACCGAAGCCTTGCAGGCGGAAGAGATGCCCGCAGGCAGACCTGAGATGGAGGCCGGGCGATTTTCAGAATCGCTGAGGGCTCCAACGGAAGCAAGTTACCTGAGTGGAAGCACCCCTCTTTACGAGCGATTCAGGCAAGCCTTGAATTCAGAACAGCCGACTTTTGGAAGACCAATGGCAGGATCCGGCAGGTTTGGCCAGTCGAGTCCGCTTGAGTACGGTGATATTGAAGAAGGGCCCGGGTTCATGGACGTACTGTTCCCGGAAATGACGCGTCGGTTGCGAGAACGCGACAATGCTCGGGAAGCTGCAGAAGGCGAAGACGAAGCCCCTGAGGAACCTTTGCCACCCACATTTTTTACGCGGCTCAATCGGCTTTTCCTTAATCAGGTTCTGGCTGATGCCACTCTTCCAATTTCGATCAGGAACCCTGGTCCTGATTCAGCCAATTTCCCGAACTCGGCTTATACGCTGGAACGTGGTCATATTTATATTGAAAATCAACCGCTGCAGATCAATGGCCCAACAGATGCACAGGCTTATAATTACAGCTATGGTTATCTGCTGCGCTTTGGCCTGACGGATCGCGTCGAATTCCGGCTTTTCTCGAATGGCCTGACTTACCAGTCGGCTTTTCAGGGAAATAAAAGTACGGGAGTGGGGCCTTCGCCTGCAACAACAGGCTGGTCACCGATTTATATTGATTTCAAGATCAACTTCTGGGAGCAGCGACTACGCTCGCTCATACCGGCAATGGGGCTCGAAGTTTTTATGCCCACATTAACAGGTTCTACCAACCTTCAGGTGGGTGTGGCACCTTCGCTGAATCTTCTGTTTGACTACAATTTTGGCGATGGCTGGAATCTTGAGTGGAATATCGGCATACAGCCGGCTAATGCAAATGCACCAGCTCTGGGAACGATTTTTGTCGAACAGTTCAGTGGGCAGTGGTCTTTGCAGAAAGCAGTTACTGATAATCTGGCTTTGTTCACTCATGGCTATTTCAACGGTGCTTCTTTACCTCAATTTGGTGGAAATATTGTGGTTGGTGCCGGGGCCCTCTATTACATTGGCAATCGCTGGAGTATCTGGGGAAATTACAACGTGGGCCTCGATAAATCGTCAGGCCCGCCGTTCACCTACAATACCGGCTTTGCCTATGCATTCTGAGCCAGGCAAGATTGCCTTCAACGAATCGATTCATTCTGGTCGATAAATTTGAATATCGAATGAGTCCAAATACCGATCGGGGCCTGTTATGAAAAATCGATGGGTCGGAAGTTTTGTGCTGGTAAGCTTTTCTGTCATACTGTTGTCCTCCCGGGCCGATGCACAGATCATGCGGCGGCAACAGGCTCGGCGCATGACACAAGTGACCATTTTGCCACAGGCTCCGGTCGCTGCGAGAATCCAGCCATCGCCGATGAATCAGGTGCCAGGCCGCTGGCAAACCAACCGCCCGATGATTTCTTCTGGTTTTGAAATGCCAACAAGGCCGCTCTTTCTGGGCGGATACGCCGGTCGAAATTATGGCAGGGGCATTCGGCAGGCCTATGTTCCAGTCGCCCCTGGCTCGGTTGAGGGTGAACTTCGGACTATCGAACTAAATCCACTGCGATAACTCGGGTGATACCCCGTCAGGCTTCGCCCAGAAAGTCAGATGCTACCAGGTCGCCCAGCATGACACCCCGGCGTGTCAGCCTGATGATTTCGCCGTCATCGTGAACCAGCCCACCGGCTGTATGTTTCACAATGGCCGGTCTGGCAAGAGTGTCAATTGAGAAGCCAGTTCGCCATTGGAAATCAGACCGTATCAGGCCCGTTTTCACCCGCCTGATCATGAGCGTAGCGGTTTCGCGGGCACGTTCTTCAGCGGTCAGCCGCTCGGAAGGGCCAGTCACATCAAGCCCCTCGTTTATTCGCTTGATATAGGCTGGTAGATCGCGGATATTCGTTGCTCGAAAGCCATCAATATAGCGGGCAGCACCAAGGCCAAAACCGAAATAGGCGTCGTTCGCCCAATAAACCAGATTATGCCGGCATTCCGCACCACTCACGGCATAGTTTGAAATCTCGTATTGCTCAAGCCCTTCAGCAGCAAGGGTTTCAATCGTTTCTTCATACATGGTGGCTTCAGTCTCTTCATCGACCTGGGCGACGACACCGGCCTGAAGCTGCTTCCAGAGTGCCGTGCCTTTTTCATAAATCAGGCCATAGCATGAAAGATGTCTGGGCTTGAGTTTCAGCACCGTCTGCAGGTCATTGCGCCAGACTTCAAGCCCCGTGCCGGGTGCGGCAAAAATCAGGTCAAGCGACCATGCCATGCCAGCATTGCCCAGCAGTTCCACACACCGAAAGACATCGGCAGGGTTGTGATTCCGCTCAAGGGCTGCCAGGGCCTTCGGGCTGAACGACTGGGCTCCCAGGCTCACACGGTTAACACCATGATCCATCAATACTTGCAGCTTGGTTTCGTCAAGCGTGCCGGGGTTGGCTTCAATCGTCCATTCATAGCCGGCTGAAAGCTCGAAATGGCAATGAACCATGCGGCAGAATGTTTCAAGCTGGCTCGGCGTGAGCCGGGTAGGTGTGCCCCCGCCCACAAAAATTGTATCGACAGCCACTTTACTGGCTAAACTGCGGCTGATTTCGGTTCCAAGTGCTTCGAGATAAGCGTCGGCCATGTCATCGTGACCGGCCACCGAGGCAAAGTCGCAATAGCCGCACTTGTGGGCACAAAAGGGAATATGCAGGTAGGCGGCCCTGGGAACAAGCCATGGCGGCGCGGCAGATTGATCCTGCAAAGGTGGCGATTGAAGCCCCACTGGCTCAGACTACCACTTCCAGAAAGCGGACTTCAGGAACATATTTTTTGACAGTGGCTTCGAGGATCATCGAAAGCCTGATGGCCGACGAGGCACAGCCCTGGCAACTGCCCTTCATGCGAATTTGCACGACCCGGTCTTCGTCAACGGCCACCAGTTCGACCGATCCGCCGTCGCGGGCCAGGTCGGGGTTGATCACCTTCTCCATCACCTGGCCGACGCGTTCCAGAATGGGAAGATCGGCCGGTGGCGACCAATCAGCCGAAATGGTCTCAGCATTTTTTTTGGCCCATTGGCCGGCAATCGAGCAGGCCGAAGTTGATTCAGGATTGTCCATCAGCGGCATGCCTTCAAAGTCAGATCAGGCCGTTTCCACCCCACCGGCCACTTCGCCTGCGGCGATCTCTACACGAATGCAGAAATCACCAAACGATTCGCCCGGCAGGCGTTCATCGCGAAAGCGTTTGAAAACCAGGGCAAGCTCGTTGTCAATCTGGTCGAACGGCACATAATCCTTGTAAATGCGGTTCAAGCGATCGCCATTTAGCCGCCCACCCAGAAATATTGTATATGTGCCGGGAATAGAGACACCGCCTTCGGCCCGGCCCGCCGACCGGCCCACAAGCCCGATATCGCAATTATAAGGTCTGGCGCAGCCATTGGGGCAGCCGGTCATGCGAACGGTAAAGGCCTCGTTCTCAAGACCAAGTTTGTTAAGCACCACTTCAAGACGATCAAGCACACCGGGCAGGGCTCGTTCAGATTCAGTAACGGCCAGGCCACAGGTGGGCATGGCCGGGCAGGCCATCGACCACCGTCGCACGGTGCTGATCTGCTCGACGCGAGCTATCCCGTGTTCGGCCAGGATCGCTTCAATCGCCGGTTTGTCACTGGCGTTAATCTCAGCAAAAAGCACCGACTGCTGACACGTGAAAGCACCGCCGACATTGAATCGATCGACAATTGCACGCAGGCCTTTTTTGAGCTGAAGCGACTCGTCGTTCTTGATCCGGCCGTTTTCAATCGGTATGCCCAGGAACCACTTGCCATTGCCCTGCTCGTGCCAGCCAAGATGGTCGTCCACAGCCGTGATTGTGGTGCCTGTGGGGGGTGTCAGTTTCTCGCCGAGGTATTCTTCAACCTTGGCTCGGAAGGCTTCGATACCCCAGTCGGCGATAATGTATTTCAGGCGGGCGCGCTTGCGGTCCGACCGGTCGCCGAAGTCGCGATAGACTTTGATCACCGCTTCGCTGATTTTGAGGAATTCTTCGCGGGTGGCGAAGCAGAGAGGCACTGAGAGTGCCGGAAAAGTGCGTTTTGAGCTTGGTGTGGTGCCCATGCCGCCACCAACGTAAATATCCCAGCCGACAATATGGCCTTCTTTTTCGATGGCCAGAAAGCCCATGTCGTTGGCCATCATGTCGGTGCAGTTATCGTCGGCGAAGCAAAAGCCGGTTTTGAATTTTCGCGGCAGATAGGCTTGGCCATAAATTGGCTCGGTGGCATCGTCGCCGGGGGTGCTGACAAACTTGTGCGAAAGGTCTTTTGGCAGAAAGCCATCAACTTTTTCGCCGTCGAGCCAGATTTCCCAATAGGCGTTCGACCTTGGTGCAAAGTGGGTGGCAAAGGCCATGACGTCTTCACGCATTTCAGCGTGGCGGGAATCATAAATTGGGGCCGGGCAGCCCAGCACGTTCCGCTCGACATCGCCACAGGCGGCCAGAGTCGTCAGTAGCGAGCGATTTACCGTGGCAACCAGCTTTTTCATGCTGGTTTTGGGCACGCCGTGATATTGAATTTCCTGCCGGGTGGTCACTCGAAGGGTGTTATTGCCGAGGGTTTCACCAAGGTCATCAAGCACGCGATACTGTTCGGGGGTGAACCGGCCGCCGGGCATTCGCACCCGCACCATCACGATATGGGCTTTGTCGAGGCCTTCTTTCTTGCGCTGGGTGCGCAAGTCGCGGTCGTCCTGCTGGTATGAGCCATGAAATTTCAGCAGAATGCCGGCATCATCAGTGAAATGGTCAAGCTCGCTCGCCGCCTCCTGCAATAATGAACCACGCAGGTAATCGCTGGCGATTTTGATCCCTTCAACCTTGCTTGGCTTCGGCGCAGTGGACATCGAATATTAATTCCCGTCTCTCTGATCTGTCTGCTTGCACGAGAAATCCTGACTTCCCGGCTATTATTTCATTCAATCATCATAATATTGCACAAGATAGTCAAGGTGATTCAATTTGAATCATTTCATGCTGCGAAACACGATAGTTTCAAGTTGCCCGGGCCTTTGAATAAAAAGAATCAGGGTTGGGCATTGGGTTGGGCCTGATTCATCTTATCAAGCATCATTCGGGCCGGGCCAAATTCCGGGTTGATATCCAGCGATGCTTTAAAGCACTGCTCTGCAAGCACCTGCATGTTCCCTTCAAGTGCCAGAAGGCCCAGTTGGAATCTCAGCTCGGCGTCTTCAGGCCTGGCATTTATCTCTTGTGTCAGT
The DNA here is from genome assembly GCA_040374745.1 of Planctomycetaceae bacterium. Classification (GTDB taxonomy): domain Bacteria; phylum Planctomycetota; class Planctomycetia; order Isosphaerales; family Isosphaeraceae; genus QWQI01. Next base: position 34,445 of record JBEITT010000027.1, on the reverse strand, counting down.
TTGTCCATTTTGATGATGCGGGCCGAGAGTCTCTGAAACTCGGCCTTGGTCTGTTCGGCTTCTCTGGTTTTGCCCTGGCGTGCCTGGGCCTGCATCAGAAGTTGCAGGACAGGCTGTTGATTCGGCTTGGCCAAATTGGCCCGGGTCAGGTAATTTTCGGCATCCTGAACATTATTTTTCAGAAGAGAGAGCCGGGCCAGGGCCAGCAGGGCATTTGGCTCTTCAGGGTTAAGTTGAATGGCGTTGCCGGCAAGTTCCGACGCTTTTTCAGAATCGCCTGACTCCTGATAGACAAGAGCTGCCTGACCATAGACAAGTGCTGTGGAAATGCCTTGTTGAATTGCTTTTTCCACAAGCTCCCGGGCTTCATTCGTCTGGTTATCATCAAGGAGAGACTGAATCTGACCGGCTGTGGCCTGGAGTTTATCGTCGTCCGGCGGATTCCGGCTCAGGGCTTCGCCATAGGATTTGGCTGCGTCTTTTAGCTCGCCCATATCCTGATAAACTTTGCCCATGGCAAGCCACGGTTTGTAATTGGCTGGTTCAAGTTTCGCGACCAACTGAAGCAGGGCCAGGCCCTTTTGCGATTCGCCCGAGGCCAGATAAAGTGCGGCCAGCATACCCAGCGGCTCGGGCTGTTCAATTTTCAGGTCGAGCGATCGCTCGAGAGCCTTCCTGGCGTCGCGAATATTGCCGAGTTCGATCAGCGCCCTGGCTGAAAGTGAATAAATTTCAGGTGTACTTTCAGATTTGGGGTCGATTGACCCTGACAACCGAAAAAGTTCCTGAAACTGCCTTCGCTGATAATATTTTGTGGCAACAGCCAGGTTGCTCTCTTTTTGATTCGTTTCTTTGTTTTGTTTGAAAAGGCGATGCCATGGGATAAAGAGAGAAATGATGCTTAATGATAACAACAAAAGTGGGAGAACTGGAGACCGTCTTTTTTTAGTTGGATCTTGATGCAGATTCATCATAAAACCTGAAAATAGAGGCAGCGTCTGAAGCCAGACGCCGCCTCCAGGTTACATCAATTCGAAATCAGCGCGGCTGAATCAATAAGAGTCAGCCGAGATCACTTCACCACCGGCACGTGTGGCAAGAGCCCAGACCGTGCGTTCGGCTGTAGAGTTCTTGAGGAAGCGAACCGAACCATCGCACATGGCCACATTCGCGCCACCTGGATGATAGCTGGTCAGGCCATACATGCCCTGCTGGTCCCAGTCGCCGTCCCAAGTTTCGGTACGGCAGTTCGGGTAAGGAGGATTCGGCGGCTGAAGGACATTACCGAGTGTCCAGCCGAACATACCCTGATTCCAGTTGCTGCCCATGTAACTCATGTTTTCCTGCCACTTGCCAACAGAACCGGGGGCACGACTGGCGCACAGGTTCAACCAGGCTTTCAGCTGGGTTGCACCGGCTGGCATGGCGGCAATTGGGTTGCCCCACATGTCCTGGCCACCTGGTCTTGAGCCGGCCTTAATCACGTCCTGCAGTGAAACCCTGCTTTCGTCGAAGTCACCGGTTTTCCATTCGCCGAAGGCAATGGTGTTCGATGTGCCGTCTTCAACATCTTTCAGCTTGACAGCATTGACTCTATCCCAGTCATTGCCGGCACCACCGAACATGAACAATCCATTCGGGGCACCCGGGCCCATATTGCCAATCCAGTTGAGTGACGCGCCTACCGAAGCAAAATAATTGTTGCCCGGTCGGGTTTTGCCACCAAAATAGGTACCTTTTGGCTCTGGCGATGAGGGACAAAGGAAGTTCTGGATGCGGGTCGTCACTGCCGTCTGGTTCAGCCATGACATGGCATCGCCTTCGTGAGAGACAACGCGAAAGTTAACTGCATTGTAAACCGCGGTCTGCTCAACATAACCGAGCAGCATCGACTGCGGGCTCCACGAGCCCCAGGTGCCATTCCAGGGTGGCGCACCATAGGCTGCCGGATAGGCACCGTGGGTTGATTCATAGTTGGCAACAGCCAGGCCAAGTTGCTTCAGATTGTTGATGCACTGTGCACGGCGGGCAGCTTCACGTGCCGACTGAACAGCCGGCAACAACAACGAGATAAGAACGGCGATGATGGCAATAACCACCAGCAGTTCAATCAGTGTAAAACCCTTCTTGGAACGGTTTGATATGACGTCGGTCATTCGATCCCTCACTATCTGAAATTGGAATAAAAGTCCGAAAATCTGATCAGGAACTCTCGCCAGGATTCTTTTTCATTGCACCGGATGAACCCTTGAATCTATCACCCTTGGGTGTGTCACCAGATTTGACAGGAGAATCAGGTGGCTCAACAGCTTTCAGCTTCGGTTCGTCGGATCCTCCGCCACAACCTGCGAAAAACATGGTCAATGAAAGTGCAACGATTGTCTTCAATACGGTATTCACGTGGTTTATCCTGATGAAATGCAAAACAACGTGCAACTCGTCACATTATGAGGCTGACATCTTGTTTTGCAGAATTGTTTTGTTAACATCGACCTTTAAGTCAGATGTATTAATCAATCTTTTAAAATTTCTACATGCAAAAGTCAAGACTGGCAAGTTGTTATGTCGAGATTTGGACGATTTTTTTGTAGCACTCCCCTGCATAATTCTGTATTTTTGTTTTCAGGATGTCCTACAAAATATCGATCTGTTGCAGTTCCAGGCTATAAAATAGCGGTATCTCGTTGTGAACACCAAATATTCCACGGAGAATTGATATGGAGTCTGTAGAACCTGGATCTGAAGATTCCGGAGAGCAATACATCATCAGCACCAATAGTCGGAATGCCAACGGAAAAACACCTCGAATTTTACTTTTGTTGCTTTTTCCGGTTCTGGCTGGTATTGCTTCGTGGGCGATGGCTGAGCAAACCGGTAAGCTGGCCCAGGTACCGCTTGAGATTTCTTCAAAGAATTATCAATTTGCCGAACTTAATGCTGCAACAATCAAAGTTAACGTGATTAACGGCGCCCTGATCTATGGCGGGCTTGGCCTGTTGGTTTCACTGGCCATAGTGTTCGCAGTGGTGGCAAGTGGTGCCGGTTCTGGTCGAATCTCGGTATCGCTGATCATGGCCATTTTAGTCGGAATTCTGGCAGGGGCCCTGCCCTGTCTTGTCGTAATGCCGCTTCAGTATCAAAGCCGTAACGATGATCCCTCTGTTCTTGACCTGACCATGCCGCTCGTATATCACGCTGGACTTTGGCTGCCCATCGGGTTGGCTGCCGGTGTGGCTTTCGGCTTCGCCCGAAATGCATCGCTCAAAGGCATTACCAGTGAAGCTGTAAACGGCCTGGTTGGTGCATTATTTGGCACACTTTTTTTTGAATTAATGGGAGCCATTCTGCTGCCTATGGATAAAACAGTCGAGCCTGTGGCCGCAACACCCACAGCTCGACTGCTTGCTCATCTCTCTATTTCTGTCGGTATTGCATTGACCCTGGTCTATTCGTTGAGAGGATCAAAAGTGGCCTCAAAATGAGTTGACCAGCTTGCGTTCGCCGGTGGTGAACGACTTCACCATCCGGTGCACATGCCAGTGCATCATGGCCTTCAGCACATAATAGAATCGAACACCGCCCTCTTTTCGGTGGTGGAAGAGGTTGTTGATTCGCTTGCGATAAATCTCGCGCAGGGCCGGGTCAGGCACGCTCTTCATCAGGCGATGATAAGCAAATTGTGCTGCTGTCTGGTCGTAAGCCTGGCTTTTGAGCCACTGTAGCGGATGTTTTTTCCAGTAGGCATTATATTCTTTCTGACGGTTGCCGATTGACATGCGCTCAGTGATGAAAAGCTCGTCGAGCTTATCAAAAAAGGCATTTACTTCATGGACACTCGTCAGAACGTCCAGATAGCCACTGCGTAACTCTTCCTGGCTCATGTTCAGCGGAATAACATTGGTGCCATATTCCGGCTCATCCGCAAAATCCAGTCGCCCCTCTTCAGCAAGTCTTGCATGAAGTGGTGTCTTGGGAATGGCGTGCAACATGCCAACCATGGAACTGGTGATTCGGCTCTCTTTCAGAAATCGCTTCTGGCGTTCGAAGATCGTATTGTCGTCAGAATCGAATCCGACAATCATGCCGCACCAGACATCCATGCCCGCCCGCTGAATCGTATGCACCCGGCCCAGAATGGAATCGCCCGTGCGCACATTCTGGTATTTCTTGGTCTCGCGAAGGGCCTCTTCATTCGGGCTTTCAATGCCCACAAACACAGCCACAAAATTGGCCTGGGTCATGAGCGAAAGCAGCTCGGGGTCGTCGGCCAGGTCGAGCGATGCCTCGGTCGTGAGCGACATCGGGTAGCCATGATACCGCTGCCAGGCGACAACCTCTCGCAGCACTTCCTTGATGGCCTTCTTGTTGCCGATCAGGTTGTCATCAACCACAAAGACCGACCGCATGCCGCTCTGGCGCATGGCCTCAAGTTCTGCGATGACCTGTTTTGAGGTTTTCAGCCGGGGCCGGCGGCCAAAGGTCACAATAATGTCACAGAATTCACACTGAAACGGGCAACCGCGTGAAAACTGCAAACTGCCGAAAGCATAACGGTTGAGTTTCAGCAGGTCGAAGCGGGGCACCGGCACTTTGGTCATGTCTGACTTCTGTTCCTGCTCGTATCGGGCGGAATAGCTGCCGCTGGGCCATTCGTTCAGGAACCGGGGCCAGGTCTCTTCGGCCTCGCCTACAAATATGACATCCACCAGATCGTCGAAATAATCTTCCTGCACAGTGATCCACGGGCCACCGACTACGGTGAAACAGCCTTTGGCCTTGAGCTTTGTCAAAATCTGTTTCATGCGGAATCGCTGCACGCTCATGCCTGTCAGGCCGACAATATCTGCCTTGGCACAGCGGTCCCAATCGATCGGTTCGACATTTTCATCGATCAGCGTGACCGTATGTCCTTCGGGCGTGAGAGCTGCCAGTAAAGGCAGACAGGCAACGGGCATATTGGCTTTTTTGCCCAGCATTTCCAGGGCGTGTTCCATGCCCCAGTAGGATACTTCAAATTTTGGGTTGATCAGCACAATATCAGCCATGGCCTGGAACTCCTTCGCTCGTTTGACCTGTCCTGGTCGAATGTGACACCGCAGTCCTGATTCTTTGCATCATACAGGCCTTATGCGGATTTGAATGTCGGTATATCGGGGGGAGATCCTTCGCCATTTGATCCTTCATCGGCGATTACGAATCGTGCCTTATTTGACTATTATCGGGAAGGTAGGTATGAGAAAATTGACAAAAATGAAAAAACGCACGAAGCATGGGGGGCTTTGCTTCGTGCGTCAGGGGGAGAAAGACGTTGCACGGTCAAAAATTCGGCAGAAACCGGCTGGATCAGGCTTTGGCTTTCGGCCACGAGCCCTCGGCCGGTTTCAGTCATGTCAGAATCTCTTGGTACGAGCACCTGTTGGCAGAATCAGGTTGAGTATCTGATTTGCCAGTGACGTATCCTTGCGGTTGTTCTGAATCGTCTGGGCAAGCCCCTTCGGCAATTGATTGATGATTTTCGAATTGCCGATCTGATAGGTTGTCTGCCCTGTCACGGTGTTCCCGGCAGCATCCTTCAGGTTGGTTGTATTCAGGCTTACCTGGATCGATCTTGGCCGCGGCCCAAAGCCCCGGTTAAGGATCATGTTGTATGTTGCCTGAGGATATGCTGTCGTCGAGACCATCCGGAAAGTGGCTGCACCGATCTGCTGGCCGCTGTTTCGGCCGGAAGTTGCCGTTATCTGATAGTTTGCGGCATTTCCCCAGCTGGTGTTGACCAGGCCAGAGCCATAATCGTGCGCGTTAATCCGCACCTGGCCTGTGGCCACATTATAGCCTATCTGAGAGACTTCTGGAGCGGTTGTGTCGATAACCAGAGCCGAACCCGAGCTCGCTCCGCCACCCATAATTGTCTTGGCCAGCTGATCAGTCCCACGATTGACATTAAGGGTAATGGAATAGTTCCCGTCAGCCAGGTGTGTAGCCGCTGTCACATACCATTTGCCATCCGCTCCGGCAGTTGCCTGGCCAAGTGTAATTTTCTCTTTATTGCCGCCAAGGTTGGTGGCAATCACCTGCACATTGGCACCTGGCGCCGATTGCCCTTCGAAGGCGGGGTTCTTTACATTCGTTATGCCATCAGCATAGGAAGACCCGGAATCTGTCGAAGCTGAAAGCCGGCCACTGGTCTGAGGGTCGAGCGGACCATCGACAGATGGGCTGGCCGAAGCTGGTGGTGGCAGTGTCGGGTTCGAAACTGGTGTCGTTGTTGCTGTATTTGAAGGCGATGTGGGTGCCGGGGCGGGTGTCGGTGATACACCGGTTGTCGCTGCCACCTGAATTGGAGCCACAGCAGTGGTTGAGGATGTGCCGCGATCGCGAATCAGAATCTGGGCCGTGCGCCGTCCTGCACTTGCGTAAGTGTGCTGACCATAGACATCAATGGTTCCAGCGGCATTTTTGACAATTCTCGTGGCATGATCAATTGTGCCATCACCCCATCGAATCAGGGCCGAATAATCACCAATCGGCGATGTCGGGTTAGTGTCGCTGAAGGTGGCAAGAACGCCTGTCCACGATTGCCCAGCCACGATTCCAGAAGGATTGTTACCTTTGGTAGAGAGTGGTGCGTCAGTCGCGACATAAACACCATTTGTCAAAGCTGCTGTTGTCGCTGCTGAACCATCTTCAGCCCTGGTTCCCACGCGGATTGTCGTGGTATAGTTTCCTTCATTGTCATACTTATGGGCACCAAGCACTTCAAACCCGCCACCAACTCGTGGCCTTATAATGCCAACTGAGGCCGTACCGTCGCCCCATTCAATTGAAGCACCTAGAGCTGAAGTGGTTGCCGTGGGATTGGTGTTGTCAGTGAACCAGGCAACAACACGCTCACCGGTCTCCTGTCCTTCCATAACCGTGTTTTTCACGGCGGTAACTGAAACCGGTGGCGGCAAAACAGTCAGCTTGATGGCCTGAGTATCCCAGCCACTGGTGAGATTACCGCCATTGGCGCTGCTGATCTGTCGCACGCCAACTGCCAGATTCACATCGCCCGAAAAGCCGTCTTTGGGTGTTACCGTCACGGCAGAGCCGTTAATACTGACAATCACTTTATCTGTATTGTTCATCGGCACAACACTGATTACGAGATTGTCGTTCTCAAGGTCAGTCGCCGGCACATTAAAAGTGACTGGCTGGTTTAAAGGTGTTGTGACATCGGTTATTTTACCCAGGAAAGGTGGGTCATTCACCGGATCGACATAGGTTGAAACAACCAGTTTCTGCTGCGAAGATTCGCCATCCGACGCAGTGGCAGTGATTGTCAGTTCACTTAAGGGAGTGCCCTGAGCCACTTCCACAATCATCGCGGCATTGGTGTTGTCCTGAATCACCGATGCCTTGCTGATGATCACTGGGGTCACAGGGGCGTCAGTGTTGCTGGTCGATACATTCTGGATTTTATTGAGAACATCGAATCCACTGACCAGTTGACCAAAAATATTGTAGTTAAAGTCCAGTGTTCGCTGTGGACCTGTGGTCACAAAGAATTGCGAACCATTTGTATCTTTACCTGAATTGGCCATGGCCAGCTGTCCAGAGCCGGAAAAAATGGCTTTGGCGTTAAATTCATCGGCAAAAGTGAAGCCTGGGCCACCAGTGCCGTTACCCTTCGGGTCGCCACCCTGGATCATGAAATTCTTGATCACCCGGTGGAATGTCAGACCATCGTAGAAGCCGGAAGAAACCAGCGACTTGATCTTGCCTACCGTCTCCGGAGCCAGATCATCAAATAGCTTGAAAGTCAGGTCGCCATAACCTGCTACGCTCATCTTTACAAAGGTTCCACCACTGAGAATCGTTGTCTTCACATTCTCATTGGAAGAACTGGTGGAGTACGTGACAGATGTCATGTCAGATGTTGTGCTTGATAGTGGCACTATCAGGCTTTTATTGCCGGGAACATTCAGGTCGGCCAGCGGTTGCATGACCGGCGCGGCCAGTAGTTCGCGGGATTCCATGTTTTCAATCACCGGATTGGCAATGCGCGACAGGCGACGAATATCTCGGACAGGTGAATTACTGACTTTTTTGATCTCTCTGCGTGACATGGTGAATCCTTTCCCCCCTTGAATCACGACGACGAATACCCCGTTTTTCCTACATTCTGCCCAAGGCCCCCCGGCTCATCAGGCTTTAGGGTCTCATCAATCTTTAAATTATTTCGGAATGATTCAGGCAATAGCTTGAGAAAATTTGTCAAAATCAAAACAATCGATAAAAATTACCTGGATTACCAATAACAGGAAATTACTTGAGATTGATCTAAGTCATTGGGGCTCCTATGGAAACAGCTCACGGGCACAGTCTAATTCAGATTGAATCATCTTTTCACCGGTTCCCGGATTTTGTACCTCAGACTTGAGGATCGCACGGTTAGAAAATAGGTCCAGCAAGCGTTTTTTTTCAGAATCATCAGCGATTTCATTGAGAATCCGGGGTCGCCAGAAGCTGGCGAGCTTTGCCAGTCGATCAGCGGCTGGCAAAAGGGTTTCCGCAATTTCATCACGCACAGATGAAGAAAGCCCGGGCGAGCTTCTATCGCTGTGCACGCACACGGCCATTGACTCTCCCCGGGCCACGGCACCCAGCTGAAAATCAGCCGGGTCATTTTCACTGAAAGTTGAAGTGGAAGCCCAGATTTTGAGTTGCCGGCAGTCTGCGACAACCTGCTTGTTCACGGTTGGGTTGGCACAGGCTAATGCCAGCTGGGGTTTAATTCCAATCAGCGAGAGTTCCTCAAAAATGCTGATATGATAGGGCTGGCTCTGCAACTCCAGACCATTTCTGATTAATTCGCCCCATTCCTGCCCCTGGATGCGTGGAAGTGGGTCAACACCTGTTACGAGGGCCCCGGCTCGCTGAAACTGTAAAGCTCTTCGCTGCCCGACAGGGCCCAGGCCTACAATAATCACATGCCTGCCGGAGACATCGAGCCAGATAGGTATCATTGATTTTCCGTGGTCGCAGGATTCTTTCCAATGAAAAGCATGTTATTTTTCGTCGGGTTCATGCTGACCAGTCAGCCTGAGCCATTTCAAATAATCCGGATAAATTTCCGGAGCGCCACGTAAACCCGCTCCCTCTTCTCGATAGCCTATACGAGAGCTGATGATCTCACCTTGCCATGTCATTTCCACCCGAAGTCGTTCGGGTTGCGTCTGATACCAGTTGAGAAACTGGTTGATCTCTGCGAGAAGCGTGTATGAAGATGGGTCATCGGCGACCCCGGCCGTGTAATACCAGGGGACGGGTGAGAGCCTGCCGGGCAGCAGTTCAATACGGTTGCGCCAGGGGCTGTCGTTGCCTGTGCAAGCCCAGTAGTAGATTGGTCGATCAACAGCAAATGCATCAACAATTCCGTCTGCCAGGCAATCGTGAATGCGGCTTTGATCTGAATAAGTAATCAGATTGCCAAGGCGAACCAGTGCACCTGGTAAGTTTTCATTGGCGGTCCAGCGCACTCCGGCGTCTTCAAGTGTTTTCAAGGCAGCCGGGTCGTTAATACACCCCAGCGTTTTGCCTGCAAGGCTGTTAAGATCCTGAATACGGGCATCGCCTGTCCGGCGTGCAAGTACAAACTGAAGATAAGTGTAGGCGTCAGAATATGCCACACGGCGATAACGCGGGCTTGGTGGCAGGGCTGACCACATCACATCAACTTCCGCTTCTCCCTCGTGCCTTCCGACCCATAAGAGTTCTGTGCACTGATCCCACGGAAACTCAACAAACTGGCATTCAACACCCAGCCAACGAGAGAAAGCCCTGGCATATTCAACATCAAGCCCCTGGAGCGATCCGCCACGAGTCCGGAATGAGAGACCTTTGAAGTCCGGCTCGATAGCGATTCGAATCACACCTCGATTTTTTATTTCTCTCAGCCTGTCAAATGCCGGGTCTGACCGAATATTGTCCTGGTCCATTATTGGAACAAGCGAAGTGAAAGGGTCTTCGTCGAACCAGACCTTCTCAACCTTCGAGCTTAAATCAACGGCCGCCTGATTTTTTTCGACCACACGCCCGGCCAGAACCCTTAGTGTTTCCAGCGTTTCGGCAACAATCCGGCTATTTGCCGTAATCCTGTCAAGTTCGCTCCTTGAAGAATCAACAACCTGCTGAAACTGCTTTTGAGTCGATTCAATAACCTGGCCGGTTTTTTTTAAGGTCTCGTGGGCCTGCTGGTCAAAATTGGCAAGCAATTTTTCGACATCCGCAAGATCCATGATCTTCACGGCTTCATTGCTTGATTCGGTCGCTTCATTGGCCAGCCCTTTGATTTCCTGAGCTACAACAGAAAACGTTCGACCATGTTCGCCTGCCTTGGCTGATGCTATCTGGGCATTGATTGAGAGCATCCGAATGGTTTTGCCAATCTGCCCAACGGAATCAAGCACAGTTTCAAGTTCATGTCGCTTGTGATCAAGCAGTTGCCGAGTATCGTCGAGCCCTGATTTCAGGTCGGTAAATGTCTGTACCAGGCCTTGATTCAGGCCTTGCACCATCTTTGAAAATGTCTCAAGCGCTGCATCTATCTGAGCATGTGTGCGCAAGACCGATTCATCCAGCCGTCCTGTCCAGGCATGAATTTCGTCGAGTAGTCGCTGCTGTCCGGAAAGATCGCTCCCTACCATCGAGACTCGACAGGCCATTCGCTCCTGCAACCTGTGCAGGGTAAAACGAAGTTCTATATCGGAACCGCTGTTTTCCGAATCATTGACCTGATCATTGTTCTGATCTGTAACGCAATCCATAGAGTCAGCAAGTTCAACTGGTGAAATCAGTGATGTGGGGCATGGCGGATTAATCTTCTTAAACATTCACCATAAACTATTTTCTGTCAAATTATTACGAAAAGCAAACGGGTCGCCCTGCAAGAAGCGACCCGTTCGAAAAGTAAGTCTGTCAGAACCCGCTCAAGGCTGATTTCGTTGAATCCCCGCCGAGAGAACGCGATCAATGGTTTCCTTGAGTTCTTCAAGGTGGGCCCTTGATGTGTCATCCCAGCCTGGATTGGCTGCAAGAGCAGAGTCAATCTTCTTTGAGATTTCCTTCATGTGCATACGAGCCAGGGCACGTGCATCAGGTGGAAGGCTGCCACCGCCCCCAGCCAGCATCACGAATGAAGGCAGGTCGGCCAGCGATGAGCGACTGGAGCCAAGCAGCATTCCAGCCAGTCGGCCGACATAATCACGCTGAAGGTTGCGTCGAGTGATGGTCAGGCTACGCTTGCCATCCTTCGCCGGGGTGCCAGCCACATCGCCAACGATCGAATCAGTGAATGCCCGGAAAAGTTCTTCGATCTTCAGAGGCTTCGTGGCCGGGTCGGCCATTGCCTCCTGATTTTGAATCCGGTTCAGGGTCGTGGCGTTCATCGTCTCGTTCAGCGGAATGCGCTGAACGTTTAAAACGGCATCATAATATTTGTAACCGGGGTCGCCCATGTTCATGTCAGCGGCCCAGTGATACCACCTTTCGGTGGTGAGTTTTCGAAGCAGTTCAGGCGAGACCTGGAACGGATTATCGTTCAGGATCTTCTCGCGAATCAGCTTCAGGGCAGCACGCTGCTGTTCACCCGAAACAGGTGTCACAGGGTCCTTGGCTCCCTTGGTTCCCTTATGGTCGCGGGTGTAATAAAGTCCGCCTACATGGCCGCTGGCCAGGGTTGCTGCATTACCCCACTGTGAGACCAGTGGCGTGAAGGCCTTTCGCAGGCGAACCCACGACTCGCCGTCCTTCACCACGCGGGCATCAAGCCCCTTGAGAAGGTCGGTTGCCAGGTCGATCCGATCCGACGAGAATCGCAACAGGTCACTGCCCAGATCATAGGCGTTTACCATCGGGTCGAGCCCCGATATGCGGTCTTCATCAGTTCCATAAGTTAAGTCTGCTTCAGCAGATCGGGCAGCAATTCGAGCCAGTTCGGCATCTTCACTGCCGTCGATAATCTTGTAGGCATACTCAATCGCCCAATAGTCATAAGGCCCAAGGGTTGTTGAGAAATAATCGCCCTGCGGCTTGCCTTTGGGGGCCAGGTTAATCGGGGCATAGTCCATCACGCTGCCCGTGATGCCCTTTTCGCTGGTGATTTTCTTGTCATGTAGCTGGTCGGCATTCAGCATGGCACTGGCACGGAAATTGTGCCGCAGGCCCAGAGAATGGCCGACTTCGTGCATGACAACTTCTTTAATGGCCTGGCCAATCAGCTCTTCCGGCAGCCTGGGGGCCTCTTCTTTTTTGGTCTCGTCCTTTTTGGCGTCGCCCTTCTTTTCTTCATCCTTTTTGGGTGGGTCAGCCAGGGCGACAGTTGCCAGGGTCATTTCGTAAGAAATACCGGCCGCGAAATTACACATGGCATGATTCGTGCCCAGGTGCTTCTGCAGAGCCAGATCAAGCGAAGACCATTCAGCCGGTACGGCGTGGAGATTGTGGTCGCCTGTCAGGGCCTGATGAGCATTCAGGATTGGTGTAGGCGAGCCGAAACCCTTTCGTGCCGCCAGAATGGGGCTGATGATTTCGCCCAGCACGGGCTTCATGGCAGCTTCATCACCCTTCATCGCCGCAGGTACTGGAATGCCCTTCAGCTCGGCATACATTTGTTTCCAGGCACGAATCCACGAGGCGTCAAAAACCACGTCGCCGTCGAGCATTTCACCGGTCAGCGGGTTGGCCCGCAGGTTTGACCTGGCATAGGTGCTGTCGCTGGTTATCCACTTCAACGTGCAATAGTTCAGATCTTCCGGATCAAACTCATCACGTTCGTTCTGCCAGCGAACAGCAATGGCATTGGCGATGCCAACCTTTTCAAAAGCCTTGTTCCACTCCAGAATACCGGCTTCCACATAGGGCCTGAGTTCAATCGGCACGGTGTCTTCCACCCACCACACAATCTGCTTCTTGGGCGGGCTGAGTTTGGCACGCGGGTTGGCTTTTTCCAGCCGCCAGCGGTTGATCTGACGCACAAACTGAGTATCGGGGTTGTTTGAGCCGAAGTCCTTCACGGCACTCAGAAAGTGGCCAACGCGATTATCAGCCATTCGAGGACGATACATCGGGTCTGGCAGCCGGCAAAGACTGTAGTGAACAACTACTGTGAGGCCACGCGAATCCACAACGGCAGGGTCGTTACCCCGGCCTGAGAATGTCGTCTCGACCTGAAGCTCAATATTATTCGGAAATGTCTTGATCTTGTTCCACGATGTCCGACTGCGATCAGGGAAGCCAAATGGCAGTTGCCCGAAATTACTGAAAAAAATGTCGGTGAAGTTGATCACTACCGAACCACCCATGGGATTCATGGATAGAATTGGCAATGACTGAATGATTGAATCGGTATAGTTTTGCTCAACCGCCTTTTCAAGGTCGCGATTTGACGTCTTGAAGTGGATGTTGCGGCGAATCAACTGTACCCGGTCGCCCACCCGCTTGAAGATCAGCACCCATTCATCGTCGGATGTGATCGGCGTGCCGGCCTGGGCCAGACCCTTGGCAATGGTGATCGGAGCCAGAAACGGCTGGTTAAACTGCTGCGGCTTGATCTCGGCATAGAGATTGTCGTCCTTCTTGTGCAGCACAAAAAGGCCGTCATATTTCGTGGCGTCCTTTGTCAATTCATTAAAGTCACCATATTTTTTGGTGGAACCACCAAAAATGGATGGAAGACTTGACGGACGACTCGATGTGGGTGCCCCGCCTGGTGGCATCGGAGGCGTGGGCGGCTTCGGATCAGCATCCTGGGCGATCGCCACGGCAATCGTCGGCATGAATGCCATAGTCAGTAAATGCAGGAACTTACGTTTCATGGTGAGTCTGTAAACCTGTTGCGAATCATGAGGTGTAAGGCAGATTGACGCGGCCCGCATTGTCACCCGGTCAGGTGTTCAGTTCAGCCCGCATAGCAAGTACATACTTCTATCATAATTCTTACACATAATATTTTGACCAGACAGCCCATCTAAAATTTTTACGATTTTTTGTGCAGAAGCCCCAGCCTGAATAATCCACAACATCGAAAAATTCTGTTTTTGCTCTCACACAAAACACCAAAAAGGAGTGTCTTGATCATGCCGGTCAAAATTCGCTGAAATCAATGAGACGTGCTCTTTGAGAAGAGGTTGAGCACTACAACGCCCGCGGTTATCAGGGCAATGCCAATCCACCCTGGAAGATCAATGTGTTGATCAAAAAAAAGCATGCCAATCAGCGTAATTAATACGACCCCAATTCCTGACCAGATGGCATAGGCGATTCCAGTCGGAATCGATTCAAGCGTGAGCGAAAGAAAATAAAAGGCCGATGCATAAGCAACTGACACAATGATTGATGGGTAAAGCCTGCGGAACCCCTCGCTCTGTTTTAGCGCCGATGTACCAATCACTTCGCTGACGATCGCCACCGCCAGATAAACCCACTTCATTGAATTCTGCCTTTCTTCTGTCGAAAACTCGAACAGCATTAATGCTCGCAGATTTTTAAACCTTCAACTTCGGCTTGACGCTTTTGTAAACTTTAGGAAAAATTTGTTCAGTTTCGATATTCTACTCAAGCTGATTTTCGTCACTCCTGTCAAGGATGACAGGTGGGCGAACAGGCAAAGGTGGCTGGCTAAAGGATTTGGCCTGCTGCATGCCTTTTCAAAGAGCTTGCAAAGGACATGGATGTCATGAGAGTTTTCATTTTGAGTCTGACGCCCGTGTTTGTCTTAATAGGCTTGAGCAGTCAGGCGGCCGAATCGCCCACTACAGCTACGGTCCTGAATCAGTCTCGTGACCTCGTAGCCCGCGGTTCTATTGATGATGCCGTGACTCTTCTGGAGAAATCGCTGGAATCCGCTCCCGAAGCAGACCTTCCGCCGCTGATTGACCAACTCAGAAAATTCTATCTGGCCGCTATTAATGAGAATCGCAAGTCGGGCCGCTATGAACAGGCCGACCATTACATTCATAATCTGAAGGTGATGGATTCAGCGGCACAGATCCCACCTGATTCTTCAGATAACAATGCCTTGGTTGACCCTGGCCAATCACTTAAGTCAGAATCAATGCCATTAAGTTCTCCGGTCTCTTCGATTCCGAAGGTTCGACGGGCAGAACCTCAAGAAAATCCGACAACACCTTTTAATTCATCAGACAATTCAACCAGATCGCCTGCCTTAAAGCGTCAGTCAAATTCAGGCACTACCGAGCCGGTTCAGGAACCTCAGGCTAAAGTTCAGCAATTCGATGTCGCCGAAGCCGACGAGGCGTTTAATAACAAGCAGTATGATACGGCAGGCAACATTTATAGCCGGCTTTATGCTTCAGGCAGATTACCAGACTCCCGCCGAAGCCACCTGGCTTACTGCAAATCGGCTGAGTTGGTCGCCAGGATCAATCAGAACCCAAAATCGGCCGAAGCATGGGCAGGGATAGAAACGGATCTGAAAGGGATACTCGCCATCCAACCCGATTTCTGGTTCGCTGAGTATCTGCGAGACCTTGTCAACGAAAGGTCCGGCCGCGCTCTTTCTGCCAATGGCAAGTCGGGCCAGGCAAGCACCCAACTGGCCAGTAATGAGGGAAGCAGCGGAATCATCAGCAGGGCAGCCCGGCAAATCGGCTCGATCAATATCAATCCACTGAAACGCTGATTCTTTTGGGCCTTGTGCTCATCAGCCACGACTTCTTAAAAAAGCCCAGGCAACGACCGCAAAACCAAGGCCCGTCAGGTAGATCGAGAAGATCTCAAGCCTGCGGGCCTTCACCACGCGCACCAGCCAGAGAATCGCAAAATAACCGACAACTCCGGCAACAATCGCTCCGGCCATGCCCATTTTCAGCAAGTTGTAATCAATCGCCGGGGTATCGATCAGGTCTTTGGCCTCCATCAGCAAGGCTCCGCCAATGGCAGGAAGTGAAATCCAGAGCGAAAAAACGGCGGCCCAGGCCGGCGAAAGCCCTCGCCCCAGGGCTGCCGCAATGGTCATGCCGCTGCGGCTCACGCCCGGCAATGGGGCCAGCGATTGTGCCAGACCTATGAGAAAAGCATCGGTAAAAGTGGTTTCCGCCCTGCCCTTGCCGCCACCGGGCAATTTCTGGCAGAGCCAGAGCACACCGGCCGTGATCCAGAAACCGACCGCCGCAGCATAAAGCGAGTCGTGGGCCTGCTCAAACGCTTTTTTCAAGGCAAGCCCCACAATGCCGGTCGGCAAAGTGGCCACCACGGCCAGCAGGCTCACGCGAAGAAACTCAGGGCGGGTTTGGGGTACGATGTCATCCGACATGCCTGACGAAATGACTTGTTGATCGGCATTCTTAAAAAAAATCGGCCGGAACCATTGGCGGTAGTAGATCAACACAGCGATCAGCGTGCCCAGGTGAAGGATAATGTCGAGCAGCAGTTTATCAGCACCGCTGCGATGTTCGCCGCGCAGGTGGTCAAAAAGGGCCTGCCCCAGGGCCAGGTGGCCGTCGCTTGAGACCGGCAGAAATTCAGTCAGGCCCTGAATCAGGCCAAGAAGCAAGGCTTCCAGCCACTGAAGAGCCGTCAAGCCCGGTCTCCTTGAGCGAAAATGGATCTGGCCCCGCCAAGATAGACAATCCCACTGTAGATCGTCAGCAGAAGTGCAATATAAATCAGCGAATCACGCAGCAAAACAAGCGAATTACCGGCAGCTGTTTCACCCCCCTGCCGGAATACCACCAATACGGCCACAATTGCGAAGCACTGAAACGTCATTTTCAGCTTGCCGGCCATCTTTGCCCCAAAACCCACACTGGCTGATTCCAGATAACTTCGCAGAGCCTGAATGATCAGCTCGCGTGTCACAACAACGCTCACCATCCACGGCCTTATGCCACTGCCGGGCAATGCGGCCAGATGCACCATGGCCGTAATCACCATGACCTTGTCAACCAGCGGGTCAAGCTGGCGGCCAAGCACCGTGGCCTGGTTAAACCTTCGGGCAATGAAGCCATCCAACCAGTCAGAAATGGAAGCCAGTGCGAAAAGCGCCAACGCCGCATCCCAGCGGGCGGTATCAATCGCCCACAGAATCGCGGCCACGGCACCCAGCCGGCCAAGGCTCATGATGTTCGGAATCGTCCAGATCGGTTCTGCGGCAGATTTGTCAGGCATTTCAGTAGTTTTCGATCATTCAGCCGAGAATCGGCAGTCGCGGCTTGCCATCGCCACCCCGGCGGGGCTTGCGTGGCGGCTGTTCAGGGCGATCAGGCTCGGCAAGGGCTGTGGCAATCAGGTCATACCCCTGAATGGAATCAACACGACAGGGCACCATGTCACCGGCCCGCAAATTCCGGCCATGAACCAGCACCAGGCCATCGACATCAGGTGCATCGGCAAAAGTTCGTCCCAGCCACGACTTGCGCCCTTTGGCGGCCATCGGGTTCACGCTGTCAATCAGCACATCCAGCGTGCGGCCAACCAGCCGCTTTTTGTTGATCTCTTCGGCAATCGGCTGCTGGGCAGCCATCAGCCGCTCCTGTCGCTCTTTTTTGACCTGATCAGGAACCCGGTCAGGCAGCAGAAACGCTGGCGTGCCCGGCTCGTCAGAATAGGTGAAGACACCCATTCGCTCAAACCGGGTCGCTTTCACAAATTCCAGCAGTTCGCTGAATTCGGCCTCGGTCTCGCCAGGGAAACCCACGATAAATGTCGTCCGCAAAAAGAGATCCGGAATCGATTCGCGAAGTTTGCGAATGATCGATTCAGTTTGGGCCCGGCTGTGGCGTCGGTTCATCCGGCGCAGCATTCGGTCGTTGATATGTTGCAGTGGCATATCGAGATAGGGAATAATTTTCTTTGAGTTGCCCAGCACCTGATAAAGGGCATCGTTAAAAAATTGCGGATAGCAGTAAAGCACCCGGATCCAGTCGAGCCCGGCCACTTCATTTTCAAGCCGGCCAAGAAGTTCCGCAAGCTTTGGCTCGCCATAGATATCGACACCGTAATAGGTCATGTCCTGCGCCACCAGAACAAGTTCCCGCACGCCATCGGCCACCAGTTCGCGGGCTTCTTTCACCACCTCGTCCATCGGTTTGGTCACATGCTTGCCACGCATGCCGGGAATGGCGCAGAAGGTGCAAAGCCGGTCGCAACCTTCTGAAACCTTCAGATAAGCCATGTGGCGGGGCGTGATGCGCAGCCGGGCCGTGTCTTCCTGGGCGCGGATCGGTGCCGGGTTAAAAATCGCACGCTGTTCTTCCAGCCCGCCTACTATTCGATCAGCCGCCTTGGTGATCTCTTCCCGGCCAAAAACACCAACCACCTGATCAATGCCGGGGGCGTCTTCAAAGAGCTTCTCCTTAAAGCGTTCGGCCAGACAACCGGCCACAATCACGCCCTTCAGCTCGCCGGCTTCCTTGCGGTCAATCATCTCGCGAATGACTTCCATCGATTCCTGCCGCGCCGAGTCGATAAACCCGCAGGTGTTCACGATCATCAGGTCGGGGTCATCGTTCTCAGGCACAAGCACATAGCCGTCCTGGGCCAGCAGGCCCAGCATGCGCTCGGAATCAACCAGATTCTTGGCACAGCCAAGGCTGACGAATGAGAATGTCGCTTTAATGTCGCTGCCGGTCTGGGCCATGTTCCGTGAATGTCTTTCCGCTGGGGCTTTGGCGTTCGTTACTTAATCATCATAACAATTCGCTTCGGCCGGTTCCAATTTCACCAGCAGTTAAAGTTTGTCGCCGCAAGTGTTCAGCCGTTATTTTCGGCAAGAAACCAATCAACCGCCCGTTTCAGGCTTGTCTGGTAATCAACCAGTGGCCGCCAGCCCAGCGATTCACGAATCTTGGTATTGTCATACCAAAGCCGCCGGCCCATCAGCCAGGTGGAATAGCGAGTCAGAAGCGGTGGGCGATGCGGGTGAGCCAGCCTGCCCCAGGCCTCCATCCCTACGGATGCCGCATAGGCCAGCCGATAGTTCACCGTGCGTGTGACCGGTTCCATGCCGATGGCCCGGGCCATAATGCCAAAATATTCAGACTGCGTAATCTCGCCCAGGTCGGTAATGTTATAAGCCTGCCCTTCAGCTATGGGGTTCATGCAGGCCAGAAGCGTGGCCCGGGCCACTTCCGAGGCGTCAACGGCTGAAACCCGGTTATCGCCCGGGCCAATCAGTCGGAACGTGCCGGATTTCAGCTTGCCGATAATGCGAGCCAGTGTGATGCGATCGCGCGGGCCATAGAGCCAGCTTGGCCGCAGCACGGTAAGCCGCAGGCCACTGGCCGCAAGCGACCACAGGTGCCGTTCACACTGAACTTTCGCCAGCGTGTAGGGGTCGTTTCGCCAGATATTCTGCCCCAGCGGATAATCTTCGCGAATGGGGGCGTGGCTGTCGTCAGGGTGCCCATAGGCCGATGTGCTTGAAATTTGCACAAAGCGTTTGACACCCGCACTTTTCGCGGCCTCGGCAATTTGCCGGGTGGCTTCAATGGTGTCGTGCTGAAAGTCGTCCCACCGGCCCCAGTCGCCCACCTTGGCCGCTGCATGGCAGACAAAATCAACACCCTGGCACGCCTTCTGGCAGGCAACCGGGTCGGTCAGGTCGCCATAGACAAATTCTGAGCCAAGACTTTCCAGAAAGGGCTGCGGCCGTTGGCTTCGCAAAATCACACGAACGGCTGCACCTGCTATGTGCCACTGCTCGGCAATGTGGCTGCCCAGCAGGCCTGAGGCTCCGGTCACCAGCACTTTGGTTTTTTCAGGCAGGGCCGTTGTCAAATTTCGTCGCGCCAGTGAGATTTCGAAAGTTGGTCTTGCTCAGGGTTTAACTGCTCCAGCTAGCTTCATTTGGAATACTAACAAATCAGGCGGTTTCAATTCCAGACAGACTTGCCCGGGCTGACGGCTCAGCCGCCATTTTCCTGAATTTTCCGCATCAATTCCACATGTGCTTTGGCCACGGCCTGAATGGAAAACCCGGTGGCAACGAGTTCTCGCCCGGCACTGGCCATGGTTAAAAACTCCGGCCCGGCTGAAAGAACTTTCAAAATCGCTTCTGCCAGCATCTGCGGGTCGCCTGCCCTGGCCAGCTGGCCTGTGACGCCTTGTTTCACAAGTGTACGATTACCTGGAATATCCGACACCACCACCGGCATGCCCAAGGCCATCGCCTCAAGCAAGGCCATGCTCAGGCCTTCCTCGCGTGAAGGCAGCAGAAAAACGCTCGCTTGGCGCAGCTCTTTCTCGACATCTCCTTGTGCCCCGGCAAATTCAACCAGCGGCCCAATATTCAGTTTCTCTGATAATTGCCTCAGCCCCGGCTCCATTGGTCCGGCACCAATCAGCCGCAGCCCCGCCCCGGGCACCTTTCGGGCCACTACGGCCCACGCTTGAATCAGCGTATCAAGCCCTTTTTCCTCAGCCAGCCGTCCCACGAATATGCCGGTGGGATGAGCCTGACCAGGCGGCACCCATGCCTGTTCAGGAATGGCCACGCCATTGGCTATGTTGTGAATCCGCCCTTCGGGATAACCTTCCGCGAGCAATTCCTGACGAATCGTTGGTGAAAGGGCCACGATCGCCTCGGCCCGGCGGCATGCCCTGCGCACCAGCCGGCCCATCCAGTGCCGCTTCTGCCAGGCCATATCGCCCGTGTGCCCTGCCCCTTCCGGCCGCAGCAGAAGCGGAATGCCACACTTCGCGCATGCCCGGCCGGCGGCCAGCGCATCCTGCTTGAGCATCGAGACATAAACGACATCAGGCCGGTGAGTTTTGATCCATCCATAGATACGCCGCATATAGCCAAACGTGCCAATCACGCGGCGGCCGCTGTATTTCAGGCGAATGACTTTCGGGTTGGCTGCCGGCGATGCTTCGGCCAGGTCGATTGAATTGCCAATTCCATCAGGGGCACTTGCACTGGCAAGCACCGTGACCAGATGGCCCTGGCCAGCCAGAGCACTTGCCAGATTGGCCATGACACGCTCGGCCCCGCCAATCTGTGGCGAGTAGCGGCGGCTGATCAGCAAAATCCGCAGGGGCCTGTTGGGTGTCAAATCGAAAAATCATCCTGGCTGATGTTAGATGGACATATCACGATCGACCCTTGCTTCTTTCAGCGATCGGGCCAGATTTGGTCCTGACGAGGAATGATCGTCGCCAGCATCGGCACGCAAAGCTCCGCCAAACTGAGCCTTGTTGGTCGAAAGAGATTCAATGCCCTTGGTGTCAAGCCTGTTCTTAATCCGCCGCAGCAGTTCACGCTTTACCGGCCACTGTTTAAGCGGCTTGGTTTTGATGTAGAACTTGATGAGGACATTGGTTTCATTCAGGGCATCCACGCCCAGCATTGTCAGGTCGTCAAGGCACAGGTGCCCGAATTCCCGATCCTGTCTCAGCTTTTTCCCTTCAGCCAGAATGTCCTGAATCACTTCGTCGATATTGGCCTTATACGAAACAGGCACTTCAAAAACAGCCCTCGCCCAGTCATAAGAATAATTTGAAACCATTGTCATGGTGCCATTGGGCATAAAGTGCACTGTGCCGGCCACATCTCTGACAACCGTCATTCGCAGGGTGATGCGTTCAACCACCCCGGTGATGGCACCCACCTGAATCACGTCGTTTACTGAAAACTGGTTTTCCAGCAGAATCACAAAGCCCGAGAAATAATCTTTCACCAGGCTCTGGGCCCCGAAGGCGATGGCCACGCCGAAGATCGCAGCACCACCCAGCAGCGGACCGATAGGCACACCGGCTTCCTGCGCGATAAGCAGCAGGCCGCCGCCAATCACACTGACAGAGACGGCATTGGAATAAACGCTGACAAGTGTTTCGGCCCGGTCGTTCTGGTCTTCCGTCGGAGTTTTGGCCTGACCCTGCACCATCATGCGAATGGTGCGGCTGCCCAGTGATCGAAGCGTGGCCCGCGAGCCAAACATGATCAGCAAAATCATGATGATGCGTGTGCCGCGGGTTGACAGCCATTCCAGAATGTTAATCAGCGATGTCGGGTCGCGCAGCCGGGCTATCTCTGTCTCGGCCTGGGCAATCTCCTTCTCGATCATCAGCGTCTTTTCACGGGCTGTGCGCAGCGTTTCCTGCTGTTTTGACCTTTCATTCTGAATGTCCTGCAGGCGGTTGGAATGCAGCCGCGATTCTTCCCTCGCGGCCTGAAATTCTTTCTGAATTTCCAGCATCCGGTCGGCCAGCTTTTGCAGTTCGTCCTGTTGTGTTTTTTCTGCCAGCGATTTTTCTCGAAATTCATCCTGCAATTTGCTGACCTGCTCATTGAGCATATCCGCTTTCTTGCGTGCATTGTCGCGAAGCTGGGCTTCCAGAGTCACCTGCTTGTCAAGATTGGCCACCAGTTCGGCAGCCATTTGTTCGTCCTGCCTGGCCGTTTCAAGCTGGCGGTTGAATTCCTCAATATCTCCCTGAAATTTTGAAATCTGATCCTGAACCCGCCTGGCCAGCTTTGAATCATTGGCCTCAGATTTATTTACTGATGCCAATTCCGAATCTGTCTCTGACTTTTTCTCTTTGGTATTTTCGTCGGAGACCGGCTTTTTCCCCAGAAGTCCACCTGTCGCAGTGGAAGCCACCAGCGAGGCAACATTATTTTCCGGCTTCTTTGCCGGTTCGGTCGGTTTCGACTCCGCTTTAACCTGCTCTCTTTTTTCAGAGGAATTTACTGATTCCTTTTCACCAGGTTTCTTGCCCGCTGAAGATCCGGTCGAATTGCCTGTGGCTGCTGTTGACTCGGCAGGTTTGGAAAGTCGTTCCAGCGTTGCCTTGTCAGCCGCAATCTTCTTCTCAATGGTCAGGATCTTCTCCTGAAGCGTCTTGTTATCGACAATCTCAAGTTCAAATGCCTTCAAGGCACTGCCTCGAGTGGTTTCTGTCTCAATCAGTTCGTTTTGAACTTCAGCCACCATTTCGACATCAGGCTGTTCTCGCGACTGCAAATCACCCAGTTTCGACTTCAATTCCTTCAGCTTGCCGTCTATCGCCTTGAATTTCGCCTCGGCTTTGCTGAACTTGCTTTCGGGTAAGGCCTGGTCGGCCAGTTGTTTCTTCAGGTCACCAAGCTGCTTCTCTTCTGAGTCAATCTGGCTCCGCAGTTCAGCAATCCTTGTGGCGTTTGCGGATGGGTCTACAGCCACTACCGGCTTCACGGCCAAGTCTGTTTTCCGCACTGTTGATTTTGCGGCGTTAGCTGGCTGTGTCGCTCCCGTTGCAGATTTTGGCGGTTGCTGACCCTTCGCCACCATCACAGGGCCGGCCAACAAAGCCACCACCATAGCCCAGCCGGGCAAATTGCGACGGACCTTGTTAACCAGAACAAAAGCAGACATAACCCTTCCCCCGGGATCTTCAGTCAGCGTCATTTTTTTCCGAATGTCCAGACTCGGCCCTCTCCCTGGCCTGTCCTGACACGCTTTAATCAAATTATTTTAACAATTAATCAAATTTCACCAACCCTGAAAGCAGGATCTGGTCTCTTAATCTCACGCAACTATTGAAAAATGATGGTCTTAGAGAACCCGCTCAACTCCACAGGTCATCCCATCGTTTTAATTTGCCCTGTTGACCATTTCGAAGTAAAGCCTGAACAGGTCGGCAAATTGTTGTTGAGCTGTTCCCCTTGATCCTTTCCGGATGCTCGATTTCCAGTGTGCTTGTTCGAATGATTCTGGCGTCGGGGTGCCAAGGCAGTTTTCCAAGATTTGCCAGGTAATTGCTGAAAGTGCCCTGTCGCAGCAGAAAGAATTCAACGTCAGATATATAAAAACACCCAATTTTCTGGCCTTTGCTGCTCAGATACTCACCCAGCCTTGAAAAAAAAGACACCTCACTCCGTGGCTCCCTAGCCCAGTCTCCCACCAGCGGAAACACTTTTTCACTTAACACGAGTTTACGCACTTTTCCAAAGAGTCCTTCACTGGCCAGCCAGTGCCCAGGCTTGCCACTTCGAGTTTTTTGAGTGATCAATTGTTTCAAAGTTGGATACATCTTCAAAGCCAGAAATCTGGCGTCTGGCCCGGGCCCGGCCAGCCGTGCCTGGATTCGACCTATTTCTTCAATATCATCTGAAGACAACATATTCCATTTTTTCATTTCAAGTTGCATAATTTCACGCAGCTTTATCAATCTTGCCTGGTCAAGTTTTTCTAATTCAAAACCGGCTGTTAAATCTTCAGTTACCGGTTGTTTGTTGCTGATGCCATTGCTGTTTGCATTTCGACACCAGAAATTTGTGAAATAATCAGTGCGCGATGTTGATAATTGTATTAAAAACTGATGCATCAGATGCAATAACTGATTCTTACGCCGATAATCAATAATAAAACCAGCTGATGGCTGTGCCAATGCCATAATGCTCAAATTCTGGTCGGGGCCGACACCCAGATAGACTTGGTCTGGCGGTACTTCGCTGCAAATCTGGTCAGCCACACTGGCGATTGAATCTTCATTGGTCATCAGGTTATCGGCAGATGCCGGACCCGTTGGAGCATCACTTAAACTCCGAATCAAGTCGATGAATTTTTGATCAAATTCGGCATGGGCTTTGGTTGTTGAGATCAAGCCGGGCAATAGGATAAGTTGCAAAAGTTCCCGGCGTCCAGGCCGAAATGCTTGCATTTCAAACGCCTTCCACCCGAACATGCTCAACTTCATACTTCACCAGCCAGGCCATCAGGTCTTCCTGCTCGTCGGTCAGTTCCACTTCGGTTTTATTGGCCGTATCCAGCGGGCTCACAAGATAAATCACACCCTCGTCGTGCCAGGTGCGGGTTTCATTCAGCGGGAAATGAAATTCATTTGCACCCAATTTCGGTATGCCGGGCGCATCAGCGGCTGATGCAAAATAAATAAACTGCGATCTCAGCCGTGCTGAAAGAGGAAATGCAGGCACTTCCGGCCGACCCATCGCTATTAGTTTCATTTCACTTGCTCCCCTGCGATTTCAATTCAAATGGCATTCACTTCACGACCAGATCAATCGCCGCAAAGTGCTCGTGATCGCTGTCGGTCTGGCGGCTCTCGACACGCACCATGTAAACACCCGGATTTTTGATCACCATCCTGTTTCGCCCACCGGCTCGCGCACCCGGCTTGAAGTCCATGTCAAATGCGGTTTCCAGCTCAACCTCGCCCGAAATATCAGGCAGTTCCTTCTGGCCCACCTTGTCGGCTTTGGCAACATAAAAATGCATGACGACGTTTGTCAATGTCTTGGTCGGATAGACATTCTGAAAAACCCACTGAATCTGAATGGGTTCACCGGCTTTCACTTCCAGCACTGGCCGTGGCGATTTCCCGACGGGTGGCGGGGTCTGGTCAACAAAGGCAGTCTCTTTTTTGCCGCCGGCTTCCACCGTCAGTTCCACTTTGGCATGTTCGGCCCGGGCCACATGGGGCATTGCCAAATGCAAAATTAAACACGCAATTGGCATAGTCAAATTGTATTTTCGCTGCATGTGTCATGCTCCAATGCCCGATGTTCACATCATTTCCTGACATCATAACATATCTGCCGATTTTGCTGACCAGATTTTTACTTTGACGGCAATCATGAAGTTTTGCAAAATCAATAAAATCAAAATGCCATTCCATGAAATTCGTCGGGTCCAGGTCATGAAATATTTTGTCCTTTGCTGGCCGCTGATGCTCTTGTTTCACTGTTTTTTTCAGGCCCGGGCTGATGAAACAAAGCCACTCAATGTAATATTTATTCTCGCAGATGATCTTGGCTGGGCCGACACTTCGCTTTATGGCCGCACAAAATATCATCAGACACCGAACCTCGACAGGCTGGCACGCCGTGGCATGACCTTCTCGCGGGCTTATTCCGCCAGCCCGCTCTGTTCGCCGACCCGCTCTGCGGTGATCACGGGCCAAAGCCCGGCCCGCACCGGTATCACCACGCCCAACGGCCACGTGCCGCAGGTGGTTTTGCAGGCCTCTTTGCCCAAGTCTGGCCCGGCCGATCAGAAGGCACTCATGCCCAACACGGTGACCCGGCTGAAGCCTGAGTATCAGACACTTGCCGAGTCGCTCAGGTCCGCCGGTTATGCCACCGGCCATTTTGGCAAATGGCACCTGGGCACGGATCCATATTCTCCACTCCAGCAGGGCTTTGATGTCGATCTGCCGCACCATCCCGGGCCCGGCCCTGCCGGCAGTTATGTGGCACCCTGGAAATTTCGCGACTTCGACCACGACCCCGCCATTCCCGACGAACACATTGAAGACCGCATGGCGAAAGAGGCTGTGAAATTTCTCGAAAAAAATCGCGACCGACCATTCTATATGAACTACTGGATGTTCAGCGTTCACGCCCCTTTCGACGCCAAAAAATCGCTGATTGAGAAATACCGGGCTCGCGTCAACCCGGCCGACCCGCAACGCTGCCCAACGTATGCTGCCATGATTGAAAGCATGGACGACGCTGTGGGAACCCTGCTTGACACCCTTGACCGCCTGAAGTTAGCCGACCAAACAATTATCATATTTACATCAGATAATGGCGGAAACATGTATAGCCTGGTTGATGGCACTGTGCCCACCAGCAACTTTCCATTGAGAGGTGGCAAGGCCACCATGTTTGAAGGTGGCACCCGTGTTCCCTGCGTGATTGCCTGGCCAGGCGTCACTCAGCCTGGTTCTCGGTCTGAATCGCTTGTTCAAAGCGAAGATTATTATCCCACTTTGCTTGAGGGACTCAGGCTGAAACCAGCGGAAGGCCATATTTTTGACGGCGTGAGCATCTACTCGGCCCTGAGTGGCAAGCCCATGCAGCACCCGCCGGCTTTTCAGTTCTTTCCGCACAGCCCGCCTGTGCCCGACTGGCTGCCGCCGGCTGTTGCCGTGCATGAAGGCGACTGGAAGCTCATTCGCCTTTTTCACGGTGGTGAAAAAGGCAATCACCGCTATCTGCTTTTTAACCTGAACGATGATATTTCGGAAACCATGAATCTGGCCGCGCAACAGCCGGAAATGGTTAAGCGGCTCGACGGGCTCATCACTGATTTCCTGCAACGAACTTCAGCTGTTGTTCCTGCACCTAACCCTGCTTTTAACCCGGCAAGTTATCGCCCCGAGCTTGAAGGTAAAGGCAGAATTCGAGACGAAGCACCAAAGACTGGTGCTGCAGCTAAAGCCGGGGCGGTTAATAAAGGTAATGATGAATTTGATCCATCGCTGAAAAACTGGAAGCCAAGAATGCTCAGAGCCTCTGTCTCGGGCGGCCGGCTTGTCGTTTCAGATCTTTCCAGCAAGAGCTTTCTTGGCTTTGCCGCCGGCAGGCACAGTGGCCCGACAAAAGTCAGGATGAAAATTCAGGCCGGTGTATCAGCGGCCCATATTGACTGGCTGCCCGAAGGGCCAGCCGGTCAGGCAAATTCCCTTAAATATCTAATCCAAAAAGCCGGGTGGAATGAAATCACCGTTGAGATACCGGCCAAAGAGCAACTGGGCGTCTTGCGAATCTATCTGCCGCAGCCAAACCGGAATGTTGAAATCGACTGGATCGAAATCAGTTCTGACAGCGGTAAAACGACCACCCGAACTGATTTCTGAATTGAAATTGCTCGTTACATCATTGGGCAGTGTATCGGGGCGGCAGTGCGATGCCCAGATTCGACCTTTTGCCATAGAGAAATCGAAGGTGGTGATCAAGATGGCCAATATATTTGGCCAGAAGTGCCGCCAGTGTTACCGGGCCTGTTTCGCTGTGAATGCCCTTGCGGGCAAAGGCTTCGTCGGGAAGTGTCCGCAGGATGCGTGTCATCCAGCGACGATTCGCCGTGAAGATGGCCACAGAGTCTTCAAGCGGGGCATTTGAATAATCCAGCCGGGCCATCCAGGCTGATTCATCATAGGCCATGAGGGTCGGGTTCTCTTCGGCAATCACGCGTTTCATGCGTTCTGCACCGTTTAAATCACTGTCAACCAGATGTGCGATCAATTGCCGCAGTGTCCATTCGCCGGGCCAGATCTTCTCATCGGCCTTCGCTTCGGGCAGATCATTGGTGGCATAGACCAGCAGGGGGCCGCCATTGGCATAACGCTGGATCACATCGTCTCGACTCATATCAGCCAGTTGACCTCGTAAAGGTGACGGTTCCTGATTTTCCCGGGAATTAAGCGAGACCATTACAGGGCCAGTTCGCGTGCCAGCCTGCGGCCAAAAAGCCCGAGTGCCACATAACTGACACCCGTTGTCATGATTTCAAATGCAATCAGCGTGCCGATAAACCACAGGCCCGATCGCAATTCCTGCCAGAGCATCAGCCCAATGATAAACGTGATCATCCCGTTGGCCAGCATCCAGCCCCATGAAGGGAATCGGTAAATCAAGCCGGCAAAGATCAGCATCATCCCTTCCACCATGAAAAGGGTGCCAATAAACAGGGTGATTGTTTCGGCGGCCATGGCCGGCCGGGTCACCATCACCAGTCCGGCAACCGCCCCGATCGAAGCCGAGATCAGATGGAAGAAAAACCCCGCCCACTCGCGTGAGCGATAAGCCGCCAGCAATTCCACCGCACCACGCACCAGCAGCAGAACGCCGAAGTAAATCATGCTGGTCAGTGTCAAAGTCACCACCATTCCCAGGCCCGCAATGCCCAGCAGTGTCACAATCACACCAAAAAAAATGAACCAGTTGGCATTGCGTTTAAGCGGCAGCAGGTTTCCCTGCATCAGGTCTGTTGGCATTGGCGGCGTTTCACTCCCCCGAAAACGACTGCTTCCTCGCGTCAGATGGTTGTGCTGTAAAGATTAACACACCGGGCCTGTGTCTTGCCAGTTGGGGTCGGCTGATCATTAAGAACCATGATGCCCTGAACGGAAATTCAATATTTGCCAAAAAGCACGGCTTGAAGTAACAGGTTCATTTTGCGGTTGTGCATCCGAGTTGTCATAATAATGATCCATTGAGATTGCTCACGCAGCAAACCTTTTGAAAGCAGGCTGAAATGCAGACCGACCAGATTGCCGACGTGCTTGACGACATGGGCAGCCTGCTTGAAATCAAGGGCGAAAACCCCTTTCGCTGCCGGGCTTATCACAATGCCGCCGATGCCCTGAGGGGTGTCACCGGCAATTTGTCCAACATGATCGCCGACGGCACTTTAAATGAAATTGCCGGCATTGGGGCGGCCATGCATGCCAAAATCGCCCAGCTTGCCACCAGCGGTCAGTGCAATGAATTTGAAGCCCTGAAGCGGGAAGTGCCGCCGGGCCTGCTTGACCTTCTGCGCGTGCCTGGCCTGGGTGCCAAAAAAATCAAGGCCATGCGTGAATCGCTGCATATCACCGGCGTGGCTGATGTGCGAAAAGCCGCCGGTGAAGGCAAAGTCGCTGAAATCAAAGGCTTTGGTGCGAAAACCCAGGCCAAGATTCTGGAAGGCCTGGATTTTCTCGACACCGCCGGCACACGCATGATGCAAAGCACTGCCCGGCGGCTGGTCGCCCCGATTTTTCAGGCTGCACAAAACCATCCCGACACCATCAGGGCCAGCATCTGCGGCAGCCTGCGCAGGCGGGCTGAAACCATTGGCGACCTTGATATTCTTGTCTCAACCAATCAGCCCCAGCGATTGCTGGCCGATATGGCCGCCCTGGCCGAAGTGGTTTCGATCATTGCCCATGGCGACACCAAGCTCAGCGTGCGGCTTTCGCAGGGTGCCCAGTGCGACATTCGTGCCGTAACCGATGCCCAGTTTCCCTATGCCCTGAATTATTTTACCGGCTCAAAAGCCCATAATATCGCCATGCGCAAGCGGGCCATCGCCAGGGGCCTGAAGCTCAGTGAATATGGCCTTGATCACGACGACGGCCGCCCCACGCCCTGCCGCGATGAATCTGACATCTATAAAGCATTGGGCCTGGCCTATATTCCGCCAGAGTTGCGCGAAGACAGCGGCGAATTTGCCCTGGCTGAAGCCGACAAGATGCCGAAATTAATTGAACTGGATGACCTGACAGGCACTTTTCACTGCCATACCGACTGGAGCGACGGGGCCAACACGCTTGAGCAAATGGCCCAGGCGGCGATCGACCGCGGCTGGAAATATCTGGGCATTTCTGACCACAGCCGAGCGGCAGCTTATGCCGGTGGCCTGAGCATTGAAAAAGTCCACCAGCAATGGGCCGCGATTGATGCCCTGAATGAAAAACTGGCTGGAAAGCTGACGGTTTTCAAGGGGATTGAGTGCGATATTATGATCGACGGTTCAATGGATTATCCTGACGAAGTCCTGGCCGGGTTTGACTTCGTCGTCGCCAGCATTCACAGCGGCTTCGGGCAGGATCGCGAAGCCCAGACAAAGCGGCTTGTGCGTGCGGCTGAAAATCCACACGTAACCATGCTTGGCCACCCCACAGGCAGGCTGCTTCTGAGCCGGGCCGGTTATCCGGTTGATCTTGAGGCCGTGATCGAAGCCTGTGCCCGCACCGGCACGATGATTGAAATTAATGCCAGCCCCTATCGGCTTGATCTGGATACCCCGCATTGCCGTCTGGCGGTTGACCGTGGCGTAATGCTCTCAATCAATCCCGATGCCCACTCCACCACCGGGCTTGACGACGTGGAATATGGCATTGGCGTGGCCCGTCGTGCCGGACTTACGGAAAAGTCTGTGTTGAACACTTTTTCGGCAGAGGCTATATTGGCTGAACTCAAACGCAAGCCATGCTGAGAAATACGGCTTCATCTGGTGACCCGGCCGCCACCGAGAAATTCATCCGCCATTGGATTGAACATTTCGAGGGTTATACAATAAATCAGACGAAACGCTGGGTATGATTCGTAGAACTGAAAGGCCTCATCCATGACACTGACTCAGAGCCGGATGGACGCAGAAAAGCGATTCACCGTCGAGGAAGCCAATCGGATGCTGCCGCTCGTGCGGGCCATCATTGATGACCTACAGGCTCAGCAGAAGGTGGTTGACGACCTGACAAGCCGAGTTAACAGGCTGAAGCGGGCCGCCAAACGCCCCGGTGCCGAAAACGATGCGGAATATTCGGCCGAGATGCAGGAATTTGAGCACGACCTTATTCTGGAAGTCGTTAAACGCGACAGTTTCCGCCACGAACTCTTCCGGCTGGGCCTTCTTCCCGGCGAGCCTGCAGGCCACTGCGACTTTCCCAGCGTGATTGACGGCCAGGAAGTCTATCTCTGCTGGATGGCCGGCGAATCAGAAGTTCTCCACTTTCACGAGCCCTATGAATCGTGGGTTGATCGTCGGCCAATTTTCGCCGCTGCCGATCGCAACGAATAACCGACGATGAACCAATCACGAGTGGTCACTATCGACGGCCCCTCCGGTGCGGGTAAATCTACAGTTGCCCGAGAACTGGCACGTCGGCTTGGCTGGTCAATGCTCGATACGGGCTCCATGTATCGTGTCGTTACCTGGGCCGCACTTGAGCAGAACGTTGACCTTAACGACCCCGAAGCCCTGGGCCGACTGGCTGCTTCGCTTAACGCCCGGTTTGACGAAGGCCGCGTCTGGGTGGGCGAAGATGAAGTCAGCGCCAAGATTCGCGACCCGGAAATTTCCCGCAAAAGCGGCTTCGTTTCAAAATCACGTCCTGTGCGCGAAATTCTGGCGAAGTGGCAAAAGCACGAGGCAACAAAACGCCACATTGTGACGGAAGGCCGAGACCAGGGCACCGTTATTTTTCCTGATGCCATCGTCAAATTTTTCCTGACCGCCACCGACGATGAACGTGCCAGCCGTCGCCACCGTGAACTCATCGATAAAGGCCACGATATTAGCCTGAATCAGGTGCTGGCTGATCAGAGAGAACGTGATCTTCGCGACGAGCAGAACGCCCTGGCCCCCATGGTGCCGGCAAACGACGCGAAAATCATTGATTCGTCAAAGCTGACATTTGAGCAGGTATTGGAACTTATGCTTAATGAAATTGACCAGAAAATAAGCCGGGCGGGTGATCCTCATGACGCCTGAAAAACCCGATGGGCCTGATCGCACCCGAAGCCTGAGACTCAAATATAGTCTGGTTCGCCAGGCATTCGGCTCTCTTTTAATCTCCATCTGTGGCATTCGTGCCAGCGGCCGCAGCCATATTCCGGCAACCGGACCGGTCATGATGATGGCCAATCATGCCAGCTTCTACGACACCATCA
This sequence comes from Planctomycetaceae bacterium, assembly GCA_040374745.1. Classification (GTDB taxonomy): domain Bacteria; phylum Planctomycetota; class Planctomycetia; order Isosphaerales; family Isosphaeraceae; genus QWQI01. The sequence goes on along the minus strand of JBEITT010000027.1, from coordinate 2,278 downwards.
TTCTGGGCGTGGCCCAGCGACGGATGATCGACTTCATGGCCCGCTCAGGCCTCTTCATACCCATCCTCGGCCCCTTTATCAGCAGCATGGGTGCTTTTCCCATTCAGAGAGACGGCGGCGGCGCAGCGGGTGTTAAGGAAACGCTCAAACGTCTGAAAAACGCCCGCCTGATCGGCCTCTTTCCTGAAGGCACTCGCACGCCCGACGGTAACTTGCAGCCACTTCGCCCCGGCATTGCCAATATTGCCCGAAAGTCTGGCTGTCAAATTCTTTGCGTGGGTGTCTACGGAGCCTTTGAAGCCTGGCCCCGCAGCCAGCCCTGGCCCGGCTCGTGGCAAATTCATGTGCACTACGAGCCGCCACTCACCACCGCTGATCTGGCCGGTAAAACGGATGAAGAAGCCATGGACATGATGCGCCAGCGGCTTGAACGGGCCTTGAACCATGCCAGGGAATCCGTAAACCAATTGCGAGATTACAGATTGTTTTGATTTGTGTTTCCGAGTCATTTAAGCCTGAACAATCACCACTTTTTTCGTAGCGTTTTTTACTGGAATTCAGCCCGGCAAACCGGCATGATATTGCATAACTCACAATCAAAATCAATTCTCACCCTGATTCACAATGGAATTAGCTATGGAAGAATCCCTCAAATCGCGCCGATCTTTCCTCCAGACGGCCATGGCCGGTTCTGTCGCCGGCCTTCTGGCCGGTAATGCCAAGGCCGACGACACCATCACAGTCGGCGGCAAAAGCGTGCCTTCCACCAGCTCACGCGACTATCGCCCGGGTGCCCTGCCCGTTCGCTACCCCGACCCGCACATCATCGGCCTTGATAAACGCTTCGACGCCCTGAAGCTGGGCAACACACCCATCAAGCGCATTGCCCACGGCTTCCTCTGGGCTGAAGGCCCGGCCTGGAATGGTGTTGGCCGCTACCTGATGTGGTCCGACATCCCCAACGACTGCCAGCACCGCTGGATTGAAGACGATGGCCACGTGAGCAAATTCCGCTCGCCCGCTGGCAATTCCAATGGCAACACGTTCGACCGTGAAGGCCGCCAGATCAGTTGCGAACACGGCAACCGCCGCGTGGTTCGCTATGAATACAACGGCACCACCACCGTGCTGGCCGATCAATTTGAGGGCAAACGCTTTAACGCACCCAACGACGCCGTGGTTGCCCCCGATGGTGCCATCTGGTTCACCGACCCCGGCTATGGCAGCCTCATGCACTATGAAGGCAACAAGGGCCCTCTGGAAATTAAGGAAGCCATTTACCGCATCGACCCCAAAACCGGCAAAGTCGCCAAAGTGGCCGACGACATTTTCAAGCCCAACGGCCTTTGCTTCTCGCCCGACTACAAGCGTCTCTATGTGGCCGACACGGGCAGTAGCCATTATCCCCAGGCTGCCAAAGAGATTAAGGTGTGGGATGTGGTGAAGGAAGGCACTGGCCTGGCCAATGGCCGCACGTTTGCCTCGATGGCCTTTGAGAACCGCGAAGGCCTGGCCGATGGCATCAGGGCCGACCGCGACGGCAATATCTGGGCCTCAGCCGGATGGGTGGGCGATGGCTACGACGGCGTTCACTGCTTTGCCCTGACGGAAGCCGCATCGGCGTAATCCTCCTGCCTGAAATCTGCTCGAATGTCGCATTCGGCGGCCGCAAGCGGAACATTCTTTTCATGACAGCCAGCACCTCGGTCTATATGGTTTATACCGAAGCCATTGGCGCAGGCTATGCGTGATTTATCATCGGTTCTGAAGTCAGGACTGGGGTAAGGTTTAAAAAACGGGGGTCAGGCGCATCTCTGCCCTGGCCCCTATATTTTGCTTACCGAATCCAACTATTTTGCCATTACTTTAAACCTGTGCAACGATCAATTGGGTATTAAACCAAACCCGTTGCATAGAAAAACAGATGCCGCCACTTTTAAAAGAAATGGATTTCGGGTTTCTTCCCAGTTCAATAAGACAAAAATCAGCGATGCTAATGGGATGAAAATGCAGGCAGGCACCCACAGAATATGCTTCTCAGACGCAATAATGAGCAGCCAGAGACAGGTAAATGCATATGTGGTAAAGCCTATCCCAATCAAAATATTCGCGATAATAGCCACTATGATCCTCCTTGAATGAAACAGATTTTCCAAGGTACATAAAGATCATTTAAGCCTGACGAACCTGAAAAATTATTTAATTTCCAATTTGCAAATCAAGCCCCTGAGCTTTTCCCCTGAAACCAAATTCACCTGGCCCCTACGGCAATCAGCAG
>JBEITT010000160.1:0-7357 GCA_040374745.1 Planctomycetaceae bacterium | reverse complement strand
CCAGAGCATGGGATTAGAATCAAAAAGATTTGGGTCTCATTCAGCAGAAATGAATTTGATTCGGGTATCAGGCATGTGATTAACGCTCTCCACCTTTGGGTAACTTTTTGTCCATGAAATTCAGGTGTCAATGTAATCAGCTTATCGCGAACTCTTGTCAAAAGAGTAGAATAAGAGCAATTCCAGCAGTTAAAACGACTGGCTTGGCTCGATGATGACATGATTCTGCAATGACGCAATTTTTCTCTTCTCATTTTGCACCGGTGTATTTAGAATGTTAAATTCGTTAATCAATACGGGATAACTGGCCGGTATTGATGCGTAAATGACCGAAAGGTGTCCGGGGCAGGGGTTTATGATCCTGGACGAAGCCTCCTGGTGAGAAGATGATCATAGTACTTAAGCCCGAGAGTTCTCCGGAACAGATTCAGCATGTTCTCGACCGGATTCACGATCTCGGCTTTACGCCTCATGTGAGCAAGGGCGTTTCGCGAACAATTATTGGCGTCATTGGCGACGAATCGAAGCTGCAGGCACAGCCACTGAAGGCGATTGAAGGTGTGGAACAGGTTGTGCCGATTCTCAAGCCCTTCAAGCTGGCAAGTCGAGAATTTCATCCGGAAGATTCGGTTGTTCATGTGAAGAACGTGAAAATTGGTGGTGGGCATCTGGCGATGATTGCCGGGCCCTGTGCCATAGAGAGCGAAGACCGGCTGATGCGCATAGCTGCTTCAGTGCGGGAATCCGGTGCTAATATTCTTCGAGGCGGTGCTTTTAAGCCACGCACCAGCCCATACAGTTTTCAGGGTATGGGTGAAGAGGGGCTGCAGATTCTGCGTCGGGTGGGCGACCACTTCGGCATGCCGATTGTTACGGAAGTGATGGACCCGCGTCAGGTCGACCTGGTTAATCGTTACACTGACATGTTCCAGATTGGTGCTCGGAATATGCAGAATTTTGACCTTCTGAAAGAGATAGGCCGGACCCGACTGCCGGTTCTGCTCAAGCGTGGCATGTCGGCCACTGTGAAAGACCTGCTGATGTCGGCTGAATACGTCATGGCCCAGGGTAACCATGGAGTGGTTCTGTGCGAACGTGGCGTGCGAAGTTTTGAAGAATCAACACGCAACATGATGGATATTTCGGCAGTGCCTAATTGCAAGGGGCAAAGCCACCTGCCAATTATTGTTGACCCCAGCCACGCCACGGGGCGTCCTGACCTGATTCCGGCGATGGCCCGTGCAGGCATCGCAGCTGGGGCTGATGGTGTGCATATTGAAGTGCATGATTGCCCGGAAGAGGCTCTTTCAGATGGACCCCAGGCCCTGCTTCCGCATGCATACGCTGAATTGATGGTACAAATCCGCGGGTTGGCGGAATTGATGCAGAAAAGTATTGATGCCTGTGAGGAGGTCGCAGTCTGACGCCATGCCTGATCGCAAAATATTCATTGCCGGTAACTGGAAAATGAACCCTGCCACAGCGGAAGCCGCCCGGGCTTTGGCAGATGCTGTGAATGAGGGTGTTGGCACCAATGGCACGGTGGAAGTGGCAGTGGGCTGCCCATCTGTGTTTTTAACGGCCATCAGCGATGCTCTGGAAGATTCGCTGGTGGGCATTGCTGCCCAGAACATGCACTGGGCGAAGGATGGTGCCTATACGGGCGAGCTTTCAGCGGCGATGCTGCTGGATGTCGGCTGCACGCATGTGATTCTGGGCCACAGTGAACGCCGGCACGGGTTGGGTGAAACCGACGAATTTATCAATAAAAAGCTGCATGCTGCACTCGAATCCGGTCTCTACCCGATTCTGTGTCTCGGCGAAACGCTTTCCGAACGCGAGGCCGACCAGACGGAAGCCGTGGTGCAAAAACAGCTTGATGGCTCGCTGGCCGGGATTTCAGCCGAGCAGATGAACAGGGTGGTCCTGGCCTATGAGCCGGTCTGGGCTATTGGTACTGGCCGCACGGCCTCGCCACAGCAGGCTCAGGATGTTCATGCTTTTATCCGAAAATATCTTGCCGACAGGTTTGGTCAGCTAACGGCCAGCATTGTCCGTATACAGTACGGTGGTAGCGTGAAGGCTGATAATGCCGAGGAATTGCTGGCCTGCCCTGACATTGACGGTGCCCTGGTGGGTGGTGCCAGCCTGAAGGCGGCTGACTTTATGGCCATTATCGAGGCTGGACGCAAGGTCTCGGCCTGATCGCCACAGGCCAGGATTGCCTGCGTCGATTAAAAAGACTGATCCCGGATTTAACTCAGGAGATTGTGGAACGTGTTGGATTTTCTCGAATTCATTTTGAAGCTGGCCCTGATCCTGACAAGTCTCTTCATGATCGGTCTGGTGCTTATCCAGCGTGGTAAGGGTGGCGGTCTGGCAGGTGCCTTTGGTGCAACGGGTGGGTCGAGCGCCTTCGGCACGAAGTCGGGCGACGTTTTCACACGCATCACCATTACCACCGGCGGCATCTGGATTGTCATGTCCATGCTTCTGGTTGTAGTCAGCAATTCCACCCGAGGCACGGGCGGTTCGGTCTTCGGCAATGCAAGCGATGGCGTGCAGCAGGTTGCACCAGGTGAATCACGCTCCAAAACTGTGATTCCGCCAAGCGGTGAAGCCAATCAGGCCACTGAATCTGACTCGGCTTCGTCCGCTCCGAAGAGTGTCGGTGCCCCGGCAGTTCCTGCACCACTGGGTGCCGGTCAGCCTCCCGAACGCCCAGTGACGCCGCCAGCCGGCGAACCGAAAAAGTAAATTCAACTGGTTGAATACGCCGGATGATGCACCGGCACAATTGACTCCCGAAGGAATTGTCTGAGGCGTCAGACGATTTCGATTCGGGGGTCTTCGTTTCCAACGTTTTGCGAAAAACCTAAAACAGGCTGCCCAATGCTCAGCATGACGGGATATGGTGAATGTCGGGTGCAGAACGACCGATGGAGCGTTCAGGTCGAGTTTCGCTCCGTCAATAGCCGGCACCTCAAGGTGGTTGCAAAAATCAGTGATCCCTACACTCCGCTTGAGGCTGAGCTTGAACGCCTGATTCGCGACAGGCTGCGTCGAGGGACGATTCATGTCACGCTGAGAATCGACCCGAACCTGCCTGTCGATTCGTATCGGCTGAATAAAGCGGCAATTCGGGCTTATCGTGAACAGTTCATTGAACTTGCTGCTGACTGGAACGTTCATCCGCCGACAGACTGGACCTCGCTTCTGAGCCTGCCGGGAGTGGTACTTGATCATGTCGCCTCTGGCGAGAGTGTGCATGAGGACTGGCCAGAAATTTCAGACATTGTTTCAACCGCGATCGATCGCCTGACCGAAAGCCGGCGGCGTGAAGGGGCGGCAATGGCGGCTGAACTGCTGGGTTATTCCTCGGCGATCAGGGCAGAACTGCAACAGGTTGAAGCACGCTATCCCTTAACCAAATCTGAGTTTGCCGAACGGCTTCGAGACCGTGTTCAGCAGTCGCTTGAGAAGTATGATATAAAAATTGAGCCGGAACAGCTGATTCGTGAAGTGGCAATTTTCAGCGAACGATCAGACATAGCTGAGGAGATAACCCGGTTGCGGGCGCATCTTTCGCAGTATGACGAAATTGTAAGCAGCGATACGAGCGAAGGCCGTAAGCTGGAATTCCTTGTGCAGGAAATGGGTCGCGAGATCAACACGCTTGGGTCGAAATCGATCGATGTGGCGATCACCCGATCGGGGGTTGAAATGAAATCGACCTTGGAGAAGATTCGAGAGTTAATACAGAATGTCGAATGAAAACCACATTTTCAGCGATCTTCCAAAGGCCCGGCTCATGGTGGTTTCGGGCGCCTCGGGCTCGGGTAAAAGCACGGTTGTGAAGCATCTTGCCGCTCATCCCGCAATTAGTCCGCTGGTTTCGGTTTCGGTTACCACGCGTGAGCCCAGGCCAGGAGAGGTTCATGGGCGAGAATATTTTTTCCTTTCACGAGATGAATTTGAAGGTCTGAAAGCAGCAAACGAACTTCTGGAATATGCCGAAGTCCATGGCAATGCCTATGGAACGCCGGCTGGACCGGTGATGAAGCAGATCAATGAGGGTGGCCTGGCGGTGCTTGAAATTGATGTTCAAGGTGCATGGCAGGTGAAGCAGAGAATGCCGAATTCGGTTTTCGTCTTTATTCATGCTCCTGATATGGCTACACTTGAGACAAGATTGCGTGGGCGTGGAACAGATAGCGAGGCTGTGATTCAAAAACGGCTTGAGAATGCCCGGCGCGAGATAGAGCAGTCACACTGGTACGATTACCAGGTCGTAAATGATCAACTGGACCGGACAGTTGGCGAACTGGTCGCCTACTGGACTGGCCTGATTTCCGGAGGAGTCTGACACCATGATTGAAGAGCTGAAAGAGGATGCGATCGTCAACAAGGTCGGTGGCCGATTTAAGCTTGCGACATTGATTCAGAAGCGTCTGATTGAGGTCAATCAGGGTGCAAGACCTTACGTGAACATAAATTCCAGCGACAAACTCCAGATTGTGATTCAGGAAATTCTTCAGGATAAGATTTTTCTTGATCAGTCGAATAACGTCGTGGCATCTTCTGACATCGAAGGCGACTATGGCCAGACGGTTGATCTTTCGACCGGAATGTGACCTGGCTTTTGAAGTCATTCAGCCTGTGTTAATCTGACACAGGCTTTTTTATTTCTGGGCTTTTTTAACTTCGGCAAGAAATTCAATAAACCCAGTTTGATTTTCAATGTTTGATAGGGAAAGATCTTTTTCTAACTGTGCCGTATTTAATGGGTCTTTGAAAAATCCATTTTTATGGATCAGTTTCAGAATACTCAGGCATTTTTCGATAAATTCATCTTTTTTCAACTGTTTCTGAGACGCATTTAAATTTTGATTCTTATCGATTTTCGGCACAGCCTCGGCATAGAGACAAGCCAGATTAAAATAGATTTCTATTGAATGGTTGCAATTCTTAATGACTGAACTGATCTCATCAATTGCATTGTCATATTCACCAAGCTGAATCCTGTTTTGGCACTCCAGCAACTGTAGATAAATAAATCTCGGGTCATCGGTTTTTAAGAACTTTTTGGCTGAATTAATGTCTGCGTTTGATTCGGCGTGTTTTTTCAGATTTTTTAATGCAACTGCCCGGAAAAGGTAATTGCTCATATGCCGGTCAAGCTGATTGGGATATATATGACCAATAGCCATGGCTTTTGTGCATGCACTGATTGCATCAGAATAAAGCGAGACTGCCTGATTCAATTTCGTGATGACATTTTCGTCAATTATCATGCCCTTTTCTTCAAAATTGTATTTTTTTAACAACAGAGAAGCATTTAATTCGCTGAACTCCATGAGTTGCAGTTGCAACATCTGGCTATCCTCATTGGTATTAATAAATTTCCTCACAAGTATTAAACCTTGTTCGGCAAATTGCCGGGCTGGTTCGATATTTTCAGCATTTATTGAAAGTTCCAGACGGGATAGCCGATTAATAAAAGTGAGATGCTTTTCAAGAGCTACTACATCCTGATTAATTAAATTGGCCGTTGCATTCAGGCCCTCCGTCAATATTCTTTTTGATTCACCGAGCTGATTTTCAATTTCCAGCAGTTCGGCATAGATTTCACAGGCCATGGCCAGAGAAATTCTCGGCGATATTTCTGTAGGTGATGATATGATAAGGTTATTGGCGAGACGGATTGCCTCAATGGAAAATTCTGAAACGGCTTTTTGATATTTCTGAAATTCATCCGTGTTTTTCGTTTTTTTCATAAGCCGCAGATTGACTAGCGCCAGGTTACTGAGAGTCACGCAATAATATTTCTTTGCGGAATAACTTACTTCCTCCTGTTTCATGGCACGAATGAAATAACTCCGTGCCTTCTGAAAATCGGCCTCGACCTTTTCCGGCTCGATTCGATCGAGGCCATGGCTTCCTCGATTGTTAAGTAAAATAGCATAGATTAAGGTGAAATGCAGATTTCCGGGATCAGCTTCGACTTTTGCGGCCCAGGTGGCGACCATCTCATCATCCAGTTTTTGCGCTGCCATTGCATCGCCATTCCCGGAAAGCAAAGAAGCCAGATTGGTCGTTGCTTCGATTGTTTTCTGCAGAATATCATCACTTCTATTCCCACCAGAAATAGAAGTGATGAAACCCTCAATGGCTTTCTGATAATCAGTTATTGCCTGTTTTTGAAATTCAGTCGATCTGTTATTCAAATTCCCCAGATCAAAATACGATTTGGCGAGTTGAAACTGAAATTCAGGATCATTGGCATCCAGTGAGATTAGTTTTTCTCTGAGAGATCTTGCTTCAATGAAGCATCTGATCGCACTGCTTCTCTCTGAATTTAAAATGTAATAACTTCCCAGGTTACTCCACGAATTTGCCTCTTCCATGAGTAAATCGGAATTTTCTGGATTGCGTTTGTGAGCAATCTGAAAGCTGGTAATGGCGTCTTCGAGATACTTTCGATATTCCTGCTGCCGATTCAGCTCACGCATAATCAACGCAAAATTATTCTGGCTTCTAGCTTTCATGATTAAAAATGAAATATTGTCCGGATATTTATTACCAAGTTCATCAAAAAATCTGATCGATTGCAGGTATGCGGCCTCTGATTCAGGCTTGGTTCCGCGCTTTTCAGAAGTAAGGCCAAGATTAAATGAGGTTTGAGCAGCAAGCTGTAACAGACTTCGAAGTTGCCGATTTTTGGCATAGAGTATTGCAGTTGATGAAATCACTGAAAGAATAACGATCATCAATAATGTTGCAGCAAGCGGAGAGCGGTTCATCCATTTGAATGTTCGGTCAAAAAAACCTGCAATTCGATTGTGTTTTCTGGCCGACACGGGATGACCGAACGAATAATTCTCAAGATCCGCAGCCAGTACTGAAGCATTCTGATACCTGTCCTTTTTATTCCATGACATGCATTTCAGGCAAATTGCTTCAAGATCTCTGGGGGTTTTGCCATTGATAAGCCGTGGGGCAATAATTTGCATGCCTCCCTGCCTGATACCCGGAGGATTTCCTGTCAGTAATTCATAAAGTATGGAGCCCAGGCCATAAATATCAGTTTCAATCGAAAGTGATTGATAATTACCGCTGGTCTGTTCGGGTGCCATGTATTCGGGTGTGCCACCCGTTCCAAATACAGATGAAAGTGTTTCGCCGGCTGCCCTTGAATCAATAGGTTCTGACTTGTTATTTTCATTGAAGGATTGATTATCGGGCATTAGACCGATTGCAAAACCGAAATCGGTAAGAATCGGTTGACCCTGTTCATTAATCAGGATGTTAGAGGGTTTAAGATCGCAGTGCAGGATGTCAAGCGAGTGAGCATATG
>JBEITT010000021.1:0-58551 GCA_040374745.1 Planctomycetaceae bacterium | reverse complement strand
GAATCGCAGATTGAGAAGCAACGTGTCAGGGAAGGCCGGAACAGTGAAGCGGCCTCTCTGCGGCAGAAGCTGGATGAAAAGGAGACCCTTAAATTAAGGTTTGAACTTTACAACGATGAGATAAATCTCATCGAAATCGAGTCTGAACCGATGGCCGTGCAGGTGACCGAAGAGGTGTCGCAAGCTGAAGTGAGCACAAAGTTTACATCGCTATTTCCAAACAAGCATTCGCTGCTGGCAAAAAAGCCGGAAACAGGCGGAGTTCGACCCACCGGCAAGGTCGGTCGAGACATTTTTGAGGCACCCAAAGACTACTCTTCGGTCAATTTCCGCATCGGCGGCTGACCGTCCAGCCTGATTTTGATTAAGCGCAAGTCGTTCCGCGCAGATACTCTGCGCCGATTCTGCACCATGGCCGTCCTGGCCTGCCAGGGTCAACAATATTGGGGAATGGCAGGATCAACGCTTTCAGACCAGGCGTCAATCCCTCCATCAAGGTTTGTGAGATTCGCCAAACCCTGTGCAGCAAGCCAGTTAGCGGCTCTCAATGAACGCACGCCGTGGTGGCAGTAAACCACCACCTGTGTGTTTGACCCGCATCGCGACTTCACCTCATCCAGCCGGGCTGTCAGTTCGCCCAGCGGAATGAAGAGGTCGCCCTTATCGGCAGGCACGGGAATTGAAGCAAAAGCCCGCTCCTCAGGCTGCCTGACGTCGAGCAAAATGACTTCTTCCCGACTTTGCAGCAGCAAGGAGAGGTCAGTCGCTGAAATTCGAGCCACGCCTGCCATGCGTAAAGCCCTTCTTGCCAATTATTTGGCAACGGGAACGCCGAAGTCGCCCAGCATGCTTCGCCAGCCGGTGTGCACGTGGTTGGCGTTGTTCTGGGTATTGTTAAATTCGATGATGAAAGTGGGGCCCTGCACGCGGAAGGCGTGGCCCGAAGTCAGGTCGGCAGGCCCCATCCAGCAGAAGTGAACTTTTTCAGGGCCGGCGGCAATGATCTCGTCCATCCAGGCTTTCGAGACTTCGATTGGCATTTCATCGGCAAACGACTCAACCAGCTGTCGCAACATCTTTTGCTGGTCTTCGCTCATGTCGCCATAAGCCAGGCCTGCGGGAGCATCGGTTGGGGCCTGTGGTGTGTTGGCCGCACGAATGTCGGAAGGTGCCTTTTCAGCGATAATGGCCTTTTTGGCCTGTTCGGGTTTCAGGGCCTGAACAACACGAAGGGCTGCGTCTTCAAGGTCGCCGAGAGTTCTCAAGCCTTTGCGGGGACCAGACTTGACTTCACCAGGGTTCGATCCGAAAAAGACTGGCGTGGCTGAAAGAATTTTGCCGTCTTCCACCGTCACGTTCATGGAAAGGTGGTGCCCTTCGAACCGCCAGCCCCACTTGCCGGTGGCGGCGGGTGTGCCGAAGATCGAGACGAAATAGAGTTCTGAGTCGCGAACCGGGCCCTTACCCTGTTCCAGATCCTTCAGAATCTGCTCTAAACTCATGATGGTCGTTACTTTCTGGAAACCCGACGAACCCACGCCGCTGGAGACCAGGCCAAAGGCCAGAGCCCGCTGGGCCGGGGTCATCTCCTTGATTGAAAGTCCTTTACGCTCACGTGGAATAAAGTGCCAGTTCAAGCGTTCGGGTGAATCGAAGGCGAAGTTGATTTTGCCTTTCTGGGCATCGTCGAGTGAAGCAACAAGGCGTTCCGCTGAGCTGGCCATGCGGCCCGCCGAGGTGTCGGCCCATGCAGAAAGCCAGAATACGCCGCCCACGAGTAGCCCGGAAAGGGCCAGCAGGCCGAAGCTCAGCGGCAGGCGGGAAGTGATTTTAAATTGTTCTCGGGCGGACATTTGCGTCTCTCCAGAAATGAGTCATGAGGGTATCGGCGGGAGGCAGAGTGGCCAGGTTCCGTCGGGCCAATTGCCGGGATCGATGAGCATTATCTTAACGTGCCCGGCGTCAAACTCCAGAGAGTCAGGTGATTTTTTTGTGCCTGCATGCTATTTTGGTGTTCGCCGGCTGACCGGTGGCCATGCCCCGGAAGCGGCTGAAAGAATTGTGCAAGTTCAGATTCAGAAGTGACTTGAAACTACGAGTGATATTCACGACAAGCAGGAGAGGCAGCACCGATGGCCATGGAAATCGCACCCGGAAAAACACGAATTGGCTGGATTGGCACGGGAGTCATGGGGCGATCAATGGTGGGCCACCTAATGGCAGCCGGCTATCAGGCCACGGTATATAACCGAACGGCGGGCAAGACCGACGACCTGGTGGCCCGAGGCGCAAGCCGGGCGGCCAGCCCAAAGGAAGTGGCCGAAAATTCAGATGTTGTTTTTGCAATTGTCGGCTTTCCGAAAGATGTCAGAGAGGTTTTTCTGGGTGCCGACGGTGCCATTGCCGGGGCAAAACCCGGCAGCGTTTTCGTGGACATGACCACCAGCGAGCCTTCTCTGGCCGTTGAAATATACCAGGCTGCCAGGGCGAAGGGTATTGCGTCGGTGGATGCACCAGTCTCGGGCGGCGACATCGGTGCCCGTGAAGCCCGGCTCTCGATCATGATTGGTGGCGACAAAGAGGCCGTTGATGCTCTTTCGCCGCTGTTTTCGCTCATGGGCAAGACAATTGTCCATCAGGGTGGTGCGGGTGCTGGTCAGCATACGAAAATGACGAACCAGATCCTTATCTCAACCAACATGATTGGCGTATGCGAGGCTCTGCTTTATGCTTACAAGGCTGGTTTGAATCTCGAAACGGTCATGCAGTCGGTTGGCCCTGGCGCGGCCGGCAGCTGGAGTCTGGCCAACCTTGGCCCGAGGATGATTGCCGGAAATTTCGATCCGGGCTTTTTTGTCGAACATTTTCTGAAGGATATGGGCATCGCTTTGGCCGAGTCGCGGCGCATGGGTCTGGCCTTGCCGGGTCTGGCCCTGGCTGAACAGCTTTATCGGGCGGTTGAAGCACAGGGTATGGGCCGCAATGGCACGCACGCCCTTCTCCTGGCCCTTGCCGAGCTTTCTGCGGTAAGCTGGCCCAGCGACCCTCGGCGGAAATAATGCAATTGCATTAAAGAGCCAGCAGTGCGGGCAGAAATTCAGGAAGGCCATGCAGCAGATCTACATGATCCGGCGCTGAATTGCCGGCAAATGCCCTGATTTGCAGCTTTCCTGAATTGGTCTCGCCCAGTTGCTGGGTTTTCATCGGGCCCCACTGCAGCACGGTCTTGCGTTTTAATTGCAATTGAACGATCAGCCAGTCGGCAGTCTCCGTCGTGCTGGCAAAGGTGCCCGGAAATATTTCAGAATGTAATATCATCAAACGTTTGTCGCCGGTCGCTGCCTTGCGTGCAAATTGCAGAAAAGGCATTAGCGGGTCTGTTTCCAGTTTTGATTCAAGCGGCCCCGGCTTGCCGCCGATATATCCTGTGTGCAGGCCGTCGATAAGCAAAACATGAGAGACTTTCGGCTCATATTCATTATTGCGTATAATTTCACGTATGGATCCATAACCGGCTGACCAGCCTACCAGCACCAGCGATGATATGGGCCTGTTGAGATGCAAGGCGATTTCGGCCAGCAATTTCCCTGGCAGTTTCGGGTCATCGGTGAACGGTTTGGCATAGCGGCCCGAGCCTGAGCCAAGCTGCAGGCTGAGACAGGGCAGGGGCTCTTCAAGCTGGGCAGCAGCCATTTCCGGAATCCAGTTGCCGCAGTGAAATGCAATCAGCAGACGTGTCTCGCCGGCTGATTTTTCATTCTTCAGCTTTTCCGGAATAAAAAGCTGGCCCTGCGACAGTTTCTCACGCTGGCCTGGCGGGTCTTTTCGTTCAAGCCGCGGGTGTTCGCGAACATGCTCGACCATGGGCGATGGGTTCTGCGGCGACTGCCCCCATACCATCAGCGTACTATGCATGACAAAAAATAAGGAAATGCACAGACATCGATAAAAGCATGTGTTATTTTTCATGACATGATCACCTGATGAACTGGTTGACATATTCGCCCCCCAGCCCGACTTTTTCATAATGCCTGCGGCACATTTCAATCTTGGTGTGAACATCTTCATAGGCAACCGTGTTACCCAGTTCATCCACATAGATCATGGCGCCCGAGATATTGAAAAAGGTGATCATTTCTTCGCAGTCTTCATCAACGACAAGCGTGTGAATTTCGCCTGGTGGTTCAAACACATAGCTGCCTGCGGTGGCCACCCAGTCATGTTCAAGGTATCGCCACTGGCCCTTGATCACAAATCCGTGAACGGGTGCCGGGTGGCGGTGCCGCGATAAAAAGCCTGCCTTGCAGACTTTCAGCAGGTTGCACCACTGGCCATTGGTTGTATTAAAAAACAGCGGCCGAAAAAAGACACGATCCGCCTGTGGCACCCACACGCGTGGGTCGTCGGGAATGGCCCTGGTCACAATTTCAAGCTGGGCGTCGGGCGGCAGGGGAATGGAGCAGGGGGCGGGGAAACCGACAGTTGACGATGACATGGTTTTAATTTCCTCACGTTGTCAGATGAAATGTAATCAGCAGGATTGTATCTGGCGATTGTTACATCACAGAATAGCCGCCGTCGATATTCAGTAGTGAACCGGTGATAAAAGCTGCGCCTGGGCTGGAAAGAAACAACACGGCGGGGGCAACTTCCTGGGGCGTGCCCCAGCGGCCCATCGGCGTGCGGTCGAGGATGGGGCGGGAACGTGATTCGTCGGCCTGAAGGGCGGCGGTCAGTGGTGTGCGAATCCAGCCGGGGGCCACGGCATTCACGCGGATATTCTCTCTGGCCCACGCGGCCGCCAGGCTTTTTGTCAGTTGTACGATACCACCCTTGGCGGAGGCATAACCAGGGGCGAAAGGCGATCCGAAATAGCTGAGCATGCTGGCAATATTCACGATGGAAGCCCCACCCGGCAGCGTGCTGGCCGCCATTTTGGGCCGGGCGGCAAGGCACAGCCGCATCACGCCCGAAAGGTTCACGTCAAGCGTACCGGCAAAGCCTTCGGGCGTAAATTCAATGCCATTTCGCTGAATGATCCCGGCCGCGTTCACCAGAATATCCAGCGACTCGGTCCGCTCCATCAGGGCCGCGATTGACTGGGGGCAGGTGACATCAAGCCGGACCGCTTCCACGCCATTGGCCCATGGCTTTTCAGCGGCATTCCGGGCCAGATCATCGGCTGAGATGCCCGTGGCAAGAACCGCAGCACCTTCGGCGGCAAAGGCTTCGGCAATGGCCCGACCGATGCCCGAACTGCCGCCCGTCACCAGCACGCACCGGCCCTGAAACATGCTGTTTTCCCTTTGCAATACAAGTTGGTTCTGGCCTGTTTATGGCAGGTATGATTGGTTTTGCCTGTCGTTGATTCCAGGTTCTATCATCCACTGAAGGGCAAAAAGTTTCAATCGTGAATGGCCTTTTCGCTCGCATTAACTTATTCCAGCTCGAATCTGCGTTGAATATCTTGCCCGAATGCCGCCCGGAAACACCGGCTTAAGGCCCGATACCGCAATCAGGCCGGGTTGGTTATAATGAGGCGATCAGACCGGACCGGAATGCCTTGTGATGGCCAAATTCAGGCCCGGGCCTTAATCGATCAGAGGAGCAATCACGATGAAAGCTGTGGTTTTACAGGGAACGGGCGGCTCGGATCAACTGGTTTACGGCGATGTGCCCACACCCGAGCCAGGGCCTGGGCAGGTGCGGGTGGCACTTGAAGCCGCGGCACTGAACCACCGCGACATCTGGATTCGTCGCGGTCTTTATGCCGGAATTACGCTTCCGGTGATTCTTGGCTCCGATGGTGTTGGCCGTGTCGATGCCCTGGGAGAAGGCGTGGATGAGAAGCTGCTGGGCAAGCGGGTGTGGATCAACCCCAGCCTTTCGTGGGGCAGCGACCCCACTGTGCCCGACTTCAAAAAGTGGCGAATTCTTGGCCTGCCGGATCAGGGCACTTATGCCGAGGCGATTGTAGTGGATGCCGAGCAGGTGGAAACGTGCCCGACCGAGTGGTCGTCGGCCGAAGCGGCTGCTTTGCCGCTGGCGGGTCTCACAGCTTATCGTGCCCTGTTCACACGGGGGCAGTTCAAGCCAGGCAAGAAGGTCTTCATCACGGGCATTGGCGGCGGTGTCTCACAAATGGCAATGCAGATGGCCATTGCGGCGGGTGGCACCGTGTTTGTCAGTTCCTCGTGCGAAAAGAAGCTGGAAAATGCACGGCGGGCCGGTGCCTCGGGCGGGGTGAATTATCGCGATGAAAACTGGGTGAAGCAGGCCCGCGAAATGGCCGGCGGCGATGGGCCTGACCTGGCGATTGACAGTGCCGGGGGTGCGACACTTGACAGCCTGGTTGACTTGGTTCGCCCCGGCGGCATCGTGGTGAATTACGGGCAGACGACCGGCGCATGCCCGAATCTTGAAGTGCGGCGGCTCTTCTGGAAGCAGGTCAGCCTGCTGGGAACCACGATGGGCAATACTTCGGAGTTTCGGTCGATGCTGCGATTTTATCGAGACCTGGGCCTGCGGCCGGTTGTCGATGAAGTCTATCCTTTAGATAAAGCCGCCGCCGCGCACGACCGCATGGAAAGCGGCGAACAGACCGGCAAGATTGTGCTTTCCATCAGGGCCTGATCGCCGGTAATGTGCTATTTTTAAAGCAGAAAGTTGGGTGATGCAGATGACCGAACCGCTGAAAACACCGCTTTACGAATGGCACAGAGCCCACCAGGGCCGCATTGTTGACTTCGCCGGCTGGGCCATGCCCGTGCAGTATTCGTCGATCATTGCCGAGCACGAGGCCGTGCGGAAGCAGGTCGGCCTGTTTGATGTCAGCCACATGGGTCGACTGGAATTCTTCGGCGAACAGGCCATGGATCTGCTGCAGCGATCGACGGTGAACGACGTGAGTCGACTGTCGAACAACCAGATTCAATACAGCCTGATGGTTGACGACCTGGGCGGCACCATAGACGACGTGCTGGTTTATCGCATGCATGCCGATCGCTGGGCGATGGTTTGCAATGCCTCGAACCGCGATGCCGTCGTGGCCCGACTGCACGAACTGAATCGCGACAATGCCCGGATTGACGACGCCACGCTGCACTCGGCCATGATCGCCATTCAAGGGCCTGGTGCCCTGCAACTTGCTTCGGAGCTGATCGACCCCAAAGCCGGCGAGACCGGCTATTATCACTTTCGTGATATGCTCTTCGACGGCAGCCCTTCGCGGCTGAGCCGAACTGGCTATACTGGCGAGGATGGCTTCGAGTGGATCATACCCGCTGAAAAAGCCATGGCCGCTTGGGATAAGCTGGTTGCCGCCGGTGCATTGCCGTGTGGCCTGGGGGCACGCGACACCCTGCGGCTTGAGGCAGGCATGCCGCTTTACGGGCACGAGCTTTCACGCACGATTGATCCGTTCTCTGCCGGCCTGGGCAGTTTTGTAAAGCTGGACAAAGGCGAATTTCCCGGCGGTGAAGCCCTCAAGCGAATTTATGCCGCCCCACGGAAAAGGCGGGTCGGGCTGCTGCTTGAAGGCAAAAGGGCAGCAAGGCACGGTTGCCCGGTGCTCGTCTCAGGCCAGCCGGCGGGCGAAGTGACCAGCGGCACCTTTTCACCCACCCTGCAAAAACCAATTGCCATGGCCCTGGTTGATCGGTCAATCGCCTGGCCACCTGCTGAAGGCACCATCTCGGTCGATATTCGTGGTGTCATGGCCACGGCCGAACTGACAAAACTGCCATTTTACAAACGATTGAAATAAACCTGACTGTCGTCTTCTGGTTTTTGACCGGCACAGAAAAAGATTATCGATCGTAACCCAGCACGCTTGTCCAAAGCCTGTCATAGGCAGCGATAGTGCGCTCAAGCGTGAAACCTTCCTCCACTCGCAAGCGGCCGGCTCTGCCACGTTTTTCAGTGGTTCGAGGCTCAGTCGCAGCGGCCAGCATGGCCTCGGCCAGCTTATCCACTGATTCCGGCGGCACCAGCCAGCCGGTTTCGCCATCAATAACAAGCTCGCCTGTGCCTTCCACGTCCGTTCCAATCACAGCCCGTCCGCAGGCCATCGCTTCAAGCACCACATTCGGCATGCCTTCCCATAACGACGGCAGCACCAGCACATCAGCCGCCTTCAGCATGGCCGCGACATCCGTCCGAAAACCAAGCCAGTGCACATGCCGGGCAAGCACTCGCGACGATTCAACTTTCTCTCGGAAATAATCGCTTTCCGAGCCCTCGCGGCCAATCATCACCAGGTGCCAGTCGGGCTGTTTACTGGCCACAATTTCAGCAGCGTCCAGCAGGTAGGGCAGCCCCTTCTGGGCATCAAGCCGACCAATGAAAAGGGCAATATGCTGCTTCGCATTCAGGCCAAGAGTCTTTCGATCAAGCGGCGTGGCCGTGTCAATCGGTGCCGTGTTCACGCCGTTTGGAATCACCGTCAGCCGGCTTTGTGCCAGCCCGCCATAAGTGATGCTGAAGCGTTTGACCCCCTCTGAAACGCACACCGACCCGCTGGCCAGCCGATTCGTCAGCCTGTCCACAATCAGGTGCCAGCTCTTTTCGTGCTCGGCCACGCGCAGGCCACCCAGCACCCACGGCACACGTGCCAGCCGGGCCGCCAGCCGGCCGGCCACATTGGCATGAAACATGAAGCACTGCAGAATTTCCGGCTTTTGCTTTCTCAGTGCGGCTGCCAGGTGGCGAATAGCCTGCACCGGCTTGCGTTTCGAGACGCCCAGGCATGTCACTTCAAGCCCGGCCCGGCGAAGTTCTGCGGCAAGCGGTTCCTCGCCTCCCAGGTTAATCACACTCACCTGCCATCGGTCGCGTTTCAGGCCCAGGGCCAGACTCAGCATGGCTTTTTCAGCCCCACCCACGTTCAGGTCGGTAATCAGCAGCGACACGCGCACCGGGGCCCCGGGCCGTGGGGCTAGGTGGTTGGCAGTCCAGGCCAGGCGTGCGGAAAGGCTCTGCAATCGTGAACCCTGAAGGGTGTATAA
Organism: Planctomycetaceae bacterium; assembly: GCA_040374745.1. Taxonomy (GTDB): domain Bacteria; phylum Planctomycetota; class Planctomycetia; order Isosphaerales; family Isosphaeraceae; genus QWQI01. Next base: position 49,546 of record JBEITT010000021.1, on the reverse strand, counting down.
TTCCATAGGGGTGATGATGCGGCGACTGGCCGCCGGGAATCTCATCTACACTGGAAATTCTCTCAGAAATGGGCCTGTTTGACCAGAAGTGATTGGCCCACAATGGATCGCCGGGCCGCATTTCCCGCGTTTTCAGGTCGAGGAAACCCGCCGTTGGATATTGATCTGTTTGACTTCGACCTGCCCGATGAATGCATCGCCCAGAGCCCTGTTGAGCCTCGCGATGCCTGCCGCCTGATGGTGCTTGACCGGATTGCCGGCACCATGGCCCACCGCCACTTTCACGACCTGCCTGAATACCTGCGTGCCGGCGATATTCTTGTCAAAAATAACACCCGCGTGCTGCCTGCCCGCCTTGTCGGCAGCCGCGACAAAACCGGTGGCCGCTGGGAATGCCTTTTTCTCTCGTTCGCCGGGCCGGGTCTCTGGCAGGTCATCACCCAGACACGTGGCCGCCCCGAACCCGGTGAAACCGTCACCGTCGGCCAGGGGCTGCGGCTTCGCCTGGAAAAAAGGCTTGAGGCCGGGCAGTGGATTGTCAGCCCGGTTGATAAGCCACCGGCCCAGACCGAAACCGATCTGCTGGAAACGCATGGGCACATTCCCCTGCCGCATTACATTCGCCATGGGCAGGATTCGCCCGCCGACCGCCAGTGGTATCAGACCGTGTTTGCCCGCAATGCCGGCTCGGTGGCGGCACCCACTGCAGGGCTGCACTTCACCCCTGAACTGCTGCAAAGGCTGGCTGCACAGGGTGTGGCCTCGGCCGATGTCACTCTGCATGTCGGTATCGGCACGTTTCAGCCAATACGAGTGCAGAATGTATTGGAACACAGCCTTCACGGCGAAATGGCCGAAGTCTCGACCGTTACAGCCGAACAGGTGAACAATGCAAAAACAGCCGGCGGCCGCGTGGTGGCCGTGGGCACAACATCAACCCGAACACTGGAGACGGCGGCGCGATCAGGCCGGGTGCAGCCTTTTGCAGGCGAAACGGCCCTTTACATAACCCCAGGCTTTCAATTTCATGCGGTTGATGCACTCATCACCAATTTTCACCTACCCAAATCCAGCCTCATGGTGCTTGTCAGTGCCCTGGCCGGCCGGGAATTTGTGCTGGAGGCTTATCGCGAGGCCATTCGTCTGGGCTACCGCTTTTACAGCTATGGCGACGCCATGCTGATTTTGTGATTCCCCCGGTTGTGAGAATATGACTGATAATCCGGTGAATTGGGTCAAAAGCGTGATTTCCCGGCAATTTGCCGATTTTAGGTGATTGTCGGCCGGGCCTTTGATGGATATTCTTAATAGGGAAGACGTTGATCGATTCAGATCGCGTTCACGACCGGCAACAAGGAATAACCAGTGGCAGCCTGCTTATTGAACACCTTCAAAGCCGCCCGCATCTCTCTTGCAATTCTCTTCCTGACTGCATGCGGCCCGACGCCATTATTTGCTCAAACCGAAACAGCAGGTGGGGCCGCGGGCGGAACCGAAACCTTTTTCCAGTGGATGGTGCGGGCATCGGGGCCACTGGGCCTGCTCATGCTGGGCATTTCCTTTTATCTCACCGCCCTTGTGGTCTGGATGTTTCTGGAATATCGCATGGCCCGTGCGATCCCTGAAAAACTCACCGGCGACATTGCCGACCTGATTCGGATGAAGCGATTTAACGATATTCCCACGCGCATCTCAGGCGACGAATCTTTTCTCGGTAATGTGCTGAAAGCGGGCCTGCGGAAACTTTCTTCCGGCGGCATGACGGGTGCCCAGGCAAGTATGTCGGCCGCAAACGAAGCCGAAACCATGCAGATGGAACACCGCACCACCTATCTGGCCACCGTGGGCACGCTGGGGCCGATGATCGGCCTGCTGGGCACGGTTTATGGCATGATTCTCTCATTCCGCGTGATGGCCACCGCCGGGGCCAACCCCCAGGCCAGCCAGCTTGCATCAGGTATTTCCACCGCCCTTTTTGCCACGCTTGAAGGCATTGCCGTTTCCATTCCGGCAATTTTTTTCTACGCCTTTTTCCGCAATCGCATCAGCCGTATTTCACTGGAAGTGGAAATCGCCTCGACCGAAATTCTTGAGTCGATCGCCGCCGGCATCAGGCCGGTGCATCCGATTTACAGCGGCAGTGCGGGCAGCACGGGGCTACAGGCCAGTCCAGTTAAAGAGGAGTTCTGACAGATGCCTCGCCGGGCGGGTCATCGCAGTGCCGGGCCTGAACATGTTCAGCCCAACCTCACGCCCCTGCTGGACGTGGTGCTGCAACTCATCACCTTCTTCATGATGCTGGTTCATTTCGGCACCCAGGTAGAAGATTCAGCAGTTGCCGTGAAACTGCCCGTGGCCCCCGCCGCCCTGCCGGGCGACGACCCTGGGCTGGACAGGCTGATTGTGACACTTGACACCGACAATAGTCTTGTCAGCGGCCGCGAGAAACTGTCCCCCGACGACCAGCCAGGCTGGTGGGCCCGCCAGGCCACCCTGCGGCGCGAAGGCATCGAGCTTTTGAACCAGCCGGCCACCAGCCTGCCCACGCGGGTATTTGTCCGAGGCGACCGCCAACTGGCCTATTCCCGTCTGCGTCAGTCGCTGACCGACGGCCAGAAGGCCGGTTTTTCCACCTTCAGCCTGGTTGTTCGCCGGGTGGAGGACCCCTGATGCTTCCACCTGCCGACAACGCCGCCATTGCTTCCACCGCCAGCGATCTCGCCGGGTTTGGGCCGAACTGGGCCGACACTGTGGCCCGCTCACTGGCCGGGCAGTCGCCGGTGAATCCTGTTGAAAGCCCGCCCGCCCGCCGCACCCGACGCCCGGGCCCGCCTGAAGAAGTCGCCTTTCCCGTGGCGCCCATGCTCGATATGGCCTTTCAGCTCCTGGCCTTTTTCATCCTGACCTTTCAGCCGGCCTCAAACGAGCTTCGTATCGACCTGGAACTGCCCATCGCCGCACCCGCCCAGCCCCGTGCTGAGGGCGGCCAGGCAAAGTCTGATACCAGCCTTTCCGTCATTCCCAAGATTGACATCGCTAACGACCTTCGAATCACTGCCACGGCTGATGGCAACGGCAATCTCGTCAGCCTGAAGCTGGGGCTGGCTGATGTGCCCGACATCAAAACACTGGGCGACCGACTGACCCGTTATCGCAAGTTGCTGGAAAACAAGCCGCTGAAAGTCGTTCTCATGGCTGATCCGGGTCTTACTTACGACCAGGCCGCCCAGATTATCGCTGCCGCTCAGGCCGCAGGTGCAGAAACGATCCATCTGGGCGAAAATGCCGCCCCGAGGAGGCCCGCACCATGACCTTCATCCGTGCGGTTTGGCCAATTTCTTATATACTTCTATGTTTATCTCTGAGTCTGCATTATCCGGCCAGGCTGATTGCGGCCGACGACCATGCCCAGGAATCGGCTGATCTTCAATCGGCTGAGCCCGTGGGCCTTGCCGACTGGCCCATGCTTTTCAAGTCTCTCAATCGCGGCGTGCCCGGCGAAGGACGCATCGTGAGCTTTCGCGAACTCTGGGAAAAATCGCCTGAGGAGCTTGACGGGCCTCTGACAGTCAGCGGGCTTGTTCTGCGGCGGTTTCGTCGCGAGGCCGTCGGCCAGTTCCCGCCCCTTGCCGAACTTTGGGTGCGCACCGACGACGATGGCCTGGTGCTGCTGACCATTCGCCAGGACTGGCCAAAAGAATACTCGAGAAAATACGTTGAGGAAGCCACTGCCCCCGGCCGCATGATTGAGGCTACTTGCTGGTTCGTGCGCCGCGTGCGATACAAGGCCGAAGATGCCGAACGCATTGCCCCCTGGCTGGTGGCCGCTAACATTAATAATGGCGGCGAGGCAGGGGCCCCGGTCGCGACTGGCAGCGGGCAATCGGGCACGATGATACTGCTCGTCTGGGTCACGGTCGCATCGGCGGCGGTGCTGCGGGTGCTGGTGAACTGGGCAAATCGGCCCAGGCGAAAGGCCGGTGGGCAATGAGTGTTGGACAGGCGATAAAACGTGGCGGTCCGCTGACAGACTGGCGAAGCCTGGCCGTTTCCGTCATGCTGCACCTGGTCATTCTCTTTCTGGCCGGGCTGATTGTCATGCAGGTGGCCCCCGAAACGGCCCAGGCACTGCTTTCAGGTGGTCGCGGCCTGGTTGGCGACCTGCGCCCGATAGACACCCGCGACGGTGCGACAAATCGCGTTTCCGGCGGCTCGCCGGGCGAAGCGGGCGGGGCGGGCAATATTGATTTGCCCCGCGTTCGAGAAGGCACGGCCTTTCTCGCCCCCAGTGCCGACCCTGGCGAACTCATCCTGGCCGACGCCCTGCCGGCTGCCAAAGCCGGCGAAGCCATTCCCACCGATGCCGGGGCTGAAGCTGCTGCCGGGCTGGGCATCATTCCGGGCACAGGTTCAGGCGGTGGTGGTGGCGTGGGCATTGGCAGTGGCCCGGCCGATGGGCCGGGATTTGGCTTTGGCACGTCGTTTTTCGGGGCCGAAGCGAAAGCAAGGTCTTTTGCTTTTGTCATCGACCGTTCCGGCTCGATGTCATTTCAGGATGCCCTGACAGTTGCCAAACGCGAGCTGATGGAGGCCCTGAAAAAGCTGCCGCCTGAAGCCCGTGTGGCCGTGATTTTCTATAACCAGGTGCCCAGCCGCTTTACGCTTTCCGGCAGTCAGAATCTTGTGCCGGCGACCGAATCAAACAAGGCCCAGGTCGAAAAACAGCTCGCCGTGCTCATCCCTGAAGGCGGCACTGATCACATGGAAGCCCTGAATATCGCCATGGCCATTCAGCCTGAGGTCATCTTCTTTTTGACCGACGCCGACCTGATGACCTATTCCGATGTGAACAAACTCATCCAGCGACAACTGCCAGTCCGCATTCAGACAATCCACTTCAGCCCCGGCCGCGACCTGCCCGGCGCATCGCCCTTGAAACGGCTTGCCGCTGCCACCGGCGGCACTTACCGGCATGTCGACATCAATAAATTTAGAACAGACCCGCGATAGTCCTCTCTTTTTAAATATGACCATGGTTGAATAATGCTGAAATGAAATTATTGTCGCGTTTTTTCACATTGGCATGAAATATTAATCAGCAACATCATTTGCTATCGATAATACACTTTATTCGCTTTATTCCAGAAAAGGCCAACAGCTTTACGATAAAATACAATCAATCATCGCCAGTCTGAATGGATATTATTATCAGTAAATGCAATATCAAGGTCATCGATTTCTCATTTGCTCAATTGATCAAGTTTTATTTTTCAATCAATAATCGAACAGAAAAAATTCAACGTGATGAAAAATACAATTCTTTGAAATAAAAAGGCGGCCACGACAGCCGCCCTGCCTGAAGCATGTCAATTAGCCGCTTTTTTCTTCTTTTGCTTGGCTTTTGTCGGGTTTTTGGCCTGTTCGATGGTTGTCTTAAATTCGGGGCGGTTCGCCCATTTGTCAAACATTGCCCGATACTCGGGCATGTTCATCCATGGCCGGGTGCCTGGGTCGCCCGGCAGTAATTTGCCCTCCGGGTAATCAAGCCCCTGCTGGCTGCGGTCAACCGAGGCTGAAAAGTCTGCAAGCTGCTTGGCCAGCCGGGCGGCAATCTCGGGCTTCTCTGCCGCCAGGTCGGTTTTCTCCGAGGGATCATTTTTCAGGTCATAAAGTTCTACCTTCTCGCCGGCAAGCCTGTTTTTCACCACTTTCCAGTCGTTGTCGATCAAAGCCCCTCGGCCTGTGTGCCGAAAACCCATTGGTTTGGCCCGGGTGGCCAGCTCCTCGCTGAAAAGCGGCTTCAGGCTCAGGCCGTCCACCGGCTTGACCATCGAATCTTCCGGCAGACCAACCACATCGACAATCGTCGGAAAAATGTCAAACGTCCCGCCCGGGAAGTTGGTCACCCGTGGCTTGATGCCCGCCGGCCAGTGAACGATACCCGGCACACGCAGGCCGCCTTCATACATCGATCCCTTGAAGTTTCTCAGGTGCCCCACTGTGCCGGGCTTCACCTCGGGCAGGCCGCCGTTGTCGCTGTTAAACCAGACCAGGGTGTTTTCGGCCAGGCCTTTTTCAGCCAGTGCTTTGCGCAGGGTGCCAATTGAGCGGTCCATTGCCACCAGTTCGCCATAATGATTGCGTGAAAGTTCATTCAGGCCATCAAATTCGGCCTTGTCGGCGGCGTCGGCCACAAAGGGGGCGTGCGGCGAGCCATACCAGATCACCGTGAAAAAGGGCTTGTTCCCGGCCTTTTGCTGGTCAATAAACTTTATCGCCTCGGCCATGATGATCTCGGAAGAATCGCCCCTGAACTCTTCAAACTCGCCATTGCGGCTCAGAATCGGGTCGCGGTCGAAGAAATTGGTGACGGAAAGCCATGTCTGGAAGCCGAAAACGCCAGGCGAATGCGTGTCGGTGCCGAAGATCGGTGCCCCCGGGCCGGAAAAGCCATTCAGGTGCCACTTGCCAAAGTGGCCGGTGACATAGCCGGCCTTTTGCATGGCCTGGGCAATGGTTTTTGCCTGACGGTGCAGCGAATAGCCGTGGTTCAGTGTGCCGCCGCGGTCGTTGGTCCGGCCCGTCATTACCGTGGCCCGCGTGGGCGAGCAATTGGGTGCCCCGGCATAAAATCGCTCAAATCGCAGCCCCGCCGCCGCCATGGCGTCAAGGTTCGGTGTCTTCAGCACCGGGTGGCCGCGATAACTTGTCTCGCCCCAGCCCATGTCGTCGGCCATAATCAAAATCACATTCGGCCGATCCGCCGCCATCGCCAAAGTTGCGCCGAATATGACAATCGCCAAACCGCTGATGATCTGACGCATATAATAGCCTTTTCTCTTTAGCCTCTAATCAAATGAAAGGCACGGCAAGCCGTGCCCTGCTTCGTTTTGATCGCCCCATCATGCGGCGAACTTGCCCACTCACGCTCGCCTGGCGTTGCCTTCACTGGCCTTGGCCATCACTTCTTCAATGGTCACAGGTGAACCGCCACGCCGCTTCGACTCGTCGGCAGCTTCCATGAAGGCGAACATTTCAATGGTCTCTTTGGCTGAGACGGGCGGCTTGTGATCCTGGAAGAACTGGCAGATCTTCTCAACCAGTGGCTGATAACCGGAATAGCCTGAGCCCTGATAGATTGTCTTTGAGCCAAACACGGTCGAGCCGTAATCGGCCTTGCCTTTGCGAATGCCGCGGAAGGTGCCGATGCGACCATCGGCCCAGGTGCCTGTGGCCACATCAAAATCAGGTGTGTGCACGCGAACCACACTCTTGCAGCCCGTGCCCATGATAGTAAAAAGGCTTTCCACGCCATGCACGCCATACCAGAAGAGATCGGGGTGGTGCGGCTCAAGCGAGCAGGGGCTGTAGGTTTCAGCACCCAGAATATCGCCAATGGCCGGGTTTGTCCGGGCGGCGATGTTCGATTGCGAATAACGCAGAGAGCTTGACGAGAAGATTGGCACGCCGGCTTTGGCGGCAAGGTCATAGATCAGGATGGCGTCGGCCAGCGAGCCGGCCACGGGCTTGTCAACAAAGACTGGCTTTTTGGCGGCAATCACCGGGCGAATCTGCTCAAGGTGCGGGCGGCCATCGACCGACTCAAGAAAGACCACGTCCACATCGGCCAGCATGGCTTCAATCGATTCACAGATCTTCACGCCGTGCTTGTCTTTAAGGGTCGCCGTATAGCCGGCCACGCGGTCGATTGACGACGGAATATCTTTTGAGCCGCCGGGATAAGCCGCCGTCACCTTCACTGTGCCCAGAATGCCCTTGGCCTTGGCCGGGTCGTTCAACAGACCCGTAAAAGCCACCACGTGGGAAGTATCAAGCCCGATCATGCCGGCCCGCAGCGGCGTGTCGGCCACGGGTGTCAGGGCTTCGCGTTCTTCGGCATAAAGGGAAACGCTGGAAATCATGGTTGCCCCCAGGCCAGCGGCCATGGATTTGAGGGTTTCGCGACGATTCGGTTCGGTCATGGCAGAATATCCTGAACGGTTGCCTGGAAGAAAGACAGAGTCGGTGCCGACATTGGGAATGTTCAACAGGTTATCGGAATCGAACGGGCAATGCAAAGGGTTTTCAGCCGGACCCGTGCGACCTTCACGCCGGTGCTTTAACCTGCATATTTGCCTTGATCAAACACGCCGGCTCAACTGATCGCGGCGAGATTGCGGAATGTAACTTCAGTTGCTTCAAAAAATCGGTTTCCGGCTGAATCTGGATGATGCGAAAATCTGGCTGAATAAGATAATATGAACAAATAGCGATCGCCGCTGCTTTTGCCGGTGCTGTTCATGAATCTGGACCAATTCTCATGCCATTCATAAAATCCTCTCGCCGACGTGGTTTTACACTCATTGAACTTCTGGTCGTTATCGCGATCATCGCCGTGCTGATTTCACTGCTCTTGCCTGCGGTGCAGTCGGCCCGCGAGGCCGCCCGCCGGGCCCAGTGCGTGAATAATCTCAAGCAGATGGGGCTCGCCCTGCATAATTACGAAAGCCTGGCGAAGGCCTTTCCCATGGCCTGTGCCCTGAAGGTTGGCGTGCTTGATGAAACTTTTTCAGTGCATGCCCGCATTCTGCCTTATATTGAGCAGGGCAATGTCACAAACCTGATTAATTTCAATATCAACTGGTCGATTCAAACCACCGTTGCCGAAACCAAAATTCCAGGCTTTCTCTGCCCCAGTGAAGTGAACACCAGTGCTTACCCGACCGGCACCATCCGCCATTACCCCACAAGCTATGGGGCCAATGGCGGAACGTGGTTGATGTGGGATCCTGCGGCCAATCTGGTGGGCGATGGCATGTTCCTGGTGAACAAGTCGGTGACAATCGCTGAAATTACCGACGGCACGGCCAACACCATGGGCATCAGCGAAGTGAAAACGCAGTCGCCGGTGCTGCGCGATGGCGGCAACCCCAGCGCGGCCAATGTGCCACCGCCCACCACACCGGCCCAGGTGGTAGCCTATGGCGGCAATTTCGACCCGACTTTCGGCTTTTCGCAATGGGTTAACGGGCTTTATATCCACACGGGCATCAGCACGCTGTTTCCGCCCAACACGGTTGTCGGGTATCAGGTCAATGGGCGGACTTATGACATTGGCTTTACCTCAAGCCGCCTTGGCGTGACGACCAGCGGCCGCACTTACACCGCTTTCACCGCTCGAAGCTATCATCCCGGCGGGGTGAATTCGATGATGATGGATGGGTCGGTGCGATTCATCAAAAACAGTGTTAATCGCGATGTGTGGCGTGGCCTTGGCAGCCGCAACGGTGGCGAAGTCATCAGTGCTGATGCCTATTGACGAACCGCCTGCCTGATCAGTTAAAAACTCTCTCCGGGGCCTGCCAGAAGCCTGCCTTTTGCAGGCCCCTGATCATAACGATTTAAGCTGAGCTGTTTTGAAGCCAGCCAATCAAGATAGATTACTTGTCAGAATTTATCGGAATTGTTAATTTTTCATGCATCCTTCATCATCCGCTCATTTGCATCCCAGCCTGGAAATTGATTCATGAAATCAGATTCATCGACTCTGAAATCCTGTCGTCGCGGTTTTACACTGATAGAACTGCTTGTCGTCATTGCCATTATTGCCGTGCTGATTTCGCTGCTTCTGCCTGCAGTGCAGTCAGCCCGCGAGGCCGCCCGCCGGGCCCAGTGCATAAATAATATGAAGCAGCTTGGCCTGGCCATGCACAATTATCACGACATTAATGGCCAGTTCCCCATGGGTGCCGTCGGTCGGGTTCAGGCCACCGGCCAATATCCGGTCGGTGTGCAATATCGCCAGCCACTCTGTGTTGCTGTTTATCCATTTCTTGAACAGGGCACGGTTTACGCCTCTTATAACGCCAGTGTAAATTTTAATACCATTGAAAATGCGACCACCCGGATGGTGAAAGTGGGCACCTGGAATTGCCCATCAGATGAACCATTGATTTTCAACAGCGGCGGAACTTTTCCCACCGCGGTGATGGATCACAAGGGAAATTATGGTGTGAACTGGGGCCCGGGCGATTTCTGGAACGGAGGCCGGAAAAATGCCCCTTTCTGGATTTCTTATGGCGCATCCATCGCCGAGATTACCGATGGAACCAGCAACACGCTGTGCATGATGGAAATGGTGCAGACGCCGCAGGCCAATGGCCAGGTGCCAATTGACCGCCGGGCCAGGCTGTGGAACGACGATGCCGGCTGCTATCAGCTGAGTGCGGCCCTGACACCGAATTCATCGGCACCTGACCTGAGCCAGTGCCGCCCTCACCCGGAACTGCGTGCCCCCTGCGTGCTGACAACAGATAATCTTCTGTTCACCCTGGCATCACGCAGCCGCCACCCGGGCGGCGTCAATTCGCTGATGTGCGATGGTTCCGTCAGATTCATGAAGAACTCGGTTAACCTGCTGACATGGCAGGGGCTGAGCACTGCCAAGGGCGGCGAAGTCATTTCAGCCGACAGCTATTAATCAGGCACCGGCCCGGGGATACTTCAATGAAGAACCGATCTTTCCTGACGTTGCCAGCCCTTGCCCTGGTTGTTTCAAGTCTGGCGGCGGGCTGTTCATCGCAAAGCGAAGACGGCATTGCCCGCGTGGCCGTGAGCGGCAAAGTCACGCTTGACGGCCAGCCACTTGCTTCGGGCTCAATCACCCTGAGCCCACAGGGCAGCGGCCCCAGCGCCGGCGGCGAGATTACCAACGGCACATATGCCATTGATGTCGCCTCGGGGCCTTCGGCCGGGTCATATCGGGCCGAGATTCGATCAATGTTGCCCACAGGCCGGAAAATTCCGAACAACGATGGTGCACCCGGCGAAATGATGGACGAAATCTATAACCAGATTCCGCCCAACTTCAACACCCGCAGTGAATTAACCATAGAAATCAAGGCCGGTTCGGCCAATACACACGATTTTGCCTTAACCGGCAAGCTGCCGGCACCCACGCCCGGCTCAGCCAAAAAAGCGGGGAGAAACCGATGACCCGCCCCTTCATGCACCTTTGCCTGCTGCTTCTGGCTGTGGCTGCCATGTCAGGGCTCTCTTCTGCCAGTGTTTTCGCAGGTGAAGAGCCCGGGCAGAAGCCGAATATAGTGCTGATTCTGGCTGATGATCTGGGCTATGGTGCCCTGGGCTGCTATGGCCAGAAAAAGGTGGCCACGCCAAGGCTGGACCGAATGGCCGCCGAAGGCCTGCGATGCACTGATGGCTATTCGGGCTGCACCTTCTGCGCACCGTCGCGATCGGTGCTGATGACAGGGCGAAATGGCGGCCATACGCGGGTCAGACGCAATTCCGACGCCGAATTTCTGCTGCCCGGCGATGTCACAGTCGCCACCCTTCTGAAAAAGGCTGGATATGCCACGGGCATGTTTGGCAAGTGGGGGCTGGGCGACATTCAAACCACGGGTGCCCCCGACAGGCATGGTTTCGACCGCTTTTTTGGCTATCTCGACCAAACTCACGCACACTTCTTCTATCCCGATTTTCTGTGGGATAACCGCCAGAAGAAGATGTATCCTGAAAATGCGGCCGGGGCCCGCAAAACTTATTCGCACGACGAACTTGAGCGCGAAGCCCTTGCCTTCATTCGGCGCAGCACCGGCATGAAATCGCCGTTTTTTGCATATCTGCCCATCACTATTCCGCATGCTGAACTGCTGGTGCCCGAAGATTCAATGGCAAAGTATCGCGGCAAGTTTCCGGAAAAGGCTTATATTGGTGACCATTACGCCAGCCAGCCTGAGCCGCACGCTGCCTATGCCGGCATGATTGACCGCTTGGATACCACCGTGGGCCGCGTGCTTGACCTGCTGGACGAGCTGAAAATTGCCGAAAACACGCTGGTGATCTTCACTTCTGACAATGGCCCGAGCCCAGCCGGCGGCAGCGACACGCCATTTTTCAGCAATGCAGGGCCATTTCGAGGCCAGAAGTTCGACATGTGGGAGGGCGGCATTCGCGTGCCACTGATCTTCCGCTGGCCCGGCCGAATCAAACCCGGCGGGGTTTCAGACGCCGTGGTTGCCTTCGAGGATTTTCTACCAACCTTCTGTGCATTGGGCGGGGCCACCGTTCCCGACAAAATCGACGGGGTTTCTCTGGTCAGCCTGCTTGATGGGCAGGAATTCAGGCCGGCCCCTTACCGCTATTGGGAGTGTGAGGGCAAGCAGCCTGGGCAATTACGGCAGGCGATGCGGCAGGGCAGCTTCAAAATTGTGATTGACGATCCTGCAAAACCGGCCCTGCTTTTTGACCTGACAAAAGACCCCGGCGAGACGACCGACCTGGCTGCAACCCAGCCGATGGTTTATCAGGCGATGCTGGCCCGGATGAAGGCTGCCCACGAGCCACCATCATGGCCCGCCCGAAAGCCAAAGCCCTGACAGCGGTGAGCCTTTGTCGGGAGTAGCCAAGGTTTGAGATTTGTGAGAAGCCACGGCAGGGCTGTTGACAACCGCCCGGTTGCCCTGGATAATATTATTAATAGCGTTGTCCCACGGAAACGCCCCAGAAGATTCTTAATCAACTGTACCACTGGTGCAGTTTACGGGGTATTTCCAAATGGTCATGATAACGAACCAGGCACGCATCAAGCGATTCGGCAAATTGCCCGCCACACTGGCCCCCACCGGTAATGATCAAAAAAATCATCTTTTTGATGCTTCCCCTTGTGGTGGTTTATTGGCGCAGTGCCATGGCCCAGAATGCCACGAAATGGCTGTTTCGTGGGGTAATACCTTCAGATGGCCCGCTGGGTCAGGTGATCAGGGCTGGAACTCAGCCGACTTCGCCGGCGACATCAGCCAAAGAAGGCCCCCAGCGTCCGGCCCAAAAGTCGCTGGCGGCACGGGTTGCGGCCCAGTGGCCCCTGATACTTGCATTCCTGGCGGGCGTGACTGTGGCCGCATGGGCCTTTTCATTTGGGGCCGGCCGCAATTAAGATAGGATACAATAAACCTCGGTGGAAGGGGTGATTCTCTCCCTTTTCCCGAAGGGTCTGATCGAGTCTTCACACTGATTTCAAGCGGCTTCTGCAAGAGAGATTTCCCATGCTAGCATTCCTGCCCAACCTCGGCCCCATGGAACTGTTGATCGTCGGCGGCATTGCCCTGTTGATTTTCGGCAATCGCTTGCCCAGCGTTGCCCGATCGGTGGGCAAGAGCCTGGTCGAGTTCAAAAAGGGCATGAACGAGATTGAAGACGAAGTGAAAAACGCTGGCTCGGTTGAAAACAAGACGGGCAGCGAAAGCCAGACAAAAGTCTGAGCTGAAACTTGTCGCATTTCCATAACGATCCAACTGGAGCTTGATTAACCATGCTGCCAAGCCTCAGCCCCATGGAGATGATAGTCATCGGTGGTCTGGCTGTTATGCTTTTCGGCGGGCGACTGCCGGAAGTGGGCCGATCTCTGGGCCGGAGCATCCGCGAATTCAAGAAGGGCATGAGCGGTGTCGAGGACGAGCTGAACCAGCTTCGTAATGAATTTCGGGATTCGGCGGGCGGTTCGGGCTATAACAGTTCGATGTCATCCTATAATTCTCACACATCAGGCTATGCCACAGACAATTACAACTACAGTTCATCTGGCGATGTGTATGACCGCAGCGATGTGACCGTGCCGAAATTTGAGCCGCCGAAGAAACGGGCAGGTCAGCTTGAATCAGCCACTGCAGGTGAATCAGCACACGCTGATACGGCACAGGCCGAGAGTCCGGAAAGTGTTGCCTGATGACCTGATGCAAGAGGCAGGGCCGGAAAAATGCCGGGTTTTTCTGGCAGCGACTTGCCAGAGCTCGATTCAGGCTGTATAAATAAAGCATGCCGGGCGGCTAACTCAGTGGTTAGAGTGCCATCCTCACACGGTGGAAGTCGAAGGTTCGAATCCTTCGCCGCCCAATCCAGCGATACGATTTTTGAAGTCCAATTATTGTTGATCGCGATTTCTGGTTCTCGCTGGAAATGAATCACGCAGGTGTAATTCAGTGGTAGAATGCCAGCTTCCCAAGCTGGACGTCGTGGGTTCGAATCCCATCGACTGCTTTGCAAGTGGCTTAATACGAATCATGCTGTTAATTTCGCTTATTTAAATTGATCTTGCACAGATTCCGTGATTATGCCTGAAACCTGTGCCATTTACAGCACTGGATTATTGAATTGAAGTTGGCTGATTAGTTATTGACGAATGTAAAGACATGGCAGGGCCAGGTCGTAACCAAAACGTTCCGCATGTTCACTGGAAGGCCAGGACCAACTCAGGAAATGACAATTGCCTCTTCGCCATCGTAAGGGCAATAGGGCGAAATTGAATAACCGGCGGAGCTGACGCCTGATAGCTTGATTTTCACCACTTCGGCGGCTGTGGCAGGTTCAACCGACGTCGCCGGCAGTGTCAGCCGACGGGCCCTGAATTTCTCGACAAACTGGCCCCAGATCACCAGAAAACTGGGTACGAGAATCGGCCTGACCATAAATGTGTCAAGAATCACACCCAGGGCCATTGCAAAACCAAGCTGCTTCAGGCTATTAAGTTCACCCAGAAGCATGGCACCCAAAGTGCCAGCCATAATAAGCCCGCAGCTTGAAATAATTCCCCCCGTATGTGTTACAGCCCGCCGGGTGCCTTCCACGATGCCATGCTCGCGACTTTCTTCCACCACCCGTGACATGAGGAAGATGTTATAGTCTTCGCCCACGGCGACCAGAATCACGAAGAGGAAAAAGCTGACTTTCCAGTCAAGCCCGCCCCAAGGTGTTGCTCCATCATGCAGCATCCGGAATACCAATTCGGTGGCACCCAGACTGGCGAGGTAGCCAATGACCACGGTTGCCACCAGATAAAGGCTGACAACCGGTTGCCTGAGAAGTATCACTAAAATTCCATAAACACCAAGGCTGACAAGAACATACATCAGTCGCTCGTCGGCCAGTGTCACATCCTTCAGGTCGGCGATCTCGGCCGTGGCTCCGGCCATGCCCACTTTATCAACACCATTGAGAAAGCCACCGGAGCGGGTCGCGTCAAGCACCATCCGATGAATATCCTGAAGATTCACAACTGTTGAGGTGGCAAATGGATCAGTGTCAAAAACAAGATCAATCCGGGCGATGTGGCCCAGGTCATCGGCGTTGGTTGGCAGGGTGCTGATGTGGCGGCTTTCAATTACCCCTGAGATGGTTTTGTCTTTTGCCTTATTCAAGTTGTTCATAAGCGACGATAAAAGCCCGCCCGTTTTAGCTTTAGCTGGTTCGGTCGCAGGTTGTTCGCCTGGCTTGCCCAGGGGCTGGGTGCTCGACCTGACTTCCGCAATACCAGGGTGAGTTTCCAGCAGTAGAGACAGCTGCGAGATCATCATCTGGCCTTCTTTGGAGCGAAAGTCGAGGTCAGGATGATAAAGCAATACGCTGGAAGGGCTAAGTTCGCCCACTGGGAAGTAGTCACGAATCAGCCGAGTGCCGATGACGGACTTCTGTGTTGGCGACAGGTCATCAAGCTGGCTGTAGTTTGGTGCCGCGATCATGCCCACCAAAGCCAGTGGGGCTAGCGACCCCAGGCAGACAAACTGGACACGCCAGGGCATCTGAACCACGACATTGGAAATTCGACCCCAGAGGTGGAGCGACTTTTCAGCCGACCTGTCAACCCGCCGACCTGCGGCAATGGCTTGTTCAGGCTCGGCATCGGCTGGGCCCGGTTCGTGAAATGGCCAGAACAGCCATCGGCCCATCCAGCGCATCAGTACAGGGGCAATGGTCACGCTGGCAATCAGGGCAGAAACAAGGCTGAGAGATATGGCAGGGCCAATATAGCTGATTTTGGCGAATTTGCAGAACCACAGAAGGCCAAGCCCGAAGATGACTGTGCCGGCACTGGCCACCAGGGCCGCACCTACGGCTTCAAGCGAACGGGAAAGGGCGATTCGACGTTCGTAGCCGGCAATGAGTTCCTCGCGATAACGGGCAATCAGAAACAGGCAATAATCAGTGCCCGCCCCGAAGAGCACAACAACTACGAAAACGCTGGTAATGTTAATCACCTGGAACTTCAGGCCGGGAACATAAGTGAGCAGCGGCAGGGCCTTGATAGCGACAAAGACAGAAATTCCGATTGTCAGAAGTGGTACAAGAGCAAGCAGCGGCGAGCGATAGACCAGGAGCAGGATGCCCAGCACCAGCACGATGGTGGCCACCGTGGTGGCGTCCATGCTGCTGTTGGCCGCCTGGTTCAGGTCGTGACCAACCATGGCCGAGCCCGTCATGCCCACCTTGATTCCGGCCGGTGCGTCTTTGCTCGTCTCTTCCACAAGCACAATCAGCAAGTCAAGTGCCTGGCGTGTCTTGCGTGCAATAAAAGTTGATTCAAGAGGCTGAATCATCAGGATGGTTTCGGCTTCCGGACTGGCTTCCGGGCCGACCCTGCCCAGCAGTCGCGGACCAATGACCGGCGTATGCCTGTTGACAATCTGCTTCAGGCCCCATTTGGGGTTCTCAGCCCTGAATTTCGTCAGGGCGGCTGAAATTTTATCGGAAAATTTCAGGTCTTCCTCAGTCAGTTTGCCATTCGATCGCTCAACGGCCACCACCATCTGCGAACTTGATCGATCGTTACCAAAACCCCGTTGCAGAAGGTCATCGCCCAGCACCGTGGGATAATGCTTCGGATAAAAGCCGACGTTGTCGTCTCGCTGAATTGATTCCAGCGACGGAGCAATCGAAAAAATAACAACGGAAAGAACGATCCAGATCAGAACAAGGCCCAGACCCTTGGGGCTGACAACCAGTTTGCCGAGCGATTGAAACATCAGGTACTTCTCAGGGTCTTATGTGACATCCAGATCGATTCGCCCGAAACGGAATTGGCCATATTTCTTTTCGGCATCCCCATAAATGCAACTTGAAACTCGGTTGCAAAACCGCGTCTGATTGAACCGAAGAAACGGATTCAAATTCATGCAGACAAACAGCTTATGAGTTTCCCAGTCTCGGGAGCCCGGCTTGTTCTCGTCTGAGTGATCTTATCTGCTCCAAGTAATGATTCTTCCGATTCGTGAAGGTTTTGTCAAGCAATCTAAGACGATACCAATTCATCTGATACAGAAAGGAAAGCCTGGGTTGTTCAGGTAAAATAAAGAGTTTTTGTCGATTCATTGATTCTGGTTCCTGATGGGGTTTTCGCCAGACAAATTGCGAACAATTCAAAATCCTGGGATGAATTCACTTGAAGTCTATTGAAATAAATCGTAAAGATATGGATTCTGAATTGATTGGGATCGTAAAACGTCCAGCAAGTGAGCCTTTCAGAGGAACCGGAATTCCTCAATTTCAGGGGGTGATGACAAAGAGATGTACGTTCCGAAAAAACTATTTTTCACCAAGGGTGTGGGTGTTCATCGTGAGAAACTGACCAGCTTCGAGCTGGCTCTTCGCGACGCGAGTATCGCCTGCTACAACCTCGTCCGCGTCTCGAGCATTTTTCCGCCACACTGCGAGGAAGTCTCGATTGAAGAAGGACTTAAACACCTTAACCCTGGTCAGATCGTACATGTCGTGATGAGTGAAAGTGCCACGGCCGAACCCAACCGGCTGATCGCGGCCAGTGTGGGGGTCGCCATTCCCCGCGACCGCTCGCAGTTCGGCTACCTGAGCGAGCACCACAGCTACGGCGAAACCGAAAAGGTTGCAGGCGATTATGCTGAAGACCTTGCAGCTGAAATGCTTGCAACCGTTCTTGGTATCAAGTTCGACCCCGACAGTGCCTGGGACGAAAAACGCGAGCTGTGGAAACTGGCTGACGTGATCACACAGACCAAGCAAGTGACAGCCTCTGCCACGGGTGACAAAAAAGGCAACTGGACAACCGTTGTCGCTGCTGCCATCCTGCTGCCCTGAGTGCTTTCGGTCTATTTCATTTAAATCATTGGCAGACCTTGGCTTAGTTAAGGTCTGCTCTCTGTTTTTTCACTGGAACCCGTTCAATGGCAAAGTCTCCCAAGGCATCAAAATTTCTCAGGCAACTCAGCCCTCGTCGGATCGCTCCGCCAGCCATCAACGGCCAGATCTCCGTTGCCGACCTGATTGACCAGACTTTTTCGAGCTATAACGCCGGCCGCCTTCGCGAGGTCTGCCAAGTCTTTACGCAGAAAATGCTTGCCGATGACTGCACCGTCGGCCTGACCCTTTCCGGGGCTCTCACTCCCGCTGGACTGGGTATTTCGTGCCTGATTCCGCTGATTCGTGCCGGATTCATCGACTGGATGGTATCGACTGGCGCAAATCTCTATCATGACACACATTATGCGCTTGATCTTCCGCTCCACCAAAGTCGCCCTGACGTCAACGATTTCACTCTCCGGGAAAATTCTATTATCCGGATATATGACATTGTATTTGACTATCAGACGTTGCTTGATACCGACAAGTTCTATCGCGAACTGATTAACAGCAAACCTTTTGCGAAAACCATGAGCACGGCCGAATTTCATTACGAAGTTGGCCGATACCTGCATGCCCGCGATGAAAAGCTGGGTCGCCAGAGTTCATCGATCCACGCGGCGGCTTATGAATGTGGTCTGCCGATTTATACTTCAAGCCCTGGCGATAGCTCGATCGGCATGAATCTTGCCGCTCATGAATTGGCTGGCGGCAAGCTGCGGATTGATCCATTGCTTGACGTAAACGAAACAGCCGCAATTGTTTATGAGGCCAAGAAGAGGGATGGAACGTCGGGTGTTCTGATTCTGGGTGGTGGCAGCCCTAAGAATTTTATTCTTCAGACCGAACCGCAAATCCAGGAAGTGCTGGGTCTTGAGGAATCAGGCCACGACTACTTTCTGCAGGTGACGGATGCCCGCCCCGACACCGGCGGTCTTTCAGGCGCAACCGCCAGCGAAGCAATGACATGGGGCAAGGTTGTACCCGAGCAATTGCCCAACTCGGTCACCTGCTATACCGATTCAACAATTGCCTTGCCATTGATCGTAAGCTATGCTTCAGCCAAGGTGAAACCGAGAAAGCTCAAAAGGCTTTACGACCGGCGTGAAGCCATGTATGAATCGCTTTCAAAAGCCTATGCGGCTCATCTCAAGTCAGGTGAAGTAACTGGCACAGCCTCTCGCAAGCCATCAAAAACCTCAAAACATCCGCATAAATAATTTGCCGTCATCAGCCGATAAAACCTTAACAGGACCAGGGAAATGGCCGAAATCTCAGCCGTTGACCCTCAAAATCCTGACCCTCATATTATACTCAGGGCCGCCGGGGTCTTAAAATCCGGCGGCCTTGTTGCATTTCCAACTGAAACCGTCTATGGCTTGGGGGCCGATGCCACCAACCCCGAAGCGATTTCCAGAATTTTTGCAGCCAAAGGTCGTCCGGCAACTAACCCACTGATTGTTCATTGCGAAAATATCGATCGCATATGCCGACAGTGTGTGAGCCAATGGCCTGAATCTGCTGCCACACTCGCCCGCCATTTCTGGCCAGGGCCTCTGACCCTCATTCTTCCAAAGTCGCCGGGAATTCCCTGTTCAGCCACGGCCGGGCTTGATTTTGTCGGAGTTCGCATACCTGAAAATGCCGTTGCTCTTGCCCTGATCGCCGCGGCAGATCGCCCCATTGCTGCCCCGTCGGCCAACAGGTCGAACCGGCTTTCACCCACCCGGGCTGAACATGTTGCACGCGATCTGGGCAACCGGATCGAAATGATCATCGACGCCGGTGCGTGCCACGCCGGAGTCGAATCAACCGTGCTCGATCTCTCGGCCCCAACTCCGGTCATCCTTCGGCCCGGCCCGATTACTGCCGCACAAATTTCTCAAGTGTTGAAATTACCAGTAGTTGCAAAATCACAGCACGCAGCAGGCAATACCCCTTTGGCCGCTCCTGGCCAACTGGCCATTCACTATGCACCTCGTAAACCGCTGACGTTCTGGCTCAAAACCAAACCCTCTGCGGCGTCCTTTCAGCCAGGTCATGCCCTGATGTGGCTTGGCCAAAGGCACGACGAAGAAATCTTATCTGTGACAGACCAAGTTCATTGTGTGGATGTAAAATTAGCTGAGTCAATGCTTTATCATCAGTTGCACCAGTGGGATTTTGATGAATCGGTCCGTGAGATTCATGTGGTGATCGAACCGAACGCCGGCGATGACTGGTCGGCCGTGATTGACCGACTCAGCCGAGCCGCCCGCGAGATCAAATAATCGAGATCAGGGCAGGGTAACATCCCAGACCCTGGCCCGGCGGGCTTTGCCCTCAGGCCCTTCGATATAAAGGGTTACGACAAATTCACCCGGCTTCTCGTATTTATGCTGAGGGTGTTGCTCGGTAGAAGTCGTGCCATCGCCGAAATCCCACTTCCAGCTCTTGATATTGCCGTAGGAGAGGTCGCGGAAGGCGACCGTGCGATCCTTTTTGCTGATAACTTGGAACGACCAATCGGCCTCGACCGGTTTTCTCAGCGATTTTTCGATCGGCATCAGGCGGAATGCGACGAGATCCGACGCATTGCCATACATGGTGGTTTTGTGGGAGAGGTTCCAGAAGGCGCTGAATCGCTCGCTTTTCTCGTCGTCGTAGTCGAGCACCGACCACGACAGCCCGATGACATTGTTTTCTTGAAGTTTCGACTGCACAGCGCGGGCAGGGTCGGGCGGGGCGTAGTCAAACGCGGTGATGAAAAACTCGAGTGTCAGCTTCCCGCTTTCGCCGTGCTTAAAACTGTATTTGGTGGCGGCGTTGGCCCAGGGCAGGTCTTTGATCCAGGGCTGGCTGCCCCAGACCATGGCCCAATCTTTGCCTTCGGCTGGGGTGAAAATGTGGTAATTCTGGGCATGAACGCCATGGAAGAGGAAGTGTGTTTCGAGCTTGTCTTTCAGTTTTTCGTTGGGGTGCATCTGGCGGATGAGTGGGCCGCCGGAGAGGTCTCCGTCAACGACCACTTCAAAAATATCGTTGTGGAGGTCGGTGCTTTTGAAGTCCCAGAAGTTGTCATAGGCTTCATAGAGAAAATAAAGCTGATTGGTGCCTTTCACCCAGCCTACTTTAACCTTTACATCAAGGTTTTTCGGGTCGTGTTTGTCGTCTTTGCCGCCGACGGTATCGCGAAGCTGGTCTGAGCCGATGGCATAGCTCTCGGGCACGATAGCCCAGTCGGCCGCATCGCCATCGATTCGCGGGATTTGATTGGCGGGGAACTGAAAAATTTTGTACTCGACATTGGGGCGTTCCAGGCCGGCCCCGATCAGCAGACACGACACCGCCGCGACAATCAGATTCATTGTGTTTCACCCGTACTGGCTTTTGTAGTAAGGTTGATTGACTTGATGGGCTGATCTTAACAGAACCGGAGAGTGTGGACAAATACGGGGTTAAAATAATAATTTAGAGTGAGACTGATGGGTTTGTAATGAAAAAGTGGCTGTTTTACAACCACTCGTCCACCAATAGTTGGATTAAATACAAATTCTGAAATGATGTTAACTAAGGGTGTCTGTTCCTTGTTTATATGAGGCTATTCTGTTTGATATTTTTCTTTTAAATTGTAAATATGTAACTTTTCTGCATATTCCGAAACTCAAGAGGCCAATGGCTGATAATATCAATCCGCTTGGCTCTGGAATATTGACTGAATTCAGAAACTGATCAGGGCGAAGAGCCTGATCGGATATTCGAACTTCGTCAACCAGCCCAAGATAATTTGTCCCAATTTCAGCAAGAGGGTTTAATGTAAGGTCGGTTAATGCGAATGGTCTGATTGCAGTTGTTAATGATCCTTTCAGGACTCCATCAAGATAAAGACTCAAATTTCCCGTACTATCATCAAGTGTTCCAGCAATGTGATACCACTGATTTAGAGTGGGTAGTGTGATTGATAAGGAAGCGCCATTGTTATTTGCATCTTGAATCTCAAATAACAAAGAATTGTTATTTAATAAAAATTTATATGGATCGTAGCCACCTCGGCTGTCGCCCCACAAGAAAATTCTCTGGTCTGCTCTTGAAAAATCACCTGGATTAATAAAGGCTTCTAAAGTCAGGTTTTGTAATAAATTGAACTTGTTGCTGGGGGCGATGGTAATGTTACTCAAATATGTAAGACCTAATGAAAGTTTGTTTGGCAGATTTAAATTCTGTATGTTATTTAATGGTATATTAGAATTATAGTTTGGAAATCCAGAGGTGTAAGTTATTGGTGTTCCATTCAAGCCATTACCCGAACTATCGAGAATTGAACCTGTCCCTGTTGCAGCCTGCCCGGCTATTCCTTCTTCAAAACGATAATATGAGACTGTTCCCCATGCAAGTGCCTCATTCATGCCAAAAGCAAACTAGTGAAACAATATAACAACTGTTGCATTCAAAATCTTCAGTGATTTCATCTCATCGTCCTTTTTTCTGGTATGGTTGAACTTGCGCATGATTTGAAATGTTGATACTCTTCAGGCAATAAGCATTGCCGATGAGAGGTATTTCGAAAGCCGAGGTCTAACTCGCTCAAAAAATTTTTTTGTAAGCGGACGTATTGCATTTAATGTCAGGTCATTGAAATGAACTATATGTTGATTCTACTTGTAAATCTCTTAATTGGTTACTTTGGGATTTTTGTTTTCATTTTTTATCGCCCTGACCATTTCAACAAACAAAAAAATCAATTCAACAAGGAACATGTTGATTGTTGTGAATAAATAAGCTACAGGAGGCCAGAAAAGCAGGTAGTTCTGGTTTAGAATCTCCTGGTTGTTCTTTATTAAGTTGCTTGAATTTGTGAATAATAATATGTAAACAGCTAATAATTCAACTAAGATTCCAAGGTAAAGGCCTGCACTGTGTATGATTGGTGCGAAATAAAGAGGTGCCCGAATAATCAAGGCGCAAATGGCAAGTACATTGTCAATCGAAGTGGATTTTCTTGATACTTTAATGCCCATAGCATTAGGGCTCAGGACTGTGCTCACAACTGCGAGCAAAGGGCTGGAAAAGATTAATCCAAAAAGACATTTTGTCCCAAGTAGCAAACATAGTTTCCATACTGCATCTGGTTCTTCATCCAAGCCTATTATCCTTTCAACCCACTGGCTTTGAACACAAATCGCAATCACTGTGAATGATGCTATAAAAAAAGGAATTGCGACAAGATGTAAAATTGATTTAGAGCGAATTTTCAATGTGGGCTCCTTTAATGTAATTGTCCTCATTGAAAAAGTAAGATAATTTCCATAGTGCAATGCTGCCATTAATATTATACCTAAAATGAGTGTAATCAAACTGTTAAGTATTGTTAACAGTTTAGGCTTTTCGCTTAAAAGTATAATTAGATTAATTATAACAAAAAGCACCATTAGAATCGAGTATAATATTGATGTTAACCTGTAATTTAATGGTTGTTTCTCTTGCGTTTTATCGTCATTTCTCGAACTGATAAATTCAAGAGCTGGTTTTATCAAATTTCCCGGAAATCCAATATCAAAACTTATATCTTCCTCGACCTCATTCTTATGGTCTTTTATGCTGTTTATGAGGTTATCTTGATCTATTTTCTTCTGTCTTTCAGCACGTTCTGCCTCTGTTGCCGCGACCTGAGCTTCCTTTCTACGAAGAATCACGTCGTATTCTTTGCGGCCTGGGACTACGAATTGAACACTACATTTGGGGCAATCATCCACTATGCCAATTTCATCGACTTTGGACTTCAAAGGAGAACCGCAGTTTTCGCAATCATAGAGAACAAAAACCTGACCAGCGAGATTCTTTTTAAACTGGATGCTCATGATATTGGTTCGTTGGGGGCAAGTGTTCGGGACACCATCAGTGATGAAAAGCAGGGGAAAGCTAATTTGTCTTTCAAGACATTATCATATTGCCGACCTTTTATAAATGCGTAACCCGCCCCTTAACTCGCTCAAAAAAATCTGACTTTTTTTGTAAACATCTCTAACAAACGACAAAACAATGACTTACAAGAAACTTAAGTTTTTTTGAGCCACTTTGGGCCCGATTTTCGAATGACTTGGCAGACCGATTCTGACCGGCGTTGTATCATGGGGGGATCATCCAACCCCTGTCATACAGTTGAGGCTCAATATGCCTGGTCGTGAAGCGTCCGGAAGCGATACCGAACTTCAAAATCTTATCAACCGCAGCCTGAATGGAGACCACACTGCCCATGAAGACCTGCTGGCCCATGCCCGCGAGCGATTGCTGAGGCTCACTCGCAAGATGTTTCACACTTATGCCAACGACCTGCGGCGTTGGGAGCAAACCGACGACGTTTTTCAGAACTCGATGCTCAGGCTGCATGACGCACTGGCCAGAAAGCCGGTTGAGTCGGTCAGGCACTTTTTTAATTTGGCCGCCAAGCTGGTTCGGCGCGAGCTGATCGACCTGGCTCGCCATCACTATGGCCCGCATGGAAACGCAAGGAACCACCATACGGATCATCAGCCTTCCGACGAGCAGGGGGGTGTGGTGCATGCCACGGCCGAAGAGCCTGAGGATATGTCGGGGTGGGTTGAATTTCATGAACGGGTGGAACAACTGCCAGATGATGAAAAAGAAGCGGTGAATCTGATCTATTACGAAGGCCTGACGCAGGACGAAGCGGCGATGGTGCTGGGCATTTCGATCAGCACGCTGAAAAGGCGATGGCAGTCGGCCAGGTTCAAACTCTATGAGGCGATTGCCGGTGAATGAACAAGATGCGGAGAGATTGGCCGAGCTGCTGATTCGCTGGGAAGAGCTCTATGAACAGGGGCACGACCATTCAGCGATTGAGCTGGCTGCCGATTCGCCGCAGCTGGTGGATGAACTTCAGAGGCGGATTCAGGGATTGAAAGCGACATCGTGGCTGAACCGGCCGATTGAGGCGGGGCAGCCGGGCAAGGGGCTTGAGAAATCGCTGCAATCGGTGGTGTTGTCGGGGCGATACAGGCTTGACGAACTGCTGGCCGAAGGTGGTTTCGCACAGGTGTGGCGGTCTTATGACCTTGAGCTGCACCGGAATGTGGCTGTGAAACTGCCGAAGGCGAGCCGGATTGATTCAACTGAAGCCTTTATGGCCGAGGCACGCCGCGTGGCCCGGCTGAAGCATCCTGGCATTGTGACAGTGCATGATGTGGGCGTTGACAGTGGTAAATGCTTTATTGTTTCTGAATTTGTTGAGGCCGGAAGTCTGGCGGATTATCTGGCGAGGCAGCCGGTGGCGATGGAACAGGCCGTGCGGTGGATTGGCGAGATTGCCGATGCATTGCAATATGCACATGCCGGGGGAGTGATTCACCGGGACATTAAGCCGCCGAATATATTGATTGATCATCATGGCCGGGCACTGCTGGCCGACTTTGGGATTGCACAGTCGGCATCGAAGACGGGGCGATTTGCGCCGTCGATAGGCACGCTGAGGTATATGTCGCCCGAGCAGCTCAGGGGCGAGGAAGCCACGCCCAGCAGCGATATTTACAGCCTTGGGGTGGTGCTTTTCGAACTGGTGACAAAACGCTCGCCTTATGTTTCTGACGAACCACTGCGGTTGCGGTCAAGCATACTGGCGGGCGAGAAAGCCGGTCTGGAATTGCTGCCGGTGGATTTGAAAAGAATTTGCACGAAGACGCTGGAGAAAGAGCCTGATAAACGGTATCAGAAGGCGAGTGAACTGGCTGAGGATCTGCGAGAGATTTCAGGAGAGAAGCCGGGAGGTTTTGTCAAAACTGTATTGGTGCTGATTGCATTATTGGCTTTATTAATTTCGGGCATATTCATAATAAGGAGCCGCAGGGTGGAACAAGGCCCCTCAAGAACCAGAGCAACAGAGCTTCTTCGGCTGGAGGATGGCATGGAAAAGGTTTTTGCCGTGAATATATCGCCAGATGGTAAGCGAATTGCGACGGGCGACGTGCATTCTGGAGTGAAATTGTGGGATGCAGAAAGTGGTCAGAAATTAAATGAATTGGCTGGCCACACAAACTGGGTGCGGGCGATTGCATTTTCACACGATGGGCAGTGCCTAGCCACGGGCAGCGGCGGGTATTTGGGCAAGGATGGCAAGCCGGTTGTTGGCGATGATAATTCGGTAAGAATTTGGGATATAGATAATGGAAATGCAATTCGAGTCTTCGAAAAAAATAAGGAGCCGATTCTGGCAGTTGCATTTTCTAAAGATGACCAGGAATTGATTTCGTGTGGCGATGATGACAATGTCAAATTATGGCAGCGTGATTCCGGCAATCTTTTACAGAACATGCTGGGGCACTGGGACGACGTGCACTGTGTGATATTTATACCCGGGCGGCACTTTGCAGTATCGGGCAGTGAAGATGGCGGAATCAGGCTTTGGGATTTGGACAGGGGCGTGGAAATTCGATCGTTCAGCGGGCACGAGGGCTCTGTTGAATCGCTGGCATGCACCAGCGATCGAAAATATCTGGTGACGGGCAGCAAAGACGCGACCATCAGGATCTGGGACTTCAATTCAGGCGAGAAACTTCGGGAATTTAAAGGGCACGTGGGTGAAGTGAATTGCATTCAAATAACGCCTGATGACAATTATATCATTGCAGGTGGATCGGACGGGATAGTGAGAGTATTTGATTTTTCGACAGATAATCAATATGCCATTCTGGAAGGTCATGACAAGGCGGTTTTGAGTTTGTCCATATCAGCCGATGGCAAACGAGTGGTTTCTGGAGGTATGGACGGCACAGCCCGGCTTTGGGCATTACCTGAGCTGCCTGTAAAGCCCAAATTTAATGATGAAAATGACCGGAAAAAGATTGCCAGTCTGCCAGATGTTGAGGCATGCGACCGGGCGGCTGAAACTTATTTGAAATTGAATCAGCCTGAATTGGGTCTGCTGTGTTATTCAAAAGCGATTGAAATTAAACCGGGGCTGGCCGATTCTTTCATTCATCGCGCCAAGTGTTATTTCAAACTGAGCGATTATTCAAGAGGTCAGGCTGATTTTCAAAAAGCGATAGATCTGGATACTCAAAACGGCAGTTTCTTTAGTGAGCGGGCTTTGTCTTACAGCTTTGTCAGCCGATTTGATGAAGCCTTTGATGATATTCGTAAGGCGATTGAACTTAATCCGGCAAATCGCAAAGAATATGAAAAATCGCTGGCGAAAATTTATTCAACACGTGCGGTGAAGCTATCGAACGGGAAAAATCATGGGAAAGCTGCCGAGGATATGACTACGGCATTAAAACTTGACCCTGATGGCAAGGATTTTTATCACATTCGAGGAAAATTTTATTTTAATAACAAGGAATATGAAAAAGCATCTGCTGATTTTACGCGGGCGATTGCAATTGAACCGACACGAAGCGATTTTTATCTGCACAGGGCGTGGACAATGCATTACCTGAACCGGATGGAAGACAAAGAGGCCGATTTCAGGAAAGTCAAGGAATTGCAATATAAACCCTGATCGATTTGTTTTGGAATGAATGATAACCAGCACACGTGAAGTCGATTCAAGTCTCACCCGAACAGGTGATTTTTGAACATGGCTGACAACCCGCTTGCCGGTTTGCTATAATGTTGCCTCACGAAAAAGAACTCCGCCGGTTGCCCAGGTCTATCCGCCGGTTGGCAAATTCTGGTCAGGCCTGATTTTTCAGGGGAGAAGCAAGCCCAGTGTCCGCCACATTGTTTGATAAAGTCTGGTCCCGCCACGTAGTCAGCCAGACGGACGAAGCCACTCTGCTTTATATTGACCGCCACCTGGTGCACGAAGTGACCAGCCCGCAGGCTTTTGACGGGATGCGGCTCTCGGGCCGGAGGGTGCGTCGCCCCGAGCTGACCTTTGCCACCCCCGACCACAATGTGCCGACGGTGAACCAGTTTGAGATTCGGGACGCTCTTTCCAAAAGGCAGGTCGAAACTCTGCGGAACAATTGCCGTGAATTCGGCATAACGCTGCTTGACATTGGTTCGGGCCGCCAGGGAATCGTGCATGTTGTCGGCCCTGAGCTTGGCCTGACTTTGCCGGGGCTGACGATGGTCTGCGGCGACAGCCACACTTCAACCCATGGTGCTTTCGGGGCCCTGGCGTTTGGCATTGGAACGAGTGAAGTGGAGCATGTGCTGGCCACTCAGACACTTTGGCAGGGTCGCAAGCCGAAAAGCCTGGGTGTGGAAGTGACCGGCCAACTTGCCCCGGGGCTTGAACCGAAAGATATTATCCTGGCGATTATCCGCCAGATTGGTACAGGCGGCGGCACAGGTCACGTGATTGAATATTATGGCCCGGCGATTCGGGGCCTATCGATGGAAGGTCGCATGACGATCTGCAACATGTCGATTGAAGGTGGAGCAAGGGCTGGCATGATTGCCCCTGACGACGTGACGATTGATTATATCACCCGTGTTGATCGTCAGTATGCTCCGAAGGGAGCAGCCCTTGAGAAGGCTATCGCCGACTGGCGAACATTAACAACCGATGACGACACCCTATTCGACCGGAAAATTTCGGTAAATGCGTCGTCGCTAGTGCCACAGGTGACGTGGGGAACGAACCCCGGCATGACTGTGGACATTACCGGGCGTATTCCCGAGCCACACGAAGTGCCTTTTGCAACGCCGGAAGATGCCCGGCGATCGCTGGAATATATGGGCCTGACACCTGGCACGCCGATCAGTGAAGTGCCTGTGGACGTTGTTTTTATCGGCAGTTGCACCAATGGCCGTATTGAAGACCTGCGATCGGCCGCCCGCGTGATGAAGGGCCGCAAGGTGGCCCAGGGTGTGCAGGTGCTGGTGGTGCCTGGTTCCGAAAAAGTGCTGGCCCAGGCCGTGTCTGAGGGGCTTGACAAGATCTTCACCGAGGCCGGTGCCGAATGGCGGCAGGCAGGCTGTTCGATGTGCCTGGCGATGAATCCCGACAAACTGACCCCGGGGCAGCGTTCAGCGAGTACCTCGAACCGTAATTTTGAAGGGCGACAGGGGCCAGGGGGCCGGACGCACCTGGTCAGCCCTTCGATGGCGGCTGCCGCGGCGGTGACAGGGCGATTTACCGACGTAAGAACGCTCATCTCCTGAAATACAATCAGATTAAATAGAATCAGAAGGCAACCAAGAATTATGGAACCGTTTCGTAAGCACACCGGCCGTATGGCCGTGATTGACTGGACCGACGTGAACACCGACCTTATCATTCCAGCCCGCTATTTGAAGAGGATTGAGCGGGTGGGTTACGGGCCGCTGCTATTTGCTGACAAACGATATGTGCCGGGTGGGGCACCGCTGCCCGACGAGCCCGAAAGCCATGGCGATTTTGAGCCTGAATTTCCGATTAACCGGCCGGAATTTGCCGGTGCGACGATTCTGGTGGTGGGGCCGAATTTTGGCTGCGGCTCAAGCCGTGAGCACGCTGTTTGGGCTGTGCAGCAGGCAGGTTACAAGGCTGTGATCGCCCCAACACCTGATGAAGGTTTTGCCGACATTTTTGAAGGCAACGCCCTGAATAATGGGCTTCTGGTTGTGGAAATTGCCGAATCGCACTGGAAAAAGCTGGTGGATCTTGGGAAAAACTCACCACAAACTGCCATTACTGTTGACCTTGAGAAGCAGGTGGTCAGTTATCCGGCGGCAGGTGGCGAAGCGGAGGCTACATTCAGCATCCCTGAATCAGCCCGTCACCGGATTTTGAACGGGCTTGATTCGATCGGCATCACCATTTCTGAAAATGGCCAGGCGATTGATGGATATGAAAAATCGCGAGCCGGCTGGGCTTTGGTCTGAGTCAAATAAATTGAAATTAAAGTGAAAAAAACGGTGCGCATGTGCGTACCGTTTTTATTTAATTTCTGAATTTATCATCATATTGAAAAATCCAGAGATGAAGGATTATTATTTGCTTCCCGGAAGTTCTTCTCCGCGGGCCTTGGCACGCTTGGCCTTGGCTTCCAGAAGTTCATTCAGCGTTTCGCGGAATTGCCGGTCTTTTTCAACACGAGATTCCACAGGCTCTTCAACAATCCCGGCGGTTGTCGGCGTTTTTCGACCTTCAAATGCAACCAGGCAAATGAAGCCTAATAGCAACGATAGAATATTCAGCCTGACTGATCGTTTATGGAGTGCATCGAACTTTGGTTTTTCAGCGTCGCCGGCATCACGAGCCCGGTTGATTGCGGGTGTCAGACTATTTCCACAGTAAAATGCAATAAAAATATTAACGATGATCAGGCCCTGAAAAATCAAATTGTTGTAATAGCGAAGTTCGGGCACTACCAGTGGCCGCGAGGTAAAGCTGGCCAGGGCCACAACGGAAAAAATGGCGATCCAGACATAATATCTTGGAAAAAGGGTGCGAACGAAGCGTGCAGCGTCTGGAGCTTCCAAAGTCTGGAAGATGATGGGTGCCACGGCAAACGAGAAGAATATGATCGCGCCCAGCCAGCCAACCAGTGAAGTGGCGTAAATCACATCAAATAGCCAGAGCAGATCAAGTGCTTTCACTTCGTGTGCCTTTCGTGTGGCAATTGAGACATTATTGTTGACTTAAGCATATCATCCGCCGGGCTTAAGTGTCACCCGCGGCGGCATCACACCTGTGCCAAGCCCGCCATCCACGCCCCATGTCTGGCCTGTGACGAAACTTGAATCAGGCCCGGCGAGAAATGCAATCACGCGGGCCACTTCCCCGGCTTTAGCCACGCGGCCCAGCGGATGAAGCTGCTCGCTGATTGTCCGGCTCTGCTCATTAGCCAGAAGGGGGGCGGCCATGGGTGTGTCCGTCAGCCCCGGTGCGACGGCATTATACCTGATGCCCGAGCGGGCATGGCTGATGGCGGCACTTCGCACAAAACCTTCAATGCCTGCCTTGGCAGCTGCAATCAATTCATGATTATTGAGCCCCTGCCGAGCGGCCACGGTTGAGACCAGCACAATTGAGCCGCTCTGCCGGGATCGCATGGAAGGCAGAACAGCTTTTACCGCCATAAAGGCGGAACGAAGATTGATATTCAAGACATCGTCAAAATCAGCCAGGGTAGCTGCCTGTAGGGGTTTGAGCTTAATGGAACCGACACAGTGGGCCAGCGAGTCGATCTGGCCAAATTTTTCAAGAGTGGCAGCCACAGCCGCTTCCAGATCTTCCGGCCGACAGGCATCGCCGGCTTGAACCAGAGATGACCCCGGTGGAAGCTCAGCGGAAAGGCCAGACAATTTCGATTCCGTTCGGCCGAAAAGTGTGACTGTGCCGCCGCTGCCAGTCCAAAATCGGGCCACTTCCGACCCAATGCCGCCGGCTGCACCTGTAAGAAATAGATGGGACATGTGTCAATACACCTGCTGCCTGAGCATTGTTGAGTTGAATTGTTTATCCTCATCAATGCTTTAGGCATCAGGGGCGGGTGAGTCAAGCGGCAGGAATCGGACATTCAGTGCATTGAAGTGATTTTATGCTAAACCGCTGTGATGAATTTCCGAACCACGCCGGCCAGACGGCCAACGCCATCGCGAATTTTATCTTCGGATGGCACTCCGTAACAAAGTCGAATCTGGTGTGACTTTCGCTCGCCGCCTTCAACCATTTCAGGATAGCAAAATTCGCCCGGTACATAGAAAACGCCAGCTTCCAGGCATTCGGCAAAAAATTCGCTGTGGCGGCTGGTTGAAATCGAATCAGGCAGGCTGAGCCAGACATAGAGGCCGCCACGGGGCACTGTCCAGCTGACCGCAGGCTGAAGGCTGCCGAGGTGCTTTTCCAATGATTCAACCACGGCCCGTGCCTTGGCGGAGTAAATCTGCTGAAGTTTCTCTACCTGCATTTCATATTGGCCGGACTCGATCACCTGCAGTATCAGCCTTTGCATGAGATTCGACGTACCGAAATCGTGATGCCCCTTCAAGGCAAGCACAGGTATGAGCAACTCGGTTGGCAATACACCATAGCCTAGCTTGATACCCGGGCTGAAAGTTTTGGAGAACGTGCGGGCGTGAATGACGGTGTCGGCCTGGGCATCGTGCGACCAGACGCTGGGCAATTCGGGCCCGGTAAAGGTCAGGCCACGATAGGCGGCATCGTCAAGCACATAAATCTTTTGACTCTGGCTGAAAATACGGGCGAGTGAAACGAGCTTTGGCCGGCGGGGTTCAGCAAGTGACAGGCCCGAGGGGTTAGAATGTTCTGAGACCGTGTAGATCATTTTGACGCGGCCCAGCCTGCCTTCGGAACGCAGACGCAGCAGGCAGATTTCCAGCGATTCCATACACATTCCGCCGGAATCTATGGGAATACCGATAATTTCAGCCCCACGAGCAGCAAGAAGGTCGATAAAGACGAAATAGGAAGGGGCTTCGGTAATGACAATGTCGCCGGGGTTAATCATTGCCTCAGCCAGAAGATAGAGCAACTGCTGGCTGCCACTGGTAACGATGATCTGTTCGGCAAGGGCGGCAGGCTCGGCAAGCTGGCTTTTACTTCCTGACTCCGCCAGAAGCCGGCGGGCAAGGGCCAGCCGCAGCACGGGGTCGCCCTGGGTGGTGCCATATTGCAGTGCTTCACGGGCAGAGTGGGGGTCGGCCATGATCTCTTGCCAGGCGTTTTCTACGATCCCGAATGGCAGAGACTGCTGATCGACAAATCCGGCGGCGAGCGAGATCAGTTCTGGCCTGATAAAGGCCAGCCGCATGAGCTCGCTGATTGCCGGTGTGCCGGCGTTCTGCCCAAGAGTGCTGAGAGACTTATGAAAATCTGGCATGTTGCCCTGCTTTTGAAAGCCTTGTTGAGATCAGAGTTTGAATTATAGTGAAAGGAGTTGCATTTTGAAACTTGTTGACGAATCATTCAGGCGAGGCTTATTTGGGAAGCCATGCCGCCAGCCGGCCTTCAACATGGGCTTTTTCCCAGCCTGATGCGGCAAGTGAGTCGAACCGCTCAGACGAAGGAACAACAATCACATTCGCCTGAAATTGCTTGGCCCACACGGCGACTTGATCGGGTGAGGCTTTTTCATAATTAGTTTCGAATTTGACCCGATTATCCGGCCACTGGCCGGCGAAATTGGCCAGATCTCCGGAAAATCCGCAGAGAATCGAAATTCTCTCGGCCCATTTTTTCAATTCCTCAGCCTGATAAGGGCTGCCGGCGACATTCGCGACAATTGACCGGTGCGACCAGAGCCTGATCGATTTATCACGGGGCGGGCTTAATATCATTGCATCTTGCGGCAGAATTTTATTAAGCCAGAAACCCATTTTCTCGGCGTCGCTGCGAGGTGTTTCATACACTCGCCATTTTGCTGCAAGAATTTGTGAGATTTTTGTTTGGCCAGAATAGTCAAAACCACAACAGACAATTGAGCTGAATGGTAAGAACCATGCAAAGGCAATTGCATTTCGGGGTCTGATCTGAAGAGATAATGGAATTGATAATTCACCAGAAGAATGATTAATTGAAACTTGCTGCCTGCGCAGAATATAACTCAGAATTGAACCGGCTAAATAACCGGTAATAATTAAATAATGACCTTGCTGCGGATCATTGTCG
Source organism: Planctomycetaceae bacterium (assembly GCA_040374745.1). Lineage (GTDB taxonomy): Bacteria > Planctomycetota > Planctomycetia > Isosphaerales > Isosphaeraceae > QWQI01. The sequence continues at coordinate 16,047 of JBEITT010000021.1, read as the reverse complement.
TAAACCCACCAGATGCCGCAGAACGTTAAGATATTGTATAAAAAGCTGGAGACATGGTTGAGCCATTTCCATTTAAAGAGCTTTAAAAGTTTTGTAATCAGAAAATTGATGATTTCGACGATAATGAGGCTGAAAGTAACCATGTCATTTCGCAGGCCGAATATTATGGAAAGGGCCCGGCATAAATTTATCGGTTGATTTGATTTGATTTGATCGAAAATGATTGAATTTAATATCACGAGCAGAAAGCCGCGAACTGCAGTTGCGAGTCGCCATGGCTGTGCCATTGTGATATTTATATTGTGGAAATATTCAATCGCTGGCCATGAAATGAAAAGGCCTGCAGTGATAAATAGTAACCATTGGCTTGCAGACCGATAAGGCTGAGTGTGTTTTTTTGCTGGTGTCAGAAGCAAATAGTGAACGCAGGAAAATATGAAAAGACTGATTGACGCACACCACTGGCTGCCGCGCCAGAGAGATGGCCGCATGTGCTGCGGGCCCTGTAATTCAGTGGCCAGCGACCAGAAGAGGTCTGGGCTGACACCGGCTTTTAAAACCGCCGACTGGCCCAGATAAAGCCATGCCCAGGGCATCATGCAGAAAAAAAATGCAATAACGCAGAAAATCATTTCTTTGTGTCTGAAAAATCCGGTCAGATAATTCCAGCCGAAAAGCGTCAGCCACAAGGCTAGATTCAGCAGGCCCAGGCCTGGATGAATTAAAGAAATCACGCCGGTTATGAATGGTATCTTTATTGCGATTGATGGCTGAGAGCCAATCCAGATTGCGAGTGCATACCAGCCGAGTGAAAATGCAATCTGGCGATCCAGCAGATGATCTTCCCAAAGGTGATTGGTGCCAAGATTGCCGGCTTTGCAGAGCACAAAGAGCAAAAGCAGCAGCCAATTGCTCCAGCGTGGCATTTCTGGATAGATTGATTCGCGAATTCGCCAGAAACTGTGGATGGTTAGTGCCAGAGTCAGGCAATAGAGCGTAAAAAGAGTGATTGAAAGCCCAAAAAAAACGGAGCCGAATTGTAATAATCGAAGATAGCCCAGGTGCGGATTGAATTTCTCAAAGGCATCGACAAACTGATCCAGAGGAAACGCCGATGCCTTAGTGAGTCTTTCAAGCAAAGGCAGCCGGTAACATTGGTCAACCACGCGGGAGTCATAGCCATTGAAGCTGATGACGAGACCACAGGCAACTAGCAATTCCACACGATGGGAATAATGAAACCCTGGCTGCGATTGCATTTCAATAAACAGTGATCATCGCTTTGGCTGCGGTGATTCTTTCATGGCGTTTTTTAGTACCTCGGACTTTTGCTGGAGGTTCTGGATTTCGCCAGTTACTTTCTGTGCTTCAGCCGCCACGCTTTTTGCTTCGCTGGCAACTTTCTTTGTGGTTTCAATCAGGCTTTTGCCCTTGTCCTTAAGGGCATAGAGGCGATCCCATTCTTCTTTCGGAATTTCCAGCTTGCTGATCAGGTCTTTGGTCGATTCGCCGCCGAGACCTTTTTCCTGAATGATCGTCAGCATGGATTTCACGGGCTCTGCACCTAAAATTTTTGGAACAGGCTCGTATTGCCGCGAATAAACCAGGGCTTTGGAATTAACGACATAGTTTTTCGCCCAGTCGCGATGTTGTATTTTTTCTATGGCATATCGATCGAGGGCGGCTGTGATAAATGCAGCGACGACAGCCGCTTTCGTCAAGCCGAAGAGAAATCCCATGATCGGGTCGAAATTGCCGGGCGGTTCAAGCTCGGCCTGAAGCGGGCTTTTTCGCCAACGGCCAACCCGTGCGGCCATGCTCACAATCATGCTGCCCAGCGTGTAAACGACCAGCCAGCTCCCCCACCACAGGCCACGTTGCAGTAGCTTTGCATCTTCAATCTTGATGTGCTGGCTGACATAGGGTTCGGCACGAAGAGCGATTGGTTCGGCAAGATAAAGACCTGCCACCAGGCAGATGAGCCGCATGATCTGGACCCAGAATCCGTTTCGCCAGCCGCTCACGGCCATACCCAGGGCAATCAGGCCCAATGCGATGTCAAGTCCCATACTACATCACTCCCGGCATCGTTTCTGGTCGGTGCGGGCGCGGCTCCTGAAGCCATCCATCCAGTCTGTTGAGGGTGGGGAGAAGCCCGGCTGCACTAGATTTCATCATGTCTTTTTATCTCAGATCAGGAATTATGCCAAGTGCAATTTGCCCTGATAAAACCGGGCTTCGCAATGGCTGGGTTTTTGCAAATTTAATATCACCTTGCGGAAAAGTGGTTCAGACAATAGGCTTGATGAGGTTGCGACAATCTGACTCAGTGACTGAGAAGACGAGAACCTGTCAATGGTCAATCAGCGTCCCGGGCGGGTCATTATTGAAAAAATCCAGCCGAATGTGGATGAAGGCCGTTTTCCACTGGCCCGGGTTCAAGGTGATATTCTGGAATTTTCGGTTGATCTGTTTGCAGATGGGCATGATTTTCTGGCCGCCGACCTGATTTTAACCGCCCCTGACGGCAGCGAGCGTAAATCGGCTTTTGAAAGTCTTGGGCCGGGGCTCGATCGATTCGCGGCAAAAACCAGTGTTCTGGACCAGGTGGGGCCATGGAAGGTTCAGGTTGAAGCCTGGATTGACGAATTTGCAACATGGGTTCATGAAATTGAAAAAAAACATGAAGCCGGCGTGAACATAGATCTTGAAACACGCGAAGGATTGATTCTGATTCATCAGGCTGCTGAAAACGCTGCCAGTCAAAGCCTGACTGCTTCAGAAGAATTAAAGCAAATTGCAATTGCAATTATCCAAGATGATATTGCTGACCAGGAACGAGTACGCTTGGCTCAGGGTGAAAATCTTGCCCGGCTGATGCGACTTTATGCTAAGCGCACCAGCGGGCAAACGCTTGAAAGGCCCCATGGCATAAGGGTTGATCGCGAGCGGGCCGTTTATGGCTCATGGTATGAGCTTTTCCCGCGAAGTGCTGGGCGAAATAAAGGCAAACATGGTACATTTCAAGATGTCGTTGCACAGCTTGATGATCTTGCCACCCTTGGTTTTCATGTGATTTATCTGCCACCGATTCATCCGATTGGATTGAAATTCCGTAAGGGGCCTAATAATTCGCTGATTGCTGGCCCGGAAGACCCCGGCAGCCCGTGGGCAATTGGAAATGAAACCGGCGGGCATAAGGCAATTCACCAGGAACTGGGTACACTGGCAGATTTTCAGCAACTGGTGCTAGAATCGGCAGCAAGGGGCATGGAAATTGCGATTGATATTGCATTTCAGTGTGCGCCTGATCATCCCTGGCTGAAAGAGCATCCGGAGTGGTTCAAAACCAGGCCTGATGGCAGCATTCGCTATGCTGAGAACCCGCCGAAGAAATATCAGGATATTCACCCGCTGAATTTTGAATGTGATGACTGGCAGGGGCTGTGGAACGCACTTCGCGATATTTTTCTTTACTGGTTAGGGCAGGGCGTACGTGTATTTCGGGTTGATAACCCGCATACCAAGCCATTTGCATTTTGGGAGTGGTGTCTGGAGGAAGTTCGCAAAGTCGATTCGGGAGTGATTTTTCTTTCCGAGGCATTCACGCGGCCGAAGTTGAAAAAACGTCTGGCAAAGGCGGGTTTTACGCAGTCATACACTTATTTTACATGGCGAAATACAAAATCAGAAATAACCGAGTATTTTACGGAGCTTACACAAAGCGAATGTCGAGAATATCTCAGGCCCAATCTCTTTGCCAATACACCTGATATTCTGCATGCATTTTTGCAGGATGGCGGACCGGTTGCATTTCGAATCAGGCTGATTCTGGCGGCAACATTGGGAGCCACTTACGGTATTTACGGGCCTCCATTTGAAAATTGCAATGGCACACCGGCCAAACCGGGAAGTGAAGAATATCTTGATTCAGAAAAATATGAAATTCGCCACTGGGATCTGCACCAGCCTGGAAATCTGAGACCGCTGGTCAGGCTGATTAATGAAATAAGAACAGCCAATGTGGCATTACAGCGTAATGACTCATTGAAATTTCATCCCATTGATAATGTTAACCTGATAGCCTATTCTAAAATCACGGAAGATCGTAAGAATCGAATTCTGGTAATAGTGAATTTAAATCCTTATCATACTGAAACAGGCATGCTGGATCTGAAGAATGACTATTTTGACATCTCGCCTGAACGCGACTTTTTCGTGAGAGATCTCCTGAGTGGCGACGTTTATCGCTGGAATGGCAGCAGGCAATATATTGAAATCTCTCCCCAGCGCACGGCTCATCTCTTTGTGATCGAAAAATAATTCAATTCATGTCCCTGATGAAATGAAAGCACGCCCAATGGCAACCATTCTTCCTGTGAATATTTCACATCCTGATTTTATCAATTGGCTGGAAGATCAGGTTTTGCCGCCATTTTTCCGTGACAGACAATGGTTTGGAGGAAGATCGGTTTCATCTGATCCGCGATTGCAGGTGATTGAACTGGGAATTTCGAGCTCGGGGCTGATACTGATTCTCGTTGATCAACTCGATGCAGATCGGGCCCAATCGCCCTATTTCCTGGCATGTGTTGCTGTAAGTTATTCCGGGCATGAGATAAAAAATGCAATTGGCCAACTGCCTGCCTCTATCACACCTTCCAGTGCTGTATTGGTGGATGCATCTGAGACAGATGCCGGTCGGGAAGAATTATTAAAACTTGCAACCGGCGAAATGCAATTGGCATGGTCTTCAGGGCAGGTGCAGGGGCGATTGTTCGAGAGCCGGAATATTCTTGCGGAAAAAGCAGCATGGAGAGGCCGGGGGCGACTGACAGATGTAGAACAGTCAAACACCAGTGTTATTTATTCAGATCAGGCTATATTGAAATTGCTGCGACGGCCCGGCGAGCCGGGCGAGCCGAACCCTGATGTGGAAATTCCGCTGGCCCTGAGCCTGACAACCGAATTGCCTTTGACACCGCCTGTGATGGGTGTCGTACAGGCAGGGCCTGATGATCGTGCAGTGATTCTGGCCACGCTTTGTCGTTATTTGCCGGATTCCCGCTGTGGCTGGGAAATGGCATTGGCGGCGGCAACGAAGGCGATGGAAGCCGATTTTGATGGTTCCGGCGAAACATCGGGTGATGATGCCCTTTTGGGTCGAGATCTGGCGATTCGGACCGCTGAATTGCATGTGGCCCTGGCACGGATTGCCGACAACGAAGCCTTTAAACCTATTTCAGTCAAGCCGGTGGATGTGGCCGCCCTGGGCCATGAGATGCTTGAAGAATGCGATCGGCTGTTTCAGAAAATCAGTTCCCTTCGACTAGATGCGTTTGATATGCAGACTTTTTCCCAGCTTTTCGCCTTGCTTGATTACCAGCCTAAAATCAGGAAGGTATTTGAAAAACTGATTGATGTGGGCAAGCAGGACGACTGTACGATTTTTTTCAATATTCGTGTGCATGGCGATTATCACCTGGGTCAGTTACTGCATGACAAAAAACTGGGCTGGCAGGTGATCGATTTTGAAGGCGAGCCCGACCGGCCCATGCCGCAGAGGCGACTGAAGCAAAATGTGCTGAAAGATCTGGCGGGCATGCTCAGGTCGTTTGACTATGCCCAGGCGATGGCGTGTGAGCGGGCGGGAGCCTGTGAGGATCGGCGTCGCCGGGCAAAACTCTGGCGTGATCAGATCAGTTCGATATTCAGTAATACATATCTGGCGATGGCGGGCGATGTGGAAAACGAGATCTTCCCACTTCTGCCGCCGGCTTATCAATTGCGTTTTCAATTGCTTGATGCCTATGTTCTGCAAAAAAATCTCTATGAACTGGCCTATGAAATTGATCACAGGCCGAGTTGGGTTCATGTGCCCCTGACTTCATTAATCGAGTGGTTTGGAGAAGTTTCTTAAGGGTTTATTCAATAGTGTTTTACGGCAGTTAGGTGGAGACATTCCGGGACTCCATTGACTGGAAAAACCGACCATGGCAATGTTAAATTGTGAACACAAAAGTCGGGCCCGGTAAACGATCAGCGATTCGGGCGGGCCGGCGGAATTTTCCCGGGATCATGACATATGAAGATTCACGAGTATCAAGCCAAAGAATTGATGCGTGCCGCAGGCGTGGCTACGCCTGACGGGATTGTGGTTTCAACGCCTGAGGAGGCTTTCGAAGCCTTTACGAAACTGGGTGCACCTCTTCAGGTGGTTAAGGCGCAGGTGCATGCCGGTGGCCGTGGCAAGGGCATTGCCGTGGGGCCGCAGGATAATCGGGCCGAGGCTTTGGAAGTGGCTTCAGGCAAGCGAGAACGCAAGCCGGGTATGGCCAGGGGCGTTCAGCTTGTAAAAACGGCCGACGAAGCCAAAGCTGCCGCAGCGAGCCTATTGGGCAAGACTCTGGTGACCTATCAGACGGGCGAAGTGGGTTCTAAGATCAACAAAGTTCTTGTGACAGTGGGCCACGATATTGCCAAGGAGCTATATCTGGGGCTGGCAATTGACCGGGCCCAGCAATGCCCGGTGTTGATGGCATCGACCGAGGGCGGTGTTGAAATCGAGAAAGTCGCCCACGAAACGCCAGAGAAAATTCACCGCGAGCCGATTGATATTGGCGTCGGCATGGCTGATTTTCAGGGGCGAAAGGTGGCCAAAGCCCTTGGCCTGGAAGGAAAAACAGCAGCGAAGGGTGTGGCCCTGGTCAAGGCACTGGTGAAATTGGCGATTGAAAAGGATGCTTCGCTGATTGAAATTAACCCTCTGATTGTGACTGACAAGGGCGAAGTGATGGCCCTTGACGGCAAGATGAATTTTGACGACAACGCCCTTTTCCGGCATCCGGAAATTGCGGCAATGATTGACGTTGACGAAGAAGACCCGGCCGAACTGCGAGCCGGCAAGTCAGGCCTGTCTTATGTGAATCTTGATGGAGACATTGCCTGTCTGGTTAACGGTGCTGGCCTGGCGATGTCAACCATGGACCTGATCAAGTATCACGGTGGCGAGCCGGCGAATTTTCTTGATGTCGGCGGTGGGGCGAACAAGGATCAGGTGCTTGAAGGGTTTCGCATTCTGCTGGCCGAACCGCGAGTGAAGGCTGTTCTTGTCAATATTTTTGGCGGAATCATGCAGTGCGACATTATCGCCGCCGCGATTTTGGCTGCTTACGACGAGATCGACTTCCGCGTGCCACTGGTGGTTCGCCTTGAAGGAACAAATGTGGAGAAGGGCATGGAGATGCTCTCGCAAAGTGGCCGGCCAATTATTGTGGCCAAGGGCCTGACAGACGCTGCCCAGAAGGTGGTGGCAGCGGCCAGCGGCAAATGAAATCAACGAAGGGGCCGGCGAGTCGTCAAGAATCAATGACGACCCGGCCGGTTTAAGCGCATTGATATAACAAGAAGAAGAGATCAAATTCAAATGAGTATTCTGGTTAACAAGAACACTCGCCTGATCTGCCAGGGGATTACCGGCAAAGCAGGCGAATTTCATTCAACCCAGTGTAAGGCTTACGGCACAAATCTGGTGGGCGGAGTGACGCCCGGCCGCGCGGGCCAGACAGCTGTTGGTGTACCCGTTTTTGATACCTGCGTGGATGCAGTAGCCCAGACCGGTGCCAATGCCACGATGATTTTTGTGCCGCCGCCATTTGCGGCAGATTCGATCATGGAAGCCGCCGATGCCGGTATCGAGTTGATTATCGCCATTACGGAAGGTATTCCGGTGGTTGACATGGTTCGTGCCGTGGCTTATCTGAAAGCACACCGCCCAAATGTGCGCTTGATCGGACCAAACTGCCCGGGCGTGATCACCCCTGGTGAATGCAAGATCGGCATTATGCCGGGCTATATTCACAAGCCGGGCAATGTGGGTGTGGTGAGCCGATCAGGCACACTTACCTACGAAGCCGTATGGCAGTTGACAAACCTGGGAATTGGCCAGAGCACCTGCGTGGGCATTGGTGGTGACCCGGTTAATGGCACGTCGTTTTCTGACGTTTTGAAGATGTTTCAGGCTGATCCGAACACCGAGGCCATCATGATGATGGGCGAAATCGGTGGAAATGCTGAGGAACAGGCTGCCCAGCTCAAGAAAGATGGCGTGATTACCAAGCCGATGGCGGCATTTATCGCCGGACAGACGGCCCCGCCGGGCAAGCGTATGGGCCATGCTGGTGCCATTATCTCAGGCGGGTCGGGAGCAGCATCTGACAAAATTGCTGCACTGGAATCAGCCGGAATTCTGGTGGCCAAGTCACCGGCCGATATGGGTATCACCCTTCAGAAGGCGATGAAGGGCTGATTGCATTTCATCTCATCTCATGACATCATAACGGCGGCAGGGGATATAAAATCTCTGCCGCTATTTTTTTTCGTTTGTCGGTTTAGCCTTCAGCGACGAAAGATAGGCGACAAGGTCGCGCAGTTCTCGCATGGTCATTTTATTGCCGAGCTTTTCAGGCATGAGCGATGCGCCTTTTTTCTGCTCTTCAATGGCGTTTTTGTCAATCGTCAGATTCTTGCCTTCGGCCGTTCTGATCACAAGCCTTGCAGGGAATTCTTCCTGAACCAGACCCGTTGTGATGGTGCCATCACGCAGGGCCACGACAACAGACTCAAAGCCTTTTGCCAGTGAGGCATTGGGTTCGACAATCGATTGCAATATATCACGGGAGCTGAGGCGACTGCCGACATCATCAAGGGCCGGACCGACACGGTCGGCCGCGTTGGTTGCGAGATGACAACGAACGCAGGAAAGGTCGGTGCGATTGATGAAAATCTGCTTTCCGGCCTGTGGGTCGCCCCCGGCCATGGCGTTGTGCCAGCGAGCTAGAGGGTCTTTTGCGGCCTGTGATTTTTCATGGCTTTCAAGACTGTTGCGCAGGTTTCGGCCGGCCTTTGCCAGTTCATCGGCTGATTCACGCACTTCCAGATGTAATTCAGGCGGCAATTTTCCTGCAGTCAGATCATCGACCAGTGAGGTCATGATTTTCAGTGATTCAGCGTCTTCATGATGGCCCAGCAGTCGAATGGCTCGCTGTTTTTCATCAATCCGGCCGTCGGCAAGCACCGATTTTACAATGCCAAGTCGGACGTTTGTATCCAGGGCATCAAGCAGTTCAATTGCCTTAAGTTTCAAATCGGTTTTATTACTTCGCAGGGCCTTGTTAACCATGGCGGCTGAATCGGCAGAGCCTGACCTGACAAGCAGTTCCAGTGATTTGGACTGGACTTTAGGCTCGAACGCGGAATTACCGAGTATGGAAATAAAATTCGATAGCAGCTCGCCGGCCCCATTTTTCTCGAGAAAATTCAGGGTGGCCATTTGAATTTCGAGAGGTTGGCCTGGATGCGCAAACTGCTCAATTTTCGTGCGGAATTGCAATTTTGCCGCCTGATTTTCGCGACCCTCTGATGAAATTGGGTAAAAAAGCCCCTGAATGCCATCGAACTGTGAAGGTTTTGCCCAGTCTGCCAATGTATTGATGGCTTCAATCCGCAGGTTTTCAGGGAATTGGCCGTTTGCAGCAAATGCAATCAGCCGTTCAGCATTTTCTGACTGGCCCTGGCGTAGGTTGGCATGAATCCAGCGACGCAGAAACGCTTCACGGTTAAACGCCGACCATTCGTATTTTAGTGTTATTGCAGCGTTGAACTTTGCCAGGATTGCATTTAATTCAGGCAGGCGTTCTTCATAAATCGCCCGGGCGGCGTCTGTCGCCAGCAGTGGCGATGAATCGTCCAGAAATTCCCGCACTTTATTGTCTTTTTGCTTTCTAAGTGCCAGCAGGGCTGCACGCCGCACGGCAACCGAGCTGGCATTTTTCTGAGCTGCTAATTCGACCGGTTGGGCGCAGGCAGCCAGGGCTGAAGAAACGCCGTGTCGTAGCCATGGGTCGAAATCGGTTTTAGCTTCGGCCAGGCGGAACAGATGGGTGGTGGCCTGCGGGCCAGGAGATTGAGCCAGTCCGAGGCAGGCCCAGAGTTTCACGCGGTCGTCCGGGTCATGCAAAAGGCCGATCAGGCTTTCAATGCTGCCCGATGGTCTGGTTTCGCCCAGTACCCGGGCGAGGGTGGCGCGGAATTCGTGGTCTGGGTCGTTCAGCCAGGCGTTCCAATCTCCGGGAAATGCAATTTTCTGAATCCTCTGCAATTGGGCCAGACCCCAGAGCGAAGTGATCCTGGCCAATTGCTGGCTGGATCGATTAATGCAATTGATGAAGATATTGGTTGCGATTTTGCCGCGTTTGACAAGTTCGAACTGGCCATGCCGCCGCACACGCATGTCTGGGTGTTCCAGCCACGCGGCCAGTGTTTCAGAAGAGGCTTTCGCTGGGTCGGTTTTCAAGATTTCGGCAGTGCTGCGGGCCAGCACGTCGTCTTTCAAGCCGGGTGTTTCCACCCGATAGAGGGCCCCACTGCTGGTGGGAGCAATGCCGCCTGTCCAGGTTGTCAGCAGAACTGCGCCGTCAGGTGAGAAATCGACATCGTTGGCAGGTGTTCGCCAGAGAAATCGGCCGGGTGGCAGCATTTCATAGCCGGCACCATTACGACGAACAGTTACGCTGTAAATACCGCCGCCATCACCCAGATAATCACACACAAGAAACTGGCCAGTGAACTGGCTTGGCAGGCCAGTGCCGGGGTGCGCCGCCACGCCCGATGGGCCCTGCGCCAGGTTGGCCACGGGTGGCACGATGTGCCCGGCTTGCTCAGGGTGTGTGGGAAACCAGATTTTTTCGGATGTCCATGCCCCCAGGGCTACGGGCGTGTTCAGGTGCTGATAGCCAATTCGCCAGCCGCTGTCGCCACCCGGAAGGACCCAGACCCAGCGGGCGCGGTCGCCACGGTCGGCGTTGTTGTCGCATGTCCAGAGGTTACCGAAGGCATCAAAAGCGAGTTCCTGTGGATTTCGCAGGCCTTTAGCGAAGAGCTCAAGATTTGAGCCATCGGCTTCGCAGCGAAAAACGCCGCCGGTGTCGGGTAAGTCCACCAGCACTTTACCGTCTTTCTCAATGCGGGCCCCTCGATCGCCAAGGCTGAAATAAAGCCGTCCATCCGGGCCCCAGCATAAGCCGTGAAGGTCATGCCCAAGGTATCCCAGACGCACGCCAAAACCAGTATGAAGGGCTTTGCGGCCTGTGGACTCGCGAAAGTTCGCTCCTGATAATTGCCAGAGACTTGGGATGTTGGTCACATAGACCTTATCGCGGGTGGCCAGAAGACCGGCAATAGTGCCATCCAGCAGGTCGTTAAAACCATCGGCAAAGATCGAAGAATTTAGATAAACACCGTTGGCATCAGGGTTTTCAAGTAGTCGCACTCGCTCGGGAGCTTTCTTCCATTCGGGCAGTTCGGCCCCCAAACGGTTTTCATAAAGCTTTTTTCGGTCTGCAATCGATCGGCTGGCCAGGTCTTCGTCCATCCAGGGCATACGATAGCGAATATCCGTCCAGCCTGCTTTCTGGTCGATGTAGCGAAACGATTCAGCCACGAAAACTCGCCCGAAATCATCCACCGAAAATGCAATCGGGTGGCTGATCTGGCTGGAATCGGCTACGAGCCTGACGGATAGCTCAGGACTTTTTTCGAACTGCCCGATCAGCGATTTTTCAGCAAGGGGTGCCGATGCTGTCTGGCCCGGAGAGGGAGACAAATAGCCCTGAAAAATGAGCAGAAAGTGAAGAAAAAAAAGGATAAAGCTGGCAGACCTGGGATGATGATGGCGAATCATGGATGGGCCGTTTTCGGTTGTCTGAAAAATCGATTGACATGTCTGATAGTGTTCAGAAGAACACATCAGCTGGGAAGTGTCAATAGAATTGAAATCTGGTAATTCAGAATGTGCCGTATGCGAACAATCTTCAATCACACTGTATAAAAACCAAGGCTTTGGATAAAATAAAATTATGGATTCAGACCGTTTACTGAAAACTTTTGACGATCACCACTTGAACGGGCCTGCCGAGGCTTTTGACGGCCGCCCCGAACTGACTGTCTATCTTATTTCAGTGGCTGATGTTGCAGAGATTATTGCGGCACAGCGAAGACTGATATTTGAGCTTGAGGAATCAGGACAGGTCGCCCTGATTCTGTGTGAACACCGGCCGGCAATCACGATTGGCCGGAGTGGCAGTCGGGCCCATATTGTTCCGGATGATGACGAGTTGCATGCTGAAGGGTTGAGCCCGAAGTGGATCTCCAGAGGAGGCGGATGCTGGCTTCATGTGCCCGGCCAATTGGCAGGATATATAATTGGAAATCTTGACGCACTGGCTGATTCGGCCGATGATTTTCTGCTTAGAGTCGAGAAGGCCCTGTCGGAAGTTCTTGCAGATTTTGATGTAATGGCACAACCTGTAAACGACCACAGTGGTCTTTATGTGACAGGTCGAAGGGTGGCGGCGCTGGGCGTTTCAGTCTTTCGGAATATGGTACATTATGGTTTTCTGCTGAATGTCGGGCCATATATGCGTCAGTTTGAGCTGCTCAGCGAGCCGGGGCCTGATGAAAAGCCACTGCGACAGACGTCGATGGAAGCGGTAAGGCTACGGCCGGTTTCGCCTGCACGGTTGCGGGCACGACTTGTGCAGGAAATTCGAACACGGTTCCGGCTCTCGGCCGGGCCTGTTTTTACAGAGAATTACGGCTTCTCGCCGTTGCCGGAGGTTGACTGAATCAACATGTCTGCAGGCGAATCGCTCGTTCAGATTGGCAATGTCAACAACGATCCGGCAGAAACGCTGCTGCCCAGCCCAGCCTGGCGCCCGGCCCTGCCGCGTTGGCTGAAAAGGCCGCTGCCGGCGGCCGGTGGTATTGGTTCAACGCGCGACCTGATTGCAGATTTGAACCTTGAAACCATCTGCGAAAGTGGCAAGTGTCCGAATCGTACAGAATGCTGGTCGAGAAAAACCGCCACTTTCATGGTGCTGGGTGAGACCTGCACCCGCCCCTGTGGCTTTTGTGCTGTGAAGCGGGGCAGGCCCGAGGATGTGGCTGCCGATGAGCCGGAGAGACTGGCTGAAGCAGCTGCCCGGATGGGCCTGCGGCATGTGGTGATTACTTCCGTTACGCGAGATGACCTGCCCGATGGCGGGGCCGATCATTTTCGCCAGTGCATTCTGGCCGTTCGGCAGCGTACCGGTGCCACGGTGGAAGTGCTGACGCCTGATTTTAATGGAGACGAACAGGCCCTTGATATTGTGCTTGAAGCCCGGCCCGAAGTTTTTAATCACAACATGGAGACCGTCAACAGGCTTCAGCAGTTTGTGCGGCGGAAGGCTCAGTATGAAGTCAGTTTGAAGGTGCTGGCCTATGTGAAAAAGGCTGTTCCTGATATTCGTACGAAGTCGGGCTTGATGCTGGGCCTGGGCGAGTCAACAGAAGAAATTCTTGAGACACTGGCCGATCTGCGAGCCGCCAGCTGCGATCTGGTCACGATGGGGCAATACCTGCAGCCATCGGCCCGGCATCTGCCGGTGCTCCGGTATCTGCCGCCCGAAGAATTTGATCGCCTGGGCGAACTGGCCCGTCGTCTGGGTTTTGCCGATGTGGCCAGCGGGCCATTCGTGCGATCAAGCTATCATGCCGATGAAATGGCCAGATTCTAACCTCAAAGCGACTTAAAAAAGTTCGTCAATCGGGGTCGGATCGTCCAGAACAACCATCGGCCGACCTTCGGGGTCGGTCAGTTCAATGTTCGGATTGACGCCCAAGACCTTATAAACCGTGGCATGCAGGTTCGAGGGCGTGAGCGGCCGAGTCTGCGGGAATGTGCCTAGCCGGTCGGTCGAGCCAATCAATCGACCGCCCTGAACGCCGCCGCCGCCAATTAGAACTGAGAGCGAATTGCCCCAGTGGTCGCGGCCCGGGGTGCCCATCTTGCCGGGCGGGCCGCCATTGCCGCCATCGTTCATCTTCGGCGTGCGGCTGAATTCACCACAAAGAATAACGAGTGTCGAATCAAGCATGCCGCGCTGGGCCAGGTCTTCAAACAGGGCCGCAACCGGCTGATCAACCTTCGGCAGATAGTTCTCATAACCTTTTTTCAGATCCCAGTGGTGATCCCAGCCGCCCAGGTGTACTGTGACAAATGTCACACCAGCTTCCACCAGTCGCCGGGCCAGCAGCATGCTCTGCCCCGGTGTATGGCGGCCATAACGGTCGCGCATCCGGGGGTCTTCATTATCCAGCTTAAAGGCATTACGGGCCGTGGGGCCAGTCACCAGTTCAAAGGCCTGTTCAGTGAACTGATCAACCGCTGTTGACTTTGACCAGTCTTCAAACTTGCGTTTGGCACCGTCGATATGGCCCATGAGCGACTGGCGATCCTCAAGCCGCTGGATGGAAAGCCCCTGACCGAGCGTAAGCCCCTGTGCGGCAAAGTTTTTACCATTCGGATCTCCGCCGGTCTGGAAGGGGTCATACTGCATCCCAATCATGTGACCACCGAAATAGCCGGGATTGATGCCAACACTGCTGGCCACCGGCACTGAGGCATAAGGCGGCACCCCCGGTTTGCGGGGGCCGGTTTCACGAGTGGCGATGGAAGGCAGTGAAGGGAATCGGGGGGTGGTGTTGGCCCCGCTCACGCCCATGGCCTTGGCGGTAAGCATGCGATGGGCACCGGCGAAGTGATCGCCCGTGTCATGGTGAATGGAGCGAATCACTGAAAATTTGTCGGTCACGCCCGCCTGGAAGGGAAACATCTCAGTGATGTTGAAGCCGGGAACCTTGGTGGTTATTGGCTTCCAGATGCCCCGGTAAAGTTCGGGGGCGTCCGGCTTCATGTCGTAGGTATCCATGTGGCTGGGGCCACCATCGAGCCAGATCAGAATGACCGATGTGTCTCTTTTGCGGCCAGCTTTAGACGCCGCTTCTTTTGCCTTCAGAATTGAAGGCAAGCCCAGGCTGCCCATGCCGGCCATGCCAATTTGCAGGAAGCTGCGACGTGAAACATTATCGCAGTAAGGGCTGGTACGGCCGAGATCAATACGCATCATGGGATGGGCTCCAGATGGTCCGGTCGGAGGGTAGATCAGGCAGGTTGGACGATTTCTACGTCTTAAACCTTATAATCGTACATCGACAGCCATTCGTCAATAAAAAAACGGCATTTTTGGAGAATAATTTAACAATTCACCGAAATGAATGATTGTTCAGGATTTAACATCCAACAGATTTTAGAGTTAAACGACTTGAACTGAAAAGCCAAAACCAGATCATTTAGAGAAATCTATCGTTTTCTTAAACGCTTATATATCAATTTCTTATGTGGTTATCTGGCGGTGGGGAATAGTCTGGTTACAGACTTTTTGAAAAGGCTGTCTGGGAGGCATGGTCTGCAACCCGCCGCTCGATTTGCTTCCTGTCGAACGAAATCAGGCTGATTTGCCTGTTGAAAGATCTAGGGCTTTAATCCAGGGCCCGATGTAGTGGCCGTGGTCGTGAAATGTCCGCCCGCTGAACATATGCTGGTCGATCACGCATGGCTCGTTCACATAGATTCCGCCGCAGATTTCAAGGTCGAACCTGCATTTTGCGACAGTCGCCATCCGAAGGCCCCTGACGATTCCTGCCCGGGCTGGAATTTCCACTCCATGGCAGACACTGCACATGGGTTTTCTGTTCTCCCAGAACCAGCGAGTGATCCGCAGCAGGTTCTCGTCGTCCCTGATATATTCTGGAGCCCGGCCACCGCTAAAAAAAATGCCGGCATATTCACTGGGATTGATGTCCCGGAATGCGATGTCGGCATTGATGGTGTATCCTTCCCATTCTTTTGTGATGGTCCAGCCGGGTTTGACTTCATGCAGAACCATCTGGAATGTCCGTTTTTCCGGGCCGGCAACAACCGGCTGATAACCGCCCTCACTCAATCGGTAATAGGGGTAGAGTGTGTCAACCGTTTCGGTTGCATCACCAACAATAATAAGTACTTTGGGGCGATCCACTCGCTTAAGCTCCGGTAGAGGATTTTTCAGAGCCTGCCGGCCAGGTTCAAAGAACTGTCTGACAGGCGAAAAATTACAGTAGCCATAT
>JBEITT010000185.1:0-4627 GCA_040374745.1 Planctomycetaceae bacterium | reverse complement strand
AGGTGACCGACGACCTATTCAACAAGGCGATTGATTCACGGGCGACCGATATTCACCTTGACCCGCGTGAAGAAGATTATCGCGTGCGTTACCGTGTGGACGGCCAACTTCACGACATTGTGACGATTCCCTATGACAAGGCCATGGCGGTGGTCAGCCGCATTAAACTGCTTGCCAATATGGACATAGTGGAACGCCGTGCCCCGCAGGACGGCCGCCTGAGCCACACTTATGGCACCCGGCGGCACGACCTGCGCGTTTCAACCATTCCGGCGGGATATGGCGAAAAGCTGGTGATCAGGATTCATGATGCCATTGCCGAAATCATTGGCCTGAAGCAACTTGGGCTGACACTGGCGCAGGAGGATGTGCTGGTTCGTCTGTTGCAGAAGCCCAACGGCATGATGATTGTGAGCGGGCCGGTGGGCTCGGGCAAAACCACGACCCTGTATAGCTTTATGGGAGCTGTGAATTCACCGGGTCGGAACCTCATGACGATTGAAGACCCGATTGAATACCGGCTTGATGGTGTGAACCAGGTGCAGGTGGAAGGCCGGGCCGAGATTGGTTTTTCCGAAGGCCTGAGGGCCATTCTGCGGCAGGACCCGGATGTGATCATGATCGGCGAAATCCGCGACCATGAAACCGCGCAAATTGGATTAAGAGCGGCACTTACAGGAGTTCTGGTTTTCAGCACGACCCACGCCAGCGATGCCGCGACAACGGTGGCCAACCTGCACAACTTCAGCGTGCCTAATTATATGTTGGCCAGTGGTTTAATTGGCATTGTGGGCCAGCGTCTGGTGCGCAAGACATGCCCCTATTGCCAGTATCGGCACAAGCCAGACCCCGCACTGTGGCAGTTGCTGGGCCTGCCTGATGAAGAAGTGGCTGATGCGGAAGTGGTGCGTGGTCAGGGCTGCCCGGCCTGTTTCCACACGGGGTATCTGGGCCGGATTGGCGTTTTTGAGATTTTGGAAGTGGATGAAGAGATCCGCGAACTGATTATGCGGAAAATGCCGAAAGATCAGATTCGGCAGGCGGCGGAAGCCAAAGGGATGCAAACTCTGTGGCATTCGGTGGTCGAATTAGTACGTAGCGGCGTGACGACCATCGAAGAGGCCCTTCGCGTGGTGCCCATGTAACAAGCCTTTCATTCATAAGTGCTTGCATGGGATTTGGCGGATCTGGCAGACCGCAAACGACGCCGATAAAGCAACTGGACACGGAGGTCCACCCGATGAACAGACAACATCGACCGTTATTTCGTCAACTGACAGCTTCAGGCCTGTGCGTTGGCTTTCTGGCTGCTGGCCTGATGGCTGCACCATTACAGGCCGATGACAACGATCGCCCGGGCGGCTTCGGGCTATCGCGGCTTTTTCGATTTGGCTCCGGGGCGTCATCGGCCAGCCGCGAGCATAATCATGATCATGACAAGCCAACTGGCGAGCGGATCATTAATTCAGACATTCCTGAAATGGCCCGGAATTCAGGCACAGCGGGAGCAACGCGGGGGCCGGTGGGCGGGGATGTGCCTGTGTTTCAGCCGGCGGTGACATCGCCTGGCTTCGGGCAGAATGCGACGGCCAGAATTTCAGCGAGATCAGCCTATAGCGGCCCGGTGACGGAAGCCGACCCGATTCTGACACGTGTCGGCATTGGCCGGGCCGACAGTGGCTCGACCTTCGGGATGTTTCTACAGATTTATGCTGATGGCACGGTGATTGACAGCGAGGGCGTGCACCGGCTGCCCACCAGCCAGATCAGGCAGATTGTGAGCGTGATTCGCGGGCACGATTTTGCACGAATCAAGGGCCACTGCGGCAAGCCATCGGCCGACTTTGTGGAAAACGTGCAGATGATTGTTTATGACCGATCAATGGGTCGGCTGCGGGCCCATGCGTTTTCATATGCCGGCAACCCGGAAGGCTGCGACCCAAGCGTGGCCCACCTGCACAAGGCGGTTGAGGATCTGGTGCTGACCATGGCCGGCGGCAAGCCGGAAAGTGCGACGAATGTGCCGGCGGGGAACAGCCGGGTGATCAGCAGTGAGGTGGTAAACCTGCCCACATCGCCCGAAAGCCAGCCGGTGCCGGTTTCGCCCAATGTGGTGGGTCTGCCAAATGTCATTGAGCAGCCGCCCGCACAGGCCATCGCCCCGCCGTCTGCCAATAGCAATTACACGCAGGGAGTGGTGGTGCCCCGACTGCCTTCGCCGTCGATTCCGCCGGCCGGTAATTATGGCACGGCCGCCAGCCCGGCCCTGGCTCCGCCCAGATGAGCTGGGGCAAGCTGGCAATCTATTCAACCGGTCAGGGCAATTCAGCAATGAATTGCCTTTTTGCTATTGATTTCGGCGATAAATGATCGAAATTCTGGCAAACAACCCTTGATTAAGATATAAAATAACCTTGAGAATAATATTGAGCGGACATTTGGCAGAAGAAGACTGTGGAACACCTGCCCATTTCAAACAATCAGATGACTGAACCAACATCAGAACAGGATCTGGCGGCCCCGGCTTCAGCACATTCTGCGGAAATCAAATTTCGAGAATTTCTTGAAATCAGGGGTGAGAAACTGACATCGCCCCGGCGTGCACTTATTCAGCACATCTTTAGCTCGCACAAGCATTTTGACGCCGATGAACTGGTGGCCGAGTTGCACACTTCTGATGCCGGCGTGAGCCGTTCCACTGTTTATCGCACGCTTCGGCTGCTGGTGGAAAGTGGCTTGTTACGTGAATTTCGGATTGCAAACCGGGCGGTTTTTGAGCACGATTTCGGTTACCCCTCACATGACCATATTCACTGCACCCAGTGCGATTCGATCATCGAATTTCGTAATGAAGAGATTCGTAAGATTCGAGAAACCGTTGCCCGCGATCATGGCTTTCGGGCCGATGCTCACCGACTGGTAATTGAAGGCGTGTGTCAGGGCTGCCAGAAAAAGGCATCTCGCAGTCGGCGTCGCCTTGATTTAATTTAATTTTAATTTACGCTTGTCAGAACAAGCCTGTCACCGGCACACCTTCCGAAACACGGTGCATGAATCCTCTGGTATCAGTAAAATGAGCTGCTGGGTTGGTTCCTAGGGCAGCTATGATGGTGGCATGCAGGTCTGGCGGGCTGACGGGCTTATCAACCACATAGGCGGCATGGTTGTCGGATTCGCCATAAACCACGCCCCGGCGTGTCTTGCCTCCGGCAATCAGAACGCTGTAGGCACCCGGCCAGTGGTCGCGGCCGCTGGCGTCGGTCGCCGCGTTCATCACCACCCGCCCCACCCGGGGCGTGCGGCCAAATTCTCCCATGACCACGACAAGAGTGTCGTCAAGAAGACCACGGGCCGAGAGATCGTCAAGCAAAGCTGAAAACGCCTGGTCAAAGGGCGGCAAAAGTTTGTTTTTCAGCGTGTTAAAATTATCTTTATGCGTATCCCAGAATGGGCTTTTTACGTCGCTGCCGTCGTTGTGCCAGTTCACCTGCACCAGCCGCGTGCCCGCCTCGACCAGCCTTCGGGCCAGCAAAAGCCCCTGCCCCAGCGGGTGGCTTCCAAATGCAGCACGGGTGGCCGCATTTTCCTGATTCAAATCAAAGGCAGCGCGTGCCCTGGGCGAGGTAAGGATCTGGCGAGCGACGCCCTGAAGATCGCCAAAAATTCGGGAATCACCCCAGGTAGCAAGCTTGCGGTCCAGCTCTTTAAGTATGTTGGCCCGATCAGCGATCCGGGCAGGGGCAATGGGCGATTCAAGCCTGAATTCTTCAGGCATAAGCTGGCCGGAGGCATCGGCCTTAACAAGCCACGGCGTGGCGGCCTGGCCAAGAATGCCGCCGCGTTCGCCGGCGTAGTCGGCGGGAAGGTCGAGAAAGCGGTTCCACCGAGGCAGAGTGATGGCGGCGGGAAGCTGGCTATCATGGCCATGGCTGAAGTGCGAAACGAGAGCACCCATGCCGGGGAAGTCGTCGGGCGTGGGCGGGGCATCAAGGTCGGGCCGGCTGTGTTTCTGCCCGGTAAGCATGTAATAAAGGCCCCAGCCGTGGCGGGGGTGCTCGTGATGCATGCTGCGAATGATTTGAAACAGATGCATGCGGCGGGCGAGATTGGGCAGGTGCTCGCAAAGATCGATGCCCGGTACGCTTGTCGAAACTGGCTTGAATTCGCCCCTGAATTCGGCTGGGGCATCAGGCTTCATGTCGAAGAGATCAATCTGGCTGGGCCCGCCAAAAAGAAAAATGAGAATGCAACTTTTGGCCCGGGGAATAGCCGGAGTTTCAATTTGATTCTGTGCAATTGCATTTTGCAGGCCAAGGCCGAAAAATGGCAATGAACCGACATGGAGTGCGGCCCGGCGGCTGATGCCGGTACGTTTCTGACCCGAGTTTGAGACCAGATCAAAATGAATCATTGCGTGCGAATTTCTTCGATTATTTCATCAACCCGCAATTCCCAGCCGGGAAGCACCGCTCCGGCATGGGCCACTTCACCCGAGCGAAATTCAATCGCGGCTTCAGGATTTTCGATCAAATACAATCGCACAAAAACAGGCCCCTCCGGGTCAACATCCCAAACGGCTTTCGTGCCGGCAGCGAAGTAATCGGCTCGCTTTTCAGACATGGCTTTT
>JBEITT010000109.1:0-16790 GCA_040374745.1 Planctomycetaceae bacterium | reverse complement strand
TTCAGATTCACCGGCACGGCCAACACATCAGTTTCACCAGACATATTTTCTTTTTCTAAGCAGTGGGGCCGCACAAACAACGTCACCAAGGGAACCGGCTGTCCTTCGAGCAATGTGACAAACTCGCAAAATTCAACTTATAACAACATCACATTCTATTACACGCCAAACGGCGGCAGTCGAACGAATCTTGTCACTTACGAGAATAACGGCACAGCGAACAGCCCGATAAATGTCTGGCAGTCGTCTAATGTGACTTTTCCCGGCACAATTGGCGTGGAATGCGTGTATTATGACGGTAACGTCTGGGGCGGTTACACCAATGCCAATGGCTGCGGGAATTCATACGCTCAATCAATTGCTGCAAATACACAAGCCAATCAGTCCGTTTCAAACGGCACGGCCAATGTGTCGCTTGGCATCGACTTCAACCCCGCTCTGATCTATCCGGCGGATTCACTTAGTTATCCGTCATCTGTTACATTAAATTTTAATATTACCTATGCCAACGCCGATTCTGGCTGGCCAGCAGCGGTTCAGACCGGATATAACAATTGGTCGTCAAATATCGCTTCACAGCTTGCCAACCTGTCGATTGGTGTTAATACAGTAACCAAGTCATGCAGTGGTTACACGCTCACTTATGGCCGAAAAACAGGCACACCAACGCATGAGTTTGATATTACGTCAAACACTTGCGGCTCGACCAAGATCAAGCTATGGGCTTTCAGCGATACCGAACTGGGCACGGCGGCAACTTATTATTTCGCCGGTTCAGATCGTGTCAGCATCGCCGGGGTGAATACTGATTTAAAATATTCTTTCGGCGAAAATGGCGGCGGCACGATGGGCATTGCCTCGAACACGACCAACGCCAACACGCCAATAAATGCCAGGGCTGGTGATTTTGACACAACCGGAGATTGCACACTAATTACAAGCTGGTCAGCGGCATCCAACGCCACAATGAAAGACGGTTTCGGATCGCCTGTAATACATCAGATAACTGTGAATTATGGTTATGATGACGCGGGGAACTGCACGGCATACGCTCAAACATTCACCATGCAATCGGACGTATCGCGAACATAACCCACTCACCCCACACCCGGCCACCTTACCCGCCACCGGCCCCCGCCCGCGTGGCGTTTTTCTTTTCCGTAAAGTCATACTAGGTGGCAACTTGCGATACATTAGAAAAATATTTTGAGAAAATTCGGATTAATATCTTGACATATTACGGATCATGATCGATAATGTATATGTGAGGTGAGAGAAAGCAACCCCAACCAACAACGAACGAAGGACAGAAACATGACCACGACAATCAAAGCCAAGAAAGCCAAGAAAAGCGAAAAGCCCGCCGTCAATGTTTGTGACAGGCTTGTTAAGAAGTCATCAGGGATGAAAGCCGTGGTGATCGGATTTGACGAAAAATCAGGCAAGTTCATCATCAGCCTAGAAGACGGCTCGGTTGATCCAAAGCACCCGGAAGCAATTCTTGAGTTTTACAACGTGGCCTAACCCGCCCGCCCGCCCCGGTTCGCCGGGGTACAACCCCAACCAAGAAAGTGAGAGAGAATGAACAAGTCAGAAGCAATTGCGAAACTGATCGAAGCGGGAGCCGTCCACGAAAAGAAAGAGGCTGCAAAAATCCGATACAGGGATGGGAAAAAGTGCTATTCCAGAGACAAGGAATTGACGGTCTATCGTCCGGCCTGACAAGGTGGTTGTCGGTTCAGTTCAACATTCACAAACAAGCAGGAGTATGCAATGAGCGACGTTTACAAGCCTTCGGTAAGCTACACAAAAGCCAAGAAGTCGGTGCGGGATGCACTGGCGAACGCTGTAACGGCGATTTTCGGGCAGGATGCCGAAGATGACAACGGGCGATGGGCTGGGTTGGTCGATCAGTTCACCGGCGAGCTGCGGGACAAGCTAAAAGATGGTGAGTCCTCTGCGAAGGCCCGTAAGGCCCTGCACGACGATTTCAAAAGCCAACTGGCCGAAATCATCCTCGAAGAGATCGAGTCGTTTGTAGATGCCTTGGAGTTCGATTAACGGCCATTCGTCCCGACAGACAAGGTAAGTGTCGCCCCGGTCGCAATGGCCGGGGCACACTCTAGCACGGGAGAAAATGGGATGTTGGAATTTGAAAATATGTCTGAAGCGTTCAATTACTGCCGCGAATGCGGCCACCCTGTTCACGTCAAGGTAAAAGGAATCATCTGGAAGGTCTTTCCCAGCGGACGGGCCGACGTAATAAGAATGCCTAATCAACATGGCTGCATCTGAAGCGTATCAGGCGGTTATCAAAAAGAAATAACTAACCACGCCACGGAGGGCGGTTCACATGTTCAACGGATTCACTGTCACCCTGTCATTCTTCGGCGCGTCAATCACCCTGGCACGCCAGCCGGAAACACAATGGACACCCCCAAAAAACGCGGAAGACCCGTCACGAACCCGCCGAGGCCGCCGAAGAAGGTGGCGAAGATCGCAGATTCAACCCGGATGGAGATCATCATCAGCAAGGCGGAAAAGACCCGGCTGGAGTCGATGGCTCAGGCCGCCGGGGTAACGCTGGGCGAATATCTGCGGCGAATCTTGGCAGGGCATCAAGGTTGACACCCACCCGGCAGGGGCATATCATTAGATCGGCTCCTCGTGGTTGGGGTGTCTTAAACGGGCAACGGCCAAAAGGGCGAGGCCCGTTTTTTTTATTCTCTTTCTTCAGCCGCCTGCTTACCAAGCTGGCCTTTAACCTTCGCGTAGTGTTCTGACATTTTGGCCGATGAATGGCCGAGAAAGGCTTGTGCCGCGTCCAGCCCGTGGACGTCACGAACTTCCGAGCCTGCCAGGTGCCTAAGCTGGTGCGGGTGCCAATGAGCCACGCCGAGCCGTTTACAGGCCCGTGCGATCTTTTGACCGTACAGGCACGCCGACCATCGGAACAGCGGTTCATCCGGCCCCTTGCCTGCAGACACTCTGGCGACGATGGCAAGAGCGGCAGGGCCAAGATAGATTTGCCGCTTATGGCCACGCCATGCCGTTTTGTGCTTAACAGGCGTGTAAACACCATCGATAACCTGCCCTGTGGTCATCTGCAAAACATCGCCTGTTCTCATGCCCGTCAGAAGTTGCAAATCGATCATATCGCGCGTTCGCTGATCAACAACCGCCTTGACCGCTTCGACCTGGGCACGGCTGACTGGGCCAACGTCTTTCGGCTGCACGGCTGCAGACCTGCCTTTTTTGAGTTTTGGAACGGTCAACAGCGAGTGCCAAACCGATGCGGGCAGTCGATCGGTCATGGCCGCCCATCGGAACAGGCCGAGAATGTAATTGTGCCATTTATTGATTGTCGAATGACTCTTGCCCGAATCGATCCATGCCTGCCGCAGTTCAAGCAACTTGGCAGGGCTGAAACTTTCGGCGGGCAGGTCAGGAAAGAGTTGAGGCAACCAACGGATTGCCAGATCGATCATGGCGGGTTCGCCACTGCCCGCAGGGTAGTTTTTTGGTAGATTACCACTATATTCAAGACACAAGGCGTGTGTGGTTAATTTTGGCTGATTGGCGGGTATCCAGACCGGGCAACCGTGGCGAGTAATGTTCGCACAGATGCCGTCATAGGCCTGCACGACTTCCACCGACCCCCATTTGCCTAAATAGATCGTTTCACCCTGCCAATTCACACGGGCCTGATCCGATGGCTTGTGATGTAACAATGATGGAAGGCTGTTTTTATGCCGTCCCATATCAGCAAAACTTACGATATTTTGGTACATTACCACGAAATAGGGGTTGAGTCGGGGAGACTGCTTTTATTTCTGACAAACGAAACATACTACACACAAAGGAGATAGACAAATACACCCGGAAGGATTCGAACCTTCGGCCAACGGATTAGAAAGGCGTGTTTGGTGCTTTTCAGGCCGCAGGTCACAGGTTCACTACCACGTTATTGATGAGTCACCAGCCTGAAAGCGGTGTTAGTTGGTTGAAGCCAATTCCTTGAATCGGCTGCTGGCCTTCTGAAGTCGTTCGGCCCATTTCTCTGGGCCTTCCATATACAATTCACCAACAAGCCAAACAAGAATGTCACGCTCAAACGGTACGCGACCGTCAACATGAACATTCGACATTTCGAGCTTGCCGGTAATTTGCTTCAACGCACCATGAATGGCGGTTGGTGCGCGGAACGCAATGGCCCGGTCAGCAATCGCCTTTGGCGGAAGCGTGATCTTTTTCGGTTTAGCAGACATCCAGACATTTTCTCCTGTTGTGAGTTATAGCTATCTTTCCATCTTTTATTTTCGGATAGATATCCGAATTGTCAAGCAAGTATTGACTTTATTTAGATAACTAGCTATCTTGTTATTGGAATACTCTCATTTATGGAGGCAAGAAGTGAAGTCCGATCTTCAGATTGTTTCAAATCGTAAACGTAAACATAGATTCATGTTGAATCTAAACAACGATCTTTATGATTGGGTCAGAGAGTTGGCTTTTCAGCAGAAAACCAGCATGAGTTGTCAGATAAATAGCGTCATTCGAGAAGCGAAGGAAAAGCGAAAGGATAAGTAAGGTGCATGAAAATTCGAGCATCGCCACACCACAGAAGCCACGGCTTCTGGAGGTGAATGTAGAAGGTATGCCCATTGAATTGATGAGTGTTAATAAATGGGTGGGCTGGCGTCAGGAGTGGAACGGTAAGAAGTGGACAAAAAAACCCACAAGCCCGCGCACTGGACGCGACATTGATCATCAAAGCGATGAGGCCCGAATGTCGCTTGGTGATGCTTTCAGCATGTATCAGGCCGGCAGATTTGACGGAATTGGTTATAGCCTGGGATCGGTTGCCGACGCAGGCGGAATTGTTTTCCTCGACCTTGATGGATGCATCATTAACGGTAAACTGCAGGAGTGGGCGAAAAATATCATATCACTATTCCCACCATGCTTTATTGAGTTTTCACCGTCAGGAACCGGGCTGCACTTGTTGGTTAAAGGCAAAATTCCAAGAGCCATCAAAGAAACAAAAGACCACACAGGAATCGAAGTTTATGCAGTCGGTAGATATTTTGCAGCAACCGGAATCAGATATGAAGGTTCAACCGACGATATACCAGACGGACAAACTGGCCTTGATGCGTTAATCAAAAGATTTGGAAAGACCGAAAGTGATGGGCCGGCCAATCAAGGCCATGAAGCCGATGAAGATTTTGAATGGATAAAACGGTGTCTTGCCGATGGATTTCTTGATTCTGAACTTGATGAATATTCTCGATGGCTGTCAGTCGGTATGGCGTTACATGCCAGATTTACCGAAGCCGGCGCGAAACTTTGGGAAGACTGGTCAAACCGGCACGAAAAACATATTGATAATGAGTGCTATCAGAAGATCAGGACATTCAAGCGAAAAACCGGCAAACTGGTTCAGTTCGGTTCGCTGGTCAAGATCATTCGAGACAATGGTGGCCCAGAACCACCCAAGAATACAACTGACGACAGACGCGCTAAGGTTCAGGTAGTGGAGGGTGAAGTTGAAGAGATCGTCAACAGATGCCTTGATGAACTGGTAAAGCATCCGGCAATTTACAAACGCAATGGCCGGCTGATTGAGGTGATACCGACACCAGGCGAAACTTATCCATGGCGAATCTCTGAAATTGAAACCAGCCGGCTTGCCAACATTCTCACTGGCTTAATCTGGTTTTATCGACTCAAAAATGCTGGCGACAAGAAATCTCCTGAATGGCAGGAAATAGGATGCAACCCGCCACGAATTATTCTGGAAGCCATATTACAAGACCCAGAACTAAATGGAATCCGGCAACTTAATGATGTGGCGACGTTCCCATATTTTGCTCCTAATGGCCAGCTTGTGACTCGTGAGGGATACGACGAAAACGCCGGCGTTCTGAAAATATCAAATAGTGAAATCGAGATCGTCGCGCCGGCATCTGACATCACAGATCAAGAAGTCAGAAATGCAGTCAGGACTATCGAAAAATGTTTTGGTTCATTCAGCTTTGATGAATCACAGAAAAGAGTGTCAATCTGGACTGGCGCGGCCGGAATCATGACATTACAGGCCCGGCGAATGTTTTCAATCAGGCCGGCTATCCTGATCATCTCTGAAAATCGTGGATCGGGAAAGACTCAGTATTCAGAACAGATATTGAGATGTGGAAACGGTGAATCAAGGCCGGTGCCCAGTTATTTGCGTGCTGGCCAGCAGCTTTTGACAGACCTGTTTTCGGCAGCCGGCACAGGTCGAAACTATATCTATTATGACAACCTGAGAGACGGAACCACATTTGGCGATGCGGTACTGGATGGAATTATCACATCAGGCCGGATTCAAGATCGCGTTTTCGGTAAAAACAATGTGGTTGAATCTCGTGATAGTGGATTCATGATTCTGGCTAACGGTAACAATGTTGCCGTTTCTGATGATATGGTTCGCCGGTGCCTGCTTATCAAGCTAAAAACCAGAGATTCAAAAGAGTATCAGAAAAGTTATGGCGAACTGATGCGAGAACAGGCCGCAGACGTTGCGACCGCTTGCATGCTTATTCTGGCATGGCACATTAAACGGGATTGCCCAAAACCAGATGACAAACTTGCCGATGATGAAGGATTCACAGCATGGGCCAGGATCGTCAGAAATGCGATTTTTAACGCTACCGCCCTTGTGAAGCTACAAGACGGCATTGACGTTCTAAAGACGCAAGAGACGCTAAGGACGATGGATTCCAAGGCCGAAATGACTGACGACCTTCTGACTGGTATTCATGAATACATAAAAGGCCGGCCCATCAAAAGTTTTCGGTCTATCGACCTTGCCGCCGATTTGGCCGGCAGTTCAGTTCCGACCCACGCCGCGAAGCTGGCCGGCTTGTTTGCAGGCTCTCGCAACTTGTCAACCGCCATCGGCATTGCGCTACGCTCTCGCAATGGGCACTCTGCAACGATTGATGAGATAGTTTATCGATTGATCGGCAAGACTTCGCACGGCGCAAAAACAACATGGTCACTGGAAGAAGTAAGCCAAGAGAAAAAGTCTGTAGCACCAAAGCCGGCAGAGCCTGCTGGCACCGACCCAGCCGAATGGCCAGAAAATCCACCGTTTTAAGTGAACATAAAAATAGTCATCCTATCCATCCTATCCATTTGGATAGGATGTTTTTTTTATCCTATCCGGTCGTAAGTTCTTCCACGCTTTAGCGTTATATGTTCTCTGGATAGGATGGATAGGATGGATAGGATTAAAATATTCTTATACGTATGCATACACGCACACGCACACGCGCCTGTGCAGGTATGGAGTATAAAATCATCCTATCCATCCTATCCATCCTATTAAATATTTTAGCCGTAACGGTTTAGAGTGGATAGGATAAAAATATCTGGATAGGATGATAAAAAGCTATCCTATCCATTGATGTTATTTAGATAGCTAGATATAATTCTGACAGGACAATTCTATCTTTTTGAGGGATAATCATGCAGTTGGATGAAAATCAGTGTGCGGTTGCTAATTCAATTATTAAAGACATAGCAGAAGGGGCAAAGGTGGTAACGCTTGGCGGTTATGCCGGCACAGGAAAAACGACACTTATCAAATATTTGTTAAGTGAGCTTCCCGGCTGGTCGGTGTCTGCGTTTACTGGCAAAGCCGTTTCTGTTCTTAAAAGTAAAGGAATACCGGCAAACACCATTCATCAGACATTGTATCAACCAATATCAGAACCACCAAAAGAACATGAGATTGATTTGACAAAGCCAAAAAACGAAGAAATAGAGTTCTCATCCAAAGGCAATATTTCCCCTGGATTTATTGTCGATGAGGCATCGATGGTGACTCGAAATATTTACACTGATTTTTTGTCAACAGAAATGCCCGTGATTTATGTAGGAGACCATGGACAGTTGCCACCAGTTCAGAAAGAAGATGAATCATTTAACATTATGAGCGATCCAGATTATCGATTGGAAAAATTGCATCGAAACGCCGGGCCTATAGCAAGATTTGCGGAATACCTTAGAAAAGGTGGCAAGCCTCGTTTTTATAATTCAGATTCTGATAAAGTCGTTATGGGAAATAGTCAAATACCCGATTCAGACATATTAAATTCAGACGCTATTTTATGCAGTAAAAATGATAATGTTAAAAAACTAAATGAATATTATCGTCAGCTTAAAAACTATAAAGACATTTTGGTTACAGGCGAAAAATTGATGGCTCTTCAGAATTATCATCCATACATTTTCAATGGTGAAATGCTTAAAATTGATTCAATAAATTACGCTGGAAGAGACTATGTTAGTATTACTTTTACAAAAGAAAGAGAAAAAGTAACAATAAATATAAATCGTCATCAATTTAATCATTCTTCTACCATTAATTGCCCGAAATATATCAGAAAAGACGATTTTGTTTACAAGAATAGGAATTTTATTTTGCCTTGTCAGTATGGTTACGCAATGACTGTCCATAAGTCTCAGGGAAGCGAATTTAATCAAGTTATGGTCATAGATGATCTGCATAGCAACAGGTTTAGTCCTATGGCCAAAAATTATGAGAAATGGGCATACACAGCAGCTTCCAGAGCCAAGGAAAAACTTTTTTGGATAATCTGCTAAAAAAATCTTGACGTTATTTAGATAACTAGCTATCTTTATATTGTCAGGAAAAGATAGCTGACAACCCCAACCACCCTTACCAAAGGAATTACAAATGTCTCACGCCATCGTTTACGGTCGGCATTATGCTGACCAGCTTTTCAGCCAAGAAAAAGCGGTCGAAGATCAAATCTTCGAGGAAGGCAGGCGTTTTGGCCGTGCCGAGCTTGAAGGCGAGCAGGCACTTGCCAACGACCACGACCGGGAAACCGACCTGGGCGATCAGCACGCCGCCGACATGGCACAGCGTGCCGCCGACATTGCTGAAAGCATTAGCGGCCTGTGGCTGGCCGTTAAAGAGATGCAGAAGCTCACCCGAAGCCTTGACCATCGAGGCCATGGGTACATCTCTGCATGCACCACCATTGTGCGATGCCTGACCGCCATTGACGTACTGGAGGGGCTGGGCAAATGAATCTTCGAACAATCAAAACCGACAAATTGATTGATATGTGGATGGACAGGACAGGCGAGTTTCACGTTTCGGACAATGTCTGGGACGAGCTTTACCGCCGCTGCAAAGGCGATCCGATTAAGCCTGGAGGTCTCGGCACTGGTCATTACCACCTGAACCTGAACAGTGGATGTAAAGTTATTCGCTACGCGATACCGTGCAACGCCTCCGACCTTGACAGTCAGTTCCTCGAAACATCGCCGCAGGTTACGGACAGCCTGGCTTTTGAGCCGTCTGATGAACTGGACGCGGCGACCCTTGCGCAGTGATGTGCTCCTTTGGTGACCGGGCGGCTTGTTGTCGCCCGGTTTTCTTTGCCTTTCCGTTGTATAAGCTACGAGCTTTCAGATTCAGGAGTTTTCAGAATGCCTTTACCGAGACTTGTCAAGAAATCAGGCGAGGCTGGCCCTCGCGAAGTTTGCCCAGCCGAGAACCTGCGGGCGATTGTGACCGGCATCTTTTTTGTCGGCACGCAGGTCAATAAATTTCAGCCTGACCAGCGACCCGCCCTCAAGATCGTTATGAGGTTCGAGGTTGATAGCCAGAAGACCGACGGCAGCAACCATCTGCTTTCAAGCGTGTTCACCTACAGCCTGCACGAGCGGTCTGCATTGTCAAAACAGTTCGGGCCGATCTTGGGCAATGCCTGGCCGCAGAAGGATGGCGACCCGTTCGACCTGACAGACCTGCTGGGCCTCTGCTGCATGGTCGATATCAGACACAACATCAAGCCAGACGGCACAGCCTCAGCCAAGATAGACAAGATCAGCAAGCTGCCCAGGGGGTTCTCGCCTTTTGAGACAGATAGCAATCAAATTGTCTGGTGTTTTGACGACCCGGGCGCAATGGCCGCCGAAGGTGTGCCAGACTGGATTAAAAAAATGGCCGAGGAGTCGGTTGAACTGGCAGGTTCAAACTTGCCGTCTGTGCCAGCCTCGACGCCGGGAGCCATGCCAACGCCTGTGTTTACTGTTCCGTCCCGTGGGCACGCCCTTGACCCGGACGACCCAAACACGCCGTTTTAAGAAAAGATTGTTGCGGCAGGTGCGTTGTGGGAGTACGCAGACGCATGACGACACACTTGCCCGCCGAGCCTTGTAGATGCACTCTCACGCATCACCACGGTCGAGCACAACGGACTCACGCGGAGTCTGTGGGCGAAGCAGCAGCAATCAGGCAGGACGCCAACGTCAGTCTGTCACAATCTTCTGACGTTTGCCACGGACGGCGGTTTTTGTGTCGCGATGGGTTCAGACGGTGGTCGTGCCATATTTGGAGTTATGGCAGCAGGCTGTTCCATACCGTCTGCCGGGGTTCAACTCCCCGGCGCGGCTTCCCGGTGGTTAAGGATCAGCCGCCGGGAGAGGCTTGAACGACCCGCCCCGGTGCGTTACCGGGGTGGGGTTAAAATACACATCAATCGGCGTGATTTTCCAATACAAATCATTTCAAGTAGAGGAAAAAATGAAATCGGCAGAAAGACTAAAAAAAACAGATGTTATACATGATGAAATAAGTCGATTGTGGGGCGATGTGCCGGTTGTTGATGCAACCAAACCTCTGCGGGTATTCATTCAGCCTATTGACTTAAAAAAGGCAACCAAAAAAGAACCCGGTCAATGTGTTTTTGCGCAGGCTTGCAAAAGACAGTTTGCGGCAACCAAAGTGCTTTTTTGGCGACGTGTAGCATACATTGAACTGCCTGACTCAACTGGTAAGAAACGAGTGGAAAGATTCCGGCTTAGTGAATCAATGCGGAATTTGATCGAGCAATTTGATAAAGGGAATCCAATTATACCCGAGGCTGGTTTTGAGTTAAAGGTTTTGCATTATTCGGAAACTTTTGAGGGAAGGCATGTCAAAGCGGCAAGGGATAGGAATTCTGCAAAAAAAAGAGCGGCTATTGAAGGCGAAAGAGTGATAAAAAAACAAACAAAACCAACAAAAGAATCAATGATCAAGATTGATCTTGAAGTTAGAAACGGAACTGGACGTGTTCATTTTAGAAACTTGTAGGAGCCATCCCGACTTCAGACGACATATTCGGCCCGCCTAACCGAATTTCGGTTCCCAGCTCCCCGAATTTGACCGGAAGCTCCCCAAATTTGGGCGAAAATCGGGCCACTTCCCCCCTAGCGGCGAACCAGTGCAAGCCTGGTTGGATGGTTTCTCAGGCTGAACAGTCCTTCGGCCTGAGCGGTGGGAAGCCTCGGCTGGCAATGTCGCCAGCCGGGGTATAACAGGCATCATGGAGGTTGCAGCAATGTCACTGAAGAGGTCAAAAGATAACACGAAACAAGGCTGGCTGACACTTGCCCGAAAGATTAACGAACCGCTGTTCCTGACCATGCCCGACGGCACCCAGGTTGAAATGCGAATTGTGGACGTGAGAGGCAACACGGTACGCACATCATGGCTGGCACCGAAGTCAGTCAAGATATTCAGGCACGATGCAAAGCAGGCAGAGCAGGCAGAGCAATCTAAGGAAGGACAACCCGCATGAAGATCCAGTGGTACACGGTCGGCGACGTTATCCGGCACAAAAGCAGCGAAATCACCGGGAACGTCGTGAAGGTCAATTATAAACGCGACTGCAAAGGCAAGCCCTATGCCGTGCGGTCGATGGTGGCTCAATTCCCGTCATTTTGCTTATGGACGATCATTGAGGCTGATTTACCTCATGTGCTGCTGGTGCGTGAGGCTATCGGCCAGACGGCTGTCGAGTGGCCTGAAGAGCAGGAGGCAACGCCATGAGCCTGCTATGCATCGGCCTTGAGGTTCTCTGCTTGATTCGTGAGAACCCGACGATCAACCGTGAAGAAATGGCCGAACGGCTGGAAACCAGCGTTAAGACAATCGGGAATGTGCTCAAAGAACTGCGGGAAAACGAGCTTATAGACGTTCAACGCGACGGCAAAGGCAGTCGCTACTTTGTCCGCATGACGGCGCAGGTTTACGGGGTGCGGCACAGGTTGCCCGTGGCGGTAATTGTCGATTCAGTGGTTGAGGTGAAATAATGCAACATATCAATGAATCAACATTTATTCAACTGATTCACGCCAATCAGCAGTTAATCAGAATCATTAACGACTCGAACGAACGGCACAAAGGCCGGTTGACTTATGAAGAGTCTTCGACGGTCGCTAAAGTTCATGAGCTAAACCAACTGGCCATGATGCAGGCCAAACAGTCAGGTGTCACGGTTGAGGTTGTTAGAAAATGACAGCCGTGAAACGTGACCTGGCCGCTGTTAAGCGAAACCGCATTCGGCAAGGCTTTCTGGATGTTTTGGTTGAATACAAGATCAAGCCCGAAGAGGCTAAAAGGCTCTTTGCCGATGCACTTAACAAACAATTCGAGCAGGTCGAAACGGAAATAACGCCGGAGGCTATTCTCGAGGTTGACGGTGTGCCATGTAAGAAGTGCGGCAAACTGGTTATCTGTCGCTATGGAATACCGCTATGTAAGAAGTGTAAATATCAAAAGGTGCTGAAAATCTGCGTGGATTGCAAGTGTAGAATTGACCCCAGTTCGACCAGGTGCTTTGACTGCAATCGTAAGCAGATGATTGGTGCCAGAAAATTCGGAGCAAAAAGGCAACATGAGACCAGAAAAACAGACTGACGACCCGGTTAATCATCCTTTTCATTACACGGTTCATCCGTCGGGTGTGGAGTGCATCGAGATTACCCGGCACATGTCTTTTAACCTTGGCAACGCCCTGAAATACATTTGGAGGGCAGACCACAAAGGCAACGTAGTGGAAGACTTAAAAAAGGCGCGTTGGTATCTGGACGATGAAATCAGACGAAGAGAGGGGCAGACAAATGACAAAGATTGAGCGACTACGCGAAAAACTCGCTGAACTCACCACAATCTACAACGCTATCCCGCCCGCCTGCCCGGATGCTCAGGCACTGGTGCAGGCGAGGATTGATAGCGTTAAAAAGGAGATTCAGAAATCAGTGGAACTGAAAGCGGCGAACGCCCAGTCAGCATTAGGAGAAACGAACCCATGAACCAGATCATTCTCGGCATCGACCCCGGCACGTCGGAAAGTGGCATCTGTCTGATCGAGGCAAAAGGCTTCTACCATCCGAATATCGTGTACGCCGAAAAATTGCTTAACGGTAATGTCAAGCGAATCATCGACGAAACTCGCCTGAAATGCGACCGGCTTCATGTCGTCATCGAGGGTATGGCAAATCAATCGCGTGCCTTTGGAGGTTCGAGCATTGAAACTTGCTATTTTATCGGGCGATTGCTCGAACATTGCGACAAGATCGACCAGATTTTAGTCACACTCTACAAGCGTCATGAGTATGGCCGTTTTTTCGTCACTTCTGGCGTGTTGAATGATTCCAGCCTACGGGCGGCCCTTGAAACGATCTGGGGGCCATCGGCCAAGAAGGCTGACCCGCTCTATGCCCTGAGAGGGGCAAGCGACAAGCGGAGTGCTTTTGCTTTGGCGAAATATCACGAGCATCGCTTGGCCGAAATGGTGAAAGTGTCTGACTTTGCGACTTCGTAAATGTCAGATTAAAAAAACGTCTAATTCACGCATCACTGATTAAAAATCCAAGCCGATTTTCATAACATAGAATCATGGCAACAAAAATCGGCTTCAAAAGATTTGACATCACCTACCGACACCCGCACAAAATCGTTACGCGGAACGTGTCGGTGATTTATTTAGAAGGCGTCCGGCAAATATCTCAGGTATATTCCGAGGACGTTATCGACCTGCCACGGTGGCGACAGTGGGCAGATGTTGAACCATACCCAGAGCCACGAATCATCCCGTTCCCAAGCGGGTAAAATTTTGCCGGGTAATTTTCTCCCTTGCTGACCCCTGCCTGAGTATGTCAGTGTCAATAGATAATGCAATCATTATCGAACGAAACAGAGTTATCAGAAGAACAGATTCGCAATCGTGCCGATGCACAGGTGCGGGTGTATCTGGGTGGCCAAACGGTTGAATTAATCGGCCTCATGCCTGCCGACGGGCAGTGGAGCGAATCGGGCCATAAATCACCCTGCGGGGTGTGCGACACCGGCAGAAACCTTGAGAAGATCAAGCCCGCCATCTGCCTGAAGTGCCTGCGGGCCGACAAGAAGTTTGAACGTGTCTTGCAGGCTGCCGCCAAGTGGGAGCAACGCCAATTTGCCCTGCAAAGGGTGATAAGCGAGGCGCGAATCAAGCGGAACGCCGAAATGCAGCGACTTACCGGCAACGGCAGACGGAACAAAGGGCCGCAACCGGGACGGGGAGCGGTTGAGGCAAGTCTGAAGTGGAAGATGGCGAAATAACACTGATAACCAGTGACAAAACACAGTTTTAAAAATGGCAGATTTCATACGCAATACTTCCGGCCTAAAACCGTGGCAACCGGGCCAATCTGGCAATCCTAGCGGCAGGCCAAAACGGCCAAGCATGACATCTGTTTTAGATAAAGTTGCCGACGAAAAGATTCTGGCGGAATTGGTCAAGATTGGCATAGAGAACGCCAAAAAGGATTTCCGCTATTGGCAGGCCATTTGGGACAGACTGGACGGCAAGGTATCGGCTGGCGACGATGGACAGGCCCAAACTCTGAACTATGATGACGAGCCTGAGCCAGCCCCGGAACAGCTTGATTAAACCCGGCCTGAGCCGGTTTCTTGAGCATGTCAGCCCATCGCACCAGTGGACGCCAAAACACCTGAAACTATGCCGCAACCGGCTGGATCAGGTGACACAAGGCGACATTCGGCGGTTAATGCTCTTCTTGCCTCCCAGGCACGGCAAGAGCGAACAGGCCACGATTCATTATCCAGCCTATCGCCTATTACGAAATCAAACATGCCGGGTTATCGTCGGAGCCTATAACCACAGCCTTGCCTGCACATTCAGCAGACAGACGCGGCGACTTGTCGGCAAGTTTGGATTCCAGTTTGCGAACGATTCAAACAAGCAAAACCAGTGGAACAGCGTTCACGGTGGCGGGCTTTATGCGGTCGGGGTCGGGTCTGGTGTTACTGGCTACGGTGCGGACTTGGTGGTGATCGACGACCCGGTAAAAAGCCGGGCGGAAGCCGAATCACCCACCTATCGGGCACGGGTTTTAGACTGGTACCAAAACGACCTTTACACCCGGCTTCATCCGGGTGCGGCCATTGTCCTGATTATGACTCGTTGGCACTCGCTTGATCTTGCTGGCCAACTGCTTGAACAGGCGAAAGACGGCGGCGAAGCCTGGGACGTGGTGAGCCTGCCTGCGTTGGCTGAAGATAACGACCCGCTGGGCAGGCAACCGGGCGGGGCTTTATGGCCGGAACGCTACGGCGAAGCCGACTTCGACCGAATCAAGAAAGCTATCGGCTCTTATGCCTTCAGTGCTTTGTACCAGCAGCGTCCCAGCCCTCGCAGCGGGGGCTTTTTCCGTGCTGATTGGTTGCCTGTTAGTGCCAGTGATCTTCCTCTGGGGCTGTCTTGTCGTGCTTATGACACCGCAGCCACGCCGGGCGGTGGCGACTACACGGCAGGCGTCCGAATCGTCAGATATGGCGAACGATACCGAATAACTCACGTTACACGGGGGCAGTGGTCGCCAGCCCAGCGACGAACGATACAACGCCAGACCGCCGAAATAGACGGCTTGCAGACGGTTATCCACCTAGCCCAAGACCCCGGCGCGGCAGGCGTGGATCAGGTGGAGCATGACAAGATAAACCTTGCCGGCTTTGCCACGATCAGCAATCGGCCAACCGGTTCAAAAGAAGTTCGGGCGATGCCGTTTGCAGCGGCCTGTGAAGCGGGCTTGGTTGAACTGGAACGCGGCGATTGGAACCGTGCCTTTGTCGATGAACTTTGTTCTTTCCCGACCGGTCAGCATGACGACCAGGTCGATGCGGCTGCGGATGCTTTTAACTACTTGGCGAGAGCCAATGCTCCTGTGTGGTACTCATAAAACCTAATGGCAATCTTCCCGTTCAACCTGTTTAACAAGTCACTCCGCACAGGTGTGACGGCTGATACGACCGCTATTGAATCATCGGCATGGTCTGTCGATGTCATCAATGCTTTGTCAGACGATTACGCGAACCTCGCGAAGCCCTACACCGATAACCCGCTGATACGGGCGGCCATTGAAGCCATGCGACGCAATGCGGGTAAGGCTTTGATGCAGGTGGGTTACGTCGATGAGGACGGCGGGTTCGATTGCATCGAACACCCTTTACAACAGCTATGGCCTGAACCGTGCCCAGGTGAAACCGATCTAACATTGATCGAGTTCGCTTATAGCCAGCTACTTGATGACGGCAACGCCTATGTGGTGGCTGTTCAAGATTTGGCCGGTAGTGCCATTCGTGAATTGCAACCGATCCCGTTTTCTTGGTTGCAGATTCCGGTTTACGGGCAGGCGATAGGTGAAATAACGGAATATCCGTTTATCGGCTTTGATGGTGGACGTGGCTATCAGTTGACCGTACCACGGCAGCGTATGCTGCATTACCGAACGGGCAAAAGCCCCACCACACTTGCCCGAGGCCGCAGCCCGTTGGAGTCGGTGCGGGCCGAATTAGCCCTTATCAAACTAACGAGCATGTACGAAACAACGATCCTGAGCCGGGCAGGCGTGCCAAGCTGGCTTGTGAGCTT
>JBEITT010000111.1:0-16578 GCA_040374745.1 Planctomycetaceae bacterium | reverse complement strand
TTATTTTTCGGCCCGATTTGGCGAATGCAGCGGAAATGGACTTCGCGAATTCAGAAGCATCATTGGTGCTATCCCACGTGCTGACCCAGAGGCCGGCAAGCTGTGTCGGACTGGTTCTGGATTTAAATATGGCAAGGGTGTCGCCATCCCAGCCGATTGATGCATTTCGGCCACCGAAACGATTAAGCATGATACGAATGGTCAGTTCGCCGATTACGCTTTTCCCGATGGATTGCATTTCACCGGGCAATTTCAATTCAGGAATTTCAACAGCAGTGGGCGGGTCAAAAGCCGGGCCAAGATATTTTTCAGGGTGCAGAACCTGTTCTGTGGAAACCGGCGGGTTTTGATAAGCCTGGTCGAGCCTGGCCCAGCCACCCTGATTGGTGAGCGAAGCGGCAAATACAAGGCCCTGAAAATATGGAAAGATCAAGGATTCATACATTACCGGGGGAGACTTGCGGGCAGTCTCACCGCCGGCAAGAGGCATCAAAGGGCCCAGTAAGCGCATCATACGGTCCATGCCAGCGGCAGGGGTTTTTATAATTTTGGAGCCATCCCAGTCGTCCTGTCCGACAGCCATCATGGTCATGGTAGCCTCGCCTTCCATCAAAGC
Organism: Planctomycetaceae bacterium; assembly: GCA_040374745.1. GTDB lineage: Bacteria > Planctomycetota > Planctomycetia > Isosphaerales > Isosphaeraceae > QWQI01. The sequence goes on along the minus strand of JBEITT010000111.1, from coordinate 15,962 downwards.
TGAAAGAGCAATCGAAGCATCGTCATCATCTTTGACAACCTCCATCATGGCATCAAGGTCATAGTGCTGATCGTCAAGAGCATGCGTCAGTTCGTGTGCGATCACAGCCTGAGTTTCGTCCTTATCAAAACCCGTGTCGCGGCCCATGATTAATTCAAGCAGACCCTTGGGTTTGGCATCAGCCATTGGCTTTTTTTCGGGCTCGCGAATCAGATGCATGGTTTTGGTTTTAGGGTCGTAAAAGGCAGCGACTTCTTCAGTCAGCAGTTTGATATAAGCAGCTTTCAGGTCGAAGTCGGCAGGAATCAGGCCGAGGACTTTCCAGGTGGCTTCATCAAGCTGAAATTCAGCGGGCGATACTTCTTTTTCCCAGTCTTCGACCAATACCTGGCCGAGCTTTTCACGTGGAGTTTCATCGCGTTTGACTGTGTTCTTGAAGGGCAGGTTTCGCACGGAGGGGAGAATTTTTTCCATGGCCTCCTGATAAATGATCTGTGCTTCGTTGATTTTACCTTTTTCGGCTTGCTCATTGCCTTTCTGGATGAGTTTAAGCCCAGTTTGCAATTCGGCTTTTTTATCTTCGGCCGAAGCCTTTACAAATGAAAGGACAACAACGGCAACAATTGCAAGATATTTCAATGCAGGCACCTTTCCATGTGCGGGTTCACGATTTGCTTATCTGAGCAGATCGGCAGAATTTCGAAGTAGTAGCCGGCTGGCCTGAACAATAGCTTCAGAAGTGTTTCGGGCACTGCCTCGAGACTTGCCAGAGTCGCGTTTTTCAAGTTCGGTGAGGTAGGCAAGGATCACCGATTCAGGCACAAAAAATCCTCTGAGGCGGCGGATTTTTGAGGCTGACGAAAGCTTCAAGCCTGGAGAATCAAGCTCGCTGAGAAACTGCTGAAAGTGGCGTGGGTCAACTCCGTCGAGATCGTCATCCATTAATTTCTGTATGGCTGCACTTCTTTCGGTGGCAGTCGCCTGGTTGGATATGATTGTGGCCAGAGTGCTGAGAAAGGGCCGCTGATTTCGCTGGGCTCGCTGGCGGAGCGATTCTTTCAGTTCGGCCGATTTCATTTTCGTTTTTTCGGCGTCGTGCAGAGCCAGCAGAGGCTTGATGGCCTCATCAGTCTGCTTTGCGGTTTTTGCGGCATCGGCAGCAATCTGAATTTCGGCCAGGGCCTGAGCCGTTTCATTTTTGCCTTTAATATCAGGCATGTCATGTGGCTCATTCAAAGCAGCCACGTCTTTTACGGACTTGCCTGCTGCAGAATTGACGATTGCCGGCTGACCTGTTCCTTTCTGTCGTGGGTCGAAAACCGCAACCGGATTTAAATTATTAATGGAATTATTCAGTACCATTACGCCTTTGGGAATTGGAGCAGTTTCGGCAGTGTCGGCTTTTCTGCCATCAGAAAAATTTCGGGCGGCTTCAACTGTTGCCAGTTTATCGTCAGGTTCGTTGGCGATTTCAATACGGTTTTTTTTCAGCGGGTTGGCTGCCGCATTATCACTGGATAAAGCTGTGTCAGCGGAATCTTCAGCCCGTGACCCGGCATTGGTTGATTGAACAAGAGGTGGCTGAGACCATCCAGATGCTGGCAGATTCAGTTCTGATCGAGGCGATTCCGACTGATCTTTCTGGGGTAGGCAAACGAGAAAAGCAACAAGCACGGGAATTGCAACCAGCCAAATGCCGGCGAAGTCGGCCAGAAGGCTCCGTCGCTCGACAACAATGACTTTCTGCGGTTCAGGCATCTGAATTGAATCGCCAGACATGATTCGCTTTTGCTGAAGTTGCCATGGTGCTTTGCAATCTAATTAATGATAGAGCTCATCGGGCGGGCTGACAAGGCGATGATGCAAATAAAAAAATGGTTTTGATCCCTGTCAGACAAGGCTCAAAACCATTTTGTTCAAGTGGCTGTCGTCGGGTAATCAGAAGACATCCAGAGTGAAGTGGTGACCCTTGTACCACTTCTTATTGGTCCAGTCGCGGTGATTGTCGTTAATGCGACCAAACCAGTGACCATCTTTCTTGCCGCCATAGTAGTTGCGGTAGAGCGGACCCTGAATCTGTGGTACGATCCGCTGGTCACGCGGGTAGAGGTACCAGCCGTCATAAAGTTGCTGATAGTTGGCGCTGGCGCCGGGTACCTGGGGTGGCACATAAGGCCAATGCATGTAGTTGTCAACATCAGCGGCCTGCGCCATGGATTGAAGGCTCAGGAGTGCCAGGACGAAAAGCCCTGCCTTGACGCTTCTGGAGAACATTTCAGAACACCTCCGTGCGGGTTGATCGGTGCTTAGGCTGGACACGATATCCATTCGCGTCTCTACCCTGTTATCGATCATGCAATGGGGCCATCACCGATGAAAACGAATCAAAAATCAGTGGCGAGTAACGAACAGATCAAGTGTAACGATCAATCCGTCTGAGAGGTCTGCAACAGCCATGATGAAAATTGTATTCGTAACGTTTATTGCCACTGCCCTGACATGGTCTGGTTCAATTGCAACCGAAGCCGCCTCTCCGGCAAATGCCGATAATGACTCAAGGTCATTGCGCGTTGACCTGGACGGGAAAAAGCTGGAAAAACATGTATACAAACTGGCCTCTGCAGAATTCGGCGGGCGAAGCGGTACCAAGGCCGACATGACCATTGAATATATTAAGCAACATTTCTCATCACTAAATCTAATGCCAGCATTTGCTAATGGTTACATACAGGATGTCCTGCAGGCCGGCGAAAACAGCGGGAAGAGCTATGGTAGAAACATCGCCGCAAAGATTGAAGGCTCAGACCCAGTTCTAAGTCGAGATTATATTGTAGTTTCTGCACACTGGGACCATCTGGGCGGATCGAAAGACGGCAAAAAGATTTTCGCTGGCGCCGACGACAATGCAAGCGGCGTGGCAATGCTGCTTGAGTCGGCTTCATGGTTTGCCAGACCGGAAAACAGACCGAAGCGATCTATGCTTTTTGTGGCCTTTGATCTCGAAGAATTTGGGTTGTTCGGTTCGCGTTATTTCGCAGCGCATCTGCCGGTGGAAGAATCGGCAATCAGGCTTTTTATCACGGCTGACATGATTGGTCGCAGCCTTTCAGGAATTTGCCGCGAGTGGGTTTTTGTGATGGGCACTGAACGGCTCCCGCAGAGTCGCGAATGGCTGATGAAGGCCCAGGCGGGGAAGTTGTTTAAGGCAGGAATAATGGGAACAGACCTGGTGGGTGTGCGAAGCGATTACGGCCCGTTTATGGCCAGAAAAGTGCCCTATCTCTTTTTCTCAACGGGTGAAAGCAAGGTTTATCATACACCTGACGACAAGCCTGAAACGCTTGATTATGAGAAGCTTGAAGCTGTCAGCGAAATCATCTGCGAAACGGCTGCACTGGCCGTCAGTGCGGAAAAAATTGGCAGTTGGTCGGAAAAGCCGGTGCCCACGCCTGAGGAGATGAAAGTGATTGCTGCAGTGCTTGAGGAAATGAAATCGCCCGAAAGTGGCTTGAAAATTGGAGGGCTGCAACTATCGACACTGGAAAAGACCCTGGAAAATGTGAAAAAAATGTTATCTGCAGGGGTAATCAACGAGGCGGAGCGAAAGGCAGTGATCAGGGCAGTGCAATTTCTGAAACTGACTGTTTTATAATGAAGAAGTAATATAATCAGGCTTGACCAGGGCGATATTCGGGGCTCATTGTCTGTTCCGGTTTGGGATGAGGGTGAGCCTCACGATTGACAAGATAAGCTGATTCTGTCGGAATTTTAATCAGATAATCATATAAACAGGTGTTTGGATCAAGTGGTTCTCCCGGTAGAGTCCAATGGGGATAAAGTTCTTCCGAATCATTATTTTTTATCCAATTCAAGCCAATTTGAAAAAAAGGCTCGGCGGATACTGCTTCTGATTTATTGATTTCCAACTGAACACTCAGGCGATGTCGATAATCATTTAGCAGAAATCCAGCTTCGGCTTTTTGCAGGGTATGATGCTCAAAACCCCAGACCTGAATAAATCGTTCGCGAAAGTGATAAGGATAGGGACCAGTGTAAGAGATGCCGAACCAGCGAGACGGCGGGTTGACATCAATGGCAACGGCTGGCGGAATGATTACAAGATCGCCATGATTGATTTTGACACGGCGACGGTCAGTACATAGCTCGGTTGGTCCATCAAGGCAGAAGGCATAAAGTGTGCCGTCTGGATCGTAAAGCCGGTCTGTCGGTTCGCCGGGTTGCAATACCCAGAAAAGCGGTTCGAAGCTGCGCAGGGCTGATTCAAGAGATTCAAATGATGTTTCAGGCATATTGTAAAAAGATCACTCGGGAATTGGCTGTTTACCCAGGGCCATGAGGTTTCGTTCGATCGTTTCGCAGAAACGTTCCAGTGGCAGGTCGTTATCGTCTTCGCCGAAGGGGTCTTCGATTTCCACGCCAATTTCTTCAATACCGAAGAAAATGAAATTGACCAGGAGGCACTGAGCAACCGAAGTGTACCAGTATTTGGTGGCAATGCCGAAGGGCAGTGCGATTGCGAAAAAGAATAGAGCCCGGCGCAGGTGAACCATATAGCTGAATGGCAAGGGTGTGTTGTGAATCCGCTCGCAACCGCCCAGGATGTCGATCATTTCCTTAACCAGATTGTCCATTGTCAGATAGACAATCGGGTCGATGGTTTTCTCATCAAGTGCCTGACGAATCAGGCCCGTAAGCCGTGTTGAAACAGCAAAAGGAACATGGTCGCAGGCCAGCACCCATTCCACTTCTTTCGATGGCAGTCGGCGTGCCATGGGGCCAATCCCCTTACGCTTACGCAGAACTTCAATAGTTGAATAAGCAAAAACAATGATCCAGACAATCACTTCTTCCTGCTTCTGGCGGTCGTTTGAAAGATTGATTTCAGCGGATCGGGCCAGATTTCGGCAGGTGTTGATCATTGCGCCCCAGAGTTTCCGGCCTTCCCAATAGCGCTCGTTCGAGGCGTTAATACGAAACACCAGCAGAAACCCAAGGGCTGAACCAATGATAGAAACGATGGAAGTGGTGGATACAGAGGAAATATCGTATTCAAAATATTCAACAAAAAAAGCCCAGAGAGTCAGCGGCACAACGCGTGAGAAAATTCGCTCGATACGTGTGCCGTGAGCATGAAGCAGATAACGCCAGTAGACTTGGGGGTCGTATTGAATCATGATTTCGGCGATTCAGTTACAGGAACGGATTTTAACCATTTTGTAATGAAAACGGCCTCGCCCCAGTTGTGATCAGGCCACATGAATAGCCGGGTCGAACCAAGTTCACCATTTCGTGGGTCGATCAACTCCTGCGGCACGAGGCCTTGGTTATCTGCAACCATCCAGTCAGCCATTTTTTCGGTCTCTTCGGCGGTCATCGATCCCACGGCATAAACCAGACGACCACCTTTTTTTAATCCAGTGACACCGGTTTTCAGGCGGCTCTGAATCAGTTCGACAGTCGGCTGAAGTCTTGACTCATCAGATCTCAGTCTCAGTTCAGGCTCAGTACGCCAGTGATTCATACCCATGCCTGTAGAATGAATCAACACACCATCGTAACTTCCAGCCTTGCCAGGGATTGTATCTTTTCCGCATGGTTTGGTTGTGATGTTATGGCAGCCACTGCGGCGGGCCATGATAGCCGCTGATTTCAGCAGTTTCTCATTAGTTGAGGCCACCACAACCAGTCCTTTGCCCTTCATCCGATCAGCCAGATCGATAACAACCGAGAGTTTTTCGGGCTCAAACACGCACCATCGTTCGCCCGGGTCCGGGTCGCAGACAGCAGCAACCGCCTGATCACTGAAATCCTGATTCAGCCATGGCCATGGATCACCGGGCCGGGGAGTGATGATGTGCTTTGGAAAACGGATAGAGGCTGGCATTTTCCGGGCACGCCACGGGCTTTGGCCGGTGGCATCGGAAAGTTTTTCGATATTGTCTTCAATCGTTTTGTGCTTTCCAAGATCTCGCACACGCAACCACTGGTGCGGGCGATACTGAAAGCCTTCGAGAATCTGTGAGTGCCAGTTTTTGGCTGATTCGTCGGCGGGAAGTGATGGCAGATGATTTCTGAACCAGCCTGGAAAAAGGGCCCAGGGGTCAACATTGGCTCTTTGCGAGCCAACAATTCGACGATAGCCTTCGCCACGAACTGCCCAGTTTGGGGCACCGGCCAGAGCCATCAGGCGTTCGGGACGAATGTCACAGCGGTTGGCCCAGTTGCGGTGGTTATCGTCGATGCGGTCACTTTCAAGCAGACTGGCAAGCAGCAGCGGCCATTCAACAAGCCGCTGGTTATGGCCTCTCAGCCAACCGTGCCAGCGTGCCAGGCCTTCAAGATAACTGCGAAGCCTGAATTTCTGATAGTCATTAAGAAGGCCGGTCTCTTCAGGATGTGCACGCAAAATGTCAATCAGCCACTTGCCCTGCGGCTTGGCCAATTCTTCCCAGTATTCACGGGCCATCATGGCCGCCACGTGGCCTGCTGCCCTGGCGGGCGAGACGGATGCTGTCGAAGCTGTTTTGGGGCGGGCGGAGCCTCGCGAAGAAGGGTTTTCCCGCTGGGTTGCCAGTTTTTTCGGCCCTGGTTTATGGTCCCGATTCATCTTTTATACGTTTCTGCTGATAATTGTCAGAGTTTAGTTGTTTGATTCAGCCGCGGGACCTTCTGCCAGCACTTTTTCTATTCGGTCGATACCCGACATTACCCTGATTTGTCGTGCGGCTGTTCTGTTCTCGCGGCGTGAATGAGCCGGCGGCTGGCTTTTGAGCCTTCTGTCGAGATCGATTCTGATTCCGATCGTTTTCAGGAGACTCAATCGTATGAACATATTTGCCATCGCCAAGTGACCGGTTCGCTTCCTTCATTCGAGCCATCAGGGCCTCACGCGGTGGATTTGCTGGAATCAGGCAATCGCATCCCGAGCCGATCAGCTCAGCGCGGCCTGCCTTCTGCAGGGCTTCACGCACAGCGAAATAATTTTCAGGCTTGAAGAATTGCAGGAGGGCACGTTGCAGCTTGCGGTCTTTCAGTTGTCGATCTACATGCACTTGCTCACCTGTCATGGGGTCAATACCCGTGTAATACATGCAGGTGGCAATATCGAACGGAGCAGGTATGAAATCCTGTACCTGGTCGGGCCTGTAGCCATTTCGCTTAAGAAAAACAGCCAGATTTATCATGGCGTGAATGTCGCTGCCAGGGTGGCTTGCAATGAAATAAGGCACTGTCGTCAACTTTTTACCGGCTTTGGCAGCTGCCTCCCGAAACAAGGTGTCGAAGCCTGAGTAATCTTCGATAACCGGCTTTTTCATGAGCCGCAGCACGTCAGGGTCTGTATGTTCCGGGGCCACCTTCAAAGTGCCGCCCACATGATGCGCGGCAAGCTCTTTCATGTACTCTGGAGATAGCTGGGCCAGGTCCATTCGTACACCCGAAGCCACATTTACCTTGCGAACACCGGGCAGGTCGCGGCTTTTCTTCATGAGTTCAACCAGCGGACCGTGGTCGGTGCCAAGCAGCTTGCAGATCTTCGGATGCACGCAGCTTAAACGCTTGCATTTCGCTTCAACCTCGGGCCTGGTGCAGCGCATCTGATACATGTTCGCAGTGGGGCCGCCAATGTCAGAAACGACACCTTTGAACTGGTCGTCGTTTGTCATCCTACGAATTTCAGTGAGAATTGAATCCTGACTGCGCGACTGGATAATTCGTCCCTGGTGTGCAGTTATCGAGCAGAATGTGCAGCCACCAAAACAGCCCCGCATGATTGTGACCGAGTCTTTGATCATCTCAAAGGCCGGTATTTTCTCTTTGTAAGATGGATGTGGCCTGCGAGTGTAGGGAAGGCCATAGATTCTGTCCATATCCTCCTGGCTGATCGGCAGAGCGGGCGGATTGGCAACAATGGCCTGGCGATCGTGATATTGCACCAGTCGCCGGGCATTCAGCGGATTTGTTTCCTGATGTATGATTCGTGTTGCTTTGACAAACGACAATTTATCTGATTTCACCTCTTCGTAACTCGGCATGCGAATAGCGTCTTCAGGCGGACTTTCTTTGGCCCCCATGCAATAGGCCACAGAGCGCATATCTCTGAGGTCTTTGACACTCTCCCCTGCCCTGAGACGATTAGCAATTTCCAGAATTGGTTGTTCGCCCATGCCGAAAACGACAAGATCGGCTTTGGAATCAAGCAGAATCGATTTTCTAACCGTGTCTGACCAATAATCGTAGTGGGCCAGACGCCGCAGGCTGGCTTCTACCCCGCCGGCAATGACCGGCACACCCGGAAAAGCCTCGCGGGCTCGCTGGCAGTAAACCAGGGTGGCCCGGTCTGGCCGAAGGCCAATGCGACCGCCAGGGCTATATGCGTCGTCGTTTCGCACCTTCTTGTTAGCGGTGTAATGGTTGATCATGCTGTCCATATTTCCGGCGGAAATCGCGAAAAATAGCCGGGGACGACCAAATTCACGCCAGGGCTCGGCTGATTTCCAGTCGGGCTGGGCAACTATGCCCACGCGATAACCAGCCGCTTCTAGCACTCTGCTGAGAATACCGGAAGCGAAAGCCGGGTGATCAATATAAGCATCGCCGCTGACAAAAACGACATCAACAGCGTCCCAACCACGATCAAGCATTTCCCGCCGGTTCATCGGCAGTTGAGGCTTCCATGCAGGGCCATCGCCAAGGATCGGCATAAGGGTCGGTGCTGTGTTCGGTTGCCTGGCCGATCGATCGGAGCAGGGAATATTGACAATCGATTCAGACATATTGGCCCGGACGGTTTCTCAAAATTCGATTGATCTCTTCTGACACTCACTAATTATATGATGTTTCATCGAAAATTTTGGATAAACAATTAAAATCAATAGAAATAATCTGCCAGACCAAATAAAAAAGAGGGTGGATGCTCCACCCTCGCCAGTTCAGAATTCAACACTTTTCAGTCACTTGCCTTCATCATCATCATCTTCCTCTTCTTCATTTTCAGCAGGGAAGACGAATGCAGCCCTGACCGGAGCCGGCATGGGCGAGGCGGGACCCTTAACTGATTTCCAGATGATTTCGTTGAAGACAAGGTCATCTGCCTGATCTTCTTTTTCAAGGTTCAGTTTAAGAGATTTTTCTGCCCCCCAGGCCGTGCTGAGATTTCTCTCATTGATGTCAACCTTTGGATTCCGAACCACATAGGGCGTGAAGTCAGGTGTGGCAGTGAAACTGTTGAACATGGGTCTGGCGGCCGCGTCGAATTGGCTCATGGGGTCAAGACCCAGAATAAGCTCCATGGTGCGAAGCATGGAACTGGTTGTGTACATGGTGGAATCAAGATGCTTACGCTTGGTGTAAGGGCTTATTACCAAGGCGGTTGTGCGATGAGCGTCGACATGATCCGAGCCGTTCTGGGCATCATCTTCCACCACGAAAATGGCCAGGTTTTTCCAGAATTTTGATTGAGATAGCCCCTGCACCACCTTGCCTACGGCAAGGTCGTTATCAGCTACCATGGCAGAGGGTGTGGGTGACCCTGGTCGGGTGCCTGAGGTGTGGTCGTTACCCAGCCGCATGACGATCAGCCTGGGCATTTCGCCCTTGGCCTCAAATTCGGCCAATTCCTCAAGAAAACGGTCTGCACGCTTAACATCTGGATAAGCAAGATCATAGCTGCGATATTTGGGATCAAAATGGCCCTTGAGGGCGGGATATTTAGTTGTCGCCGGGTCGGCTGGCGTCGGCCCGTTGTCAACAAATTCGCCATAACTCCTGTATGAGACACCTTTGGCGGCGGCACGATCCCAAAGGTAGCCACCAGCAGGGGTGGCGATAGGGAATTTGGCTTCGGCCGGGTAAGGAATGCGGCGGTCGCCACGATAGGAGACAGGCCAGAGACGCTCAACAAAGTCCGTCGCATAGGCCCCCATCGTCCACTCGTGGCCGTCGGCCGAAACTTCGCTTTCAACATAGAAGTTGTCAAGAAGCACGAACTCTTCAACCAGAGCATGAAGGTTCGGTGTGACCTTTTCGGGGAAGATACAAAGATCCGGTTCGCCGTTACCCTTTTTGATATCGCCGAAGACCTGGTCGTAAGTGCGATTCTCCTTCACTATGTAAATACAGTGAGTGATGGGTGAAGGGTCTCCCTGACGGGCGGGAATCGGATTATTTTCTAGCCGGGCCTTTTCACCCTCACGCACGGCCACGGGATTTTGCCTGTCAACCGGGCTACATGCATAAACCGTTTTTGTCATGGCACTTAACTGTGCTGGCGAAGGTACAGGAATTGTGGAAAGTGTACCCTGAAAAAGCTGTCCGATATATTCACGCAGCTTGCCTTCATAGCTATCGATTGCAGCGAGCGGGTTTGGACCTTCGCGATTTGGCTTGCTCGTGCCACCCTTGCCGTTGGTCACAAACAATGTTTTGCCATCTTTGGAGATGCGAATATTTGTCGGGTACCAGCCGACCGGAATAAACCCAAGCGACTGACTTTGACCGGGTTTTGTGACATTAATCACGGCAACGTCGTTGGTGTTGGCATTGGTGACAAAAAGCAGTGATTCATCTGGCGAAAGAGCCAATGAGTTGGGCGTGGAGCCTGGCGGAGAATTCGGAGAAATGGCTGTTCCGATTGTCTCAAGTGCTTTGCCTGTCGTGGTTTCAATCACACTGACTGTATTGCGGTTGGCATTGGCCACAAACAGACGCAGGCCATCCCCGGTAAGCAGCATCTCATTGGGATGTTCCTGCGTGTCGTAAGTTGTTTTTTGTGTGAAGTTTGTGGTATCAATCACGGCCACCTTCGCGGCCCCCCACAATGAGACATAAAGCTGCTCGCCGGATTTGTCCAAAATCAGGCCATAGGGGTAATCGTCTTCTTTCAGCTTCAGCTCACCAATAAATTTGCCGGTTGTCAGGTCGAACCGACCGACGCTGTCGCCAAAGACGTGGCTTGTATATAGTGTTTTACCGTCGGGTGATATGGCCAGTCCACCAATCGCACGCAACTTCTTGCGGGCTTCGCCAAAGCCGGGGGCAGGTTCAGCCAGAAACTCGGCACGGTCAGGGAATTCAATTTGGCGACGATTGCTCAGGAGCCCGCCGGCGTAATCAAAAATGTGAATGATGTCGTCGAAACCGCCGCTAACAAAAAGCTGTTTGCCATCAGGCGCAAACGTAATGCCTGAAAAACTATATGGAATAATTGCCCTGCCCAGAATCCGGCTGGTTTTCTGGTCAATCGTAATCACTTCCTGATCGCCATATCCGGCATGAAGGATCGCCATGACCGACTCTGAGGGATGTTGGGCAATCTGCACCGGGAGGTCGCCGATTTTCAATTGGCTACCAGCTGGTTTCAGCGACCAACCGTTAGGCAAAAGCACGCGGCCATCTCGTTTGAGGCCAGGCCAGGTTGGCGGCAATTGTTTCTCGGCGTCTTTTTTCGCTTCCTGTGAAAAAACAGCCAGCGGGGCAGCGAGAAAAATGCCAAGAGCAAGTAGAAAGAGATTTTGCAAGTGTCGGTTCATGTGAGCCTGAAGCGAAGGGGTTGAATCAGGATGGTTTTAAGACTTTCAACAAGGCCATGATAACAGAAAAGTCGCCGTGAAATGATGAAGTTTTTATGATGCGGCTAGAGACACTCTGATTCAGGAGGACCGGGCTGGAATCTCTCGCGTAAGGCGATCTCGGAGGTCAGTGACTGGCTTTTCATAAAATCTGTAAATGCAATATGATCCGGCGAATATTAACACCAGTGAGAAAGCCTTATACAGCAATTTGGCAATCACACTCATGTTATTGTATCCGAATGGTCCCTGCAGGCCAAAATAAATGATGATATGACTGAGATAGATCGAGTAAGAGAGGGTGGCTGTCCACTCGACCAATTTATCGACCTGTGTTTGCGTACGAGACAAGTTGTAAATACCTGGAATAAGGAGCGAAAAACCAATTGGCATTAATGAAAGTGCTATAGCTTCTCCAGTTGACGACTGACCATTGAGAAAAATTGCGACAGCACTTATCAATAAACCTAAAATAGCAAGGCTGAAGCCCTTTCCCCAAACTTGTGGGAACCTGTTTTTTAATATTGAAATGAAAACGCCGTACATGATGGCGTCGAGACGAAAGATGACGATCATACGCAAATCATCAAATTCTGAACCAAACCGAAATTTCAAAAAGTTGGGGATAATGATGAACGTAAGAGCTGTGAGCCCCAGAGCCTTAAAGCGGCTGCTTTCGTTGTTACCGATGATTTTCAGGATAAGGAAAAGGGTAATACTTGTAAAAAAATAGAACCATTCTTCGATGCAGAGACTCCAGGAGTGGCTGAAATAGCCGGATGGATTGGGCCAGGCGAAATTCTGAAGAAAAAGACTGTATCGAAGATAGACGGCAGCAGATTTTGTTATATCAGGCGAGACGATTCGCTCAAAAATAGAGTAAATCAGAAGGAATAAATAATAATTGGGCAGCGTGCGAAGAAAACGGCGGATAAGGAACTGACGAAGATCCCGCCAGTTAAAGCCTTGCTGTTTTTCCAGGCTTTTTACCAGAATTCCGCCAATAAGGAACCCACTCAGCACAAAAAAGAGTTCAACACCGACAATACCAAATAATTCAAGACCATTAAACATGTGAGAAAAGAGCACCAGCACAATGGCCAGTGCTCGCAGGCAATCAAGGCCAAAAATTCGTTGGGCTGGCATATCAATATATTCCATCACGACTAAAACTGCCGTGATATTAAACCAGAACCATTCCAGAGTGGGCGGTGAGGGATTCGAACCCCCGACATCCTGCTTGTAAGGCAGGCGCTCTAACCAGCTGAGCTAACCGCCCATTGAGACGACATCATAACACGAGCCTGATTAGTTTTCAATTCACAATTTGGTCCTGAATGTCATCGTCAGAAATTGAGTCATTTTGAAGGCGGAATGATCGATGGCAGTTCCAGACGCTGACTTGACTGATCCTTGAGCATCTGGTGCTTGGCCTGGGTTGTCTGCGAAAGGCCATGAATTTTGATGAAGCCCTGAGCAGCAGAAGAGTCGTATTGGTCGCCCTCTTCATAGGTTGCCAGCTCGTGGCGATAGAGCGAATTTTCGCTTTTGCGGCCTGTGATCATGCAGTGGCCCTTGTAGAGTTTGACGCGTGCCTGGCCGCTGACATATCGCTGATTTGAGGCAACAAAGGCCATAAGGTCCTGGTGGAAGGCTGAGAACCAAAGACCATTGTAAATGAGGTCGGCATAGGCCTGACTCACAAAATTCCGGAATCGCAGAGCATCTTTTGACAGAGTCAGAAATTCTACTTCACGGTGGGCTTCGTGCAGCACAATCGCCGCTGGAGCTTCATAAATTTCGCGGCTCTTTATGCCCACCAACCGGTTTTCGATGTGATCGATCCGGCCAACGCCGTGTCGCCCGGCAATCTGGTTAAGCTCTTCAATAATGGAGACAGCATCTTTTTCAACGCCGTTAAGCGAAACTGGACGACCTTTGTCAAAGCCAACTTCGACTTCTTCTGGATCGTTGGGGGCGGTGCGTGGGTCAGCCGTCCACTGGAAGGCGTCGGCCGGTGGTTCAACCCAGGGATCTTCCAGGATTCCAGCCTCAATCGACCGGCCCCAGAGGTTCTGGTCGGTGGAATAAATCGACTTCTTTGTCGCTTCCACTTCGATTTTGTGCTTGGCGGCGTATTCCAGTTCCTGTGTGCGAGTCCACTTCCATTCACGCACGGGGGCGATAATCTGGAGCTTTGGGTCGAGCGTCTGAAAAGTCACATCGAAACGAACCTGGTCGTTCCCCTTGCCTGTACAACCGTGAGAAACGGCCGAAGCACCTTTCTCCTGGGCCAGCAGCACCATTCGCTGGGCAATCAGCGGCCGCCCCAAGGCTGTGGCAAGTGGGTATTTGCCTTCATAAAGGGCACCCGCCATGAGGGATGGAATGCAAAAATAATCGGTAAAAAGGGCACGAAGGTCTTCGGCCACGGCATCTACGGCACCTGTCCGAAGGGCTTTCTGGCGAATTGCTTCAATATCCTGCCCCTGGCCCAGGTCGCAGGTATAACAGATCACGTCCATATCATAGGTTTCGTTGATCCACTTCACGGCAACCGAGGTGTCGAGACCACCAGAATAGGCCAAAATGACTTTTTTGCGTGACATTCGCTTCTTTCTCTTGCTGGATGTGAAAAGAGTCGGTCCGTTTTTGTATCAATTCAGGTTGAAAGCAGATTTCAGGGCCGTTTCGCCTTTTTTACCAAGCGAAACTTCAGTGGCCACATTAATCCGAACTTCGCTGGTGTTGATCATTGAAATGTTGATCTGGCTGGCAGCCAGTGCGGCAAACATGCGGGTGGCGACACCTGTATGAGAGCGAATTCCGACACCTGTCACTGAAAGCTTGGCAATCGGCGTTTCAATCGCCACACTGCCAGGGCCAAGCAAATCTGTGAGGACTTTCTCGGCAGTTTTGACTTCGGCGGAAGGAATCGAAAACGAAAGCAAGGTGTTTCGACCGCTACCGGTATCCTGACTGATGTCCTGAACAATCATATCAACATTAATCCCGGCCGCCCCGATAGCACGAAAGACGCTGGCGGCCTGGCCCGGCCTGTCAGGCAGGTTCAAAAGAGTAATTCGGGCCTGTGTTTCATCCAGATCAACTCCGCTGATGACAAGGTCTTCCATGCCCGGTGATTCGCCGGCAGGAAGCGATTCAGTAGAGACTTTTTCCTGATTCTCTCGCACCAGTTTCACTGCTATTTCTGGCGGGTCTTCGCTGAATCTCAAGTCGGCAGGCACCAGATGAAGCTCAAAGGCGTCGTGCACGGCCTTAAGGGCGGCGACACCATCGGCCCGGCTGACCAGAACGCTGATCTTGATTTCACTCGTGGTGATCATCTGGATATTGATGCCAGCGGCGGCCAGAGCCTCAAACATCCGTTCGGCCACGCCTGAGTGTGTCTTCATTCCCGAACCGACGACCGAAACCTTGGCCACATCACGGTCACCAGTGACGTCTGACGTGCCGACAGCTTCTGCCGCTTTACGCACAATGGCCAGTGAATTTTCCAGGTCGTCTTCATCCACCGTGAAAGTGACTTCGGCCAGACCGTCGGTGGCGATATTCTGCACAATCATGTCAACCACAACGTGCTTTTCCGCCAGTTCGCGAAAAAGGCCATGAATCACGCCGGGGCGGTCGGGCAGGTTTCGCACGGTGATGCGGGCCTCTTCCTTAGCCAGGGCGGCACCGGTGACTACCGAACCCAGACGACGCGAGGCACGTTCATCAACAATCCATGTACCAAGTTCCTTATTCCCAGCGTGCCTCACATGAATGGGAACATGATATTTCTTGGCGAATTCAATAGAGCGAGAGTGCATCACACCCGCGCCAAGGCTGGCCATTTCCAGCATTTCGTCGTAGCTTATTGTATCAAGCCGGCGGGCATTGGGCACAAGGCGAGGGTCTGTCGTGTAAACGCCATCAACATCCGTGAAAATTTCGCAGGCTGAGGCATTAATCACAGCGGCTAGGGCAACAGCAGTGGTGTCAGATCCACCACGCCCCAGAGTGGTGATATTGTAATTGGCATCAACCCCCTGAAAACCGGCCACGATAACGATCTTGCCTTCGTCGAGGGCGGCTTTCATGCGTTCTGTTGAGATATTCCTGATTCGGGCCTTGGTGTGAAAGCTGTCAGTAACGATGCCAATCTGTGAGCCGGTGAAGCTGATGGACGGCACGCCCTGAGACTGAATGGCCATGGCCAGAAGTGCGACCGAGACTTGTTCGCCTGTGGAAAGAAGCATATCAAGCTCCCGGGCGGGCGGCCTGGGCGTTACCTGTTTGGCCAGGTCTATCAGTTCATCAGTGGTGTGCCCCATTGCTGAAACTACCACAATGACCTGATGGCCACGATCA
>JBEITT010000041.1:0-43373 GCA_040374745.1 Planctomycetaceae bacterium | reverse complement strand
TCGCTTGGTGAGCCAGCCTGCATTTTCGTGTTGTCGCTGGTTGAAAAAAGGGGGCGGGCACAGCTGCTTAGTGGTCGAAAATAGGGGACAGGCACACGCGCTTCGCTTAGTGAGCCAGTCCCCATTTTCGTGTTGTCGCTGGTTGAAATAGGGTCGAAAATAGGGGACAGGCACACACGCTTCGCTTGGTGAGCCAGCCTGCATTTTCGTGTTGTCGCTGGTTGAAATAGGGTCGAAAATCGGGGACAGGCACACACGCTTCACTTAGTGAGCCAGCCTGCATTTTCGCCCATTTTCGTAAAAAAATTAGTCGGACCGGTTCAAACAAAAACACCCCTTCGCACGGGCGAAAGGGTGTTTGAGAAATTCAGCCTGAATCAGACGTTACTTTTTGGCGGCCACAGCGGCGCGGGCGGCGGCGGCAACATGGGTGGCTGTCAGGCCATAGGCTTCGATCAGGGCTTCGGGCGAGCCGCTTTCGCCGAACTGGTCGCCGATGTTGACATAGCGAATGGGAACGGGCTTGATTTCGGCCACGTTCATGGCGACGACAGAGCCCAGGCCGCCATGGGCCAGGTGTTCTTCGGCCACGACGATGGCGCCGGTTTCTTCAGCGGCGGCCTTGAGAGCTTCGCGGTCGATGGGCTTGATGGTGTGCATGTCAAGCACGCGGGCCGAGATGCCTTCAGCGGCAAGGGCTTCAGCGGCATCAAGGGCAGGGGCGACCATCAGGCCATTGGCGATGATGGTGACGTCCTTGCCATCGGCCAGCTTGTTGGCCTTGCCAAGGGTGAAGGGGATGTTGTCGCCTTCATAGATTTTGGGAACGTCGGGGCGGCCGACCCGCAGATAAACCGGGCCCTGGTGGGCCAGCATGGCAGCGGTGGCGGCACGGGCCGAGGCTTCGTCGGAAGGCACAACGACCACAAAGCCGGGCAGGGAACAGGCCAGGCCGACGTCTTCAATACCCATCTGGCTGGCGCCGTCTTCGCCGATGGAGATGCCGGCGTGGCTGCCAACGACTTTGACATTGAGCTTGGGGTAAGCGACGCTCATGCGGAGCTGGTCATAAGCATTGCAGATGATGAATGCGGCAAAGCTGGAGACCAGCGAGATGTGCCCGGCGGCGGCCAGGCCGGCGGCGACGCCGACCTGATTGGATTCGGCAATGCCGACATTGAAGAAGCGGTCAGGGTATTTATTCCCGAACCATTCGGTGCGAGTGGAATTGCCGACGTCGGCGTCAACCACGACGAGACTGCCGAACGATTCGCCAAGGCTTTCAAGGGCACGACCGAAAGCGTCGCGCGTGGCTTTGCCCAGGGGGCGGGTTGATTTGACTGAGGAACTGGCTCCAGCCATTTTGGTTCTTGCCTTCTAAATGTTGGTGTTCGAGTGAATGCTTCTTAAAATGTGCCTGTTGATTGTTTTGACTCAGGCAACGCCGGCTTCGACTTCGGCCAGGGCTTCTTCCAGGTGCTTGGCAGGCATGGGCTTGCCGTGGAAGTTTTCGTCTTTGAGCGTGGCAAGCAGGTTCAGCATGCCATAGCCCTTCCTGGTGAGGGAAACGATGCACGAAGGCTGGCCCCTGGTGGCCCGGGCCCGCTTCAGGGCATCAAGCACTTCCTGCTGGTCGTTGCCGTTAATGACTTGTGTTGACCAGCCGAAGGCGGCGAATTTGCCGTCGATGGGGTCCATGTTGAGCACATCAAAAGCCGAGCCGGTTTGCTGGAAGCCGTTGCGGTCAACAATGCAGGTCAGGTTATCCAGGCCATATTTGCCGGCACTGGCGGCTGCTTCCCAGATCTGGCCCTGGCCCAGTTCGCCGTCGCCTGTCATCACATAGGTGTGGGCACCGTTTTTGGCGAGTCGGGCGGCAAGGGCATAGCCTACGCCCATGGAAAGGCCCTGACCCAGCGAGCCGGTTGAGGCTTCAATTCCGCCCAGGCGCAGCATGTTCGGGTGGCCTTCCAGCCGGCTGCCGAGCTTTCTCAGGCTCATTAATTCTTCGTGCGGGAAGAGGCCCTTGTGAGCCAGAGCGGCGTAAAGCACAGGGGCGGCGTGACCCTTGGAGAGAATGAAGCGGTCGCGATTGGGGTCTTTGGGGTTTTTCGCGTCAAAATTCAAAAATCCGCCGAAATAAAGGGCGGCGACCACTTCCACGGCTGACATTGAGCTGGAAGGATGGCCTGATCCGGCTTCGGTCGTCATCCGGAGGATGTCTTTGCGAAGCTCTTTGCCGATGGCTTTCAGTTGATCAAGAGATACGGACACTTTTCAGGATTCTCCACTGGTCAGTGCGGGTCGTGCAAGTTGATGTGCCCGCCCAGATTTACATGCTCATATCGTTGCTGACATTCGAAACAAAACATACGTTTTTCGTGGATTTTTGGCAAGTGGCGAGTCGCGTTTTTGCTTGATAAGAAAGAGAAACAGGATGGAAAGCCGACGAGTTTTACGAGTCGTCGATTCTTTGGAATATCAGGAAAAAATAAACCATGTTGCCCAGATTTGCCAAATTACCCGTTGTTTGTTTGTGTGATATGATTATGGGGCAGCAGGATGCCTGATGACGCCGGCCGTATACTCCCTGACACCCTGAGACAGCCTGAAGCCATGCACCAGAAGCGATCAAAAGGAATTATGCTGGTTATTGCGACTGGCCTGCTGGTTATGGCTGGTGTGGCTGGTCGAAGTTATTTGAGCCGAGGCAAGCCGATTCGCGTTGGGATTCTGCATTCACTGACGGGCCCGATGGCCATCAGCGAGAATGCGATGGTTGAGGCGGAAAGGCTTGCCATTGATGAGATTAACAAATCTGGCGGCTTGCTTGGCCGGAGTATTGAATACGTTGTAGCCGATGGCAAGTCGGACTGGCCGACTTTTGCCAGAGAGGCCGAGCGGCTGATTGATCAGGAGCAGGTTGACGTGATCATCGGTTGCTGGACATCAGCCAGCCGCAAGACGGTGCTGCCGGTGGTCGAATCGAAAAATCACCTGCTGATTTATCCCATGGCCTATGAAGGGCTTGAGCAATCGCCCAATATTATTTATACGGGATCGGCGCCCAATCAGCAGATCACGCCGGCCATCAACTGGGCCCACCGTGAATTAAAGGCCAATCGCTATTATCTGGTTGGTTCCGACTATATCTGGCCACATTCGGTGAACGCGATTGCCGCCGAGATAGTGCAGTCGATCGGGGCCGAAGTGGCGGGAACGAGTTATTTATATTTTGGCACGGGCAATGTCGATCATGTGGTTGCCGATATTCTTGAGAAGAAGCCTGATGTGATTATCTCAACGGTGGTTGGCGACACCAACAAGGCCTTTTACAACGGCCTTTTCAGGGCAGGAATCACGGCCGACAAAATTCCGGTGATTTCATTCTCGATTGCCGAGGCCGAGCTTTCAGTGCTGCTCAAAGAGATTCCGCCGCAGTCGATAGTCGGTCATTACTCAGCGTGGAATTATTTTCAATCGATTGATCGCGAAGCCAACCGGAAGTTCGTGTCAGCATTTCAGGCTAAATATGGGAGTGATCAAAGCACAAACGATACGGTATGTGCATCATATAACAGTGTTCACTTCTGGGCACAGGCCGTGCGGGAAGCGGAAACAACCGAGCTTGAAGCGGTGCGTAATACGATCAGGCACCAGAGCCTGGATGCGCCGGAAGGCATTGTCTCAATTGACTTTGACACAAATCACACATGGCGGCCGAGCTATATTGGCCAGGCGCGGGCCGACGGCCAGTTTGACATTCGATGGACCAGCGAAACGCCCATGCGCCCGGTGCCTTATCCGCTGTCACGTACAAAGAAGGAATGGAACGAGTTTCTGAACGATCTTTTCAACAAGTGGAATCGGACGTGGGCCAACCCCCGCGAAGAGAGGGCCGCTGCCCTTGTGAAACCGGTTGAACGAGCCCCGGCCGGCGAAACCGGGAAGAAGCCTGTTGCCGGGCCTGAATCGCCGCCAGTTTTGCCGATAGTTTCCAGGCCTGAAACCAAGACAGGGCCGACTGGCAGAAGAAATGTCGCACCTGGTAAAAAAGCCGCCCGCAAGCCTGACTGACCAGACCAAAGCACCATGAGCATCAAGCATTATTTCAGTAAGTCGCTGGTCAGAAAGCAGATGGCCGGCTTTCTATGCATGGCCATTGTGCCGAGTGTGGTGTTGACACTGCTTATCACGCGGATGTCGATGATTTCCATACGCGAAAATGTGCAGCGAAGTCTTGTGGTTCATGCAGATAACAAGCGTTCGTCGCTGGAATTGTATGCGGCCGCGCGGGTGCGCGACATCAATGCCGTGACCAGCGGCCGAACGATTTCATCGGCGATGATCGACGCGCAGAATGCTCTTGCGAAATCGGGCTTTAACAGCAAGTCGCCAGAATTCAGAAAAGTGCTGGCTGATCATGTTCCTCGGGTTTCCAAGCTGATAGGCTCGCTGAATTTTGAGGACGCGATTCTGCTGAATCAGGATCAGCTGGTGGTTTTTAATCTGCTGAATCCTGATAAAGTCGGCGACTGGCTGCTTAATCCGCCATTTAACCAGACCCGGCTGGCAAAATCGCTGAATCGTGTGGCCACGCTGGTTCAGCCTGAATTTTCTGACTTCGAAATTCTGCCCGGCGAAGAGGATCAATCAAGTTTTCTGATCAGCCCGATCCTCGATGAAAATAAGTTGACCGGTACGATTATTGTCAAAATTGATGAGCAGGACCTTTACAAGATAGTCAACGATTTCACCGGCCTGGGTTCCACCGGGCGTGTGCTGGTGGGCACCTCGAATGCTGACGCACAAATAGACACAGCCCGGCTGATTATTACCCCACGAAAAGTATCAAGCGTTCCGGAAGACAGGGTGATTCCGCGGGCCAGGGGCCAGATTAACCCACTTTTTGAGGCGATTGATGGCGGCCGGGGATTTGAGAAGGTGATTACGCACGATGGCCGACCCGTGGTGGCCGCGTGGATGTATGTGCCGTCGTTTCGCTGGGGGCTGGTGGTCGAACAGGAATTTGCCGAGGCCTTTGAGCTGACCGAGCGCATTCAAATGGCCGGGCAGGCCTTGCTGGTGATCACCGCGATAATAAGCCTGCTGATTGCCCGCTGGGCTTCAGAGAGGCTGGCCGGGCGGGTGGTGGCCGTGGCTGATTCCGCCATGCGGCTGGCCTCGGGCGAACTTTCAGCCCGGGCACCGATGGTGGGCGACGACGAAATTGCCCGAATGGCCGGGTCGTGTAATGTGATGGCTGAGAAGATTGAAGCGTCGGATGCGCTACAGTCGCAGAATATCGCCAAGCTGGAAGCCAATGCCAGGGCCTTGATGGAAGCCGCCGAGACCGAAGAGAAAACGCGCCAGACGCTGAAAGAGACAGCCACCGAGCTGAGCCGGGCGGGTGAAGAGCTGGTGGAAATGTCGATGGAAGGCAACCAGACGGCGGCGGAACAGGCCTCGGCCGTGAGTGAAGTGGTGGCCACAGTTGAGCAGATTCGGGCCACAGCCGAGCAGACATCATCGCGGGCTGAGTCTGTGGCGACGATCACCAGCGACTCGGCCAAGGCCGTGGCGGATGGCTCGGAGCTGGTCAACCAGATTGTTTCTGCCATGAACGAGCTGCGCGGCACGGTGAATGACTATGCCCGGGAAATTGCTTCGCTGACGGAGCGGATGCGTCAGATTGACCAGATTACCCACACGGTGAATGAAATTGCCGATCAATCAAAGCTGCTGGCCCTGAATGCCACGATTGAAGCGGCCAAGGCCGGCGAGCAGGGCAAGGGCTTTGCCGTGGTGGCGGGCGAGGTGCGAAACCTGGCTGAGCAATCAAAAACGGCGAATACGAAGATCAGAACCATGCTGGGCGAGATTCGCAAGGCGGCCGACAGTACCGTTTTAGCCACGGAAAAAGGCGTTCATGGTGTTGATGTGACACTGGGCAAAACGCAGGTGGCCGGTAAGGTGATCGAGCAGCTTGCCGACTCGCTGAATCAGGCGGCGATTGCCGTGAGCCAGATCAGCCATGCCACGCGGCAGCAATATGTGGGGATTGACCAGATCAATCAATCGATGCGTGAGTTCCAGGAAACGACCCGCCAGCTGACGACAAACATGCGAAAGACGCAGGATGCCTCGGAACTGCTGAATGAGCTTTCGGGGACGCTATTGGAATTGACGGGTTCGGATGGGTGAGGGGCGATTACATTCGTGTGCGTGTGAGGAAGGTTATGGCGATGCCGTTGGCTTTTTCGGAAAGCGTTTTTTGATAATTGCATGAAGACACTGGCCAGCGACCATCGCTGGATTGACCCGGGTGATTGGCACTCTGGTTGGATGTCATGATTAAATCAGCGTCTAAGCGTAACTTTAAATGTGGCATGGTGGTCTAGCTGAAGATTTTTGTGAGATCATGACATACTAATTAAAACAATGATCATGCTTTTGCTGATGGCTTGACGATTTTCAGGCTTCTGGAAAAACAAACGTGTTTGCCGGTTATATTAATTGAACCATTCAAGACAAACGTTTGCCGATCCGGCTTATACCACTCACACCAACCCTGAGCATTATTCCAAACCTTAGGCCAAGTTCGGATTTACGGTTTTTACGTTTTGTGATACCCATAAAACACGCCAGGTCAGGTCATCCCGAGTCCGGTTTTAACGGTCGTTCGTTTGGCAACATGCGTGAGCCCGGTAAATCAAAGAATTCGCAGAATCTGGATAAAGACACTGAAAATAGGCAACCGATGAAAAACGACAGTGTAAAAGGCCGCCCATGGACGGGGTCACTTTCGGGTGAGAGCGAAGGGAATGCTCGTCTCCGGGTTGGTTTGTCGAGGAGCATGTATCATGAAAAAGCTTAAACGGGGCCTGATACTGGCCCTGATGGCGTGTATCGGGTGGTCTGGTGCCGCCCGGGCCGCATCTTATGGTGGTGCCGCATCGCTGGGCAGTTCTCCCATTCCATGTGGCGACAGCTATGTGGAATATCGCCCGCAGAAACAAACAATCATGCAGACCGTGGCCGAGACACAATATGTGCCTCGCCAGGTGACGACTTCAAGACAGGTTCTTGAAACCGTCTATAAGCCGCAGACGGTGACAGAAATGCGCACCGTGGCCGAAACCGGCCTGCGTGACGAAGTCTATACCGTGCAGAAGCCCGTTTATCGCACCGTTCTGCAGGAACAGCGATACACTGTGCAAAGGCCCGTTCAGCGAACGGTCTTCAAGGATGTCGCTTACACCGTGCAGAAGCCGGTTAAAGAGACGCACATGGAGACCCGCCAGTACACCGTGCAGACGCCGGTGCGCGAAACGGTGATGCAGACGGTGGCCTATAACGTGACGACACCCGTGCGGGAAACGGTCTATCAGGACCAGGCCTATACGGTGAATCGCCCGGTGCAGGAAACCGTGATCCAGAACGTGAACGAATATGTCAATGTGCCGGTCGTGCAGACGGGCATGAAGACAGTCGTTGAATGCATCAAGGTGCCGGTGCAGAAGACCTGCTACAGAACCGTTCCTTACCAGGTATCGGTGCCGGTGCAGAAGACTGTTCTGCAGAGCCAGCAATACACCCAGATGGTGCCTGTGAAGCAGTGCTCATACCGTGAAGAACAATACACGGTGCAGAAGCCTGTTTACAACACCGTGATGCAGACAGTGAATTACACCGTTAATCGGCAGGTTCAGCGCACGGTGATGAAGCAGGTGCCATGCACCTATCAGAAGCCTGTGCGTGAAACCGTGATGCAGACGGTGAATTACACCGTGTGCCGCCCGGTTCAGCAGACCTCGATGCAGACGATTCAGGAAACGGTCATGCGGACCGTGGCTGAAACACGCACCGTGGTTGACACCAAGACCGTGTGCGTGCCGGTGACAGTCTCGAAGCCCGTGACCCGCACCGTGTGTGTGCAGACCTGCCAGAAGGCTTATGTGCCTGGCAAGATGATTTGTGTGAATGGCCAGTGGGTTCAGTGCCCCGGCACATGGGAAGATCGCCTGGTGAGCGTGCCGACGACCGTGACGGAAAACGTCTGCGAGACGGTTTATCAGCCACAGACGATCAATTGCGAGCGTCAGGTGACGGTCTGCAGGCAGGTTCCTGAAGTCATCACCAAGCAGGTGCCAGTGACAACCTGCACGATGGTGAGCGAAGTGGTGACGAAGCAGGTTCCGGTGACGGTGTGCAAGATGGTCAGCGAAACGGTCATGAAGCAGGTGCCGGAAACGGTCTGCGAAGTGGTTCCGACCGTCTGCACGAAGCAGGTGCCCGTGACGACCTGCACGATGGTCAGCCAGGTCTGCAAGAAGACCGTTCCCGTGGTCAACACGGTGATGGTGGCCCAGAACTGCGTTCGCCAGGTGCCAGTGACCGTGACGGAAAACGTGCTGAAGACCTGCTACAAAACGGACCCTTACACCGTGACCACGATGGTTGACCAGCGTGTGACGAAGCAGGTTCCGGTGCAGATTACCAAGATGGTTCGGGAATGCCGCGTGAAGCAGGTTCCGGTAAGCGTGACCAAGATGGTGCGTGAAACGGCTGTTCGCAAGGTTCCTGTGACTGTCTGCAAAATGGTGACCACCACCTGCACCAAGCAGGTTCCGGTGACGACCTGCCGCATGGTGACCGAAGTGCGCAGCTGCCAGGTGCCGGTGACGACCTGCCGCATGGTTTCAGAAACCCACACCAAGCGGGTTGCCGAAACGGTGTGCGACATGGTTGCCCAGGAATGCGTGAAGCAGGTTCCGGTGACGACCTGCGAAATGCAGACCATTCAGTGCAGCCGCAAGGTGCCTTTCACCGTCTGCAAGCAAGTGCCGGTTTCGAAGACGATCTGCGTGCCTGAAACAGTGGCCCGCACCGTGAGCGAAACGCACACCGTGATGGACCCCGTCTGCGTGACGAAGCAGGTTCCAGTGACGGTTTGCACGATGGTTCCTGTGGTTGTCAAGCGTCCGGTGACGGTGCTGCCAAGTGCCCAAAGCATTCTGGCCACACCCCAGACGGCCCTGCCGACCAGCAAGATCATGCCAAGCGCCCAGCTTTAATGCTGCAGGTCGCCTGAGCAAGTTCAGGTAAATATCCAACCAACCCGGCGGGGCATGATCTTCATGCCCCGTTTTTTTTGTTTGATGGTAATCAGGTTAAACCGAAGCGCAAGGGAAGGAATGATTTAAGCTGACCCTTGCTGGCGCCGCGGCTTAGCCTGGGATTGTGCCGGATCTTGTTAAATGAGGTATAAAAAAACGAGCCACGAATGTTCGTGGCCCGTTGGACTTCAGTTGTAAAGAAGGCTGACTGAGCGATCAGACTGCCAGCATGAGGCGTTCCGGGTCTTCGATCAGTTCTTTGATGCGGACGAGGAAGCTGACGGCTTCTTTGCCGTCGATAATGCGGTGGTCGTAGGAAAGGGCCAGATACATCATCGGGCGGATGACAATCTGGTCGTCAACCACCACCGGGCGTTTCTTGATGGAGTGCATGCCCAGGATGGCCGACTGCGGCGGGTTCAGGATGGGCGTGGAGAGGAGCGAGCCGAAGACGCCGCCATTGGTGATGGTGAACGTGCCGCCCTGAAGGTCGTTGACCGAGATCTTGTTTTCACGGGCCTTTTTGGCGTAGTCGGCGATGCCCGATTCAATGCCGGCGAAGCTGAGCTTTTCGGCGGATCGGAGAATCGGCACCATCAGGCCACGCTCGGTTGAGACGGCCACACCCACGTCGCAATAGTTGTGGAAGATCATGTCGGTGCCGTCGATCTGGGCATTCACGGCCGGGAAGGCCTGCAGGGCCTCGGTCGTCGCCTTCACGAAAAACGACATGAAGCCCAGGCCAATGCCGTGCTTCTTCTGGAACGAATCTTTGTATTTGGCACGCAGGTCCATCACGCGGCTCATGTCAACTTCGTTAAAAGTTGTCAGGATCGCGGCCGTCTGCTGGGCTTCAACCAGTCGCTGGGCAATGCGCTGGCGAATGGTCGGCATTTTCTGGCGGGTGGCAGCACGTTCGGCGGAAAGGGCCACGGGTGCAGCAGGTGCTGTCGCCGGGGCTGGTGCCGGGGCAGAAGGAGTTGCAGGTGCGGCTGATTTCGATTCAGCAGCGGCCAGCACATCACCCTTGGTGATGCGACCACCGGGGCCGGTTGGGGTGACACTGGCTACATCCACACCCTTTTCGGCCACCTGATAGGCCACAGCCGGCGAAAGATGGGCCGATGCGGCGCCTGTGGCTGCCGTTGCGGCAGCGGCGGCACCCGCACCCGCGACAGCACCAGCGGCAGGCGAGCCGGCCGGGGCTGCGACCGAGGTGTCGATTGTGCCGACGACGGAGCCGATATTGACAGTGGTGCCTTCTTTAACAGAGGCAGTCAGCACGCCACTGGCCGGGGCCGGCACTTCCTGGGCGGCTTTGTCGGTTTCAAGCTCGAACAGGGCCTCGCCTGATTTGACGTAGTCGCCGGATTTCTTGATCCAGCGGGAAAGCACGCCTTCAGTGACTGATTCGCCGACGCTGGGCACCTTAATATCTGTCTTTGACACCTGATTACTCTCCCAGGGCATCCTGATCAGTCTTATTGCTGATCGCTAGTCTCGTGAATTATAGCTGTTGCAGCCGAATTCAGGCTCAGTCTTTTCTGATTTTTTCCTGAATCCGGCGTCATTGTCTCCTGCCGGATGTGCCGAATCAGTGACCCACCATCACCTTGTGGTCGTGGTGTGTCTGGGCACTGATAATCTGTGGCCCGGTGCCGCTGATGGCGGCTTCCACAAGGTCGGCCTGCTCGTGCTCGTGCACATGGTGGCTGCCGGTGGCCGGGCTGGCCGAGGCGTCGCGGCCGACATAGTCAAAAGCCCAGCCCATCAGTTCATGTAGCCTTGGGGCAACGAATGTCCAGGCACCGTTGTTCTGCGACTCTTCCTGCACCCATGTCCACTGCGTGGCTGAATCGGCATAGCGGTTGAGGATGGGCTTGAGCATGTCGGCAGGCCAGGGGTAAACCTGTTCCAGGCGAATGATGGCCACTTCGCCCACTTTCTTTTCAAGCTCTCGCTTGGCGATGAGGTCGTAATAGACCTTGCCCGAGCAGACCAGCACCTTGCGCACCTTGCGAGGGTCAGTCACCGTGTGGTCGTCAATCACGTCCTGGAAGCTGCCTTTGGCCAGTTCATCGACGGTTGAAACGGCCAGCTTGTGGCGCAGCAGGCTCTTGGGTGTCATCACCACCAGCGGCTTGCGGAAGGTGCGCTTGACCTGCCGCCGCAGCAGATGGAAATATTGGGCAGGGGTGGTGCAGTTGACAACCTGGATGTTGTCTTCTGCACAAAGCTGCAGGAAGCGTTCCATGCGGCCGCTGGAATGTTCCGGGCCCTGGCCTTCGTAGCCGTGCGGCAGAAGGATGACCAGGCCGCTGGATCGGCCCCATTTCATTTCGGCCGAGACGATGAACTGGTCAATAATGACCTGGGCACCGTTGACAAAGTCGCCGAACTGGGCTTCCCACAGAACCAGCATCTTGGGCATATCCAGCGAATAGCCGTATTCAAAGCCGAGCACGGCCGCTTCGGAGAGCATGCTGTCATAGACTGAATATTCAGCCTGACCGGGGGCCAGATGCTGCAGGGGCACATAGCGGTCGCCCGTCTTGGAGTCGGTCAGCACCGAATGGCGGTGGCTGAAGGTGCCGCGGCCGCAGTCCTGCCCTGAAAGACGCACGGGCACGCCTTCCAGAAGTAGCGAACCGAAGGCCAGGCTTTCAGCGAAGCCCCAGTTGATCGGGCCGTTTTCGGCGATCTGCTGGCTGCGTGGGGCAAGCACACGTTCAAGAGTGGGGTGGATGGTGAATCCGGCCGGGGCCGAGCTGGTGATGGCGGCAATCTGGGCCAGCCTCTCCTTCGCCACACCGGTTTCCACGCGGGTGCCGTCGGAAACGCGCTTCATGCCCGACCACGAACCGCTGTAAGTTTCGGGCAGGGCCTGGGGCTTGCGGTCCTTCTCGTTATGCACTTCGGCGTAAATCTTCTCGAGCTTTTCCTTGAAGGTTTCTGTCAGGGTGTCGGCTTCGGCCTGCGACAATTCACCTGAGGCCAGCAGCCGGTCGGTATAGATCTGGCGGATGGTGGGCCGCTTGCGAATTTCCTGATACATCAGGGGCTGCGTGAAGGCCGGTTCGTCGCCTTCGTTGTGGCCATGCCGGCGATAGCAGACAAGGTCGATCACAACATCCATTTCAAAAGTCTGGCGGAATTCAGCCGCCAGGGCGGCGACATAGGCCACGGCTTCAGGGTCTTCGCCATTAACGTGGAAGATCGGGACTTCAATCATCTTGGCGACGTCGGTGCAATAACGCGACGAACGGCTGTCGGCCGGGAACGTGGTGAAACCAATCTGGTTGTTCACCACGACATGAATGGTGCCGCCGGTTTTGTAACCACGCAGTTGCGAGAGGTTCAGGGTTTCGGCCACCAGGCCCTGGCCGGCAAAGGCGGCATCGCCGTGGATGAGAACAGGCACCACCTTGCGGCGGTCGCGATTGGCGTCGCGGCGCTGCTTGGCACGAACGCGGCCTTCGACCACCGGGTCAACGGCTTCGAGGTGGCTGGGGTTGGCACACAAGGTGAGGTGAACGACCTGGCCGGCTTCGCAGGTGTGGTTCGACGAAAAACCGAGGTGATATTTGACGTCGCCATCGCCGCCGACGGTGTTGGGAATGTTCCCCTCAAACTCGCCGAAGACCATGCCATAAGGCTTTTCAAGGGTGTTGGTCAGCACATTCAGGCGGCCACGGTGCGGCATGCCCAGGACCATTTCTTCGGCACCCAGGGGGCCGGTGGTTTCAATCAGCACGTCAAGCAGCGGAATCAGGGCTTCGCCACCTTCGAGCGAGAAACGCTTCTGGCCGACATAGTGCGTGTGCAGGAAGTTCTCAAATTGTTCCGCTGAGTGAAGTTTCAGCAAAATTCGCCGCTTCTGGCGGGCTGTCAGCGAGGGCTGGTTGCGGATTGGCTCCATGCGATCAGTCAGCCACCGGCGAATGCGGCGGTTGGAAATGTGCATGAACTCGACGCCGATCTTGCCGGAATAGGTCTGGCGAAGCGTGGCGATGATTTCACGCAGGGTGGCTGAATTGCCGGGGAAGAGCTTGGTGTAGAAGGTTTTGTCGAGGTCGGCCTCGCTCAGGCCGAATTCGCTGAGATCAAGCAGTTCGTGAGATTCGCGGCTGGGCGAAAGGCCCAGTGGGTCGAGGTCGCTGAGGTAGTGACCGATGTCGCGATAGGCGTCGATCAGGCGGGTGACGCCAGCCTGAAGCTGACCGGCATTTTCGCCAGCCGATGCGGCGGGTGTTGAATCAAGCCCGAGGGCAAAACCTTCAAAAAAAGCCTGCCATGAGGCATCAACCGATTGGGGATCGGCTGTCCAGCGGGCATAAAGTTCCTGTACCAGATCGAGGTTCCAGCGACTGCCAACTGTCGAGCGATTCATGGTCAGATGATCCTTTACCGGCCAGAGTCAGCAGGCCAGCGAACATGGGCCAACTGCTGATTTCCCCGCAAACGGGTCTCATGGCATGCAATTGATTTAGGAGATGACTTCCTCAGGGAACGAGCCGGCCCAAAACAGCGATGAGCATCGCGAAAATGTCCCGGATACACGACTTCCATCATCATTCATAATCTAGTTTATCGAATTCGGAATGTGTGAAAAGCCAGCTTGTGCAAAGATTTTTGAAGAATTGATTAAGGCTATTTCAATAAATAAATTAACATTGCTCAAGCCATTAAAAAATTTAATGTTGCCGGGTTTTGCAGAGCCTTTTAAACTCTATTTAAGTATATGAAAAATAATGAATTGTGTTAAAAGCGATTTGTCCATTCCCAAATCCTGAATCGTTCGTTAGCCAATTCGTTCGCCAATGGTGTTATCGCTTTGTGAAGTAATTCACATTCCAAAAAAACAGTTCTGAGTCGTTCAAGCCGGGAAACGACATCAGATTCGGTTAACCCGAGATTGGTCAAAAACTGTTCATGGCTCCTGCCGTTTCTGTATTCAGGCATTCGTGGGGGTGGTGGCAAGAGCCTTGAGACCATGGCCAGATCGGTTTGATTCAGCACGCTGGCATGCACCATGACACAGGCTTTCCGGCGCCGCTGCGCACTGCCGGCGCACTTTTTGCCGGCAATGGTCCAGTCGCCGGCGTCGATGACTTCCAGGCCAGGAACAAGGTCATTAAGCTGTGATGCAAGTTGTTTAAGTACAAGGACCTGCAGTGTGCGCACATCGCGATCTTCGGGCTTGAACCCGGCGATTGGCTGGACCACGCTGATGCAGAATGTGCCTGGCCCGAGCAGCACGGTGCCGCCCCCGCTTGAGCGTCGGGCGATTGGGATGCCAAGTTGTTGGCAGCGATCGACATAAACTTCATCAGCCAATTTTCCGGAAGCACCCACGACGACAGCCCATGAGCGTTGTCGCCAGAGTCTCACAACAGGCAACTGTTGGATAATCCCCTCTTCGCAGGCGTTAAGGATGGCTTCATCCACGGCGATATTCCAGCCGATGTCAGCGATAGAGGTATCGTTCCAGAAGATCATGAACTGCTGCCGGGCAATGAAAAATCAAAAGAAGAGAGGTGAACCGGCTGGCGATTCACCTCTCTGGAAAAATTTCAGGGCTGAAAAGCCGCTGGCCGGTCAGTCTTCTTCAACGCGGAAGACTTCGTGGCAGCTTGAGCAGCTCTTCTTCACGGCCTGGTGGGCGTTCTTGGTGGCGGCGTGTTCTTCTTTTTCAGCGGCCTTGAGGAGATCGTCGGTTGATTTGACAAAATCAGCGGCGAGGGTCTTCCACTGGGCGGCGGCATCGCCTTTGACACCCTTGATTTTTTTGGCTTCGTCGGTGGCGTCGGCGGTTTCTTTAGCGAGCTTGGCCAGTTCCTTGGCGGAGTCTGTCACCGTCTTGGCGTCTTTTTTGTAAGCGACGGGAGTTCTGACAGCCTTGTTGATGGCATTATTGAGTTTGCCAACTTTTTCCATCGCTTCGTGGAGCTTGCCGTGTTCATCAGCAATCACGAGAGAGCCGCAGGCAACAGCGACTGCAACCACAGAGAGACAAAAAACACGAAGATTTTTCATGGACATCGCGGAGATCGCTCCGAATCAGAGACTGAGGGTTACTTCCAGAATTGTATGGGATATAGCGATAACCGTCTATTGAGCAGATGGTTCCGCCAAATCCGGGCGGGATTCAACCTGTCCATTAAATGGACTTGCTTATCCAAACTAACTGATTTATCGGAGAAATTCAATATCCACCTTAGCTGATTGTTGACCTCAATCAAGCAAATTCCGGCCGGGTCTGTTTTTCATGGGGCCTGACTTGGTACATTGTTGCAACTTAGCGATGACAGGCCTTCCGTCATGGAAAACCGGCAGGCAGTTGGCAGTTTCAGGGGCGAATCCCAATGGCCGAATCGGTGGATTACAAGTCAGCCGGAGTGGATCTGGACAAATACGAAGAGACCATCGCCGGGATTGGTCCGCTGCTGAAGCGTACCTTTTCGCCCCGTGTGCTTGACTGGGCCAATGGTTTTGCGGGGCTTTTTCGCCTGAACGACCGCATCAACCTGCTGGCCCGAACCTATCGCGACCCTGTTCTGGTCGCCGGTTCTGATGGAGTCGGCACCAAGCTCATGCTGGCCTTTGCCACGGGCAGGCACCGCACGGTGGGTGTGGATCTGGTGGCCATGTCCGTTAATGACGTGCTTTGCTGCGGGGCCGAACCGCTCTTTTTTCTTGACTATGTGGCCATGGCCAAGGATGACCCGGCGCTGACACATGCCGTGGTTGGCGGTATCAGCGATGGCTGCATTGAGGCGGAATGTGCCCTGCTGGGTGGCGAAACGGCGATTCTGCCTGATTTTTACAAGCCGGGGCATTATGACCTGGCAGGCTTCTGCGTGGGTGTGGTTGAGCGAAAAGCTATCCTGAGGGGCAACGACATTGTGCCGGGCGATAAAATTATAGCCATGGCCAGTTCGGGGCTGCATTCCAATGGCTATAGCCTGGCGAGGAAGATTGCCTTTGATGTGGCCGGCCTGAAGCCGGAAGACCATGTGCCGGAGCTGGGTCGGTCGATTGCCGACGAACTGCTTGAGCCCACACGCATTTATGTGCGGGCCCTGAAGCAGATTTACCGGCATTATCAGATCAAGCAGGTGATTCATGGCATTGCCCACATCACCGGTGGCGGCATGATCGAAAACCCGCCGCGCATATTGCCCGATGGCTGCGGCATGCGTATCAGCCGGTGCTGGGATGTGCCGCCGATTTTCTCGTGGCTTCAGAAAACCGGCAATGTCAGGCAGGAAGAGATGGACCGCGTTTTCAATATGGGTATTGGCATGGTGCTGGTGGTTTCGCCCTATTATGCCGAATCGATTCTGCGAACAATCCGCGAGGAAGCCAGGATCCCTGCATGGATTGTCGGCGATGTGGTGAAGAGCGCGGAAAAGACGGTGCAATACGTCTGATTTATGTCAGATGATTGAGTTTTCAGTCTCGAGATCGGTCGCCGATAAAGCGGCCAATGGTTCCTGGCGTCTGGCTGTGTAGATTTTTCCGCCGCCGTCCTGTACGTACCGGAAGCAGCGACGTGGCAGAAGGCAGTGAATGCGTACTTCTTCCTCTTCAAACCGCTGGTCGAGGATGGCAGCGTTCTGGGTCAGGTAGGCCAGCAGCTTGCCCTGAGCCGGCAGTAACAGCACATCGCACTCGACGGCCAGTTCATTGAGCTTGTCGCGCACGGCCTTTTCAAGCCGATCCATGCCCTCGGCCGAGGCGGCCGAAACGACGACCGTATCGGGATGATGGGCCTTGAGAACATGGATATAAGAGAGATCGGGCACGCGATCAGCCTTGTTTAAAACGAGAATGGTCGGGTGCTCTTCCAGATCAAGCTCGCGCAGCACTGAATTTACAGCCTGAATCTGTTTTTCGGCCTCGGTGCTTGAAGCATCGACGACATGTAGCAGCAAATCTGCCTGACGGGCTTCTTCCAGGGTGGCCTTGAACGAGGCCACCAGCGAGTGCGGCAGGTCGCGGATAAAGCCAACGGTGT
This sequence comes from Planctomycetaceae bacterium, assembly GCA_040374745.1. Taxonomy (GTDB): domain Bacteria; phylum Planctomycetota; class Planctomycetia; order Isosphaerales; family Isosphaeraceae; genus QWQI01. The sequence continues at coordinate 26,234 of JBEITT010000041.1, read as the reverse complement.
CTGAGAGCAGCGCAAAACCGCCGCCCTTGAACCGCCACTTCCGGGTGCGGGTGTCGAGGGTGGCAAAGAGCTTGTCTTCGGCCAGCACATCGGCTTCGGTCAGGGCGTTCATCAGGGTTGACTTGCCGGCATTGGTATAGCCGACGATGGAAATGGTGGGCACTTCGCCACGGCTGGCGACTTCACGTTCTTTTCGGGCCTGCACTTTGCCGAGCTTGGCCTTGAGGTCCTGAATGCGGTGAACGACCAGCCGGCGGTCTTCTTCCAGCTGCTTTTCACCGGGGCCGCGCACGCCGATGCCGCCCTTGTAGCGTGAGAGGTGTGTCCACATGCGTTTCAGGCGGGGCAGGGCATATTCAAGCTGTGCCAGTTCCACCTGAAGGTGCGATTCATGGGTGCTTGCCCGCGAGGCGAAGATGTCGAGAATGACTTCGGTGCGGTCGATCACCTTGACGCCAAGGGCTTTTTCCAGGTTTCTGGTCTGGCTGGGTGCGAGGTCGTTGTCGCAGACGATCAGGTCGGCCTCGTGGGCTTCGACCAGATTTTTCAGCTCTTCCACCTTACCCTTGCCAAGGTAGGTGGCCACGTCAACATAGGCCCGTTTCTGCATGAGCGAGGCAAGCACGGTGAGGCCGGCGGTTTCCGCAAGCCCGCGAATTTCATCAAGCGGGTCGTCGGGGTTATAAACGCCGTGTGGCAGCAGGACACCCACCAGGATACATCGCTCACGCCGTTTATTACCGTTTTCGGTGATCAAAATTCAGGCAACCTCGCAGGATATGACAGGATTCGGGATTTGATGCCCCGGCAACTTTCAGATTGAAAGCTACAGAAAATCTTAGAGGGATTTTGTCGGGGAAGTCAATGCTGGCGGATGAAAGGGGTTGTGAGTCGGTGTTATTCAGTCAGAACAAGCCTACCTGAATTTTAGTCGGCACGTTATGATATAACCATATTCAGCGGGCCTGGGTGCATTCAGGGGATAACCAGGCCCGGCCGCCATGGCAAGCAGTGGTCAGAGGGTGCATCAGGATGCGACGCAGTCGAGGTCGGGAAATTGCTTTGCAGGCACTTTATCAGAAGGATCTTAACCCTGGGATTGGAGCCAGGTTTATCAGCAATTTTCTTAAGAAAAGGCTGAAATACCGGCAGGACCAGGTTCCATTTGCCCGTGATTTGCTTGCCGGCGTTGAAGAGCACATGGCAGAACTTGACCGTCGGATTCAGCTTACTGCCGAAAACTGGCGTATTGAACGGATGCCGGTGCTTGACAGAAATATTCTTCGGCTGGGGCTCTACGAAATTTTGACTGGTGGAGAGAGCACGCCGCCGCTGGTGGCAGTGAATGAAGCGGTGGATTTGGCCAAGCGATATGCCGGGCCGATTTCGGGCAAGTTTGTCAACGGCATACTTGACCAGTTTTTGCCGGGTAACAAAGCGGCCTTTAAACTGGGCGACCCCATGCCCGAGCCCGCTCCGGCGGTTGAAGTGGCCAGTTCGGTTTCGACTCCACCGCCACTGAATGCCGCGATGAGGGGTCTGAGAAAACTCAAGGAGAAATCGCTGGCAAACCGGACAGAGGCTCAATGACGACTTCTACCATAATCTTTAATTTATCTTTTCAGTGGGGTGAGTAATGGCCTCGTTATGGGAAAGGCTGAAGTCCGGGCTGGCCCGAACCACCAGGCTTTTTGACTTTCGGTCGTGGTTTGGCCGGAAGGTGGATCAGAGCCTGCTTGACGATCTGGAAGCCCGCCTGATCCAGGCCGATGTCGGTGTGAAAGCCACCGCGACCATTCTTGACGAGATTCGCGAGCGATTTGCCGACCAGACTGCCGACCGTGCCCTGACGGAATACCTGAAGGATCGCCTTGTCGAACTGCTTGAGACCGACGAACCGGGCCGCCCCGCCATTCCTGCCAAAGACCCTGAACCAGGATCGCCCAGAGTGCTGCTGATTGCCGGCATTAATGGCGCAGGCAAAACCACTTCCATTGCCAAACTGACCAAACGCCTGACAGCCGAAGGCAAAACTGTCGTTCTGGCCGCGTGCGACACTTTCCGTGCCGCCGCCGCTGATCAACTGGCGATCTGGGCTGAACGCACCGGGTCTGACCTGGTGCGCGGCAACGCCGGGGCCGACCCGGCCAGTGTGGCCCACGATGCCTGCCAGCGAGCCATCGCAAAAAAGGCGGATTACCTGATTGTTGACACCGCCGGGCGGCTGCACACGCAGGACCACCTGATGCGTGAGGTGGAAAAAATACGGAACGTGATCAATCGGAAGATTGCGGGCGCTCCGCATGAATGCCTGCTGGTGCTTGATGCCACAATTGGCCAGAACGCCCTGAAACAGGCTGAAGTGTTCACCAGGTCACTTCAGTGCACCGGCGTGATTCTGACCAAACTTGATGGCACGGCCAAAGGCGGGATCGTGATCCCTATCCGCCGCCAGCTTGGCCTGCCAGTGAAATTTATCGGGGTGGGTGAAGGGGCCGAGGACCTTCAGCCTTTTGTCGCCCGGGAATTTATTCAGGCGATGATCGGCGAATAATCACAAAATGGCGGGAGTCTCGCTTCTTGACGACACATCCCGCAACCAACCCGACTGAACCCCAAAAAGCCAGCCATGCCATTTTCAGGGCCGCACTTGGGCTGACACTGATCCATGTGGCCCTTCTGGCTGCCGGCTCGATTTTTTTTGTTGCAGAAGAGCCACCTGAAAAAGTTGAAACGCCACAGCAACTGGCGATGTCAATCCTTAAAGCCGAATCGCCGCACTGGGCGAGGGTCTGGTATCACTGGGACTCGCTCTGGCTGGTTCATTTGTCAAAAATGGGATACCGGCTCGAAATTTTTCCAGATGGCACAATCTGGAATTCCAATGTCGCGTTTTTGCCGGGCTTGCCGGCCGTGGCCCGCGTGATTGGCCGGGCAGGCCTGAATGCATGGTCGGGAATTCTGCTGTTCAATATTATTGCCGGATTTCTGCTGAAACTTGGCCTGGGGCAACTGGCCCTGGAACTGACTGGCTCGGTGCGGGCCTCGCTCTGGGCGATGCTGGCAATGGCCGTGTGGCCGTGGCATTTTTTTGTGATGGCCCCTTACCAGGAAGCGGCAGGGCTGGCTGCGATAGTCTGGTCGCTCTGGCTGATTCAGAAAAATCGCATTTTCCCGGCATTTCTCCTTGCCATGGTGGCATCGCTTTTTCGGCTGACGGCCATCGGGCTATATGCCGGGCTGATCGGCGGGGCGATTCTGGCCGTCGGGCTTGATCGATCAAAATGGCGGGAAACGAGGGCGATGATCATAGGCTCGGCCGGAAGTTTTGTGGGCTGGCAGGGGCTGATGCTCTATTTTCGATACCGGTTTGGCGATGCCCAGATCGGCATTAAGGTGCAGCAGGCGTGGGGGCGGGATTTGCCGCACCTCTCTGGCCCGCTGGAATCGCTGGCCTCAGCCTTTCAGGGGGTGCTCACGGGCTCGGCGTGGCTTGACTGGCTGGCTGCGGTTTTTGCACTTCTCAGCCTGGTTTTTATCTGGCGAGAGCTGGGCCTGGTCTGGGCCAGTGGCGTGTTTCTGCTGGTGGCACAGGCACTTTCCACCGGCATGGTGGTGAGCAGTGGCCGATACATGCTGACAGCCGTGCCACTTTATATCACGGCCGGCATCTGGGCCCAGCGGCGGCCACGGCTGATATTTGCGCTATTGGCTTTGTCAGGCATGCTGCAAATCATGCTTTTATGGCGATATGGGAATGGGCAATTTGCGGGATGAATTCTCTTGAAACACGCTGACTGACAATCTACGATAAGGTTCTCCACTTTTCCGGGATCAGACGGGCTTTTTGCTCATCCAGTCAAACCCGGACCAATCGAACACTGGGAAATAACCAAATGCCGGCCAAGTCAAGAACAGAAGAACTCTGGTTAGGTCGCCGTCAGTTTCTCACGGCGGCTTCCTCTATTCCCTTTTCAATGGCTCTGCGGCAAAATCTGGCACAGGATCAGGGTGCTTCGGCCCCGGCCTCAGAGCGTATTCGCCTGGGCTTTATCGGCACCGGCGGCATGGGTACGGGCCTGTTGAACATTTTCAAGAAATTTCCTGACGTTCAGGTTGCGGCAATTGCGGATGTTTACAAGCCGCATGCCGAGCGGGCCGCTGAGCAATCAGGCCAGAAGCCCGATGTTTATGGTGATTTTCGCAAGGTGATTGACCGTAAGGATATTGATGCCGTGGTGGTGGCCACGCCCGACCACTGGCACGCCCATGCTTCAATCATGGCGATGCAGGCCGGCAAGGACGTGTATTGCGAGAAGCCGCTTTCGCACTCGATTGGCGAGGGCAAGGCGATGGTTGCTGCGGCGGCCAAACACAGGCGTGTGACGCAGATGGGCAACTTGATTCATGCCGGCGAGAATTATCACCGGATGGTGGAGATTGTGCAGTCGGGTGTGCTGGGGCAGATCACCAAATGCCGCGTGTGGATGTTTGCCGACCGGAATTATCCGGATGGACTTGGCAAACCGGCCGACACTGCACCGCCCGAGGGCTGCGATTACAACATGTGGCTGGGGCCCGCACCCGAGCGGCCCTTCAATGCCAACCGCTTCACGTTTAACTGGCGATTTTACTGGGATTACGGCGGCGGCATGCTTTCGGATTTTGTCTGCCACCTGGTTGACCCCGTGCACTGGGCCATGAAGGTGGATGCACCGACATCTGTCATGGCCACGGGTGGCCGTTATGGCCTGAAGGATAATGCCGAGACGCCTGACACGCTTGAGGTGGTCTGGCATTATGCCGATGGCTGGGACCTGCACTGGACACATTCTGATGTTTCCACGCAGGGCAAGCTGTTTGACCGGGCAGCGGGCATTATGTTTGAAGGAACGAATGCCACGATGGTGGGGCATTATAATGACTTCAAGATATATGCCGAGAAGGGCAGGGAGATCAAGCTGCCCGAGCCGACCCTGGAGCGGTCGAAGGGGCATCATCGCGAATTTGCCAATGCCATCAAGTCGCGAAAGGAATGTTCCTGCCGATTTGCCTATGGTCACCGGGTGACGTCGGTGGGCAATATGGGTAATATTGCACTGAAAGTGGGCCAGCGGCTGGAATGGGATGGCAAGGCCGAGCGATTCACGAACAGCGATGCGGCCAACCAGCACCTGATGCGAGCCGAATATCGCAAGCCCTGGGCGTTTCCGGTGGTTTGAATGACAGGCCCGGAAACATTTTGAACGCAATTGCCTGAGGCCGGTCGAACATGAATGATGAATCGTCCGAATCTGAAAATATGCAGGGGCCTCTGGACTGGCTGGTGGTGCCGCCAACCGGGGTTGCCGGATGCCCTTTGGAAGACTGGCTGGGGGCACTCACGCAAGCCGGTGAAATTGTCACTGCCCAGCGCGACCCTGAAGGGCTTTGGATTCGCTTTGGCGAATTGGATCTTGCGGGGTTTGTGAGCCTTGACAAATCGATGGTTGAGGCGATCAATTTCGAAATTCCGGCGGAAGTCGCAAACCGGCATCGAATTGGTATCAAGAAGGCAGCTGAGTCGCTGGGCTGGGAGATCTGGGACCAGAATGATGATGACGACGAGGACTGGTTTGGCGACGACGACGAAGACGAATGAATTTTGATAGACCCTGACAACAAATTGAGCAAACAGGAGAACCGCCCATGAGACATTTCATTGAACGCAGCTGGCAGAAGTCGGCCCTGACACTTTCGCTTTTGCTGGGCATGGCATCAGCCGCAGCCACTGGCCAGGAATTGAACTTCAAGAAGCACACGATTAACGGCCAGAGTGAGTTTGAAGCGGCCGGTGCCTTTGATGTGGACAACGATGGCGACATGGACATTGTCTCGGGTGCCTTTTGGTATGAAGCACCGGAATGGAAGAAGCACGACGTGCGTGATGTGGTGCGGCAGGGCACCTATTACAACTGTTTTTCAACGCTGCCGGTTGATGTGAATGCCGACGGCCACATGGATTTTGTGACCTGTTCTTATTTCGGCCGCAACTTTGGCTGGGTGGAAAACCCCGGCAAGCCTGGCGTGAAGTGGACATATCATGAAGTGGACCTGCCTGGCACCAGCGAAGCGGCCTGGGCGGTAGACCTGACGGGCGACGGCAAGCTGGACTATCTACCGAACCCTACGAATGTCGTTGTTTGGTATGAGCTTGAAAAAACCGGCAAAGAGCCGAAATTCAAGAAGCACGATTTTGGCAAGGCGGCGGCCGGGCATGGTGTCGGCTCGGGCGACATCAATAAAGACGGGCGGATTGACATTCTGACGCCGAAGGGCTGGTTTGAAGCACCTGCTGATCCATCGAACAGCGAATGGAAGTGGCACCCCGACTGGAACCTGGGAGCGACAGGCATTCAGATTTTGTCGAAAGATTTTGATGGCGATGGCCTGGTTGACCTGATCTGGGGCATGGGCCATGACATTGGCCTTTACTGGGCGAAGCAGGTCAAGGGCGACGACGGCAAGATTACCTGGAAAAAAGAGCTGATTGACGACAAGATTGCTTCTGTTCACACGCTGCTCTGGGCCGATCTTGACAATGATGGCCAGGACGAGATGATTACCGGCAAGCGGGTTTATGCCCACGAGCGAGAGCCTGGCGATATTGATGCCCCGGCCATTGCGGCTTTCAATTTTGACAAAGCCAAAGGCTGGCAGAAGCGGCTGATTTATCTGGGCGAACCCGCCAAAAATGCGCCCAAGGAACCCGCCAAGCGGCTGGCGCTGCGGGATTTTCCGCCCGGCACGGCAGGCACAGGGCTACAGCTTACGGCGATTGACATGGATAAGGACGGCGACCTTGACCTGGTTGCACCCGGCAAGAGCGGCCTTTACATGTTTGAAAATCTGCTGAAAAAGAAGTAAGCTAGAGGAGATTGTGGGTCCTGACTTCTGGTTGTCAGGCCCCACAATTTTTCAGGAATAAGCAGGCGAGCCGCCGATGATCCAGATACCATCTTCGGTCATAATGATAATTCTGGTTGTGTGCCTTGCCTGGGCCCTGTGGATGTTTGCCAGAACGCGTGAAGATGCGCATCTGGCGGTGGGTGAATGCAATTTTGATGACCCTCGCGAGCGATTGCGAGAGCTTGAAGCCGCCTTTGCAGCGGGCATGATGACCGAAGAGGAATTTCATCGCCTGGCCGATAAGCTGGGCGTTAATCTGAACAAACAGTCCAGTGGCGTTTCTTCCAGATCATTACCCAAGACATGGGACGATCTCAAAAAGTAAGTGCCTTGTTTTTACTTACAGAAGTGCATTTTATTTGTAATTATTGGCCGTTACTTTGAAAGCACGTAAACGGCCTTGACCGTTGGAATGGCTTTAGCTGATTTCTGCATGAATTGAACAATTTGTCGGCCTCGCGGCGTTTCATATTGCCAGAGTTCGACAAGCTGCCCCTGTGTGGCCACCCTTGATTTATGTTCAGGGTCGCCCATGCGAGCCTTGACTTGCTCTCTGGTCATGCCAGCCATGCTGTCAGAGTCTGTTGCGGCAGTTGGCAGGTTTGGCTGATTGGGTGTAGGCGGGGCGGGAAATCGACCCACTCGACCGCCGGGAAGGTTTGGCTCGGGGGGCTTCATTTCAGTGGTTAGTTTGGAACCAGGTGAGGGGCTGGCCGGAGTTTCGCTGCTGACGGAGTCAGGGTCGATCCAGCGGTCGCCTTCTTTTTTCCAGCCCAGAGCAGCCAGTGCATCGGCGGCTTTCTGCATGTCGGGGTCGATGCTCAGGCATTCGCGAAAAAGCGATGCCGCCGAGCGACGGTCGCCCAGCAGGGCCAGATAATCCTGGGCAATGGAGAAGCGGCCTTCAGTATCGCCGTCGGCAAGTTGCTTAGCCTGTCGGTTATCCAGCCATTTGCGTGCAATCTGTCGGGCAAGTTCAGCCTGACCAAATTTGTCGCGAACCTGGTTGATCAGCGTGATTAAATCATCGCGACCAAGTTTCTCTGCCTGATCAATCATCTTTGGCAAACCCTGGTTTCGGATGGCTTCCGGCAGATCCGGCCGTTCCGGCAGAGCCCTTCGGGCGGTATCAACCAGCGATTCGGTGAGGCCCGGGTTATTTGTCACGGCCATCATCAGGCCTTTTTCCAGAACATTGATCATCAACTGGCGGTCGAAAAGACGTCGATCTTCTTTTTTAGCCTTAAGATAAGTGGGCAGAGGCTCTTTTTCAAAGTCGGCTTTTAACGAATTGTCGAGTTTGCCATTTTGCTGTTTGGTGGAATCGGGCAGGAGTCGGGCGATTTCTCGTGAGAGTTGCTCAAGCCCGGCCTGGTCCCTGATTCCCTGATAAGCACGGAAAAAACCGAGATGGGCCAGAGCCTGAACGGTGGCGGTGTCGGCGCCCGCCTTCTGGGCTTCATCGGCGGCAGCAAGGGCAGCCGAGCCGGGGCGCGAACCGGGTGGGTCTGGCTGAGAGCCGATAATTTTATAGGCTTCAGTGCGAAGCCGGACAACAGTATTTGTCAGTTCGCGGTCTTTATATCGGGCGGCGATGGAGTCGGCCCATGAGGCAATCTCCAGGCGTTTCTGGGCATCATCGGGGCGAAGGGCCGCGACCTTTGAAGCCAGCTCTTCACTTTCTGATGGCAGGAATTCCATGGTCGAGACCATGAATTCAATCACCCGGCCGATTTTGACAACGCGGCCCGTGAATCGGCCCCGGGGCAGTGGGCTGGGCCGATCAAGCCGAAGCTGGGCCGGCAAGACGAGTGGCACCGACGAGCCTTTGAGCTTGATGATTTCATAGCGGTTGCCCTGCTTTTCGAAGTTGGAAATTCGGTCTTCGACCTCGATTTCCTTATTCAGCCACTCGGGGCGATGGATCTGGTCGGCTGAGACACGCGGCAGATTTTTTGCAGCCGACTTGCCTTTTGGAGACTGTCCCGGCGTGCCCTGGCTTAATGATAGTGGCAAAATCAAACCAAGCGAGATAAATAGACAACGGGTGAATCGCATCACTGGCCATCCGCTTTCACTTGTCGATCCGTTACAGGCCAGCCGAGAGTGCCCAGGGCTTCCCAGTCAGTGATTTGCACACCGCTGTCAGGTTCCAGCCTCACAAGCCATTCTCCGTCGGCCAGTTCCAGCTTTTTCAGCCTGCAGCCTATCAAAAGCTGGTCGCCAACGGCCGGTTTCAGATCATTCATCAATTTGAGGTCGTCAAGATTGAGCCGGCCGAGAGGTCTGGCAGAAGCAGGCCCGGGCCCGATGGCGATGCGATAATCGATGTCAAATCGACCACCATTTTCAGGAGTTGAAATCACACGCGATTGAACAATCAGGGATCGACCTTTATCCAGTGCTTCGAATTCGCCGGCACCAGAGCCGCCCGCTGCAAATTTATCGATAATATCATCGAGTGGGCGTGCAACAAGGTCGGCCATGATGGCCGCTTCCAACGAAGCGTGGATAACCTGTCTGGCTGTTTCTGACTTGTCATTCATCTCACGATAGGCACCTGCAGCGGCAGCCAGAATCTGCTTGGCCTCGTCGAATTTGCCTTCTTTGAGTTTCTGAATTCCTTCCGTTCGGCCGCGCTGGGCCAGGTGCGGAAGCTGTTCTCTATGTCTGTTTCGAAGCTGTAGAAAGATGGTCAGACCGATAACGAGCACAACCACCGCCGCGATCGCAACTTTCGGGCTGGGGCGTGGCAGCAGCGAACGCCGCCCGGCAATTTCATTTTCGGTTTCCGTGCCAGTATTGTCGTCTTCAGGTAGATCCTGTCGGGATTCGGCTTTCCGGTCAGGCATTTCCGCAGATGCACGGTCAGGTTTTTTCGTGGCCCTGCGATCAGCCTCGGCTCGGGCCAGTCGGGTGAGTTCAGCCTCGCTGACATTTGTTGTACGCTGAACTTCAAATCTGGCGGCCGGGTCATCGGCAAGTTCAACCTGGCTTTTTTCGGGCCTGTGCTGCTTGAGTTCGATGTCGTCGCGACGCCGATTTTTGACTGGCTGAACGGATTCTTCCAGCTCGACTTCATCTTCATCGGCGTTATCGGGTTGGATATTCGAGGCTCGTATCTGCCCGACGGCGTGCAGCGGGATCAGTTCAACCACATGAGCCGAAGGTGGAACGGGGAGCCAGGAAGTGGGCAGGATGAAAATGCCCTCGCCACATTCCGGGCAGCGAATTGCCTGAAATTCGGGTGCGCGGCGGCCTTCAATGGAGTGTCCCGCAGGGCAGCGTGCTGCGAACCGGAGGTCTTGCACCGGTTCGATATTGCCAGAGTTTCTTCGCCCGCCCCGCTCAAACAGTTTCAAATCCCAGCCTCAGCTTTCACCTAACCCAAATGATTGACCAGATTTATTTTAAGATAATGAAGGCTTGAAATTAAGCAGTAAATGGCTAATTTTTTATGATAAGCTCTGGCAGAGGCACTTTTGTGAGGTGGCGATCCAATTCAGGGGGGCAGCGATGGCGGAACACATGGTGCGTGATCTGGGCGAGGGGCCTGTTATTGTTCTGCTGCATGCCCTGCTTCTTGACGGTTCGATTTTCAATCATCAGGCGGAATTTCTGGCATCGCATGGTTTTCGGGTGATCGTTCCCGATTATGCCGGGCATGGTCAGTCGGCCCGCATTGCCCACGACCAGACTGTCGGGGCCATGGCGCAGCAGGTGTTTGAGCTGCTTGATCAAAGACAGATAAAAGAGCCTGTCATAATGGGCGGGCTATCGATGGGCGGCTATGTCAGTTTCGCAGCCTGTGAAGCCTTTCGAAACAGGGTGAGAGGTCTTCTGCTGATGGATACCCGGGCCGTGCCCGACACCGCCGAGGAAGCGACCAACCGGCGGCGGGCGGCTGATTTGATCCGCCAGGCCGGGAGTGTCGGGCCGCTGGCGGCCACCATGCTGCCCAGGCTGCTGGGCAAGGCAACCGTGCGTAGCCAGCCGAATGTGTGGAAAGGTGTGGCTGAAATTCTTGACCGGACGGATGTGGAAGCCGCTTGCGATGCCCTGCTGGCCCTGGCCACGAGGCCTGATCGGCGTGAAATGCTGCCTGGGATTGATGTGCCGACACTGGTGCTGGTGGGCCAGGAGGACATTATCAGCCCGCCGGAAGAGATGGCGGCGATGGCAGCGGCCATACCTGGCGCGGTTTATCGTGTAATTGCCGGGGCAGGGCATCTGGCCACGGTTGAACAGCCCGAGGCGGTGAGCCGGGAGATTCTTTCGTTTGTCAAACAGGCGTTTGCCGATTAAAAATCGCTGTCCATCCAGCGGTTTTTCTTGCGTTTCTTTTCGTCCTGATCAGCCTTCTGTTTTGGACCAAAATGGGCACGCAACTGCTCAAGAAACCGGTCCATGTTAGTGATCAGGGTGTCCATGTCCGGGTTTTCATCGTCATTTTCTTCTTCAAGCTCGTCAACGGAATAAGTTGAACGACGCTTTTCGGTTTTCCCCGATTTTGCCGGGCCAGGTGGAGATGGCGGGTAAAAAACATCTCTTTTGACAACGGGGCCGGCATTGAGAATGGGCTTGAGGAATCGGCCGGTGAGGCTTTCCTTTGATTTGACGATTGTTTCAGGCGGGCCTTCAGCCACCACGCGGCCACCGTTATCGCCGGCTTCGGGGCCCATGTCGATGACCCAGTCGGCGCATTTGATCACGTCCAGGTTGTGCTCAATGACAAGTACCGTATTACCGATGTCAACAAGCCGGTGCAGCACATCGAGCAGTTTTCTGACATCGTCAAAGTGCAGGCCGGTGGTCGGTTCATCGAGCAGATAAAGGGTGCTGCCGGTGTCGGGGCGGGCGAGTTCCGAAGCAAGTTTCACACGCTGGGCCTCTCCGCCCGAGAGCGTGTTGGCTGATTGACCAAGCGGCAGATAGCCAAGACCGACATCGCGCAGAAGTTGCAGGATTTTGGCGATACGGGGCTGGTCATTAAAAAGGTCATGTGCTTCGTCGCATGTCATGCGCAGGACGTCGCCGATGGACTTGCCGCGGTAAGTCACTTCAAGGATTTCGCTGGAAAAACGCAGCCCCGAGCAGCCTTCGCAAGAAACCCAGACATCGGGCAGGAAGTGCATTTCAATGCGGCGCTGGCCTGCACCTTCACAGACCGGGCATCGGCCTCCTTCAACATTGAAGCTGAATGAGCCGGGTCGCAGGCCGCGTTTCTGGGCCTCGGGCAGGTTCGAGAAGAGGTTGCGAATGAGGTCATAGACACCGGTGTAAGTAGCCGGGGTTGAAGCAGGCGTGGCACCAATCGGCGATTGATCGACACGAATGGTCTTGTTTACCAGCCCCACGCCTTCAATGCGGTCGTGAGCGCCCGGGGTTTCTTTGGAGAAATGCTTGAGCTTGGTCAGGGCCTTGCCCAAGACATCTTCGACAAGTGTGCTTTTACCGGAGCCCGAAACGCCAGTGACAACTGTCAGTGTGCCCAGTGGGAAGCGGACATCAATGCTTTTCAGGTTCAGGTGGCGGGCATTGCGAATGATCAATTCGCCACGGTTCGGCTCGCGACGGTTGGCGGGCACCGGAATGGCGGTTTCACGTGATAAATAGCGGCCAGTCAGGGAATTTGGCTGGGCTTTGACTTCCTCGGGCTTGCCTTCGGCAACGACCATGCCACCTTTAGAGCCTGCGCCGGGGCCGAAATCGACAAGATGATCAGCCGATTCAAGCACTTCCTGATCATGTTCGACCACGACAAGTGTATTGCCAAGATCTCGCAGGCGGCGAATGGCACCCAGGAGGCGGGCGTTGTCTCGGGGGTGCAGGCCGATTGTCGGTTCATCAAGCACATACAAAACGCCTGTCAGGCCAGTACCAATCTGGCCTGCAAGCCTGATTCGCTGGCTTTCACCGCCGGAGAGGGTCGGTGCGGGTCTGGCGAGTGTAAGATATTCCAGGCCGACTTCCACCAGGAATCGCAGCCGGTCAGTCGCCTCTCGCAGCAGGTCACCTGCAATTTTGGCGTCTTCACCGGTGTAATTCAGGCCGCTGACAAACTGGAAGAGTCGCCCGATGGGCCAGCGACAGAGTTGGTCAAGGGTGAAGCCGGCCAGTCGAACGGCGCCTGCATCTTCCCTGATTCGCGAGCCGAAGCAATCCGGGCAGTCCACTTCACCAATCATGCCGCCGATGGCGCCGCGAAAGCTGTAAGAGACTCGACTGGCCTCATCAAGCGAAGAGAGGATTCCTTTGTATCGAACACGGAAACCGGGCTGGCCCTCGGTGGGCGGCACTTCGACGGGGCTGGCTGAATCGCGACCATAAAGCACGGCTCGCCGGGCCTGGGCGTCAAGTTCATTCCAGGGTAGTTGATTATCAACGCGAAGGTCGGTTGCGACGGAATTCCAGGCACGCCAGAAGTTAGCTGAATGGCCGGATGATGGCCACGACGTAACTGCACCCTGCTGAATTGATTTATCCTGCCTGGGGACGATCAGGGCGGGGTCGGCACCGGTTTTCACGCCCAGACCTTCACACGAAGGGCACCAGCCTTTGGGGCTGTTGAACGAGAAATGCTGGGGTGTTAATTCTTCAAAGGCCTGGCTGCATTTCGGGCACGCCCTGTGCACGCTGTGTGATTCAACAACCCACATGTTCTCCTGACGCGAGTCGTCAACCAGTGCCAGATTGAGTTGGCCCGAACCATAGGAAAGTGCTGTTTCAACCGAATCTGACAGTCGCTGACGAATATCAGATGAAAGTGTCAGGCGGTCGATAACCAGTTCGGTGAGATACGTTCGCCTTGCAGAAAGTTCACATGGTTCATCAAGCCGGCGAGTCTTGCCGTCAACCCTGATCCTGGTAAGCCCTTCCGTGGCATATCGTTGCCACATTTCTGAATAATCTTCGGAATCTCGCTTGGCGACCGGAGCCAGAATCTGCACTTTGGTTCCGGACTTTTTCTTCATGATCGTATCAACGATCTGATCGACCGACCGCATGCCAACCGGCGCAGCGCACTTCGGGCAGTAGGGCTGCCCCAGGCGTGCGAAAAGTATTCTGAGATAATCATATAATTCAGTGATGGTGCCGACGGTTGAGCGGGGGCTGCGGCTGGTTGTTTTCTGCTCAATACAGATGGCCGGTGAAAGGCCGGTGATCTGCTCGACTTTCGGCTTGGGCAGGGGTGTGAGGAACTGGCGGGCATAGCTTGAAAGACATTCGACGTAACGTCGTTGGCCTTCGGCATAAATGGTGTCGATGGCGAGGGTGCTTTTACCTGAGCCGGATGGGCCGGAAAATACGGAGAGGCTTTTGCGTGGCAGGTCGATTGACACATTGCGCAGGTTGTTCATGGCAGCGCCACGAATTCGAATCGGGCCTGTGTCGAAGATCTCCTGCCCGGGGCTGTCGGTTTTGAAGAGAGGCACCACGGGTTTCGGTGTCTTTGGGGCCGATTTTTTCTGAACTTCGTCGGTTGCCTCGGCCAGATCCCTTTCGTGTTCCTGCTGAATGACGTGCTGCAGGGCCTGGCCTGTAAAGCTCTCCTCAACTTCCGCCACTTCCTCGGGAGTGCCGCAGGCGACGACGAGGCCGCCGCTGTCGCCGGCCTCGGGGCCCATGTCAATCAGCCAGTCGGCCGATTTGATCACGTCGAGGTTATGTTCAATGACGACCACGCTGTTGCCAAGTTCGACAAAGCTCTGAAGCACTTTCAGCAGGCGGTCCACGTCGGCGAAGTGCAGGCCGGTGGTAGGTTCGTCAAGCACATACATGGTTTTGCCGGTGCTACGGCGCACGAGCTCTTTGGCCAGCTTGATGCGCTGGGCCTCGCCGCCGGAAAGAGTGGGCGAAGGCTGGCCGATCTGAAGATAACCCAGGCCAACTGCCTCAAGAGTGCCAAGCATCTGTGCGAGTTTCGGGTGATTGGCGAAGAGCTCGCGGGCGCGGCTCACTTCCATCTCAAGGATGTCGGCTATCGAGTGGCCCTTATATTGAACTTTCAACGTTTCACTGTTGAAGCGTTTGCCCTGGCAGACAGGGCAAGTGACCCAGACATCGGCCAGAAAATCCATTTCGAGCTTGTTCGAGCCATTGCCTGAGCATGATTCGCACCGCCCACCGGTCACATTGAAACTGAACCTGCCAGCCGCATAACCACGGGCCTTGGCCTCAGGCAATTGTGAGAAGAGAGCCCGCACCTGATCAAACAGTTTGATATATGTGCCGGGGTTTGAACGTGGAGTGCGACCTATCGGCGACTGGTCGATCACGATCATTTTGTCAAGGTGCTTCACACCTTCGATTTTTTTGTATTCGCCGCCCAGCTGAAGCGAGCCGTTGAGCTCTCGTGCCAGTGCAATCGCCAGTATGTCGTTGATCAGCGAGCTTTTGCCGGAACCAGAGACACCTGTAACACAGACCAGCTTGCCCAGGGGTATTTCAACGTCGAGATTGCGCAGATTATGATGATTGGCACCAATGATTTTAAGGGATTTGCCAGAGCCTGGCCGACGCGATTTAGGCATGGCAATGCGCTTGCCGCCGGAAAGAAATTGACCTGTTTCGCTGCGAGGCTGCTGGGCAAGGTCTTCAATCTGGCCGGCGGCCACGAGTTCGCCACCAAGCCGGCCCGGGCCCGGGCCGAAGTCAACAATCCAGTCGGCCGCCCGCATGGTGTCTTCGTCGTGTTCAACCACGACAACGGTATTTCCGGCATCGCGCAGCCGCTTGAGGGTATAAATCAGGCGGTTATTGTCGCGCGGGTGCAGGCCGATCGAGGGTTCGTCGAGAATGTATGTTACGCCCACCAGCCCTGAGCCGACCTGGCTTGCCAGGCGAATGCGCTGGGCCTCGCCACCAGAGAGTGTCGGGGCTGATCGGTCGATTGTGAGATAGCCAAGACCGACATCAGTAAGGAACTTGATACGGCTGCGAATTTCACGCACCAGCTCGCTGGCAACGCGGGATGTTGGGGCATCCATGGGAATGACATCAGAGAATACGCCGGCTTTGGGCAGATCACCTGCATAGGTTTCAAAGAAAAAAGCCAGGAGATCGATCGGCAGATTTCCCAGCCGGGCCATGTTCCAGCCACCCACCCTGGTGCCAAGGGCCAGCGGGTTGAGTCGCCCGCCAGAGCAGGCCGGGCAGGGGACATTCACGAAAAGTTCGTTCTCTGACATTTCTTCGTCATGATCTTTTTCAGAGATCAGGAACGTACTGATCAGTTCTCGAAAGCCTCGCCACTGTCGCTGAATTTTCGATGGCGGAGCCCCCTTGCGTGCACCCAGCAAAGGAATTCGCCAGAGGCGTTCGCCGGTGCCGTCAACCAGCATTCTGCGCAGGTTTGAATCAAGTTCGCACCAGGGTGTTTCCGCGAAGATCCTCGCTTCGCCGGCGTCATCCAGGCCGATCAGTGCGGCCAGAAGCCCCAGGCTCTCGTTCTGGCCCTTTCGGGGCAGGTTTCTCCAGGCTTCGATGGACTTGATGGCACCATCCCACAGGCTTTTTTCCGGGTCGATCAGCTTGTCCATGTTCAGCTCGCGCCGGGTGCCCAGACCCTGGCACGTCTGGCACCAGCCCTGAGGGCTGTTAAAGCTGAAAAGCTGGGGGCTGGGCGGAGGAAACCCCACACCGCAGCGACCACAGGCATATTTGCTGGAAAAGCCGAAGCTCTGTCCATCGTCCAGGGCTACGATCACTGATCCGCCGCCGGTTTTCAGTGCAGAATCGATGGCATCGGCCAGCCTGGAACGGTCGGACTCGCTTATGGTGAAGCGGTCGATGACCACTTCAATGTCGTGTTTTAAACGGCGGTCCAGGTTCAGGTCGTCGCCCAGGTTAATCATCTGGCCGTCGACTCTGGCCCGAACAAAGCCCTGTTTCATCAGGTCTTCAAGGAGGTCAAGATGCTCGCCCCGCTGGCCCCGCACAAGTGGTGCAAGAATGGTTGCGACCTGATCTTCAGGGACTCGATGTTCAATGTGCCCCAGGATCTGGTCGCGCGACTGTGCCTGCACTGCGTCGCCGCAGGTGGGGCAATGCCCCTGGCCAACGCGGGCATAGAGTACTCGCAGATAATCACTGATTTCAGTGATTGTGCCGACAGTTGACCGGGGGTTTCTTCCCGCCGTTTTCTGCTGAATGGCAATGGCCGGGCTGAGGCCGTCGATTCTGTCTACATCAGGTTTCGGAAGCTGGCCCAGAAATTGCCTGGCATAGCTTGAAAGGCTTTCAACATAGCGCCTTTGACCTTCGGCAAAAAGCGTGTCGAATGCCAGCGAACTCTTGCCTGACCCGGAAACGCCCGTCATGCAGACCAGCTTACCGCGTGGAATGTCGACATTCACGCCACGCAGGTTGTGCTCGCGTGCGCCCCGAATGCGAATCAGGGATTCATTCGATGGTTGATCCGGAGCATGTTCGACCGGGGTTCTCGGCGCGGAAGAAAAATCGCCTGTCACTCCCGGCGAATTGACGTCGGGAGTGTTGCGGGTTTTCTTTACGGAGACTTCATCCGTCGTCGTTTCCGTCTTTTTTTTGCGGCCCACGTCAGTTCGATGCCATCTCGGTGAATAGAGGTTTCAAAGCCTGATAGGCCTTTCTATAGTAACCATAGGCTTTATTATATGATTCCTCAAGGCCGGAGTCAGGAAGAATATGCTCAACTTCCCGAATTGTGGCGTCGCAGGCCTCGGGTACATTGCTGTAAACACCTGTTCCAACAAAGGCCAGAAGGGCCACACCAAAGGCGGGTCCTTCAGCTGCATTGATGGTCGCTGAGGGGCTGCCGTAAATATCTGCCTGCATTTTTCGCCAGAACTCGCTGCGGGCCCCACCGCCCGAGAGCCGCACCTGATTGATCGCTACGCCGGATGCCCTTACCAGGTCAAGGCTTTCACGCATGGCAAAGGTCACACCTTCCATGCAGGCTCGGATCATGTGTCGCCGGTCGTGTCGCACCGTCAGGCCAATCCAGCCCGAGCGGGCATAGGCGTCAAAATGGGGTGTGCGTTCGCCCGTCAGATAAGGCAGAAAAACCAGGCCCTCGCAGCCGGGGGCTACTTCTGCCGCCTGCTCAGTCAATAGTTCATAGGGGTCAATTCCCAGCTCTCCAGCCTTGCTCATTTCAAGCTGGCCCAGCTGGTTTCTCAGCCACTGCAGGGCCCCGCCCGCTGAAAGCACCACACCCATCGTGTGCCAGGCACCCGCCACGGCATGGCAACCGGCCTGAAGCACGCCTGCCGGGCCAAATTCAGGGGATGCAGCATGAGCAAAAACCACGCCCGATGTGCCCATGGTGGCCGAAACCACCCCGCCCCGCACAATGCCATTGCCTACGGCCGACGCCGGTTGGTCGCCTGCTCCGCCGGCGATCGGCGTGCCTTCTGTCAGGCCACACTGGGATGCCCCCAAGGCACTGACCCTGGCTGAAATTTCATGACTTTCGTAGCATGGCGGCAATATCGCCGCATCAAGCCCCAGCCTCGACATCAGCTCATGGCTCCAGCGGCGGTTTTTGACATCCAGCAAAAGCGTGCCGGAAGCGTCAGAAACCTCCGACGCATAAGTGCCGCTCAGCCGATAGCGAATGTAGTCCTTCGGCAGCAGCACCTGGCGAAGGTGCTGGTAATTCTGCGGCTCATGGTTTCGCAGCCAGATGATCTTGGGTGCAGTGAAACCGGTCACGGCCGGATTGGCCACCAGCCCCAGCAGGGCTTCCCGCCCGCCGGCCAGCTTCGTAATCTCGTCGCATTCGGCCACGGTTCGCTGGTCATTCCACAAGAGAGCCGGGCGAATCACCTTGCCCTGCTCATTCATGAAGACAGATCCGTGCATCTGGCCGGAAATGCCAACACCTGTCACTTCATCGGGCCTGATTTTGCCACGATGAAGCACGGCCTTGATCGTCTCGCAGGTGGCCTGCCACCAAAGCTCGGGGTCTTGTTCCGACCACCCTGGGTGCGGATGGGAACACGGATATTCTGCCGACGCCGAAGCAAGAATCCGGCCCGAATCATCTATCGCCAGGGTTTTGGTGCCCGAAGTGCCGATGTCTATGCCAAGAGCAACAGCCATGCCTGACCATCCTGTTTGGAATCAAGAGAACTGCCGGCTCTTGCGCCTGATGAGATTCGCACCAACGTGCCCTATGCGTCAATCAGCCAGCGACCCGAGACTTAAAGCATACCAATGGCAGGCCTCTCTTCAAAGTGCCTGCCGCTGATAATTGGTGGTTCGCCGCTCAGCGCGTGGCCGGGCTGGTCTCGCCCAGCTTTTGCATAATATTCCGGGTGATACGCATGACGGTTTTATCGCCGCCCCTCAGGCCATGGGCCCAGTCGGTCGAGCCGGCGGTGATCACCGTGCCGCCACCGGCCGAGGTGTAAGTGCCCAGCACAGCCGCACCCAGGCGGCCATGTTCAAATTTTTCGTACCACCAGGCGTCGTCAGGGTGCCACATGGCCGGGGCTGTGGCCAGCACCACAAAATTCTTCGGCGTGCCATCATTGCCGGTGGCTGCCGGCAGGCCGTCTGGGCCGATTGTCAATTCGCAGCCGTCGCATTCATAGCCGACGATGGAATCTTTCGAGCCGAGCAAATCGCCCTGCAACATTCCGGTGCCTTCAAAAATCCAGTGCCCCGGCCTGTGCACGGTGTATCCGCCCGAACCGCCCATAAAATGGCCGTGGCTTTTGTGATAACCGCCAAAGAGAAATCCGACACCCGTCAGTTTGTTTTCGGGCCGCTGCACCAGATGATGGCTCCACAGGGTGCTGAGTGTGGCAAACTGCCCCGACTTGAAGTGGGGGTCGCTGCCGGCGTTCTGTTTCCAGCTCGTCAGGGCCGTGCCGTCGTTTTCAGCCCGAACCTGCCAGCAAATGGAATTGCCACTGAAAAATGCCACATTGCCGCCGCCGGCAATATAGGCTTCAAGGCTGTCTCGCATGGGGGCCGACCAATACTCGTCATGCCCGATGGATAGCACCAGCTTATAATTTTTGAGAATTTCAGGGCGAAATTCCAGATCTTCATTCGTGGCAAAATCAAGCGTGAAACCATTCTTTTCCGCCCAGGTGACAAAAGGCAGTTCCCAGTTAGTGAACTGGCTGGCCGGTGGCCGCAGAAAGCTCACCTTGTTGCCCTGGTTTCCACCTCGGCCGTTATAGGCATAAAGGCTGAATCCGCCCCAATTGTTATAGGCGTTATAGGTGTTGGTCGCCAGTTGCAGAAGGATCTTCGACGTTTGACCGGGCTGGGCCGAACGCACCACGAAATAACAGGTGGAAGTGGCTGTGCGACGGTTGCGGTGGGTGAACCCGCCACCATTGTCCTGCACGGTCATGCGCACTTCGTAATAGCCACTGGGCCAGTTTTTGGGAATGTTGATCGTGGCCGCCGCCGGCCAGTTACACCCTTCCGACGATGCCTTTTCGGGAATTGGATAAGCCTTGCCGGGGCTGGAGAACGTGGCGGCTGAGCCAAGCTGGTTGGTTCTCGTCAGGTAAGTATTTGCTCCAAGTCTTGAAATTTCATATCGAACTTCAGGGGCTGATGAGGAAACGTGCAGGCTGACCGATTCACCGGGTGCCACTGAGAGAGGCCAGGCATAGCCTTCGACAAAAAGCCCCGGCGGCTCCTGTGCAGGAGTTACAGCACAATTGCCAATGATGAAACAAGTTGCAATGAACAGAGGGCTGATTAATTGGCGGCAAAGGCTCATTTGTCTGAAGTTCCGGGAGGGGTTCGATCACTGGCAGGGATTCGCAAGTTAGTGCTTTATTGAATCAGGCAAGAGACGCTGTGGCAAGCCCCGAGAATGGCAAATCCCGGGGTGACTGATTCTCTTACCAGAATGTACATTTTCATTTCGCCTCGGAATCTTTTACCGCACGCCATGTCAGGCTGATGCGCGGGCCGGCACCGCGATCTCGCCGGATGGCATGCAGCCAGTGCATTTGCACGTTGTCGTCCATATAAAGCAGCGAGCCAGGCCTCAGATCGTAATCAATCATGATGGATTTGTCATTCTGATGACGATAGGTGATTGCCCGCGTGCTGCCCAGTGAAACAATAGCCACGCCGGTGCCTCGAATCAGATGCGTGGTGTCATCTGAATGAAACCCCATGGTGTTATCGCCAGTCTGGTAGTAGTTCAGCAGGCAGTTGTTAAAGGGAATTTGCATTTGATCGACCAGCTTCTGATTGAGATCTGCCAGGAGCGGATGCATTTCGGTCGTCTCGTAATACATTTGTGAAAAATCATAGGGCTTGCCAAACGAGGCTGTTCGACGAGCCGACATGCTGTCGTCCCATGAAATATCATGAACCAGGCGATCAAACATCTGTGCGTGATCATCAAAAAAGTTGTTGATGATCAGCAGATCAGGCGCGTTCATTTTCCACCATCTTCAATTGTGTCTGAAATCACTTCGTATTTATATGACGTCAATACCTGTAAAAAGTTGCAATAAAAACTCAGATGATAAAAATTGTGTGAGATTTCAATAGAAATTAAACTTGCTTCCCAGTTTATTCTCATGAATACTAATTGATATTGAGATAAATCATCAAACCAAGGCGGGGCTGGGTTCATCACATGAAATTTAACCAGATATTTGTTTTGATTTTGGCATTATTGACTTCGGGGGCAAATGCCATTGAAGAAGGCAAAACCAATCAATCAGCCGAAGCGTTGAATGTGGTGCTGATCGTGGCCGATGACCTTGGCTGGACGGATCTGGGCTGTTTTGGGAGCGATCTTTACAAGACGCCGAATCTTGATCGCCTGGCGGCGGAGGGTATGAAATTTACCCAGAATTATTCCGCATGCACCGTCTGTTCACCGACCCGGGCTGCATTATTAACCGGCAAATATCCGGCCAGACTGCATATTACCGACTGGATACCAGGCTCGATGCCCGACAACCCGAAACTGCTTGTGCCTGATTGGACAAAATTCCTGCCACTTGAGGAAACGACGCTTGCCGAACTCTTCAAAAACAAGGGTTACGCCACGGCGAGTATCGGCAAATGGCATTTGGGAACCGAGCCATACTACCCTGAAAAACAGGGGTTTGATCTGAATATTGCCGGAACGGATAAACCGCAGCCACCGTCGTTTTTCGCCCCCTGGAAAATTCCTACACTAACGGAAGGCAAAGACGATGAATATCTGACGGATCGCATGGCCACAGAGGCGGTTAAATTTATTGAAACCCGGAAAAATCAGCCATTCTTTCTTTATCTACCGCATTTTGCCGTGCATACGCCGATTCAGGGGCCGCCAGAACTGGTGGCGAAATATCGTGAAATTAAACGTGGGAAATTAAATCATAAAAATGCGATTTATGCCGCAATGGTTGAAAAACTTGACGATGCTGTCGGGCAGGTGATGGCGACCATTGAAAAGCAGGGTCTGAAAGATCGAACGATTGTCGTGTTTACATCTGACAATGGCGGGCGAATCACGCAGCAGACAACCTCGAATGTTCCCCTGAAATTTGGCAAGGCTTCTGCCTATGAAGGTGGCGTGCGCGTGCCGCTGATTGTTCGGTGGCCAGGTGTGGTGAAGCCTGGTGCCATTTCAAATGCCCCTGTCATCACGATGGATCTTTTCAGCACTCTTGTGGAAGCCTGTGGCCTTGAAATCAAAAAAGATCAAGCCAGTTCGACAGGTTTCAGTGGTCGCGACGGATCAAGCCTGCTGCCGATTCTCAGGCAATCGGGAGAATTGCAACGCGAATCCATTTTCTGGCATTATCCGCACCATCAGCATTATCAGCTTGGTGGCACGATGCCTTATGGGGCTGTGCGGTCAGGCGATTTCAAGCTGATTGAATTTTATAATGATATGCATGTGGAACTTTATGACATTAAAAATGATATTGGTGAGAAAAACGATCTGGCAAAAGCCATGCCTGATCGGGTGGACGAGATGCGAAAAAAGCTGCACGACTGGCGACAGAGTGTTGGTGCCCAGATGCCAACACCCAACCCCAGATACAATCCCGGCAGGCCGGAATATACACCCCAGCCTGCCAAGAAAAAAGCGGCCGCCTGACGCCATTGCATTAATGGCGAATGATCCAAGAGGGATCAATTCGCGTAGGGACCAAACCCAGGGCCTTTGACATTAACCACTCGACAGGTGCCGGTGTTTTGCCACGCGTGCAGCCATCGACGATGACAAATGCCAGAAAGGTGTCCCAGTCGCGAATTTTCAGGAATAGCTCGCCCAGACGCACTTCATCGAAGCTGCCATCGGGCTTTGCCTTGCGAAACACGGCATAGTGTTCGTCGTGAAACTGCACCATGTTCAGCAGGTCGGCTTCGTCGCAGAATTCCGCAAGAAACCGGCTTGCCAGCGAGGCATGGCTGTGCGGGTTTGTCACCGCAGCGCCGCTTTTGGCCTCGCCCTTGAAGGTGTCGTGCGTGTGAATCAATAGCCTGATTCTTGAGATTTCCAGTTGCGACAACCGGGGCCCTAGAGTCTCAAGGTTTTCTTCAAGTTCATCGATATGGGCTTTGACGGTTCCTTCGGGATGCCCCGGCCGCGGAAACCCCCAGCCAATGTTCTTCTGGTAACGCTCGTCGGCCATGATCGCGGCCAGAATAGCTTCGTAATTCATCATATCACCGCCTGGAATTTATCCTTTCTGCAATTGATCTCTCATCGATGCCACGCATCCATGTTCAGTGATAGACGCATCTCGTTATAAAAAGTTGCAAAATAAAAATATGAATTTCTGATGAAGAAATAAAAAGCTGATAATTTAAATTTTATCGTGATTCAGCATAGCTCAGGCCACCATAAGGAAATATCATTGCAGAATGAAGAGTTTTATTATGATTCTTTATAATGCAATTCCAGAATTCTTCGCGATTGCCGGCGATTTGCACCGAGCCAAGCCGCGGCCCGAACAGCGATTTCATTTCCGGCGAATAGACGATTACCATGCGGTCAAGCACCAGTTCGCGGGCCCAGCGCATCATGAACCGCTTCGGTGAACCTCGCCAGGTGGCAATTTTTTCAGCAAGAGGCAGGCCGAAGCGAGTGGCTAATGAGCCAATTTTTCCGCTTCGGGCAATCGACCGGGCGGCACCAATGGGGAACGAACGGCCCAATTCGGCGGGGTCTGTCCAGAAGACGCCGGCCAGCACGCCGCCGGGCTTGCACGCGGCACGATGATTCAGCAGGGTTTTAAACGAATGCATGGGGTCGCCGGGCCAGGGGGCATTGCCCACGACAACCATGTCGGGCAGAGGCCCGTGGTCAATACCCGGCCAGCGGAACCGGCGGCGGGCCTCAGCAGCGTTTTTCAGGGCGACGGTGTCGGGTTCACCGGCATTGACACTGAAAATCTCGGCGGAGTGGCGGCCGATGACATGGCTGATCGAGAGTGTGCCGCCTGGCAGAAGCCTGGCCGCCCGGGTAATGGCCTGGCGCATGGGGTTTTCGTCAGGGGGTGAGCCGAGCAGGCGTGCCGCATTGCCTTCAAGCCCCTGCTGATGGATTGCCCCGAGGGTGCTGCGATGGCTGCAACCGGGAAAGACGAGCTTCCAGCCGCCGCCAAAACCGGCCTGAAGGTGCGGCAAGACCGAGCCAATCAGGATTCGCAGATCGGCCCGGGCAACAGGTTTAAATACACGAACCGGGACGCCGTCGGCAGATGTTCCGAGATCTTCATAAGCGGCCATGTCATCAACCGGCGGGCTATGACAGGTGTAATGGCTGACAATTTCATCGCCCAGCTTTTGCCGCATATCTTCAGACGTGACTGCTGCGTGTCGGCCTACGCCGAAACTGATGCTGATATTTGCACGTTCGACACCGGCACTGGCCAGACGATCAAGCACCAGGGGCAGGCACCAGCGAAGCGGCGACCAGCGGGAAGGATCGTCAACCACAATGGCCACACGGCTGCCAGGGCCGATACGATTTTCAAGCCGGGGCTGATCAAGCGGAAAATCAAGAACGCCGGCTAATTGGCTGTTGTAATGGGCCTGGCTGGCAAAAGCATTTGTCAGATCAGGAGAAAAACCCGAGGACGACACCGCGAGACAAGCCGGTGGAGAAAGGTTGGCGAGGGTGTCGCCCCAGGGTATATTCCAATTATTGTCGCGTGTCAAAGTGTCACTCGGCATTGATTGACTCAGACAATTTTACCGAGAGAGTCAAGCAGGGCATCAATCTGGCTATCGGTGCCCACGGTGATGCGCAGGGCCGGTTCGCGGCCGGGGTATCGCATCAGCCGAACCAGAATATCGCGATCGCGGAGGGCATTATAGACATCGCCCGCCGGTGGTCCGCCTTCGCACCAGACGAAATTCGCCTGGCTGGGCGGCACCAGATAACCAAGTTCGGCCACGCCGGCGGCCAGCCTGGCTCGGGTGGCGATGATCTTGGCCCGCGTTTCCTGAAGCCACTGCTGGTCTTGAAGTGCCGCGGTGCCACCTGCAAGGGATAGCATATCACAATTGTAAGAATCTTTGACCTTGTTCAGCCCGGCGATGATCTCGGGCCTGGCAATGCAATAGCCAAGCCGCAGGCCGGCCAGTGAGTAGCCCTTGGAAAAAGTGCGGCTGACGATCACGTTCGGGTGGCTTTTCACGAGTTCCACGCAGTTGGTCTCGGCAAAGTCGCCATAAGCCTCATCGACAACGATCGGGCAGGGCAGAGCTTCGGCCAGCCTGGCCACCTGAGTGGGTGTCATCACTGTTCCGGAGGGTGAATTCGGGTTGGCCAGATAAAAAATCCGGGGGTTTTCAAGGTGGGCAATGTCGGCCGGTTCCAGCGACCAGTTTACGGGAAAGGGAACGACCTCAAACCGTGCGTTCTGCAGCTCGGCCAGCGTTTCATAAAGAATATAGCCAGGCTGGGCTGAGGCGATGACGTCGCCAGGGCCGGCGAAGGCACGAGTCAGGATGGTCAGAATATCGTCGGAACCGTTACCGGCCATGATCCAGCCCGGTTCGACCCCATGCAGTTCGGCAGCGGTTCGGCGAAATTCGGTGGCCACCGGGTCGGGGTAGAGCCTGAGTCGCCCATCCAGCAGGATGGGCATCATCGCCTCAGCGACTTTTTGGCTGGGCGGATAGGGGTTCTCGTTGGTATTTAGCTTGATGAAGGTGCGGTCGCGCGGCTGTTCGCCCG
This sequence comes from Planctomycetaceae bacterium, assembly GCA_040374745.1. GTDB lineage: Bacteria > Planctomycetota > Planctomycetia > Isosphaerales > Isosphaeraceae > QWQI01. The sequence continues at coordinate 121 of JBEITT010000041.1, read as the reverse complement.
GCACATAGCCGGTCATGGCGTCGATATGTCTGAGAAAATAGCTCATTCTGTTGTTTCTTTAAATTGGAGCCGATGATATTTGTCAAAGATCGGGTGCCAGTCGGGCAAGCTGGGCAAGGGC
>JBEITT010000203.1:0-3359 GCA_040374745.1 Planctomycetaceae bacterium | reverse complement strand
CGTACTGTTGCCCCAGGTCACGGTTGAACCGTTGGCCTTCATACCCACAAAGCCATAAGGGTTACTAAACAGCCGCACAAAGCCCGTGTTATTGGCTCCGCCGTTACTGGTCAGGCACGAAGGCAAACTGCCGCCCAGCCCCGTGTTGCCCCAGACAGAAATGGTGCCATTGCCATTGATCGCCGCAAAAGCACCCAGAGTGCTGGCCACCGACACAAAGCCCGTGCCTGAAGGGGCACCGGTGCCGCCATCGTTGGTGTGGCCCCAACCATAAAGCGAGCCATCACTGCGCACACCCACAAACGCGCCCTGGGTGGCATAAACGGCCATATAGCCAGTGTTAAGTGCACCTGACGGCCCCCCGGTGCCGCCCGTGCCGGTTCCACCCCACACAGCTATCGTGCCATCATTCTTCAGGGCAGCATAGGCGTCTTTGGTTGAAACAATCGTCACATAACCTGTGCCTGAAGGAACACCAAAGCTCCCAGACGGTGTGAAACCCCAGCTTGCGATTGATCCATCGGCACGAAGGGCGGCAAAGCTGCCTTCCACAACGTCGTTGCGGCTGTTGGAATAAACCTGCACAAACGGGTTTGTCAGGTTGTTTGCCGGTGCCAATGAACTGCCGCTGCTGGCCCCGCCAACTTCCGACCTGCCCCACGAAACCAGTGTGCCATCGGCCTTCATCGCCACAAAGGCATAATTATTTGAGAATATCTTGACAAAACCGGTGTTGTTTGCGGAATTGCTGCCAGTCAACTGATTTGGCAACTGCCCGCCATTATTCGTGTCGCCCCATGCCGTAATCGACCCATTGGCCTGCAACGCCGCAAAGGCCGTGGCTGTTGACGAAATGCTCGTAAAGCCTGGCGCAGTGGGCGAATTGGACACCGTGCCAAAGCTGTCCCAAGAGACGATCGATCCATCCTTCCTTAGCGCCGCAAAGGCCCCACGATTCGAAACAATCTTCACATAACCCGTATTATTGGCACCATAGTTACTCGTCAGGCAACTTGGCAGATTGGCACCACTGGTTGCATTGCCAAAGGTAATGATGCGACCAAGGGAACTCAAGACGGCAAATGCCCTGTCATTATTCACCTGCTGCCCTGTTGACCCCACAAAGCCCGCAATCGAACCATTGCGCTGCCCCGGCATCACCGTTGATACTGGCACATTCACCGTGAACGGCTGAATCGTGCTGCCAACAGAATCAGTGGCCACCAGCGCAATGGTGTAAGAACCCGATGTGCCAATGCCCGGCGAGCCCGACAGGATATTTGTCGTTGAATTAAAATTCAGGCCCGGCGGCAGGGCCGGGGTTGATATGGTCAGGTTCATCACGCTGTGCTGGCTGTTCCGGCCCCCGGTTCTTGCCCCGAAGCCATACTGCCAAGCTGTTTTATTGGCTGTGGCATAGTCTGAAGGCAGCCCGACACTCATGATCGTCGAGCCATCCACATTCACCAGCAACTGGTTTGCCCCGTTCACTGTCACATTGTAATTGCGGTAATTATTGCCCAGCGCATAAGGCACATTCGCCAGAAGCGTGCCGTTATATCTGGCTTCAATCCGGTTGCCGTTCCACTCAATGATGGATACCACCAACCCGGTATTATTGGCCAGGATACCTGCTTCGCTGCCGCTGGCGTTGGCTGAAATCAGGCCATAATTGAAACTTGTGCCGTCGGCGCCGTTGGTGCTGTCGCTTGTTCTATAGCGAAAATTCGCCTGAAATGCCGATGGCGACTCGACCCCGATTTGTGGCAGCACCAGCTTGCCCTGCTGGCTGTTGGTGGCAGTCGTCAGCACAGCCGCATTCCCCGTGATGCTGGCATTGCCGCTCAGCATCCAGCCCTTGGGCAGCGAAGGAAAGCTGGTGTTCCAGTAGTCATAATTCGTGCTGACGGTGGCATTGCCGGCCGACGTGAACGACACGGGGAAGTTATTGTTCAGGCCCGGCAGAAAGGTGGTGTTCGACGGGCTTAAAAACCCTGGCAGCACGGTTAAGGTGGCGGCATCCGTCGTCAGGCTGCCCTGGCTGTTGGTGAAAATCGCCCGATACATATTGCCCTGGTCGGGGCCCATGGCCGTGAACGAATAGGTTAAGTTGTTCGCCCCGGTGATGTTCGACCATGATCCACCTGAATCGTTGCTCAGTTGCCACTGCACCGATGGCGTGGGGCCGCCAGCGGCTGCCGCCGTGAAGCTGGCCGTTGTGCCGCCCTGCACCTGCCTGTTGGCCGGCTGAGTCACAATCTCTGGCGCAAAAAGCACCGTCAGCTTCGCGGCGGTGGAATTGGCCGTGCCAATGGCATTGGTGAACTGGGCCCTGTAATAGCTGTTGCTGTCGGCCTTGACCGTCGCCGGCGTGGTGTAGCTCAGGCTGGTGGCCCCGCTGACGGCCGTCCAGGTCGGTGTGGCGGCGGCCAGGTAATCGGTCGATTTATACCACTGCACCGTGGGCACGGGCGTGCCGCTGGCCGCCGCGGTGAAGGTGGCCGAGCCGCCGACATTTAATGATACGGCCACAGGTTGAGACGTGACCACCGGGGCATAACCCACCGTCATGGTGGCGGCGGCCGAAGTGGCTGTGAAGGTGCTGCCGCTGTAGCTGTTTGTGAAAACGGCCCGGAACTGCTTGCCATCGTCGCCGGCCACGGTGGCCGGGGTGGTGTAGGTGTAATTGGTGGCCCCGGCAATATCTGTCCAGGTGCCGCCGCTATCAGTGCTTTGCTGCCACTGCACCCTGGGTGCGGGGGCACCGCTGGCTCTGGCCGTGAAGGTGCCCGTGTCAAGCACGGACACGCCGGCATTCGACGGTGAAGCCGTCAGCGTGGCGGGTGCATTCAAAGTGTAATTGTATACAAAACCTCCATAAGTATAACTTTTATCTCCAACTCCGACAAAGAGTGACTTCTGGTCGGCAGTTAAAGCAATGGATCGCCCAAAATCATACCTTGGTGAGAAAGGCGCAGCAGGCTCAGCAATTAATTCCGGCACTGTTGAATTAACCCAGCCACCCGAAGGCCTGCTGTAAATATTAACTTTCAATTCCGTGGTACCACTTGTACGATTCTCCTTAGATTCAACCGCAGCAATCTTGCTTCCATCACTGGAAATGCTGATGTCTTTAAGCCATGCATCTTCACTCGATAATATTGCTGTCGGATTATTTGTTGAAACCCAGGTTCCATTAGCCGGCCGACTATAAATCTTGGCAGAAAGTGAGCCAATAGAAGAACTACTAAATCCAGATTTGTTATATGAAACAAGAGTAGAACCATCGGAACTGATTTTGAGCGTTGGATTATTATCATACTGGCCACGAGAGAAAGAGTCGATTATTGTCGAAGGTG
>JBEITT010000152.1:0-8404 GCA_040374745.1 Planctomycetaceae bacterium | reverse complement strand
GGGCGCATCTGACGTCCGTCATAAAAACCGATTCTTACCAAAACCATGATCTGCGTCACCATCGCCAAAGAGACAAACCAGGGCCTGCGGGAATCGTGGTAGCGTGCTGCCCGGGCCGGTGCCAAACTTGTCGAACTGAGGCTTGATTACCTGGCTGAGCCCGTCGATTGGGCCCTGCTTTTGCGCGACAGGCCAACGCCCGTGCTGGTAACGGTCAGGCGCACCATCGACGGCGGCCGCTGGGCCGGCGATGAGTCGCACCGCCGCACTTTGCTGGCCGAAGCCAGTGCCAACGGGGCCGACTGGGTTGATGTCGAAGTCGATATTGCCCCGCAATTCCCTCGAAGTGGCATCAGCCGCCGCGTGGTCTCGTTTCACGACATGAACAGCACCCCCGAACAACTCTCTGAAATCGCCCAGGCCTGTGCCGAAGGTGATGCCGACCTGGTGAAACTGGCCGTGATGGCCCGGTCGCTGCGAGACGCGTTCCGCCTGCTGGATACGATTCGATTGTCGCATGCCAACCGCCCCACCATGGGCCTGGCCATGGGCCCGCTGGGCCAGTTCACCCGCGTGGCCAATGCCCGGTCCGGCACGAACTGGACTTATGCCGCCTGGGAGTCAGAGACCCCGCCTGCCCCCGGCATGCTCTCGTTTGATGATCTCGCATCCATATATCATTATGAGTCAATCAATCACGACACCCTGCTTTATGCCGTGATTGGCGACCCCGTGGGCCATAGCAAAAGCCCCCTGGTGCATAATGCCGCTTTTCGCCACCACGGCTTGAATAAGTCGTATGTGCCTGTGCGCGTGCCGACTGAGGAACTGGGGTGGTTCCTGCAAAACTGCGGCGGCTATGGCTTTCGCGGGCTTTCGGTCACCATTCCGCATAAAGAGGCGGTGATGGCTCCGCTGGCTGAAGCCTGCCCGCTGGTGCGTCTCACCGGCAGTTGTAATACGGTCATGATCGAACCAGAAGAGAATGGCCGCCATTACCGCCTGAGTGGCTTTAACACCGACCTTGACGCAGCCCTGGGCTCGCTGGTTGAGGCCCTGCCCCCTGGCCCGCAAGGCACCGTCGCCACGCTGGCCGAAGTCAATGTGCTGCTGCTGGGTGCCGGCGGCGTAGCCCGGTCGCTGGCCTTTGGGCTTTCCCGTGAAGGGGCTAACCTGACGATTGTCAACCGCACAGCCGATCGGGCCGAAGCTCTGGCGGCAGAAACTGGTGCCACAGCCGCACTCTGGGCTGATCGTGACAGGCTGGCCCAAAAGGCGACTGTTATTATTAATGGCACATCGCTGGGCATGTCGCCGCAGGTTGATCTTTCACCGCTTGGCCCCGATTGCTTTCACGCCGGGCAGGTTGTCTTTGATACAATCTATATTCCGGAATGGACTGTTTTCCTCAAGTCGGCCAGGGCTGCCGGGGCCCGCACGCTTTCGGGGGTTGACATGTTCATCCGGCAGGCGGCCATCCAGTCGCAGCTTTTCTCGGGCGGAAAAGAACCACCCGTCAGGCTGATGGCCGAAAAACTGCGTGCCGCTCTCTCTCCGGCACCCTGAAGAAACCCTGAACCAGAGAAAGCGAGCCGACCGATGCCTGATTCATCAAGCCCGACTTCTGCCCGGCACCTTGTCCTCATCGGCTATCGTGGCTCAGGCAAGTCAACCATCGGCAAGCTGGTCGCCCGCCTGCTCGGGCTTGATTATCTCGACACCGACACGCAGATTCAGGAAAAAGCCGGTAAATCCATTCGCGAAATCTTTGCTGATCACGGCGAAGAGGCCTTTCGCGACATGGAAACCGCCATCCTGCGTGACCTTTCCACCCTGAAATCGCTGCCTGCCAGCGTCATCGCCACCGGCGGCGGCATGATCATGCGGCCCGAAAACCGCGACCTCCTCAAAGCCCTCGGCCTGGTCATCTGGCTGGAAGTCTCGCCCGAAGTCGCCACCGCTCGCATCACGGCCGACACCTTCACCGGCGAACAGCGGCCGCCCCTCTCTGATCAGTCACTGGCCGACGAAGTCGAGCGAATGCTCAGCCTGAGAAACCCCGTCTATGCCGAACTGGCCACTATCCAGATCAGTAACAACGCGGCAGACCTGTCGGCCGAAGATGTCGCCGACTCGCTCATCAGCCAGATCCGCCAGACCCGCTGGTACCCAGCCTTCGAAAAGCAGATCGACTCCTGAACCCCAACGCTTCCCCTACAACCATCATTGACCAACAGCAATCGGCATGACACCCCACTTCACCCCGGCCCTTCACCTGTTCATTGGCCTTGGCCTGGTTTGGCTGGGTGCGGTCGTAGGCAGTTTCGCCAATGTCTGCGTTTACCGGCTGGCCTGGGGCAAAAGCGTGATCTGGCCCGATTCCCACTGCCCCAAATGCCTGACAGCCCTGAAAAAACGCGATAATCTGCCCATCTTCGGCTGGCTCCTCCTGCGCGGCGAATGCCGCACCTGCGGCGTGCCCATCCCCGCCCGCTATGTGCTCATGGAACTCGCCCTCGGCCTGCTTTTCCTGCTGGTTCACCTTGCCGCCTGTGCCGATCTCGGCTGGCGATGCCACATCGACGGGCTTTATCTCGGCAGGCTGGTGCTGGGCACGACACTCGTCACGTTCCTCCTCGTTGCCACCATGATGGATTATGACTGGATGATCATCACCGACAGCGTGACATACCCCGGCATGGTCGCCGGCATGCTGCTGGGCACCCTGCTGCCCCAGGGTCGCCCGGCCCCCATGCTGGCCAATTCGCCTGTGCAGGGCCTTCTCATCGGTCTGGCCGGGCTGGCGGCCGGCTTCGGCATCATCCTCTTCTTCCGGGCCTTTGGCTCAATCATCTTCCGCCGCGAGGCCATGGGCCTGGGCGATGCCACACTCATGGGCCTGGTCGGCAGCTTCATCGGCTGGAAGGCCACCATCATTGCCTTTTTCCTCTCGCCCTTCTTCGGCTTGGCTCACGCCCTCTGGAAGCTCGTCCGGGTCGTCCTCCTGCAGCTTCAAGGCAGGCAAACCAGGCAATCTGATCATGAAATGCCTTTTGGGCCTTATTTAAGCATGGCGGCGGCTGTATCGTTTTTAGCATGGCCGTGGCTCTGGAATTATTGGGCTAAAGAAGTCTTCACCGCTTTTTATGTGGTATTTATTGAAATGGTGTGATCAGGCCGAAGCCGATTCACCCTCTCCCAACTTAATCTGTCGCGGAAGGATCCGTGATGAGGACGCGATTTTCTGACGCCCTTTACGCCGCTCGCTCGCGAGTCGCCTTCTGGCTGACCATCTCGGCCCTGCTTCTGGGCATCCTGGGCTGGTTCATCGTGATGAACCGCGCCCGCGTCTCGGTCGTCTTGCCCTTCGGCTTCGGCACCTGGGCAAGCCCGCTGGCCCTGGTCATTTTCGCCAGCATGGCCGCAGGGTCGCTATCGACACTGGCATTGCAGGCTTATTTCGCGACCCGGCGGCAACTGAGAAAAATCTACCGTCGCTGGCAATCGCCCCACAAGCACACCGCCCACCGGGCCGAATCACCGCACATCGTCTCCTCAAGGCTGAATGCCCTGCCCGGCACAAAACCAGCCATGTTAATTCAGGAGAATTCTGACGATTAAAGATTCTATATGCATTCTGCCGATCATTCAGGATAACTGACATTCTGACGAGCGAGTCAATAAACGGGCCGGATGAGAAACCTCGACAAACCATTTTACCGAAAGCACTTATGGCGGCAACTGCCTGCCCTGCTTCTGGTTTGCCTGTCGGTTCTGGTCGCCGGCTGCAATGGTCATCGCCCCTCGTTCGCACCCAACCTGGCGGCCAATGGCTCGATGAAAGCCGCCCTGAGCCAGATTCAGTTCGAAAACGAAACGCTGAAAGCAAAATTAGGCAAACTTGAAAAACAGAATCGACTGCTTGCCGCCGACCTTCAGCGCGAGGAATCTTACAGCGGCACACTGGCAACACGGCTTGATGAATCACGTAACCTCCTGAAGCGAAATGGCTTGAATCTGCCGACTGATGAAGAATCGCCGCGTATTGTGGCCCGGGCCGATGAGAGTCGAAGCAGCGAACCGAACCTGACATTCGGCCAGGTGGCAGGCAGGCGTGCGCCCCGACGGTCGCGTTATGCCGACGACCCAGCCGAAGATGAACCTAAAACCACTGATGCTGAACATTCTGCTGATGATTCCTTCCCCGAAAACGACACGCCAAAATCTCTGGTGAAGCCCAAAACCGTGAAACCACCGGGCTTTAAAGACGACATTGAACCCAATGAAGCTGAAGTGCCAGAACTCTCGGCCAACGATCTCTCGACAGGCTGGCGGCGATTAAGTTACCGTGATATGCGACAGGATGCCCCGAGGGGCACACCGGCGAAGCAACCCTGACCGAACTTAACCTGCTGCCAGAAAAGCACTTGCCAGATAACGACCGACCATGAGCCGACGCGCCGCCATTATCGACTATGAGATGGGCAATCTGCGAAGTGTCCAGAAAGCGATTGAGGCCACCGGCCACGCCGCTGACATTGTGGCCGACCCCGACAAACTGGCCTCTTACAGCCATGTGATTCTTCCGGGTGTCGGGGCTTTTCGCGACGCCATCAGCCAGCTTCGCCACACGGGCCTGGGCCAGGCATTTATTGATGCCGTCGCTTCCGGCCGCCCCTGTCTGGGCGTCTGTCTTGGCCTGCAACTCCTTCTTGACAAGAGCTTTGAAGATGGTGAGCACACCGGCCTTGGCCTGATTCCAGGCGAAGTGGTGCGGTTCGACCCTCAGCCGGGCCTGAAGATTCCGCACATGGGCTGGAACGAAATTGAACTGACCCGCCCCGACCCGCTTTTTGCAGGCCTTGGCCCGCGGCCTTGTGTCTATTTCGTACACAGCTATCATGCACGCGTTGCCAACCCCGCCGACCGCCTGGCCACCAGCGACCACGGCGGCATCTTCACCGCAGCGGTGGCCCGCGATAACCTGCGGGCCTGCCAGTTCCACCCCGAAAAAAGCCAGGCCACAGGCCTGCGAATCTATCAGAACTTTATGGCATTGTGAGCATTTCACCCTGCCCGACACACTCCGCACAGCTTTGCACAAGTTGATCAAATGAATATCCATACAATGATTCTTCTGCCTGCCATCGACATGAAGGACGGCCGCTGTGTTCGGCTTGAGCAAGGCGATTTCGGCCGCCAGAAGACCTATGCGGAAGACCCGCTGGTGATGGCCCGGAAATGGGCCGATGCCGGTGCCCAGTGGCTGCACCTGGTTGACCTGGATGGTGCCAAAGACGGTGGCCGATCCGTCAATTCGCCAATCGTTGAGCGAATTATTGACCAGATTGGCCTGCCTGTGCAGCTGGGCGGCGGAGTGCGCGACGAGGCCACCATTCACCACTGGACTGATCTTGGCGTGCGTCGGCTGGTGGTGGGCACCAAGGCCGTGCGCGAGCCAAAATGGTTTGAGGAGATGGCCTGGCGATACCCCGGCAAGCTGGTGCTGGGGCTCGACGCCAAAAATGGGCTGGTGGCCACCGACGGTTGGCTGGAAGTCAGCTCGGTTGATGCCGTGGCCCTGGCCAAAACCTTTGAATCGCTGCCCCTGGCGGGGATTGTCTATACCGACATCGCCCGCGACGGCATGCTCAGCGGCCCCAACTTCGAAATGACCGGCCGCCTGGCGAACGAAGTCAGCCTGCCTGTTGTCGCCTCGGGCGGCGTTTCCAGCCTCGATGATCTGACCCAGCTCCAGCAACTCCCGCTCTGGGGCACCATCATCGGCAAGGCCCTTTACGAAGGCCGATTTACCCTGGAAGAAGCCCTGGCTTTGTGACAATTGTTTAAGTATTGATTTCAAGAATGGCAGATATTGAAATCCTGAAGATAATATTATCATTATTCAGCCTGCAAAATGGCTCAGGAACTTTTCGCAGATAAATTCAGTGACTCAATTCCAGAGATAAAATTCGACAGGATCATTGAAAATTCAATTGCTGTAATTCAAATTGCAAATCATTCGATAAATGCCATGAATGAAATAAAATTATCATGGCGAGATCGTTTTAAAACTTGTCATTTTAATGAAGTCATGATGAATCTGGTGCGGTTCATTTTTCTTCAGGAAGGAGTAAAGGCCGAGGATCAGACGGTAAGATTCATGCATTAATATCCATTCAGCGCATGTCAAAAGTTTCAATCAAAATGGAAAAAGAGTGTTTTTTAACTGTCAACCACCAGATAACCCCTGAAAACAAAGCACAAAGAGGCCTGAAGTATCATAAAAGACAAGGGGGAGAAGCACATCCTTTGACGCACTTCTCCCCACGCTGTTAACTTACCGTCAGACCCATCACTTCTGCTCAGAAGTCTGGGCTGAAGAGGCAGCAGCCGGGGCCGGTGCTGCAGCAGCGGTCTGGGCGACAGGCACCATCACGCAGGTTGTTACCGGAACCTGCTCGCTCACCACTTTGGCCACGCACTCCATCACCTGCACCTGAACCTGCTCAGGCACCCGTCGGGTCACGCAGCGTGTGACTGTTTCCTGCACCTGGCGGGGCTTCATCTCGCAAACCTGCACAGGCACTTCGTTGTAAGCCACCCGCTGAACCGTTCGCATCACCTGTTCAGGCACCATCTTGCGAACCGTTTGGGGCACACATACGGTTTCCTGAACCGGCACCATCTTGGTGCGGCAAACGGTCTTGTATTCGGTCGTGGCCACGGTCTTGCACACAGGTTTTTCAACATACACCTGCTCGCAGTTGTAGCCGGTCACCACCTGCTTCGTCTTGGCCTTGCCACATCCGCAACCACCATGATGGCCACATGTTACGACGCACTCGACAATCGGCGTCTTTTTCGTGACATACTGGCCCTGCGTTTCCATGACCTTGTGGTAACGTGTCACGGGAACCTGCTCGGTCACCTGCTGGCGTACATAGCGGGTGACGACCTTGTTGACCATCTGCGTTTCACAAACAGGCTTGTAAATGGTGGCCGGCACCTGCTCGCACACCGTGTAGGGCTGCTTGACCATCTTTGTGGTCGTCACCGGCTCAAAAACCGTTCGCGTGACCGGCACCTGCTCGGTGCTGGTTTCCATGCGGTAACGTGTTTGTGTGACAGTCTTTGGCACCTGCTCATAAACCGTCTTGTTTACGGTCTGCATGGTTGTCACCATCTGCGGCACCATCGCCGGAGCCGGAGCAGCCGCCACGGCACAGGGTGTCTTGCCGCAGTGGCAGGCCTCAGCCACACCACCCGAAACAGCCGCCAGGGCCATGCCCAGGGCCATTCTGCTGAACGTCTTTCCAACACTTGACATGTGCATCATCTTAATCCCCGTTGCAACTCTTCGAAAAAATGCAACCGGCAGAGCAATTCGACCTTCCGAGAAATGGCAAAAAGAGGTCAAATAGCATGCCGGTAAACTCACTGATTTCCATGATGATCTTCACAATCGTAAGAGTCAACGCATTCAGCCCTTGTTTTCGAGTCATTTTCATGCTACCCGCTTTACCTATCTCCTATGACCCACATAACGATAAGAATGGTCGAAACCGGATTATCCCTGGCCTGATTTTTTTCTCCTTCATTTGCTTTTTTCCATTTTATGGTTGCGCCCCAGCCGACAAGACTGCCGCCAGCAGTTCGGCCCGGGCCCGAACCAAGCCTGAAGGCCTGCTGCTGATCGTTCGTGAACTCGACCTTGGCACGCTTCCGGCCGGTGGCTCGATGGAAGCTGTTCTGTCGCTCAAAAACCCTTCCAGCGACAAATCATACGCCCCGGATACAATTAAAATATCGCAACCCGGATTCAGCGTCGAACCTGCCACGTTCAGCATCGCACCCGAAGCCACACAGCCTTTGACATTCAAGATCAGCCCCGATGCCACCCGCACTGCCGGTGCAATGGAGTGCAACGTTTCGGCCCAAAGCCGAACCGGCGAACTTCTCTTTCGGACCACACTCCGCATCGTGGTGAAATAAATCCATGAATGTGCGCAGCCAGCTACATTTGCACCATTCCAGCTTTCCATAAGCAAAAAAAGAAGAGATCTCATTTCAGGAAAGTCTCGTTTCGAAATTACACATATTCCCTTTGTAAGTAGTGACTTGCGTACAGAAGACAAGAAAGTTTTGAATTTCAATTTTAAAGAATGTTATCGAACCAGCCAGAGAAAAGGGTTTGCCGGTTATTGGAAGCTGAAACTTCAGATTATTTGAGCACTTTTTCATGATTCAGGTCAGATTTTTACTTGGGAAGGACAATTCCTGACAGACCTTCTCCGCAGAACCTTTTTGAGAGGCTTAAACTGCGGGGTTTAGATCAGGTCAGCCGGTTGTGACGGCGGCTGGCTGGGCAAGCCGGGCCGGGCTGGCTGGTGGCTCAAGCAGT